>JADYZZ010000088.1 GCA_020852865.1 Rubrivivax sp.
AGTAGTACATCATCCCGAGGAAGCCCGCGGTGAGGAAGAAGCCCACCGCGTTGTGGCCGTACCACCACTGCACCATCGCGTCCTGCACCCCGGCGTAGGCGGAGTACGACTTCATCGGCCACAGCGACACCGGCGTCGCCGCGCTGTTGACGATGTGCAGCAGCGCGATGGCGATGATGAAGGCGCCGAAGAACCAGTTGGCCACGTAGATGTGGCGCACCTTGCGCTGGCCGATGGTGCCGAAGAACACGATCGCGTAGCTCACCCAGACGATGGCGATCAGGATGTCGATCGGCCACTCGAGCTCGGCGTATTCCTTGGCCTGGGTCATGCCCAGCGGCAGGGTGATCGCGGCGGCGACGATGACGATCTGCCAGCCGACGAAGGTGAACAGCGCCAGTCCGGGCGCGAACAGCCGCGTCTGGCAGGTGCGCTGCACGACGTGGTAGCTGGTGGCGAAGAGCGCGCAGCCGCCGAAGGCGAAGATCACGGCGTTGGTGTGCAGCGGGCGCAGGCGCCCGTAGCTGAGGAACGGAATGCCCAGGTTCAGCTCGGGCCAGGCCAGCTGCGCCGCGATGATCACGCCGACCAGCATGCCGACGACTCCCCACAGCACGGCGGCCAGCGCGAACAGGCGCACCACCGTGTCGCTGTAGGTCCCCTCCGGCTGGGCTGATGCACTGCGGTGTTCCAGGGCCATCGGCTTGCTCCTCGCGAATGATTCTCTCTACGAAAGCGGCGCATTCTTCCGCTGCCGCTGACGCCACGCTTGCGTGCGCTCAATTTCCCCGGGCGTCGTCGTGCAGGATGCGTTCGCCCTCCTGCTCCAGATCCTCGAACTGTCCGCGATGCAGCGCCCAGCCGAAGATGGCCACGATGACGAGCACGAGCACCGCCGACAGTGGGATCAGCAGGTAGAGGATCTCCATCGACCGGTCGGCGCTCCCGCCCTTCAGTGCCCGGCACCGGCAGTGGCCGGCAGCGAAGCTGCCCGCATCGCGTTGAGCACCACCCACAGCGAACTGCCGGCCATGCCCAGTCCGGCGGCCAGCGGCGGCATCCAGCCGACGAGCGCAAGCGGAACGAAGACGGCATTGTAGAGGGCCGCCCAAGCCAGGTTCTGACGCACGATGCGCAGAGCGCGCAGCGCGCCGGCGCGCGCGCCGGCGAGCGCGTCGAGCCGGCCGGACACGATCACCGCGTCGGCCTGGGCGCGCGCGACGAGCGCGCCCTGCCCCATCGCCACGGAAACATCGGCACGCGCGAGCACCGGTGCGTCGTTCACACCGTCGCCGATCATCGCCACGCGCCTGCCGGCGCGTTGCGCCGCCGTCAGCGCCTCGAGCTTGGTCGCAGGGGTGGCCTCGGCGACGACTTCGTCGATACCCAGGCGTGCGGCCAGTTCGTCGGCGCGCTTGCGCTCGTCGCCCGTCAGCAGCGTCACGCGCAGCCCCGCCGCGCGCAGCGCGCGCACGGTCTCGGCCGCGCCTTCGCGCAGGCCTTCTTGCAGCGTGAAGCCTGCGAGTGCATGCCCGTCGACGCCGAGCACGACGCGCGCGTCGCCGGGCGCCCCCGCACCGGCCCAGGCCGGCGCGCCGAGCCGCCACGCGCGTCCCTGGGCGTCGCGGCAGGAAAGCCCCCTGCCCGGCAGTTCCCGAACCGCCGGTGCGGACACCCCGCTCGGCGGCAGCAGCGCCGGCGCGGCAGCGGATGGCCCGCCAGGCTGCTCGGCGGCGGCGTGCACGATCGCGCGCGACGCCGGATGCGTCGACCATGCCGCCAGGACCGCGGCCGCGGCCAGCGCCTCGCGCGGCTCGAGGCGCAGCGGCGCGTCGGCCACGCTGTGGATCGCGCCGACACGCAGGCGGTCGACGGTGAGCGTTCCGGTCTTGTCGAAGAACACCTGGTCGACCTGCGCCAGCGCTTCGATCGCATCGAGCCGCCGCACCAGCACGCCGTGTCCCGCCCAGCCGCGCGCGGCTGCGACGAGGGTGGCCGGCGCGGCCAGCGACAGCGCACAGGGGCAGGTGACGATCAGGACCGACACCGCCACGCGCACCGCCTGTGCCGCGTCGATGAAGCTCCACACCACGGCGGCGGCCCCGGCCAGCACGATCACGATCGCGAGGAAGGGCGCGGCCCAGCGGTCGGCGGCGCGCGCCAGCGCCGGCCGCTGCGTCGCCGCGCTGCGCATCATCGAGACGATGGCCTCGAAGCGCGTGTCGGCGCCGACGCGCTCGACGCGCATGAGCACCGGCGCCTCGAGGTTCAGGCTGCCGGCGACGAGCTCGGCACCCGCGCCCTTGGCCCGCGGGGCCGACTCACCGCTCAGCAGCGACTCGTCGACGCGCGTGCAGCCCTCGAGCAGCGTGCCGTCGGCCGGGAAGGCCTCACCGGCCGGCACGCGCACGCGGTCTCCGGGCACCAGACGGTGCACCGCCAGCGCTTCGGTGCTGCCGTCGGCGCCGACCCGCCAGGCGGTCTGCGGCAGCCGCGCCAGGCTCGCCTCGAGCGCCTCGGCGGCGCGGTGGCGCGCGCGCATTTCGACATAACGCGCGCCGAGCAAGACGGCGACGAACATCGTCAGCGAGTCGAAGTACACCTCGTGCCCGAACGGGCCGTCCGGTGCGAAGGTCGCGCCGGTTCCGGCGACGAAGGTGATGGCCACGCCCAGCGCCACCGGCAGGTCCATGCCGATGCGGCGCATCTTCGCCGCGCGCCAGGCGCCGGCGAAGAAGGGCCCGGCCGAGAAGGCCAGCACCGGCAGCGTGAGCAGCCAGCTGCCCCAGTTCAGCAGTTGCCGCAGGTCGGGCGCAAATTCACCGGCGCGCGCGACGTAGCCGGGCGTGGCCAGCATCATCACCTGCATCGCGCAGAAGGCGGCCACGAACAGGCGCCACAGCGCCTGACGGGCCTCGGCGCGCCTGAGTGCGCGCGCCGGCGCGGCGGCGTCGGGCACGGCCTCGTAGCCGGCGTCGCGCACCGCTGCGATGAGCGCCGAGGCCTGCGTGCGCTGCGGATCCCAGCGCACGCTGGCGCGCTGCACCGCGGCCGACACGCTGGCGCCACGCACGCCGGGCACGGCGACCAGCGCCTGCTCGATGATGCCGGCGCAGGCGGCACAATGCAGGCCGCCGAGCTGCAGCGAGGACTCCGCCAGCCGCTCGCCCTGCGCGCCCTGCACCCAGCGCGTGAAGCGCGCCTGCTCGACGGGGTCGTCGACGGCGGCCAGCGCCTCGGCGGGCGTCGTGGCGGCGGCAGTTGCGATCGCGGCGGCTGTCATCGGCGTCGTCGCGGCGGCCGTTGCAGCTGCGGCCCGCCCGGTAATCTACAGACCATGTTCCGCTCCCGCACCCGATCGCACCAACCCCGCGGCACGCGCTCCCGCTGTGCCGCGCTGCTGCTCGCTGCCGGCACGGCGGCCGCAGCGGCGCAGAGCGGGCCTCAGCCGCGCCTGCCCGGCGTCGACATCATCGCCGGCATGCACGTCATCAAGGCCGAAGTGGCGCGCACGCCCGAGCAGCAGGCCACCGGCATGATGTTCCGTCGCGACATGCCCGGCAACGAAGGCATGCTGTTCGTCAACGACGAGGCCGGCGTGCGCTGCTTCTGGATGAAGAACACGCTGGTGCCGATCACCATCGCCTTCATCGCCGACGACGGCACCATCGTCAACCTGGCCGACATGGCGCCGCAATCGGAGCAGTCGCACTGCTCGGCGCAGCCGGTGCGCCTGGCCCTCGAGATGAAGCAGGGCTGGTTCGCCCGGCGCGGCATCGCCGCCGGTTTCAGGCTGCGCGGCGCGCCGTTCGGCAATCGATGACGGCGCCGCAAGCCGGCGCCGCCGGCATTCAGGCGAAGTTCTTCGCCGCGAAGTCCCAGTTCGCCAGCTTGTCGAGGAAGGTCTCGACGAACTTCTGGCGCAGGTTGCGGTAGTCGATGTAGTAGGCGTGCTCCCAAACGTCGACCGTCAGCAGCGCCTTGTCGGCGGTGGTGAGCGGCGTGCCGGCCGCGCCCGTGTTGACGATGTCGAGCGCGCCGTCGGGCTTCTTCACGAGCCAGGTCCAGCCCGAACCGAAGTTGCCCACGGCGCTCTTGACGAAGGCCTCGCGGAAGGCAGCGTAGCTGCCCCACTTCGCGCCGATGGCCGCGGCCAGCGCTCCCGCGGGCTCGCCGCCGCCGGCCGGCTTCATGCAGTTCCAGAAGAAGCTGTGGTTCCAGATCTGCGCGGCGTTGTTGTAGATGCCGCCCGAGGACTTGCGGACGATCTCTTCGAGCGCGAGGTGCTCGAACTCGGTGCCCTTTTGCAGGTTGTTCAGGTTCACCACGTAGGCGTTGTGATGCTTGCCGTGGTGGTACTCGAGCGTCTCGCGGCTGTAGTGCGGGGCGAGCGCGTCGATGGCGTAGGGCAGCGGCGGCAGCGTGTGTTCCATGGCATTCCTCTCGGTCGTGGGGTTCTCGAAGGCGGCGCATTGTAGGCAGCGGCTAGCGCCGATGCGGCGGCAGGGGCAGCACCTCGAGCACCTGGGCGCGCGCCTGGCCGTCGGCCCACACGGCGCGCACTTCGCGCCCGGGCGCAAGCGCGGCGGCGCCCGGCACCGGCCGGCCGTCCTCGCCCTCGACCCAGGCATAGCCGCGCGCGAGCACGCGCGCCGGATCCTCGGCCTCGAGCCGCGCGGCCAGCGCCTGCAGCGCGGCGCGTCGGCGCTGCAGCGTCGCGTCGACCGCATGCGCGAGGCGCAGGGCACGCAGCGCCAGCACCTGACTGCGTGCGGCCAGCGCCGGGGTGAGCGCACGCGCCAGGCGCTGCGCGATGGCGTGCAGCCGTTCGCGCTGTGCGAGCAGCGCGCGTGCCGGCCGGCCCAGGCGCAGCGCGAGCGTGTCCAGGCGCTGCGCGCGCTGGGCGATCGCGCGCTGGACGCCGTGCGCGATCGCCGCTTCGCGCGCGACCAGCAGCGCGAGGAGCTCGGCCGTCGATGGCGCCGCCAGCTCGGCCGCCGCGGTGGGCGTGGGCGCACGCAGGTCGGCCGCCAGGTCGGCCAGCGTCACGTCGGTCTCGTGGCCGACGCCGCACACCACCGGCAGCGGCGAGGCGACGATGGCGCGCACGACGCGCTCGTCGTTGAAGGCCCAGAGGTCCTCGAGCGAGCCGCCGCCGCGCACCAGCAGCAGCGCATCGACCTCACGCCGCGCGCCGGCGCCTTGCAGCGCGGCCACGATGGACGGCGGCGCCTCGGCGCCCTGCACCGGCGTCGGATACACCACCAGGCGCAGATGCGGCGCGCGCCGCGCCAGCGCCGCGAGCACATCGTGCAGCGCCGCGGCCGCCGGCGAGGTGACGATGCCCAGCGCTGCCGGCCAGCGCGGCAGCGGCCGCTTGCGGGCGGACTCGAACAGGCCCTGCGCCTCGAGGCGCGCGCGCAGACGCAGGAACTCCTCGTACAGCGTGCCGGCACCCACGCGCTGCATGGACTCGACGACGAGCTGCAGCTCGCCGCGTGCCTCGTACACCTCGAGGCGCCCGCGCAGCTCGACCTTCTGGCCGTCGGCCGGAGCGAAGTCCAGCAGCGCGGCGGCGCGGCGAAACAGCGCGCAGCGCAGAAGCGCGGCGGCCCCGCCTTCGTCTCTGAGCGCGAAGTAGCAATGCCCGCTCGCCGCGCGCGTGAAGCCCGACAACTCGCCGCGCACCGCCAGTGCACCGAAGCGCGCCGCGAGCACATCGGCAGCGGCCAGCAGCAGCGCCGAAACGCCCCAGGGCTGGCGCGGCGCGAGACCACTGCGCGGCGCGTTCACGGCACGCCTGCGTGCCGAGGCCGGGCAGGAACTCCACAACCGGGCGGTTCCAGCCCGATCATCCGCCGCGACCCCTCATGCTGTCGGGTCATCGTTGCAAGTAGTTGATTCCGCATCGAATTCGAGTGCCTCATTCGCGGGCACTGCGCGCGGCGTCCGGCCTGGGCGCTGGATGCGGGACGCGTCCATCGACTTGCCCACAACCTTGTCCACAAGGACGCCCTCCAGCGCGGGCCGCAGGCATCGGACGCGTTCCGCGCCGTTGCCCATCGGACATAATCCCGCGCCACGCCGTGCCCCCTTGGCCGGCCCGACTCAAGCCTTGCTTTCGATCATACAAGCGGCCGGTTGGCCGATCTGGCCCCTGCTCCTGTGCTCCGTGATCGCGCTGGCCCTGGTCGTCGAGCGGCTGTTCCAGCTGCGCGACCGCGTGGTCGCCCCGCGTGCCCTGCTCGACGAAGTCATGGGCCTGACGCGCACCAGCCTGCCGCCGACCGACGTCGTCGCCAAGCTCGCCGACAACTCGGCACTCGGCAACGTGCTCGCCGCCGGCCTGCGTGCGGTGGGCGAGGAGCCGCGCATCGCCGAGCCGGCGCTGCGCCAGGCTTTCGAAAGCGCGGGCCGCGCGGCGGTGCACCGGCTCGAGCGCTACCTCAACACGCTGGGCACCATCGCCGCGGTGGCGCCGCTGCTGGGCCTGTTCGGCACCGTCGTCGGCATGATCGAGATCTTCGGCTCGCAGGCACCGGGCAGCGGCAGCAACCCGCAGCTGCTGGCGCATGGCATCTCGGTGGCGCTGTACAACACCGCGTTCGGCCTCATCATCGCGATCCCGGCGCTGATGTTCTACCGCTACTTCCGCGGCAAGGTCGACGAGTTCCAGCTCACGCTCGAGCTCGCCGCCGAGCGCATGCTGCCGCACCTTATGCGCTTCGTCGTGCGGGGTTGAGCGCCCCGTGCAGACATGAGGTTCAGCCGCCGCAAGCCCGAGGAGCCGGAGATCAACCTGATCCCGTTCATCGACGTGCTGCTGGTGATCCTGATCTTCCTCATGCTCTCGACCACCTTCTCGCGCTTCACCGAGCTGCAGATCACGCTGCCGGCGGCCGACGCCGAGAAGATGCGCGAGCGCCGCGGCGACGTCGTCGTCGCCGTCGCCAGCGACGGCCGCTACGCGCTCAACGGCAGGCCGGTGGACGGCCGCAGCGTCGAGCGCCTCAGTGCCGAGCTGGCAGCAGCCGCAGGCGGCCGCGCCGACACGATGGTCATCGTCTCGGCCGACGCGATGGCGGCGCACCAGGCGGTTGTGAACGTGCTCGACGCGGCGCGGCGCGCCGGCCTGGCGCGCATCACCTTCGCCGCGCAGACCTCCGGCGGCGCGCGCTGAGGCGCGCCGCGCCGGCATGGGCTCATCTCCTTCGCGGCGCCGGCAGGGGCGCTGCGCCGAACGCTGGGCCGGCATGGCCTGGCAGCCGCATCCGGGCTGGCGCGCACGCCTGCTGCAGCCGCTCGCCTGGATGTACCTCGCGCTGGCCGCCGCGCACCGCGCCTGGTGGCGTCATCTGCGCCGGCCGGCACGCCTGCCGGTGCCGGTGGTCGTGGTCGGTAACCTGGTGGTCGGCGGCGCCGGCAAGACGCCGGTCGTGATCGCCCTCGTGCAGGCGCTGCGCGCAGCGGGCTGGTCGCCCGGCGTCGTCGCACGCGGCTACGGCCGGGCGGCAGGCCGCACACCCTGCCTGGCCACGCCGGCGAGCAGCGCCGACGAGATCGGTGACGAACCGCTGTTGATTCAGCGCCGCAGCGCCGCGCCGCTGGCGGTGGGCGCGCAGCGCGCCGCGGCCGCGAGGCTGCTGCTCGCACGCCACCCGGAGGTCGACCTGATCGTCTGCGACGACGGCCTGCAGCACCACGCGCTGGCGCACGACGCTGCCGTCGTCGTGTTCGACGACCGCGGCGCGGGCAACGGCCTGGCGCTGCCCGCCGGGCCGCTGCGCGAGCCGCTGCCGGGCACCGTGCCGCCGCCGTGGCTGGTGCTGTACACCGGGCGCCGCGGCGCCAGCACACCGCTGCCCGGAACGCATACGCCGGCCGAGGCCACGCGCGTGCTGGCGTTCGCGGCCTGGCGGCAGGGCCAGGGCGGCACCGGCGCGAGCGCGGGTGAGCCGCTCGGCGCACTCGCCGGGCGCCCGCTGCTGGCGCTGGCGGGCATTGGCGATCCGCCGAAGTTCTTCGCCGCGCTCGCCGACGCCGGCCTGCGCTGCACGCCCTGGCCGATGCCCGATCACGCGCGCTACGAGCGTCCCCCCTGGCCCGCGGGTACGACCGATGTCGTCACGACCGAGAAGGACGCCGTCAAGCTCGCGCCGCATGCCGGCGGCGCCGCGCGCGTGTGGGTGGTGCCGCTAGACTTGACGCTGCCGCCCGCCCTCGTCGCCGCGCTGCTGCATCGGCTGCCGGCGCGCCCCGCTCCCCCATCGCCGCCTGCCGCATGACGCTCGACCATCGACTGCTCTCCCTGCTCGTCTGTCCGGTCTGCAAGGGGCCGCTCGAACTCGTGCGCGACGCCGAGGCGCGTCCGCTCGAGCTGCAGTGCCCCGCCGACCGCCTCGCCTACCCGGTGCGCGACGGCATCCCGGTGATGCTCGAGAGCGAAGCGCGCAGCCTCGCCGATGCGCCCGCAGGCGGAGCGGCAGCAGGGTCGTGGACTTCAGCGTCCTGATTCCGGCACGCCTGGCGTCGACGCGGCTGCCCGACAAGCCGCTGGCCGACATCGCCGGCAAGCCGATGGTCGTGCGCGTGGCCGAGCGCGCTGCCCAGAGCGGCGCCGCGCGGGTGGTCGTGGCCTGCGACGACGCGCGCATCGAGGCCGCCTGTGCCGCGCACGGCGTGGCTGCGGTGCTGACGCGGCGCGACCACGCCAGCGGCAGCGACCGCCTGGCCGAGGCCTGCGCGATGCTCGGGCTCGACGGCGAGGATCTGGTCGTCAATGTGCAGGGCGACGAGCCGCTGGTCGACCCGGCGCTGGTGCGCCGCTGCGCCGAACTGCTCGTCGAGCGCGCCGACTGCGTGATGAGCACGGCGGCGCATGCCATAACCGACGCCGCCGAGTTCGCCAACCCGAACGTCGTCAAGGTGGTGCTCGACGCCGCCGGCCGCGCGCTGTACTTCTCGCGCGCGCCGATCCCCTGCTGGCGCGACGGCTCCGGCGCGCTGCCGGCGGCGCCGCCGGCGCTGCGCCACATCGGCCTGTACGGCTACCGCGCCGCGTTTCTGCGTGCTTTCACGGCCATGCCGACCGCCGCGATCGAGACCACCGAGGCGCTCGAGCAGCTGCGCGTGCTCTGGCACGGCGAGCGCATCGCGGTCGAGCTGAGCGCCTTCGCGCCCGGGCCCGGCGTCGACACGCCCGAGGACCTCGCGCGCGTGCGTGCGCTCTTCGCCGGCGGCACGCCGTAGCCGGGGGAGCGTGGGCGGCTGCGCTGCATGCACGTCAGCTTGCCGCAGGGTGCAAGGCGATAATCGCCGCGGCCGTCTGCCGACGCCGGCGCTGCGCCGCGCAGGCGCAGCGAGCGTGCAACAACACCACCGAGGAACGCGATGAAACTGATCCTTCTGGGTCCACCGGGCGCCGGCAAGGGCACCCAGGCGAGCTTCATCTGCCAGCGCTTCGGAATTCCGCAGATCTCCACCGGCGACATGCTGCGCGCCGCGGTCAAGGCCGGCAGCGCGCTCGGACTCGAAGCCAAGAAGGTGATGGATGCCGGCGCCCTGGTCGGCGACGACATCATCGTCGCCCTCGTCACCGAGCGGCTGGCGCAGCCCGACTGCGCGCGCGGCTTCCTGTTCGACGGCTTCCCGCGCACGCTGCCGCAGGCCGAAGCGATGAAGAAGGCCGGCATCGGCATCGACGTCGTGCTCGAGATCGACGTGCCCGACGAGGCCATCGTCGAGCGCATGGGCGGGCGGCGCGTGCACCTTGCGTCGGGCCGCACCTACCACGTGCGCTACAACCCGCCCAGGCTCGAGGGCCGCGACGACGCCACCGGCGAGCCGCTCGTGCAGCGCGCCGACGACCGCGAGGACACCGTGCGCAAGCGGCTGCAGGTCTACCATGCGCAGACGCAGCCGCTGGTGGAGTACTTCGTGCGCTGGCGCGCCGGCGGCGACGCGGCAGCGCCGCGCCACGTGCGCATCGACGGCACCGGCAGCGTCGAGGAGATTGCCGCGCGCGCGCAGGCCGCGCTGGGCGGCTGAATCGTCCATCCACTGCGCTGCAGGCACCCCAGGAGGAATCGACACATGGACATCGCGGGCAAGGTCTTCATCGTCACCGGCGGCGCCTCGGGCCTGGGCGAAGGCGCGGCGCGCGCGCTGGCCGCCAAGGGCGCCAGGATCGTCATCGCCGACCTGCAGGCCGACAAGGGCGAGGCGGCCGCCAAGGCACTCGGCGGGGTCTTCGTCCGGTGCGACGTCACGCAGGAAGCCGACGGCCAGGCGGCGGTCGGCGCCGCCACCGCGCTGGGCAAGCTCATGGGCTTGGTCAACTGCGCCGGCATCGCCATCGGCCAGAAGACGGTGGGCAAGGACGGCCCGCACAAGCTGGCCGACTTCGCGCGCGTGGTCGCCATCAACCTCGTCGGCAGCTTCAACATGATCCGCCTGGCCGCCGACGCGATGTGCAGGAACGCGCCCGAGGCCACCGGCGAGCGCGGCGTGTGCATCAACACCGCCAGCGTCGCCGCCTACGACGGTCAGATCGGCCAGGCCGCCTACAGCGCCAGCAAGGGCGGCGTGGTCGGCATGACGCTGCCGATCGCGCGCGACCTGGCGCGCAACGGCATCCGCGTCATGACCATCGCCCCGGGCATCTTCGCCACGCCGATGATGTTCGGCATGCCCAAGGAGGTGCAGGAGTCGCTCGCCGCCGCCGTGCCCTTCCCCAGCCGCCTGGGTACGCCCGAGGACTACGGCAAGCTCGCCGTGCACATCGTCGAGAACGACATGCTCAACGGCGAGGTGATCCGGCTGGACGGGGCGATCCGGCTGGCGCCGAAGTGAGGCGCTGACGCCGCCAGAGCCGCGCGTGCGCGCCGCGTCAGAGCACGGCGACGCCGGGGAGCGTGCGCATCGCCTTGTCGAAGGTGGCCACGCCCTCGCATCCGGCCGCAGCGGCCTTCGCGCACAGGAGGCAGTCGGCGAAGTCGGCAGGTCCGCGCTCGTAGGCCTCGATGGCGGACAACACGGCCGCCGGCGACTCGAGCGCCACCGTGGCGTTCGAGGACAGGGCCCGCAGCGCTGTCACGACATCGCCCCGCGGGCGCGCATAGGCGCGCGACAAGGTCCAGGCGAGCTCGACCAGGACCGTGTCGCAGACCCACATGTATTCCCGGCGCTCGGCAGCGGCATCGAACAGCGCGCGCGCCTTGCCGGCCTGCGCCGCGTCGTCGTTGACGAGCAGCCTCACCAGGATGTTGGTGTCGGCCGCGATCACCCGCGGCGCCCACCGCCCGCGCGCACGTTGACGGCCTCCGTCACGGCGGCGTCCATTTCCCGCAGCGACCGCGGCGCTTCACCGGGCCGGGCGAGCAAGCCGAACAGCGAGCCCGAGCCGCTCTCGAGCACCCGCACGCTGAGCGTTCCCTCGGGCGTGATCTGCAGCGACAGACGTGAACCCGCGCGTATGCCCAGCCGCTCACGCAGGGGCTTGGGCAGGGTGATCTGGCCCTTTTCGCTGACGACGGCTGTGTCGGACATGACGGTAACTTCAGAATCATCCATGAAGTAGGAACACTGCGGCAATCCTACCACCACAAGATTCCGGCAATCGTTCATCGGCCGGAGCGTGGACCCGGGGGACTCGAGCATCGGGATCCGGCCAACATCGTGCCGGGAGCACAAAGAAGGGCGCCCCGGCGGCGCCGGGGCGGTTGTCGTTCGATGTCCTCTGCCTCGGTCGAGCGGGTCAGAACGTCGCCGCGCCTTGCAGGCAGAACCTGCGGCCAAGCGGGCTGGCATACCGCAGCCGGCGGGCGCAGAGGCGATGCGCATTCGCACCGCCCCCTATACTCCCCCGATGCAACCGCGCGCCCACGACCGCGAGGCTGTCTGCCGCGTGACGGCCGAGCTGGCGAGCCCGATTCGCGCGTTGCCGTTCGCCTCGCGCAAGAGCGCCGAGTTGCACGGCGGCGACATCGAGCTGCCGATCGAGCGGCCGCGGCCCGCCAGCGAACGCTTGCGCTTCCCGGCGCAGGCCGCGGGGTCCGAAGCCGCCGATCTGCATGTCAGCGACGCGCGCCGGTTCGCCGAAACGATGGCGCGCGAATGCGCCGCGCGATGGCGCCCCGGCGTCGACCTCGTCCTGCGTATCGACGCGTTCGCGGCGCGGCGCATGAGACGACCCGTGGCCGCGATGGTCGCCCTGCCGGCGCAGTTCCCCCGGCGCGACGGCGGCATCGCTCGCGCCGCGCGCTGACTGGCCGGAGGGCAAGTGACTGCAATTCGAATCCCAGAGGAGGCCTGGCGCCTCGCTGCTGCGCGCACGGGCGTGGTGGCGCTGGTGGCATCGACATGGCTGCCCATTGCCGAGGCGAGCGACGCCGACTGGCTGCGTTGCCGGGCGATGGCCGACGATGCGCAGCGCCTGGCCTGCTACGACCGGGAGGCAGCTGCGTTGTCGCCGGCTGCCCCCGCTGCCGCCTTCGGCTTGCCGCGCATGGCGCCGGCGCACGAGCCCGCAGCGATCGAGTCGACCTTGTCCGATGCGATCGAAGGCTGGCAGGCCGGCAGCCGCATACGCCTGGCCAACGGCCATGTCTGGCAGGTGAGCGACGACAGCACCGGCTTCTTGCGCGCAGGCACGCGTCAGGTGCGGATTCGCCGTGGTGCGCTCGGGGCCTTCTACATGGAGTTCGAAGGGACGAACCGCTCGCCGCGCGTGCGTCGCGTCGAATAGCCGTCCGGCGCAAACCGGACAACCGTTCCGGTGCCGGCAACGCGAGCACGCCACGACACGTGGATCCGCAAGAGAGGGCGGGCGCCTTCCGGCGCCCGCCCTCGAGTTGCGTCGACCGCAGCGCCGCCGGCGGCAGCGATGCGGCCCGGCCGGTTCAGAACTTGTACGAGCCGGTGAGGAACACCTTGCGCCCCAGCGCGTCGTAAGTTCCCGGGAACGTGTTGCCGTTGCCGAACACGCTGGGCCCTTGCTGCGAGGTGATGGGCGGATCGCGATCGAGCACGTTGTTGATGCCGACCATGATGCTGAGCGACTTGGTCGCGCGCCATACGGCGGCCAGGTCCAGGTAGTCGCGCGCCGATAGCTCGCGCTCGACAGGATTGCTTGCGCCGGCGAGCATCGGCTGGCTGCTCGTCTCCTGCTGCATCACCTTGTCGAGGTGCCTCCAAGTGGCAGCGAAGTCGAAGTCCCAGGGCGTGGCCCAGACGGCGCGCAGCTTGTGACGCCACTTCGGGTTCGGCGAGCCGCACTTGCTCGAACCGTACAGCCCGACGCAATCGTAGGAGCCGCCGCCCGGGATGGGCTCGGTCATGAGCTTCTGCAACTGCGTGCCGCTGAAGTTCAACGTGAGCGAACCCAGGCTGCCCAGGCGCTGCATGTAGCTGGCGCTGAAGTCCCAGCCCGTGGTGCGCAGGCTGCCGAGGTTCTGGTTCGTCGCGACGATGCGCCCCTCCTGGAGCAGCCAGAGCGTACCGAGCCGGTCACGCTGCACGAGCTTGCAGAACAGCGCGTCGCCGGTGTCGAGGCACTTGTCGAGGATGACGGTCGGATCCAGATTGCCGATGGCCTTCTTCACCTTGATGTCGAAGTAATCGAACGTCAACGTCAGGTTGTTCATCGGCGCCAGCGCCAGACCGAAGGTCAGGCTGTCCGCGGTCTCGGGGTCCAGACCCGGATTGCCGCCTTGCAGATAGTTGAACTGCTTGGCGGGGCTGTCCTGGATCTTGCCGTACTGCGCCGGCGTCACGCCGGTGCGCTGGCAGTCGGCCAGGCTGCGTGCCGGGGCCGGCCCCGAGCAGGGGTCGCCGTTGGACAGGTCGAAGAGGTTGTTGCCCTGGGCCTGGAACATCTCGATCAGGTTCGGGGCACGGATCGCACGCTGCACGCTCGAGCGCAGCTTGACTTCCTTGATCGGGCCGTACTCGAGACCCAGGCCATAGGTGGTGGCATGCTTGCCGGTGCTGTAGTCGGAGTTGCGCGCCGTGAGCGAAGCGGCGAGCGCGTTCGCGCCCGGCACGCCATCGGCGATCGGGATGCGCAGTTCACCGAACGCCTCCTTGACGCCGTAGCCGCCGCTCAGGGGCAGCGTCGGGCCGCCCGTACCCGACAGCGCACCGGTCAGCGACGCGTCATCCACCGTCAGGTCGAGCTTCTCGCGGCGCGACTCGACACCCAGGGAGACGCCGAGGCCCGACTTCGCCCAGGGCAGCTTCGCGCCATAGTCACCGAGATCGGCCGAGGCGGTGGCGCCCAGCATCTCGAGGAAGGTCGATCCCTTCTGCAGCCCAGGAGTTTGCAGATACGCGAGTTGGTCCGGCGTCACGCCGCCGAGCTTCCACACGTTGTAGGGCACGCAGTTCGGGTCGGCGCCGCTCTGCGCCGATGCGCATACCGCCGTACCGTTGTTGTTGACGACGTCGAACGCCTTGTCGATCTTCGGGTCGAGGAAGTAGTTCTCGAGGCTCTGGCTGTAGATGACACGCGCGGCAATCCCGTAGACGTCGTACGACCAATTGCCGATGTCGCCCTTGACGCCGGCCTCGGTACGGAACGATGTGTTTCGGTATTGCGATTGCCGGCCGCCGCCTTCGACGTTGCGCCGCTGGACGACGACATCCGTGCTGTCGCCCGGGTTGACCAGGCCGAGCGCGGTACGCCAGCTTTGCGTCAGCAGCGGGTTGTCATAGCGGACGGTCTCGATGTTGCCGAAGATGCCGCCCGGCGCGACCTGGGCGATCGTGTTGTCGTCGTGGAAGGAGAGGTTGGCGTAGGCACGTGCCGTCTTGGTGATGTCGTAGGACAGCGAGCCGCGTCCCGTCCAGCGTTCGGAAGGCCGCTGGTAGTAGTTGGTCGGGCCGTAGTTGTAGGCGTCGGTGCTCTTGTAGGCGCGTGCATTGCCGGCTGCGTCGGCCGTGGTCCAGACGTTGCCGTCGGCGAGGTTGGTGATGCGCCCGGTCGCGGCCGTGCCCGAACCACCGCAGGAGAACCCGGCCGCACCGGCGGCCACGGCGCAGGAGCTGAAGTCGCGCTCCGACTGCAGCAAGGCGTCGTCCTTCTTGTAGCTCACGTACAAGGTGGCGTTGCCGCTGTCGCCGAAGTTGGAGCCCATCAGCAGGCTCAGACTCGTGCTCTTGCCGTCGGAGGACTTGTTGCCGGGCAGCTTGAACTCGTTCGGGTTCAGCGCGCCGCGCGCGGCGACGAGCGAGCCGATGCCCGCCGCGTTCTGCTGGCGGTGGTTGTAGAAACTGTGGTTGAGTTCGACTTCGACGCCCTGGAAGCGGTCGTCGAGGATGAAGTTGACGACGCCGGACACGGCGTCCGAACCGTACACCGCCGACGCACCGCCGGTGAGTACGTCGACCCGTCGGATCAGGCCCGCGGGGATCTCGTTCAGGTCGGGCGAGGTGTCGATCGCGCTGCCCATCGGCATGCGGCGACCGTTGACCAGCACGAGCGTACGGCTCGAGCCCAGGCCGCGCAGGTTCACCGACGCCGTGCCGGACGCGCCGTTGGAGACCGTCGAGTTCTGGTCTGCGAACACCTGCGGCAGGTTGTTCAGGATGCTCTCGACGTTCTTCTGACCGTCGATCTTGATCTCCTGCGCGGTGATCGTTGTCACCGGGCTCGCGCCTTCGCTGGCCAGCGTCTTGATGCGCGAGCCCGTGATTTCGATGCGCTGTTCCGTCTGCGCCCATGCGCTCGTGGCACCGACGCCGCCGGCGACGACGACGGCTGCCGCCAGTGCCACTTTGCTCCGCTTCAACATGAGAGACCTCCTCGAAGGCTGAGAGAACGATCCGGAATCCAGGCGCGAACCCGCGGCTCGGCGTGACGGACCCGGTGGTGCGCGATTGTGACGGCCGCAATGCCCCGCAATGGGCTCGGGAAAGCGCTATGGCGGGGGCATTCGTCGTGCGCGGGCAACAGCCGCATCCTGGCCACGGGGCGCGTCTGGACCCGGCCGCCTGGGATTGCCGCAAGACGGGACGCATGCGAGCCGTCCGGGCGTTGTCGCCCGCACGCGGACAGGGAAAACGGCAGCATCGCGGGTCGCGATGCCGCCCTGTTTCAGGCCGGGCCAGGAGCCGGGCCGCACCCGGATACCCCGAAAACGCCCGGGCCGGTGCGGCTCGGCCGCCTTGCGCGATCCGCCCGGAGGGCGGGCCGGGCGCAACCCGGCCCGGTGCAGGATCAGAACGCCTGCACGTAGCGCACGTAGATGAACCGATCGAGCGGCAGTTCCGGATCCACCGACGAGGTCGAGGAATTGCCTCCCAGACCCGAGTTGGCGTCGTAGACGATGCGCGGCTTGACGTTGAAGACGTTGTTGGCGCCGACGCGCAACTCGCCCTTCCAAGGCGTCTTGTAGCCGACGCTCAGGTCGTTGTAGATGCGCGCGCTCTTGTAGTCGACGTCGCTGCCCCAGCTGGCCTGCTCGCCCGGGTTCGAGCACTCGACATTGGTATCCCAGCACTGCGACTTGAAGCGCGCGTAGTAGCGCGTGCCGAGCGTGGCGCTGAAGCTGCCCATCGACCAATCGATGCCGAGGTTCGACTTCACGCGGTAGTAGGGGTACTCGGCCGCATAGTCGGTCCAGTTGCCCGTCGTCGTGGACTTGATGCGATAGCTCCTGAGGTAGGTCGTTTCGCTGCGCAGACCGAACTTGCCGAAGCTGGTCGCCGGGAAGGCGTAGTTGAAGCCGAAGTCGTAGCCTTCGGTGCTGAGCTCGCCCAGGTTGGCGTTGCCGCGCGCCAGCTTGTTGATCTGGCCCGTGGCGTCACGCGAGAACAGCGTGCAGAAAGGCGCGTTGTTCTGCACGTAGCACTGGTTCAGGATATACGCGGCCGACACCGCGGTGATGCGGTTGTAGATCGAGATCTTCCACCAGTCGAGCGAGACGTTCAGGCCGCTTGCGAACGAGGGACTGAAGACGAAGCCGAGCGTCTTCGTCGTGGCCGTCTCGGGCTTGAGCGTCGGGTTGCCGGCACCGGCCTGGAACGGGAACGGCGTCTGGCCGCCGGCCGCCGGAACGTTGTTGCCGGCCTGGTTCTTCTGGCGGAAGCCGGCCGGCACGCCGGCGGCGGCGCAGCGTGCGGCAACGTCGGCGGTCTTGGCCGCTTCGCCGAAGGCGCTGTCGCAGGGATCGAGATAGTTGTCGAACGTCTGCGAGCCGCCGCCCGAGATGTCGTTCAGCGTCGGCGCGCGGAAGCCCTGCGCCACGGTGCCGCGCACCAGCAGGTCCTTGACCGGCTTGTACTGCAGGCTGTACTTGCTGCGGTCGGTCGTGCCGTAGGTACTGTAGTCGGAGTGGCGCATTGCCAGGTCGATGCTCAGCGACTCGGCGCCGGGCACGCCCTTGAGGATCGGCACGCTCACCTCGCCGTACATCTCCTTGGCCTTGTAGTTGCCGATGGTGGTGTTGGCCGCCAGGTCGGTCGACATGCCGGACTGCTCGAACTGGCCCGGCCGGTCGTAGCCGCGCACCGTGCGCTCCTCGTAGCCGGCGGCCAGACCGACGGCGCCGGCAGGCAGCTTGAACACCTCGCCGGTGATGTCGGCCGTGAGGCTGCTGACGGTGCTGCCGTAGGTTCCCTGGCCGACCGAGTTGACGTAGCCGAGCGCGGCGGCGGTCGAGGCCGAGGGCCCGCCGACGATGTCGAACGGCACGCAGCCTCCGATCGGCGCCGCAGCGGTACCGCAGGTGACGACGCCGGCCGCGCTCATGAACGAGGGGCCGAGCGCCTTCTTCAGGTTGATGAGGTTGAGGTTGCCGGTGGTCGTGACGGTGCCGCGCACGCTGCTGTAGTTGGCGCCGACCGACCAGTTCCAGCTGGTGGCGCCGAGCGCCAGGTCGCCGTCGAGGCTCGCGTCGAGGTGGGTCGTGCTGTTGTCGTTGGTGGTGATGCGCGGGATCTCGATCGTGCGGCGGTAGAAGAACAGGTCCTTGCCGTTGCCGGCACCGGCGACGCGGTTGCCGTAGGGGTTGTAGTAGTTGTCCTTGTCGATGTAGACGGGGTAGCCGGCTTGCGAGGTGCTGCTCACGGGATAGCCCGCGATCTGACGGGTCGAGCTGCGCGACGCGAACATCGCGGTGGTCGACAGCCGCACGCTCGGCGTCAGCTCCAGCGTGCCCTTCGCAAAGAGGGTCGACAACTGCGAGCCCATCAGGTACATCATGTCCTGGCTGGCGTTGTAGACGTCGGCCAGGGCGCCGGCGTAGGGGTGGTAGCTGGCAGGGTTGCTCGAATCCTGGCCGACCCCGACACCGTCGTAGCTGCCGGTGTGATTGAGGATGTTGTTGAAGCCGGTGGCGCCGCCCGTCGCGCTCACCTGGCGGATGCGGCCCCAGGGCGAAGTCCCGAGGTTGCCGTCCTTGTGGTCGGGGCCGTAGGTGTAGTTCGTAATCTCGCGCGTGCGCGCCCACACCGGGTCGACCTTGTTGAAGGTAACGCCGAGCATCATCGACGCCTTGTCGCCGTTGGCGCCGTAGACGAGCGAATAGTCGCTCGCCTTGCCGTCGCCCTTCTCGTTGCGCCCGGCGTAGAGGTTGATCTGGCCGCCGGTGAGCGATTTCTTGAGGATCACGTTGACGACGCCGGCGATGGCGTCCGAGCCGTAGATCGCCGAGGCGCCGTCCTTCAGGATTTCGATGCGCTCGATCAGCGCCGACGGGATGGTCGACATGTCGGTGTAGCCGGCCACCGTCTGCGACCAGCGCTTGCCGTTCACCAGCACGAGCACGCGCTGCGCGCCCAGGTTGCGCATGTCGGCGTACTGGCCGCCCTGTTCGCGGTTGCTCGTCAGCACCGCGCCCTTGCTGAACGCCGGCGAGCCGGCCGTCGTCAAGGTGTTGACGATGTCGCCGAGCGTGATCAGTCCGCTCTTCTGGATGTCTTCCTGCGACACGCGCAGGATCGGCTGCGCCGTCTCGGTCTCGATCTGACGGATGCGCGAGCCCGTGACCTCGATGCGGTCGGATTGCGCCAGCGCCGGCAGTGCGATCGCGCCGCCCACCACCGCCAGCACGGCGGACATGACCTGCGTCTTCTTGAACATGAGTTCCTTCCTCTCAGTCGGTTTTCGGGTACGGGCCGAGCCACCGATGCGAGATCACCGCGATCCCGCGCCGGCTTGCGCCATCACGCCCGTGGGTGGCTCGGATTGTCACCGGAGGTTTCGCCGCACCGGCTAGCACGAGCCACTCGGCGGCGCACCGAGGCGGCGCGCGGGACTTCCGGCGCAGCCGTGCGGATAGCGGCGCCTTCATGTCCGACAAGGACTTACGCGCGGGCCTGAGGCCCCTCGTCGGCGCGACGCAACAACCGCATTCGGGGTCGATCCACGGGCTAACCCCTAGGTCGAACTAACCCGCACTGTTGGTGTTGTGCAACAGATCGACATCGAATCATCGGCCGGGAACGGCGCCCCGTCCGCCGGTGGCAACCTCCGCTTCCATTGCCACCCTGGGCTGGAGGCCAGTGCGCCGACGGTGCTTGCTCAGGGCATACGCAGGCGCGGCACCGCAGCCAGCAGCCGCTGCGTGTACGCGTTGCGCGGCCGCTCGAGCACCTCGGCGCAGTCGCCCTGCTCGACGATGCGCCCGGCGTTCATCACGGCGATGCGGTCGGCGATGTACTCGACGACGCCGATGTTGTGCGTGATGAAGAGGTAGCTCACGCCCAGCTCGCGCTGCAGCTCGCGCAGCAGGTTCAGGATCTGCGCCTGCACCGAGACGTCGAGCGCCGAGGTCGGCTCGTCGCAGACGATCAGGCGCGGCCGCACGGCGAGCGCGCGCGCGATCGCGATGCGCTGGCGCTGGCCGCCCGAGAGCTGCGAGCCTCCAGTCGATCCACCTCGCCTGGTGCTGATGGCGTCGTGACGATGGCGCCGAAGTAGATGATGCGTGATGTACGATGCGCAGTGCCTTCGCATCAGGAGCAATGGATGCGTACGACTCTGGTCATCGACGACGACGTTCTCGCAGCGGCCAAGCATCTTGCCGACCGCGATCGCAAACGCATCGGCGAAGTGATTTCCTCGCTCGCACGCCAGACTCTGGCGCGCAATGCCGGCGCAGAAGGGGCGTCGCGCAACGGCGTGCCGCTGCTGCCCGGCCGCCGCGGTGCGGCCGCGGTAACGCCCGAACTGGTCAATCAGTTGCGCGACGAACTCCCGTGACCGTCTTCTTGCTGGACGTCAACGTCCTGATCGCGCTTGTCGATCCGGCGCACATCCAGCACGACACCGCGCATGAATGGTTCGGCCGCGTCGGGCACCTGTCGTTCGCCACCTGCCCGCTGACCGAGAACGGTCTCGTGCGCATCATCGGGCATCCGAGATACGCGAACTCGCCAGGCCCTCCGTACATTGTGCTGCAGTCGTTGACAGGCATTCGAAGTTTGGTCGGCCACCGCTTCTGGCCGGATGACATCAGCATCGCCGACGCAACACTGTTCGCGCCCGCGCTGCTGTCCAGTCATGCCCGTGTGACCGACAGCTACCTGCTGGCGCTGGCTCGCGCGAAGGGAGGGCGGCTGGCCACGATGGACCGCAGACTGGCCGACGACGCACTGCCCGAGGCGAGGCAGGCGCTCGAAGTCATCTGGGCTTGAATCGGGCGCGGGCTGCTCTGCCCAGCACCGGTCTCGGTCGTTCGGCGCAGTGCTGCTCGACCTCAGTCGGATTGGCTGTGCTGGCCCGGACTCCACGCCTCGACACGCGCAGATGAGCGGCATGCCGACGCGCGCGCAGGTGCGTAATCGAACAACTCTGCGCGCACACTGGTGCAAACGTCAGGGAACCGCCACCTCGAGCCGCGGCACCGCAGCCAGCAGCCGCTGCGTGTACTCGTTGCGCGGCCGCTCGAGCACCTCGGCGCAGTCGCCCTGCTCGACGATGCGCCCGGCGTTCATCACGGCGATGCGGTCGGCGATGTACTCGACGACGCCGATGTTGTGCGTGATGAAAAGATAGCTCACGCCCAGCTCGCGCTGCAGTTCGCGCAGCAGGTTCAGGATCTGCGCCTGCACCGAGACGTCGAGCGCCGAGGTCGGCTCGTCGCAGACGATGAGGCGCGGTCGCACGGCGAGCGCGCGCGCGATCGCGATGCGCTGGCGCTGGCCGCCCGAGAACTCGTGCGGGAAGCGCTCGAGCGCGTCGCGGCGCAGCCCGACGCGCTCGGCGAGCTCCTCGATGCGCCCGCGCCTCGCCGCGGCATCGAGCTCGGGGTGCAGCGCGAGCAGCCCTTCTTCGAGCAGCTCGAGCACGCGCAGGCGCGGGTTGAGCGAGGCGAAGGGGTCCTGGAAGATGATCTGCACGGCGCGCCGCGCCGCCAGCAGCTCGGCGCCGTGCAGCGTGAAGACATCGCGCCCTTGCAGCAGCGCGCGGCCGCCGGTCACCGCGGTCGTGCGCAGCAGTTGCACGATCGCCTTGCCTGTGGTGGTCTTGCCGCAACCCGACTCGCCCACCAGGGCGAGCGTCTGGCCCGCCTCGATGCGGAAGCTGGCCCCGCGCACGGCTTCGAACCAGCCGTGAACGCGCTGCAGCAGGCCGCTGCGCAGCGCGAAGCGCACGTCGAGCGACTGCACGTCGAGCAGCGGCGCCGTGGCGGCTGGAGCGGTGACGCTCGCGGCCGCAGCCGCAGCCGCAGCCGCGGGCATCGCTGCCGATGGTGTTGCGGGTGACGCTGCGAATGGTGTTGTGGACGGTGATGTGGACGGTGATGTGGACGGTGTTGGGGTCGGTGTTGCGGTCGGCACCGCCGGCGGCGCGGCCGATGGCGCCGCCGCGGCCGACGCGGCCGATGGCGCCGCCGACGCCGCCGCCCTCGCCCCCGCCTCGTACAGCAGGCAGCGCACTTGCCGGCGCCCGTCGAGCGCCTTCAGTTCGGGCGGCGTCGTCGGGCAATGCGGCATCACCTGCGCGCAGCGCGGCGCGAAGCGGCAGCCCGCAAAGCGCTGCGTGAGCGGCGGCACGGTGCCGGCGATGGCTTCGAGCGGTGCGTCGCGCCGCGCGGCGCCGGGCAGCGCGCGCAGCAGCGCCTGCGCGTACGGATGCCTGGGCGCGGCGAAGAACTCGTCGGCCGGCGCCACCTCGACGATCTGGCCCGCGTACATCAGCGCCACGCGCTGCGCCATGCCCGAAACCACCGCCAGATCGTGCGTGATCAGCAGCAGACCCATGCGGCGCTCGCGCTGCAGGTCCTTCAGCAGTTCGAGGATCTGGGCCTGGATCGTCACGTCCAGCGCCGTGGTCGGCTCGTCGGCCACCAGGAAGTCGGGTTCGGCCGCCAGTGCGCCGGCGATCATCACGCGCTGCTTCTGGCCGCCGCTCATGCGGAACGGGTAGTCGTCGATGCGCCGCTCGGGCTCGGGGATGCCGACGCGGCGCAGCCACTCGACCGCCTTGGCGCGCGCGGCCGCCCCGCGCAGGGGCGTATGCGCCTCGATCGCCTCGACGATCTGCGCGCCCACCTTCAGCACCGGATTGAGACTGGTGGCAGGCTCCTGGAAGATCATGCCGACGCGGCCGCCGCGCACGTGGCGCATCGCCGCCTCGGGCAGCTCGAGCACGTCCTCGTCGCCGACCGCGATGCGTCCGGCCGTGATCCGGCCGTTCTCGGGCAGCAGCCGCATCAGCGCCAGCGCCGTCATGCTCTTGCCGCACCCGCTCTCGCCGACCAGCGCGAAGGTCTCGCCGCGTTCGATCGTCAGGCGCAGCGCATCGATGGCGCGCACGACGGCGGCTTCGCCGTCGAGTTCGACGGTCAGCTCGTCGATCGTGATCACGGCGGCGTCATCCGGGCGGCGGGGCGGCTGCGCGCGTCGCGGCGGCCCGGCGTCGTCGCGTCGAGGTCGCGCATCGCCGCGCCGAAGTCGAGCGCGCCGCGGTCGGGTGTCTGCACGGTGTGTGTCCTTCCGTCGCGGCTGCGCAAGGAGATCAGGTGCGCGGCGCGCTCGCCGCCCGCCGTGGCCTGGCGCCGCCCGCGTGCGGGTCGAACGCGTCGCGCACGCCGTCGGCAAACAGGTTGGCCGCCAGCACCAGCGTGACCATGAAGCCGAAGGCGGCGGCGAAGCTCCACCAGACGATCGGGTCGCGGCTCATCTCGTTGCGCGCCAGGTTGATCATGCCGCCGAAGCTGTTCATCGACGGATCGACGCCGACGCCGACGTAGCTCAGCACCGCCTCGTACAGGATGAGCGCGCTGAAGTCGAGCACGGTGACGATCAGCATCAGGTGCGCCACGTTCGGAAAGATGTGGCGCAGCATGATGCGGGCGTGGCCGACGCCGAAGGCGCTGGCCGCCTGCACGTACTCGAGCTCGCGCAGCTTGAGCGTCTCGCCGCGCAGCAGCCGGCACAGGCCGGCCCAGCCGGTGAGGCCGAGCACCGCGCACAGCAAGAAGAGCTTGAGGTCGCTGCGTTCGGCGCCAGTCTGGAACAGGTCGGCGTGCTGGTCGATGAAGACCTGCACCATCAGCACGCAGGCGGCGATCAGCAGCACGTTGGGCACCGACGACAGCACCGTGTAGACGTACTGGATGAGCTCGTCGACCCAGCCCTTGAAGTAGCCGGCCATGATGCCCAGCACCACCGCCAGCGGCAGCGTCGCCACGGTCGCCAGCCCGCCGATCACGAACGCGGTGCGGATGCTCTTGATCGCCTGGTAGAGCACGTCGTTGCCGGTGAGATCGGTGCCGAACAGGTGATAGGGGCCGGCGAGCGCGCCGCCCGCGCCCAGCAGCGCGCCGAGCACGAGCACGGTGGCGGCGCCGGCGTGCCAGGGTATGTCGCCCTCGCGGCGCACGATGGCGCGCAGCGTCGCGCCGAAGCGGGCACCGCGGGCGCGCGCGAGCACCGCGGCCAGCGCCGCGCAGGCCAGCAGCGCCGCCGCCAGCCCGCCGAGCAAGCCCAGGGCGCCGCGGCGCAGCAGGTCGCCGGCCCACTCGGCCTCGGGGTTGCGCAGATGCGCGCCGCCGAATTTCAGGCGCGGCGCCTGGCGGCGCACCTCGCCGGCGACCAGCACCGATTCCTTCGTGAAGCCGAGGTAGGCGAGCGGCCGCGAGTAGGTCTCCTCGCGCGCGTCGACGAGCCGGCGCAGCGCGTGGTCGAGCAGCGAGCGCGTGCGCACGTCGTAGGCCGGCGCCGCATCGGGGGCGCCGGGTGCCGGCGGCAGCAGCGTGCGGTAGTGCACGCTGTCGGCCAGCGTCACGCCCAGACAGAGAACGAGCAGCACGCTCGAGCCCAGCGCCGCCGGATCGCGGAACACGCGGCGCCAGTTCGCGCTGCGCGCCGGACTGCGCAGCACGTACAGCAGGTAGGCCACCAGCGCCGCGGCCAGCGCCCACATCACGGCGTCGGTCCACAGCAGCACGAACTTGGGCATGGCGGGCAATGCTCAGGCCAGCCGCACGCGCGGGTCGACCCAGGTGTAGGCGATGTCGATGAGGATGAAGGTGGCGATGTACAGCAGCGAGCCGAGGAAGACCATCGTGCGCACGATCGCGAAGTCCTGCTTGCCGATGGCCTCGATGACGTAGGCGCCGAGTCCGGGCAGGCCGAAGAAGCTCTCGAACACCAGGCTGCCCAGGAAGACGTAGGGCAGGTAGCTGCCGGCCGAGGTGATGATCGGGATGAGCGCGTTGCGCAGCACGTGGCGCGCCAGCACCACCGGCTCGGCCAGGCCCTTGGCGCGCGCGGTGCGCACGTAGTCCTTGGACATCTCCTCGAGGAACATCGCGCGGTACAGGCGCGCCTCGCCGCCCAGGCGCGCCAGCAGCGACAGCGCGATCGGCAGCACGAGGAACTTCGCCGCGTCCAGCCCCGGCGCGTAGCCCGAGATCGGCGCCAGCCGCATCACGCGCGAGAACAGGTACTGGCCGACGATGATGTAAAAGAGGCTCGAGATCGACAGCATCGTCACGCAGGCGACGACGCCCCAGAAGTCGAGCCGCGTGCGGCGGAACATCACCAGCAGCAGCGCGAACGCGGTGCTGGCGAACACCTGCAGCACGAAGAGGGGCAGCGCGAGCTGCAGGCTCACCGCCATGCGCGTGCCGACCTCGTGGCCGATGTCGCCCGACGATTCGGAGTCGGCGCGGCCGAAGTCGAGCGCGAAGAGCGACACCGAACGCTCGTAGAAGATGGTGTCGCGCAAGGCCCCGGCGCCCGGCGCCGCGGCGTTGTAGTAGAGCGGCTTGTCGTAGCCGCGCTCGGCCTTCCACTTCTCGATCGCCGCCTGCGTGACGCGCTTGCCGCCGAGGTTCAGCCGCGCCATGTCGTCGGGCGTGTTGACGCTGAAGAAGAGGAAGAACGTGGCCAGGTTGACGCCCAGCAGGATGAGCGCGCCGTAGCCGATGCGCCGCACGATGTAGGCGAGCATGGCGGTCCGCCGTTCAGCGCGCCGGCCTGGCGACGACCTGGCCGCGCGCGTTGGTGCGCTCGCGCCGACGCCAGCTGCGCCTGCCGTACCAGACCAGCGCCAGCACGCCGGCTGCCAGCAGCAGCATCGGCCACCACCGCGGTCGGTTCCAGGCCGCGAGCGCGGCCGTGCGCTCGGCGGCGTCCAGGCGCAGGTAGCGGCCCTGGTCGCGGATCAGGATCGTGGGTCTGTAGTTGTAGACCCAGTGCTGCGCCGCCCCCGAGGAATACGGGAAGAAGCCCATCGTCCACGGCGCATCCTCCTGCACGATGCGCACCATCTGGTCGATCAGCGCCTGCTTGGCCGGGCCGTCGTCGAGCGTCTTCATCTCGAGGAACAGGCGATCGAATTCGGGGTTGGCGTAGTTGGCGGTGTTCTCGCCGTCGTACTTGGTCTTGCCGGTCTTGCTGTAGAGCAGGAACAGGAAGTTCTCCGCATCCGGGTAGTCGGCGAGCCAGCCCAGCCAGAACACCTGGTACTTGCCCTTGCGCACTTTGTCCTGGAACTGGTTGTTGTCGGTGGCGCGCACTTCGAGCTGGATGTCGATCTTGGCGAACTGTCGCACCACCCAGTCGATCTCGGGCTTGCGCTCGGGCGTGGCCTGGGCATAGAAATCGTAGTTCAGCACCAGCGGCCGGCCGGTCCTGGCGTCGCGGCCGTCGGGGTAGCCGGCCTCGGCCAGCAGGCGCTTGGCGTCGGCGACCGTCCGGCGCACGGCCTGGCCGTCCTTCCAGACATGCGTCACCGGATCCACGCCCTCGGGTGTGCCCTCGCGCGAGCCGAAGATGCCCGGCGGCAGCGGGCTCATCGCCGTGACGCCGGCCTTCTTCGGGAAGATGCGGCTGTACTCCTCCCAGTCGATGGCGATGCTGATCGCCTGGCGCAGCTTGCGGTTCCTCGCCTTCTGCTCGGCGCTCAGTTCGCCGTCGCCGTCGCCCAGCGTCGGGTCGAGCATGTTGAAGGCGATGAAGTAGCTGCCGACATCGGTGCCCCTGGACAGCCTGAAGCCCTTGGCCAGGTACTCGCGGCGCACCTCGTCGCTGTCTTGCATCGCCACCAGGTAGTCCATGCCGGTGTCGGTGCGCTCGAACACCTCGATGTCGTAGTAGCCCTGGCGGAACTTGTTGCGCAGCGGCACCGCCTCGCGCTCGACGACGGAGACGATGCGCTCGATGAAGGGCGTGCGCTTGCCGCAGTCGGCCAGCATGCCGGCGGCGCGGTCCGCCGGCAGGCCTGCGCAGGGATAGGGCTCGCCGCGGTAGTTCGGGTTGCGCGTCATCACGTGACGACGGTCCTGTACGAACTCCGTCATCATGTACGGGCCGGTGCCGACCGGCCAGCGGTCGAGCGACAGCCCGGCCGCGGCCATGCCCGGCTGCGCGTAGAACGCGTCGGCCTCCCAGGGCACGGGCGCGGTGAAGGTCATCTGCATCCAGTAGCGCCACTGCGGATACTTGCCCTTGATGCGGATGCGCAGCAGGTGCTTTTCCGGTGCGCTGGCGCCGGCCAGCGGCCAGCGCCTGAAGTCGAGGAAGGGCCGGTCGAGGCTCGCCGGGTCGAGCCCGGCGCGCAGCTTGGCGTCCTCGGCCCTGATCAGCTTGCCGTATTCGGCGAGGCCGACGATGTACTCGGCGAAGGTGCTGAAGATCGGCGTCGTCACGCGCGTCGTGGCGTGGCGCTTGAGCGCGTAGACGAAGTCCTCGGCCACCAGCTCGCGCGTGCCCTGGTGCTCGAACTCGAGCGGCGTGCGCCGGCCGCCGAGCTCGCCCGGGCGCATCGGGTGCTCGCTGTGGTAGTAGTGGCGGCCCTGGGCGTCGACCGCGAAGGCCGGGTGCGGCTGGAACAGGATGCCGCGCTTGATCGGCACGTCGTAGATGCTCTCGGCCACCTGATCGGCCGCCGCGTCGTCGGGCAGCGCGCCGCCGTCCTTGCCGACGTAGCGCGGCCGCACCACCGCGGCGGCCGACTTGGGCACGAGCTCGAACGGCCGCTTGAAGTAGTGGTAGCCGTAGGGCGGCTCGTAGATCTGGTAGGTGTACGGGGTGTCGTTGCTCCAGTACGAGGCGGTCGGGTCGAGGTGGCGCGGCGAGCCCTCGATGACGGCCGTGAACAGCGTGCTGGTGGCGGCAGAGCCGTCGGGCCAGGGGTTGTTGTTGCACGCCGCGAGCAGCGCGCCGCAGGCAAGCAAGGTGGCGAACAGGCGCCGCATACCCATCGGGAAGCCTCGGTCGGAGTGGCGCGGATTCTAGGAGCGTGGGCGGCGGAAATCCGGCCCCGCGCCGTGGCGAGTCGCGGTGCCGGGCAAGGCGCGCGCGAGGCGCGTGGTGCGTGCCACGCAACGAGCGCGCAACACCGCCCGGCGCCGCGCATCGCCGCGGCCCGAAGGGTCGGCCCCGACTGAAGGCCCATGCGGCGTTGCGCCGCTCGCCCGGGCGTCCAGCCCGGGCTGCGCGCCGCGCCTTGCCTGGGCCTTCAGCCGGGGCCGACGCGGGGCTGGATTTCTGCCGCGCACGCTCCCAGGAGCGTGCCGCCTCAATGCCCCCAGGCGACGAACACCTCGCGCTCGGCCACCGCGAGTTCGGCGCGGCGCCCGAACGGAAGCGTCACCAGCGTCGGCACATGGCCCACCGGCAAGCCGGTGAGCACGGGCACCCGGGTCGTCGCGCGCAGATGGGCGACGACGTCGCGCAGCCGGTAGCCGCGATCGGCCGGTGTCGGCTTCCAGCGGGTGAAGTGGCCCAGCAGCAGCGCGCGCTGTGTGCCCAGCACGCCGGCCTGCGCGAGCTGCAGCAGCCTGCGTTCGACGCGAAACGGCGGCTCGTTGACGTCTTCGACGTAGAGCAGACCGCCCTTGACCTGCTCGGGACGCGGGAAATGGCGCGTGCCGAGCAAGGAACACAGCATCGCCAGGTTGCCGCCCCACAGCGGGCCGCGCCGCACCAGGCCGTCGAATCCGGCCTCGGTGCGAAAGCCGATCGCCTCGAGCTCGCCGCGCGCGGCCTCGCCCAGGCAGCCGGCCGTGACCTCGTCGACCCCGCCCTCGTCCTCCGCGCGCGCGAACTGGTCCAGCGCCATCGGCCCGGCCCAGCCCGGCGCACCGGTGTGCGCGTACAAGGCGCAGTGCAGCGCCGTCAAGTCGCTGTGGCCGAGCCACATCGTGCCGCTCTCGGCGCTGCGCGCGAGGCGGCGCCAGCCGATGCGATCGAGCAGCCGCGTCAAGCCGTAGCCGCCGCGCGTGGCCATCGCGACGCGCGGCGCGGCCGCCGCCACGCGGTGGATCGCGGCCAGGCGCGTGTCGTCGTCGCCTGCGAAGCGCCGCTCCCGCGCCAGCGCCGCCTCGTCCAGCGTGACTTCGAAGCCGAGCGCGCCCAGGCGCCGCGCCGCCAGGCGCAGCAGCGGCGGACGCAGCACCACGCCGGAGGGGCTGAACAGGACGAGCGCGCTCACCCGCCCGTCTCCTCGGGCGGCAACTCGAGCGCCTCGCCGGCGGGAATGGGTGCACCGGCCTCGGCCGGCTCGGACGGCTCGGACGGCGCGCCGCGCGCGTCGCGCTGCTGCGCGCGCCGCTCGGCGAAGAACTCGCGCAGCAGCCGGCCGCAGGGTTCGGCCAGCACCCCGCCCACGACTTCGGTGTGGTGGTTGAGCTGCGGCTCGGCGAACAGGTTCAGCACCGAGCCGGCGGCGCCGGTCTTCGGGTCGAAGGCGCCGAACACCACGCGCTTGATGCGTGCATGCACGAGCGCCATCGCGCACATCGCGCAGGGCTCGAGCGTCACATAGAGCTCGCAGTCGGGCAGCCGGTAGTTCTCGTACAGCGCTGCGGCGTGGCGCAGCGCCACGATCTCGGCGTGCGCGGTCGGGTCATGCGTCGTGATCGGCCGGTTGTAGCCGGTGGCCAGCACCTGCAGACCGCCCGCGCCGCGGCGCGCGATGACGGCGCCCACCGGCACCTCCCCCACCAGCCAGGCGTTGTGCGCCTGGTCCAGCGCCAGGCGCATGCCGTAGGCGTCGAGCGGGTCGGGCTCGAGTGGGGCAGCGGCATCGGTCATCGGTTCGGGCCTGAGGCGCGCAGGCGCCGGCCGGCGATTGTGGCAGCGCCGCACCGCCTGCGGCGGGGGCGGGCCGGCTCGGTGCCGGGCGTGCCCCGAGCGCGTTCGGCACGCACGGCACCGCTGTTGCGCCCAGGCCCGCGACGCGACGCGAAAAGCCGCCTGCCGCATCCGCGACGCCGTTCGCCGTACGATGGCGCGCGCACCGGGTGCAAGGAGACGAAGATGCAGATCGCGATCGTCGGACTGGGCCGCATGGGCTCCAACATGACCCGGCGGCTGCTGGGCGCGGGCCACGCCTGCGTCGTGCACGACCTGCACGCCGAAGCGATGCAGGCGCTGAGCGCTGCCGGCGCGCGCGGCGCCGCATCGCTGGCCGAACTCGCTGCCGCGCTCGAGCCGCCGCGCACGGTCTGGCTGATGCTGCCCGCGGCGGTGGTCGACGCCACGCTGCAGGCGCTGCTGCCGCATCTGGGCCGCGGCGACACCGTCATCGACGGCGGCAACTCCCACTACCGCGACGACCTGCGCCGCGCCGCGCTGCTGGCGCCCCAGGGCCTGCACTACGTCGACGTCGGCACCAGCGGCGGCGTCTGGGGTCTCGCCGAAGGCTATTGCCTGATGGTCGGCGGCGAGCCGGATGCGGTCGAACGCCTGACGCCGATCTTCACGGCGCTCGCCCCGGGTGCGGCGGCTGCGCCGCCGACGCCCGGGCGCGACGTCCGCGCGGGCGCCGAACGCGGCTGGCTGCACTGCGGCCCGAGCGGGGCCGGGCACTTCGTCAAGATGGTGCACAACGGCATCGAGTACGGCCTGATGGCGGCCTACGCCGAAGGTTTCGACATCCTGCGCCAGGCCGGCATCGGTGCGCACCCGCGCGCCGCCGATGCCGAGACGGCGCCGCTGGCGCACCCCGAGGCCTACCGCTACGACTTCGATCTGGCCGAGATCGCCGAGCTGTGGCGGCGCGGCAGCGTCGTGCGCTCCTGGCTGCTCGACCTCACCGCACACGCGCTGCTGCAGGACCCGACGCTGCAGGCCCTGCAGGGCCGCGTGGCCGATTCCGGCGAGGGCCGCTGGACGCTCGAGGCCGCGATCGACACCGGCACGCCGGCGCCGGTGCTGGCGACCGCGCTGTTCGCGCGCTTTGCTTCGCGCGGCGGCAGCGACTTCGCCAACCGCGTGCTGGCGGCGATGCGCCGCGAGTTCGGCGGGCACGAGGAGCGCCGCACATGAAGGCGCCGCGCCGCTCGCCCTGGCCCGGCGCGCCGCATGCGCTGCCGCGGGCGGACCGATGAACGCGCCGGCCAGCGACGCGCTGGTGCTGTTCGGCGCCACCGGCGACCTCGCCTACCGCAAGATCTTCCCGGCGCTGCAGTCGCTGGTGCGCAGCGGCCGCCTGGCGGTTCCGGTGGTCGGCATGGCGCGCTCGGGCTGGACGCTCGCGCAGTTGCGCGCGCGCGTCGAGGCCAGCCTCACCGAGCACGGCGCGGGCCTGGACGACGCCGCCGCGCGCCTGCTCGCGCTGCTCGGCTACGTCGACGGCGACTACCGCGACGCCGCCACGCACCGCAGCCTGCGCGCCGCGCTCGGGGCGGCCCGGCATCCGCTGCACTACCTGGCGGTGCCGCCGAGCCTGTTCGCCACCGTGATCGAGGGCATCGCCGAAGCCGGCGGCGCCGAGGGCGCGCGCGTCGTCGTCGAGAAGCCCTTCGGGCGCGACCTGGCCTCGGCCCAGGCGCTCAACGCCGCGCTGCACCGGCGCTTTGCCGAAGCCTCGGTCTTTCGCATCGACCACTACCTGGGCAAGGAGGCGGTGCAGAACCTGCTGTACTTCCGCTTCGCCAACGCCTTTCTCGAGCCGCTGTGGAACCGCAACCACGTCGGCAGCATCCAGATCACGATGGCCGAGGAGATCGGCGTGCAGGGGCGCGGGCGCTTCTACGAGGAAGTGGGCGCCTTGCGCGACGTCGTGCAGAACCACATGCTGCAGGTGCTGGCGCACCTGGTGATGGAGCCTCCCGTCGGGGCCGGCGCCGAGGCGCTGCGCGACGAGAAGGTGAAGGTGTTCCGCGGCATCCGGCCGCTGGCCGCCGCCGACCTCGTGCGCGGGCAGTACCAGGGCTATCGCGCCGAGGACGGCGTGGCCGCCGATTCGCAGGTCGAGACCTTCGTGGCGCTGCGCCTGCACCTCGATTCCTGGCGCTGGGCAGGCGTGCCGATCTACATCCGCGCCGGCAAGCGCATGGCCGCCACCGCCACCGAGGTGCTGGTGCAGCTCGAGCGGCCGCCGCAGCAGGTCTTCGGCGAAGCCGCTGCCGCCGCCAACTACCTGCGCTTTCGCGTCGGCCCGGACCGCGTCGCGATCGCCATCGGCGCCCTGTCCAAGCGCTCGGGCGCGGCGATGGTGGGCGAGCCGGTCGAGCTGTACGTGTGCAACGAGCGCGGCCCCGAGATGAGCGCCTACGAGCGCCTGATCGGCGACGCGCTCGCGGGCGACCCGACGCTGTTCGCGCGTGAGGACGGTGTCGAGGCGGCCTGGCGCATCGTCGATCCGGTGCTGGCGGCGCCGCCGCCCGTGAAGATCTACGCCGCGGCCGGCTGGGGGCCGCCCGAGGCCGACGCGATGATCGCCGCCTGCGGCGGCTGGCGCCGGCCCGCCTGAGAGGCTCTGAGCACCTCGGGCATCTGCACCGCGGGTCGCAACCGGCGCCAGGCACACGCAGGAGCTGCATCATGCATATCGAAGTGCTGCCCGACGCCGCTGCCGCCGGCGAACGCGCAGCCCGGCGCATCGCCGAATGCGCCGAGGGCGGCCTGCGCGAACGCGGCCGCTTCCTGCTCGCGCTCAGCGGCGGACACACGCCGCAGCCGATGTACGAGGCGCTGGCGCGGCTGCCGCTTGCCTGGCGGCGCGTCGCGCTGTTCCAGGCCGACGAGCGCGCGGTGCCGCCGGCGAGCGAGGCGCGCAACTGGAGCCATGTCGCGCGGCTGCTGCTCGCACCGCTCGGCGCGTCGGGCCCGCAGACGCACCCGATGCCCGCCATGGCGGCGCACGAGCTCGACGCGGCCGCCGCCGAATACGCGCAGACGCTGGTCGCCGCGGCCGGCGCGCCGCCGCAGCTCGATCTGGTGCACCTGGGCCTCGGCAGCGACGGCCACACGGCCTCGCTCTTCGCCGGCGACGCCGCGCTCGAGGTCGACGACGCCTGGGTCGCCGCCACCGGCGTGCAGCAGGGCCACCGGCGCCTGACGCTGACGCTGCCCGCGCTCGCGCGTGCGCGGCGCAGCCTGTGGCTGGTGTGCGGCGCCGACAAGGCAGCGGCCCTGGCGCGACTGCTCGCGGGCGAGCGCGGGCTGCCGGCGGCGCGCCTGCCGCGCCGCACGGCCTGGGTCGTGGCCGACGCTGCCGCCTGCCCGGGCCGCGCGCCCGGTGTCGAGGAGATCGAATGAAGGTGCTGGCCGTCGACATCGGAGGCAGCCACGTCAAGTGCCTGGCCAGCGGCGCGAGCGCGCCGCGCGCCTTCGCCTCGGGGCCCGATCTGACGGCCGCGGCCATGGTGCGCGGCGTGCTCGACGCGACGCGCGACTGGCGCTGCGAGGCCGTCTCGATCGGCTACCCCGGCCCGGTGCTGCACGGCGCGCCGCTGCGCGAGCCGCACAACCTGGGCGCGGGCTGGGTCGGCTTCGACTACGCCGGCGCCTTCGCGCGCCCGGTCAAGCTCGTGAACGACGCGGCAATGCAGGCGCTGGGCAGCTACGCAGGCGGGCGCATGCTCTTCCTCGGGCTGGGCACGGGCCTGGGCTCGGCGCTCGTCGTCGACGGCCGCGTCGAGGCGATGGAGCTGGCGCACCTGCCGTATCGCAAAGGACGCACCTACGAAGACTATGTCGGCGAGCGCGGCCGTCTGCGCCTGGGCAAGAAGCGGTGGCGTCGGGCGGTGCTCGAAGTCATCGACGAGCTGAACGCCGCGCTCGCGCCCGACTACGTGGTGCTGGGCGGCGGCAACGAGCGCCGCATGAAGACCCTGCCCGCCTATGTGCGCCGCGGCGACAACGCCAATGCCTTTGTCGGCGGTTTTCGGCTGTGGGATGCCGCCGCGGATGCGCACGCCGACCACCGGCAGCGCCGCGCGCCGCACGCCGACCCGACGCGAGGCCGGACATGAACCGAGCCGATCCGGCACCCGGCGCGCCCGCTGCACCCGGCGGCCCCGGCATCGAGCCGACCTGGACGAGCAGCGCCAAGGACATCGTGGGCGCTTCGCTCGGGCCGGCGCGGCTGTGGTTCACGGTCGGCCACGGCATCGTCAACGAGGTCTACTTCCCGCGCATCGACACGCCGCAGATCCGCGATCTGGGCTTCATCGTCGCCGACGACGCGGGCTTCTGGTGCGAGGTCAAGCGCCTGGATTCGTACCGGCTCGACACGCCTGCGCCCGGCATCCCGGCCGTGCGCGTGGTGCACGCGCACGAGCGCTTCACGCTCACGCTGCGCATCGTCGGCGATCCGCGCCGCGACGTGCTGCTGCTCGAGCTCGTGCTCGAAGGCGAGGCCGCGCTGCGGCCCTACGCGCTGCTGGCGCCGCACGTGGGAGGCACCGGGCACGACAACGTCGCCGAAGTGGCGGTGCACGGCGCCCGGCGCGTGCTGCGCGCCGGGCGGCCCGAATTCGCGTCGGAATGGCTCACGCTGGCCGCGGTGGACCCCGCGCAGCGCGACGCGCTGGGCCGCGCCGGTGCCGGCTACGTCGGCGAGACCGACGGCTGGCAGGATTTCTTCCGCCACGGCGCGATGCAGTGGCAGTACGAACGCGCCGGCCCCGGCAACGTCGCCCTCACCGGCGAGCTGCCGCGGCGCTGCGTGCTCGCGCTGGCGTTCGGGGCGAGCCCGGAAGCGGCCGCCACGCTGGCGATCGGCGCACTGACGCAACCCTTCGACGCGCCCTGGCAGCAGCAGACCGACGACTGGCGGCGCTGGCACGCCGCGCTGGCTGCGCCCGGCACCGCGGCCGCAACGGCGCAGGCGCGCCAGCGGCTCGAACCCGCGCTCGCCGCGCAGCTCGCCGTCTCGGCCATGGTGCTGCACGTGCACCAGGACAAGATCCACCCCGGCGCGCTGGTCGCCAGCCTCAGCGTGCCCTGGGGCAACCGGCACGACGAACGCGGCGGCTACCACCTGGTGTGGCCGCGCGACCTCGTCGAATGCGCCGGCGCCCTGCTCGCGCTCGGCCAGCAGGCCGAGGCACGCGACGTGCTGCGCTACCTGATCGCCTCGCAGCACGCCGACGGCCACTGGAGCCAGAACCAGTGGCTCGGCGGCAAGCCCTACTGGCAGGGCGTGCAGCTCGACGAAGCCGCCTTCCCGGTGCTGCTGGCCGCGCTGCTGGCCGAGCGCGACGCGCTCGCCGGCATCGAGGTGCGCGACATGGTGCAGCGCGCGCTCGGCTTCATCGCGCGCAACGGTCCGGCCAGCGATCAGGACCGCTGGGAGGAGGACGCCGGGGTCAACCCCTTCACGCTCGCGGTGTGCATCGCGGCGCTGGCGGCCGGCGCGGGCTTCGTCGACGCGCCGCTGCGCGACTTCGCGCTCGCGCTGGCCGACGACTGGAACGCGCGCATCGAGGACTACACCGCGGTGCACGGCACGGCGCTGGCGCGTCGCCTGGGCGTGGCCGGCTACTACGTGCGCGTCGCGCCGCCGGCGGTGACCGCCGACACCGAGGCGCTGCACCGCTGCGTGCCGATCAAGAACCAGCTGCAGCCGATGGCGCCGCCGGCCGACGAGCAGATCAGCACCGACGCGCTGCAGCTGGTGCGCTTCGGCCTGCGCGCGGCCGACGATCCGCTCGTGCGCGACACGGTGGCCGTGATCGACGCCCTCCTGCGCGTCGCGATGCCCACCGGCATCGCCTGGCGCCGCTACAACGGCGACGGCTACGGCGAGCACGAGGACGGCAGCGCCTTCGACGGCAGCGGCTGCGGCCGGCCCTGGCCCCTGCTCGCCGGCGAACGCGGCCACTACGAGCTGCTGGCGGGCCGCGACCCGCTGCCCTATCTGCGCGCGATGGCGGCGATGGCCAGCGCCGGCGGCATGCTGCCCGAGCAGGTCTGGGATGGCGTGCCGATACCCTCCCGCAGCTTGCAGCCCGGCCGTCCGACCGGCTCGGCGATGCCGCTGGCCTGGGCGCACGCCGAGTTCGTGAAGCTGGCGCTGTCGTGCGGGCGGTCGCGGCCCAGCGACTGCCCGGCCGCCGTATGGGAGCGCTATCGCGGCCGGCGGCCCGAGCCGCGCGTGACGGTCTGGCTCGAGCAGGCGCCGGCCGCCCGCGGCTGGGCCGGCACCGATACGCTGGTCTGCCTGCACGAAGCGGCCCTGGTGCACTGGGGCGTGGACGGCTGGCGCAACGCCGCCGACCTGGCGACGCGGCCGCTTGCCGATTCGGGCCTGCACGTGGCGCGGTTGCCCACGGCCGCACTGGCTGCCGGCCAGGCCGTCGACTTCACCTGGCGCCGGCAGAACTCGGGCGAATGGAGCAGCACGGACCACCGTCTCGTGCTGGTTGCGACGGGCGCGCGGTAGACGGATACCCACGGCCGCAAGGCCCTGCCCGATGCGCGGCCCACGAGCCCGGTGGCGTCGCGCCCGCCACCGGGGCGCCGTGCGTCGACGGGCTAGAACACCCCGGGATAGCCGCCGCCGTCGATGAGGATGTTCTGCGCGGTGACGAAGCCTGCGTGCGCCGAGCACAGAAAGGCGCACAGCGCCGCGATCTCCTCCGGCCGGCCGAAGCGCCCGGCAGCATTCGTCGCCGCGCGTTCCTGCCAGATCTGCTCGAACGGCCGGCCGCTGCGCCGCGCCAGTTCATGGCCGAAGGCGATCTGCGTGTCGGTCTCGAAGATGCCCGTCAGCATCGCGTTGGCGGTGACGTTGTGGCGCACGTACGCGCGGCCGATGCCGTTCATGAACCCGGCCAGCCCCAGGCGCGGGCTCACCGAGAGCATGTGCTGCAGGCGCGGTTCCTTCACGAAGCGCGAGCTGACGGCCACGATGCGGCCGAAGCCGCGCGCCTTCATGCCTTCCACCACGGCGGTAATGAGCGCCACCGGGGCGAACAGCATCGCGTCCATGGCGCGCAGCCAGTCGGCGCGCGACCAGGCGCGGAAATCGGGGTTCTCGTCGGGCCAGGCCCCGTTGTGCACCAGAATGTCCGGGTCGCCGCAGGCTGCCAGCAGCGTGCTCCGGCCCGCCGCGAGCGACAGGTCCGCAGCGACCTCGCTGACGTCCACGCCATGCTCGCTGCGGATGTCGGCGGCGAGCGCTGCCAGGGCCAAGCCATCGCGCGCGGCCAGCACGAGATGCACGCGTTCCTGCGCCAGGCGCCGCGCGATCGCCCGGCCGATGCCGCGGCTCGCACCGCACACGATGGCCGTCCTGCCTGCGATTCCCAGGTCCATCGCCTCACCCCGCGACGGTCGCCGCGCGCAGCGGATGACGGCGATCGGGGCCGAAGATGCTCGAACGGCGCGCGCCCGGGCCGGCTGGGCGGCCGTTGCGCCTGTGCGGACGCGCATCGGGCGTGATCCGCCTCTTCACAGGCTCACTCGAAGTTCTTCAGCAGCGGCCCGACCCAGGGCTCGGCGTAGTGCCCGAGCAGCAGGCCTGCGAGCCCGGCCGCCGCGATGCACAGCATCGACAGCGCGAGCCGCCGGATCAGCGCGGTGCTGCGCGAGCGCAGCACGAACGACAGGCTGAACACGACGCTCGTGAACGACGCCAGCACCGCACCCACGCCGGCCGTGGCCGGGGCGATGCTGCCCTGCGCGGCGAGCGCCGCCGCGGCGGCGACGGCGCTGGCGCTGGACAGCAGGCCGCCGGCGATGCTGACGAAGTAGAAGCCCGCGTCGCCGAACTCGCGCTGCGTGAGCGCGCCCAGCGCGTGCAGCAGCATGAAGATCACGCCGTACTTGAGCGCCTGCGGCAGCGAGAACGGCATGTCGAGGTGGATCTCGGCAGGCGCGCCGGCGTCGCTCTGGCGACCGCGCCGCTGACTCAGTGCCACCAGCAGGCCGCCCACGCCCAGCATCAGCACGAACGCCGAGAACGCCCGCGCCAGCGCCAGCGGCGCGAGGATCAGCAGCAGCGCTGCGTTGCGCACGATCATCGCGCCGACCGCGAGCACGATGCCGCGGTAGGCCGTGCCGACGTACGCCGCGCCCACTTCGCGCACGCGCTCGACGAGCTCGATCACCGTGAAGTTGCTGTTGATCAGCCCGCCGAAGAAGCCCGACAGCTCGGTGCCGCGCGTGCCGTACATCTTCCACAGCACGTAGTTGAAGAAGCCGATGCCGGCGATCAGGATCACCGCCACCCAGGCCGTGCGCGGCTCGACCAGGCGCCAGGGCCCGACCGCGCCCTCGGGCAGCGCCGGGTAGATCACGATCGCCAGCACCGCGAGCAGGATGGCCGAGCGGATCTCGCCCTCGGAGAATCCGGTCGACAGGTCGGCCAGGCGCTCCTTCCAGGCCAGCAGCGCGGTGGTGATGACCATCACCGCCGCCGGCGCGATGGTCTGCCCGAGCCCGCACAGGATGCCGGCCATCGCCGTCACCATCATCGCCGCCGAGGTGGTGAGCTCGGTGCCCTGGTTGGCGCGCAGCGACGAGATGTTGAGGATCGCCACCAGCAAGCCGGTGAGCGCCAGCGTCGCCAGCCCGTAGGCGACGCCGAGCGCGCCGCCGATCGTGCCGAGCAGGCAGATGAAGCCGAAGGTGCGCAGCCCGGCCTCCTTGCCGCGGCGCTCGCGCTCCAGCCCGATCAGCAGGCCGAGCGCCAGCCCGAGCGCGAGGCGCATCAGGATCTGCGTGTAGGGCCAGCTGCCCGAAGGCAGCAGGGCCGCGCCTTCGGTCATCGCGCTCGCCTCGCGGCGGGCGGCGCCGCGGCCGCATCGGGCAGCGCCGCGGCCGCGCCGCCGCGCCGCCCGCGTTGCACGAGCGTCAGCGCGCGCCCCTTGTGCATCGCGACATGGTCGCTGCGGTCGCTCTGGATCTCGTACTGCGGATCGTCGGCGCTGCAGTGATGCAGACAGCCCTTGTACATCGTGTCCTGCGTGTGCACGCGCACGATGACGCCGCTCACGCTGCCGGCTTCGGAGTTCCAGCGCACCCGGTCGCCGACGCGAAAGCGCGCCGCGCTCGCGCCGGCGTTCATCGCCGCCTCGCTGCGCACCGGCATGACGGCGACGCGGGAATCGCCCGGCGCGTCGACAGCGCCGGGCGGCCCTGCCAAGATGCTGACATGCCGGGGAGCCTACCATGACCATCCGCGTCGTCAGACTGGGCAGCACGCGCGCCGCCGACGAGGGTCTGCGCATCGGCACGGTGCGTCGGCCGCCGCGCGGCGTGCCGAAGTCCGAGTTCGCCAGCCGCGACTGGTACGACGTGTGGTTCCCGACGCTCGCACCGAGCCCGGCGACGATCGCGCAGGCGCACGCCGCGCGCAGCGAGGCCGACTGGCGCGCGTTCGCCAAAGCCTACCGCCACGAGATGACGGCGCCCGAGGCGACGCACGCGCTGGACTTGCTGGCCGCGCTGTCGCGGCAGACGGATCTCACGGTCGGCTGCTACTGCGAACGCCCCGAGCATTGCCATCGCTCGACGCTCGCCGCGCTGCTGCGCGAGCGCGGCGCCGAGGTCGACGAGCGCAGCTGAGGCGGCCCGCCGGGCGCGCCGGCGGGCCGCGCGCAGCCGCTACAGCATGCCCAGCGCGCGCGGCAGCATGAGCGACAGCGGCGGCCAGTAGGTGACGATGACGAGGAAGACCAGCATCGTCAGCAGCCAGGGCCAGACCGCCACCGTGAGTTCGGTGATGCCCATCTTCGTGATCCCGGACGAGACGTACAGGTTCAGCCCGACCGGCGGGTGGCACATGCCGACTTCCATGTTCACCACCATCAGGATGCCGAAGTGGATGGGGTCGATGCCGAGCTTGACGGCGATCGGGAACAGGATCGGCGCCAGGATCAGCACGATCGACGAGGGCTCCATGAAGTTGCCCGCGGCCAGCAGCAGCACGTTGGCGATGAGCAGGAAGCCGATCACGCCCACGCCGGTGCCGATCATCGCGTCGGCCATCGCCTGCGGGATGTTCTCGTGCGTCATCAGGAACGAGAACAGCACCGCGTTGGTGATGATGTAGAGCAGCATCGCGCTCATGTTGGCCGAGGACAGCAGCACGCGCGGCACGTCGGCGAGGCGCAGGTCCTTGTAGATGAACACGGCGGCGATGAAGGCCCACACCGCGCTCACCGCCGCGGCCTCGGTCGGCGTGAACATGCCCGAGTAGATGCCGCCCATCACGATGACGATGAGCAGCAGGCCCCAGATCGATTCGCGCAAGGCCTTGAAGCGCTCGCCCCAGGTGGCGCGCGGCAGGCGCGGGTAGTCGTTCTTGCGCGCGCGGTACCAGGTCGTCAGGCCGAGCATCGTGGCGAGCATGATGCCGGGCAGCACGCCGGCCATGAACAGCGCGCCGACCGAGGTGCTGGTCGACACCGAGTACATGACCATCACGATCGACGGCGGGATCAGGATGCCGAGCGCGCCCGAGGTCGTGATCACGCCGGCGCCGAAGCGCTTGGGAAAGCCCGCCTTGACCATGGCCGGCATCAGGATCGAGCCGATCGCCACCACCGTGGCCGGCGACGAGCCCGACACCGCCGCGAACAGCGCGCAGGCGAGGACGCCGCCCAGGCCCAGGCCGCCGTGCCAGTGCCCCACCATCGAGGTGGCGAAGCGGATCATCCGCTTGGCCACGCCGCCGTGCGTGAGGAAGTTGCCGGCCAGGATGAAGAACGGGATCGCCATGATCTCGAACTTCTCGATGCCGGTGAACAGCTTCAGGGCCACCGACTCGATCGGCACCTGCGTCATCGTGAACAGGAAGGTGAGCACGGTGAGGCCGAGCGAGATCGAGATCGGCATGCCGGTGAGCATCAGCACCAGCAGCAGCACGAAGATGATCGCGGTGTTCATGGCTTGGCGCTCCCGTCGTCGGCCGCGCCGCGCGCGTCGCGCCCGGAGTCGTCGAGCTCGCGCGGATGCAGATCGTCGTCCATGCGGTAGATGCGGTCCTCCTGCCCCGGCTGGTTCATCGGCGGCGGCGGCGCCTCCTCCTCGAGCCCTTCGACATGGCCGTGATCGTGATGCGGCAGCTCGCCGGTGCGCGCGAAGCTCCACGCCACCTGCAGGAAGCGCAGGCACATCAGACCCGAGCCGAGCGGAATCGCCGAATACACGGTCCAGGTCGGCCATTCGAGATCGGGCGTGGTCGGCCCTTCGGGCAGGTCGCCGGTGCCCAGGCCGAGCGCCTTGAAGATCGCGTAATGCGCGCCGTTCTCCCAGACGAAGGTGGCGCCGAGCACGGCCACGATGCCGGTGAAGAAGGCGCCGGCCAGCAACCCGAAGACGATGACGGGCTTGCGCCGGCGGTCGCTCAGGCGGTTGATCAGCACGTCGACGCCGACGTGGATGCCGGTGCGCACGCCGTAGGCGGCGCCGAACTTGGCCATCCAGACGAACATGATGATGCACAGCTCCTGCGCCCAGCCGAAGTGCAGGCTCAGCAGCCAGTCCTGCACGCCGGGGATCGCGTGGCCCGAGGCGTAGCGGTGCAGCACCGCCACGAAGATGATCACCGTGGCCGCGCCCATGAGGAAGGTGATCAGCCATTCCTCCAGGTGGTCCAGCACCTTCAGCATCGTCGACTCCCCCCTTCGTGCCAGGCCGCCCGCAGGCAGCGGGCAGGCCGGGCCGGCCGCCGATCGTGCCGGCGGGCCGCGTGCACCCGCTCGCTCTTACAGCTTGCTCGGGTCGAAGCCGGTCTCCTTGTACACGGCGTCGATCGTCTCCTTGCCGATGCGCGACTCCATCTCCTTGTGCACCTTCACGAGCGCCTTCTTCAGCGCCTGGCGTTCGGCCGCGGTGGGCGTGTGGACCTGCGTCTTGCCCGAGGCCTTCACCTTGGCCAGCGCGTCGTCGTTCTCCTCCTTGGCGATCTTGTTGGCGTAGTCGGTCGCCTCCCGCATCGCCTGCTCGAGCTGGCCGCGCACGTCCGCCGGCAGGCCGTCCCAGAACTTCTTGTTCGTGATGACCGCGTAGCCGAGGTAGCCGTGGTCGGTGAGCGACAGGTGCTTCTGCACCTCGTGCATCTTCTGCGTGTACAGGTTCGAGATCGGGTTCTCGGTGCCGTCGACGACGCCGGTCTGCAGCGCCTGGTAAACCTCGGAGAAGGCCATCACCTGCGGGATTGCGTTGAGCGCGCGGATCTCGGCTTCGAGCACCTTGCTCGACTGGATGCGCATCTTCAGGCCCTTGTAGTCCTCGGGCATCTTGAGCGGCCGGTTGGCGCTGAAGGACTTGAAGCCGTTGTCCCAGTAGGCCAGGCCGCGGATGCCCTTGGGCTCGAGCTTGGCGAGCAGCTGCTTGCCCACCGGTCCGGCGGTGACCTTGTGCAGCTCGGCGTAGCTGTCGAACAGGTACGGCAGGTCGAAGGCCTCGAACTCCTTGACGCCGATCGGCCCGAACTTGGCCAGCGAGGGCGCGAGCAGCTGCACCGCGCCGAGCTGCATCGCCTCGAGCTCCTCCTTGTCCTTGTACAGCGTCGAGTTGGCGTAGACCTCGACCTTGACCTTGCCGCCGGTGAGCTCGCCGGCGCGCTTGGCGAAGAACTCGGAGGCCTTGCCCTTGGGCGTGTCGTTGGCAACGACGTGGCTGAACTTGACGACGATCGGGCCCTGCGCACGCGTGACGACGTGCGGCAGCGACGCGAGCGCGGCGGCTCCGGCGAAGATCAGGGGGCGGCGGGCGATGCTCATGCGGGTCTCCTGGGGTCGTGGATCGATCGAGGGTCGGGCGAGCGACCGGCCGCGCGATTGTCCGGCCGCCGTGCGCGCCTCGCCACCTGTGGATTCCCGCAGTCCGCCGCCGCCGCCGGCCGCGCCGGCGGACCGAGGGATTGGACCGACTTGACGCCCGGCGTTCGATGTATACAGTGTCCAGAGTCCCGATCCTGCGATGCGGCCGGCCCGATGAACCTCTCGATCCAGCGCGTGAAGCGTCCGCTGGCGCTCGGCGAACAGGTCTACCACGCGCTGCGCACGCTGCTCAGGAGCGGCCAGATCGCGCTCGGCCAGCCGCTGCAGGAAGTGCAGCTCGCCGAGCATCTGGGCGTCTCGCGCACACCGGTGCGCCAGGCGATGACGCGGCTGGCCAGCGAGGGCCTGCTCGCCTCGGCGGGCCGCGGCTTCGTCGTGCCGCGCCTGACGCTGCGCGACGTCGACGACATCTACGAAGTGCGCTTCCTGATCGAGCCGGCCGCGATGCGCGATGTCGCCGCGCTCACCGTCGATCGCGCCGCGCGTGCCCCGCTCGACGCCGCGCTGGCCGCCGCCGCCGCGGCGCACAAGGCCGGCGACGCGCCGGCCTTCGCCGAGGCGCACCAGCGCTTCCGCGCGGCCTGGCTGGCCCTCGTGCCCAACCGCCGGCTGGTGCGCGTGATCGAGCAGTACGCAGATCACCTGCAGCAGATCCGCACGCTGACGCTGGGCAAGCCGCGCGTGCGCGCCATCGTGCTCAAGGGCTACCGCAGCGTGGCCGCCGCGCTGGCCGAAGGCGACGGCGAGCGCGCCGCCGCGGCCATGAGCGCCACGCTGGCCGAGGCCAAGCGCGCCTTCATCGACGCCATGGGCCTGGCGGCCAGCTGAGCCCGGAGAGCCGCGCATGCCCTACCAGGCCGAGATCCCCTACGGCGCCTACTGGAGCACGCCGTTCGCGCGCTGGCAGGGCAGCTTCGCGCACCTACACGCCGTCGAGTTCGCCGCCCACGTGGCGCGGCGCGAGCTGGCGCGGCGCCGCATCGACGCGCGCCAGTTCGACTACGGCGTGCTCGGCATCTCGGTGCCGCAAAAGCATGCGTTCTACGGTCTGCCCTGGCTGGCCGGGCTCGTCGGCGCGCCGCAGATCGGCGGCCCGACCCTGATGCAGGCCTGCGCCACCGGCGTGCGCACGCTGCTGGCCGCGGCACAGGAAGTCGAGCTCGGGCTGGCCAGCATGGCCCTGGTCGTCGCCTGCGATCGCGTCTCCAACGGGCCGCACCTGTACTACCCGAATCCGCGCGGCCCGGGCGGCACCGGTGCGGCCGAAGACTGGGTGATGGACAACTTCGGCTGCGATCCGCTGGGGCCCCACTCGATGCTGCAGACGGCCGAGAACGTGGCGCGCAAGCACGGCTTCACGACCGCCGAGCAGCACGATGTCGTGCTGCTGCGCGAGCAGCAGTACGCCCAGGCGCTGGCCGCCGATTCGGCCTTCCTGCGCCGCTACATGACACTGCCCTTCGAGGTGCCGGCGCCCGGCCTGCGCAAGACGGCTGGCACGCTGGCCGGCGACGAGGGCGTCTCGCAGTCCACGCCCGAGGGTCTGGCGCGGCTGCAGCCGGTGCAGGCCGGCGGCAGCGTCACCTACGGCGCGCAGACGCACCCGGCCGACGGCAACGCCGGCCTCGTGGTGTGCACACGCGAGCGCGCGCGCGAGCTCGCCGCCGACGCGCGCATCGCGGTGCGGCTGCACGGCTTCGGGCTGGCGCGCTCGCCGCTGGGCTACATGCCCGAATCCACCGTGCCGGCCGCCGCGCGCGCGCTGGCGCAGGCCGGCCGCGGGCTGGCGCAGATCGACGCCGTCAAGACGCACAACCCGTTCGCCGTCAACGACCTGTATTTCGCGCGCCAGACCGGCGTCGCGCTCGAGGCGATGAACCACTACGGCTGCTCGCTCGTGTGGGGACACCCGCAGGCGCCGATGGGCACGCGCTCGATCATCGAGCTGATCGAGGAGCTGGCGCTGCGCGGCGGCGGCTGGGGTCTGTTCACCGGCTGCGCCGCCGGCGACACCGCGATGGCGGTGGTGCTCGAAGTGAGCGACGTCTAGGCACGGCGCGATGGACCTGTCGGACTGGATCGCCGGGCACGCTGCGCGCACGCCGCAGCAGGTGGCGCTCGCCTTCGAAGGCAAGGAATGGAGCTATGCGGCGCTGGCCGCGCTCGTCACGCGGCTGGCCGATGCGCTGGCGGCGCAGGGCGTGCGGCGCGGCGGCTGCGTCGCCTACCTCGGGCTGAACCGGCCCGAGGAACTGGCGCTGCTGTTCGCCTGCGCGCGGCTCGGTGCGCTCTTCATGCCGCTGAACTGGCGGCTGGCCCTGCCCGAGCACCGCGAGCGGCTGCTCGACTGCCCGCCGGCCCTGCTGCTGGTGGAGGAGGCATTCACCGCCCAGGCCGCCGCCTGCGCCGATGCGCTGCCTGCCGGGGCGCGCTGCGTCGTCATCGGCGGCTGCGCGCCCGCGGGCTGGCTCGACTTCGACGCGCTGCTGCGCAACGCCGACACGGCACCGCGCGCCGCGGCCGGCACGCTGGCCGACCCGCTGCTGCTGTGCCACACCTCGGGCTCCACCGGCCGGCCCAAGGGCGTGCTGCTCACGCAGCAGGCGCTGGCCGTCAACGCCGCCAACAGCATCGCGCTGCACGACCTCACGGCCGCGGACCGCATCCTGACGACGCTGCCGCTGTTTCACGTCGGCGGCCTGAACAACCAGACGACGCCGGCGCTGGCCGCCGGAGCCAGCGTGGTGCTGCACGCGAAGTTCGACCCCGAGGCCGCCTTCGACGCGATCGAGCGCGAGCGCATCACGCTCACCGTGCTCGTGCCCACGCAGCTCGCGATGATGATGGCGCTGCCGCGCTGGGCGACGGCCGACCTGTCGGGCCTGCGCATGATCAGCACCGGCTCGACGATCGTGCCCGAGCACCTGATCCGCGCCGTGCACGCGCGCGGCGTGCCGCTGGTACAGATCTACGGCCTCACCGAGACCTGCCCGATCGCCGCCTGCCTGCGCCCCGAGGACGCCGAGCGCAAGGCCGGCTCGACCGGCCGGCCGGCCGTGCACTGCGCACTGCGCGTCGTCGACGCCGCCGACCGCGACGTCGCGCCAGGCACGCGCGGCGAGATCCTGATCCGCGGCGACAACGTCATGCTCGGCTACTGGCGCCAGCCCGAGGCCAGCGCCGCCGCGCTCGCCGGGGGCTGGTTCCACAGCGGCGACATCGGCCACTTCGACGCCGAGGGCTTTCTCTGGGTCGACGGCCGCGCCAAGGAGATGATCATCTGCGGCGGCGAGAACGTCGCGCCGGCCGAGATCGAGAACCTGCTGCTCGAGTGTCCCGAGGTCGCCGAGGCCGCCGTCGTCGGCCGGCCCGACATGAACTGGGGCGAAGTGGTGGTGGCGGTGGTCGCACCCAGGCCCGGCTGCAGGCCCAGCGCCGCAGCGCTGCTGGCAAGGCTCGAGGGGCGCATCGCGCGCTACAAGCACCCGCGCGAAGTGCTGCTGCTCGACGAACTGCCCAAGACGGCGCTGGGCAAGGTGCGGCGCGAGGAGCTCAGGCGGCTGGCGGCCGCGGGGGCGAACGATGCGATGCGCTGAGAGCAAGGCGTCGCGGCGGCGGCAGCGACGGCCGGACGACGAGGAGCGCAGGCGATGGCCCTGAAGATCGGAATCGACGTCGGCGGCACCTTCACCGACTTCGTCGTGGTGCGCGACGGCGCGCCGCCGGCGATCCACAAGACGCTGTCGACGCCCGCCGACCCGTCCATCGCCGTCGTCGAGGGCCTGGCCCAGATCGCGGCGGCCCAGCAGCCGCCGCAGTCGCTCGAGGCCTTCGCCGCCGCGATCGACACCCTGGTGCACGGCACCACCGTCACCACCAACGCCACGCTCACGCACACCGGCGCGCGCTGCGGCCTGCTCACCACCGAGGGCGTGCGCGACGCGCTCGAAATGCGCCGCGGCATCCGCGAGGAGCAGTACAACAACCGCTACACCAACGTCCGGCCGCTCGTGCCGCGCCGCCGGCGCGTCGGCATCCGCGGCCGGCTCGACCGCAACGGTGCCGAGATCGAGCCGCTCGACCTCGCGGGCGTGCAGCATGCCCTGGCGCAGTTCCGCGCCGACGACGTGGCGGCGGTGGCGGTCTGCTTCATGAACTCGTTCGCCAACCCGGCGCACGAGCAGGCCGCGGCCGCGCTCGTGCGGCGCGAGCTGCCGCAGGCCTATCTGTCGGTGTCGACCGAGGTGCTGCCTTCGATCCGCTTCTACGAGCGCGTCAGCACGACGGTGCTCAACGCCTACGTCGGCCCCCGGCTCAACCACTACCTCGACCAGCTCGTCGGCCGGCTGGCCGAGGTCGGTTTCGGCGGGCTGCTGCTCATCATGCAGTCCAACGGCGGCGTGATCACGCCGCAGCTGGCGCGCGAGCGCGCCGCGCTCACGCTGCTCTCGGGCCCGGCCGGCGGCCCCGGCGCGGGCCTGTTCTACGTGCGCCCGCACGGGCAGGAGCGCTGCATCACCACCGACATGGGCGGCACCAGCTTCGAGGCCTCGGTGGCGCTGCGCACGCCGATGGTGAAGAACGACGGCGCGATCGCGCGCCACAAGATCGCCCTGCCGATGCTCGACATCCACACCATCGGCGCCGGCGGCGGCTCGATCGGCTGGCTCGACGAGGGCGGCATGCTGCGCATGGGTCCGCAAAGCGCCGGCGCCGACCCGGGCCCGGCCTGCTACGGCAAGGGCGGGCGCCTGCCCACCACGACCGACGCCAACGTCGTGCTCGGCTACCTCGATCCGGAGTACTTCGCCGGCGGCCGGATGCGCCTGGACGCCGCCGCCGCGCGGCAGGCGATCGACGAGCACATCGCCCGGCCGATGGCGCTGTCGATCGAGGACGCCGCCGCCGGCATGTACCGCGTGGCCTGCCACAACATGGCCCAGGGCGTGCGCGAAGTGACGATCAAGCGCGGCTTCGACCCGCGCGAGTTCCCCTACATCCCGGCCGGCGGCGCCGGGCCGATCCACTCCTGCCTGATCTGCAGCGAGCTCGAGATCCCGCTGCAGATCGTGCCGCGCGAGGCCTCGGTGCTGTGCGCCTTCGGCATGCTGATGAGCGAGCTCAGGCACGACTTCGTGCGCACCTTCGTCGCGCGCCTGGAAGGCGTCGACTGGGCGCGCCTTGCCGCCCTCGTCGACGCGATGCGGCGCGAGGGCGAGCGCCAGCTCGCCGACGAGCGCATCGAGCCGGCGCGCCGCCGTTTCGAGCTGCGTCTGGACTGCCGCTACATCAAGCAGTACCACGAGGTGTCGCTGCCGGTGGCGCCGGAGCTGATCGCGCGCCGCGACACGGCCGGCATCGCCGCCGCCTTCCACGCCGAGCACAACCGCCTGTTCGGCTACGCCCTGGCGCAGGAAGGCACGCCGATCGAGATCATCAACCTGCGGCTGCAGGCGGTGGGCGCCACCGACCGCCCGCAGTACCGCAGCGAGGCCTGGGCGGGCGCCGACGCGGCCGCGGCACTCAAGGGCCGGCGCCGCGTCTACCTGCCCGAGGCGCAGCGTTTCGACGCGGTGCCGGTGTACGACGGCCACCGCCTGCGCCACGGCAATCGCGTCGACGGGCCTGCGCTCGTCGAACAGGAGACGACCGCCATCCTCGTGAGCGGCGCCTTCGACTGCGTGCTCGACGCGCTCGGCTCGTTCGTGCTGTTCGCCAAGGGGCGCGAGGACCTTGTCGCCGCCTGCCTGCGCCAGCCCCGGGAGAACCGCGCATGACGACGAAGATCGATCCCATCTTGCTCTCGGTGTACGCGCGCAGCTTCAAGTCCATCACCGACGAGATGAGCATCTCGATGGAGAAGACGACGCGCTCGCCGATCCTGTGCGAGGCCAAGGACTACGTCACGGGCCTGTACGACGCCGACGGGCGCATGCTCGAGCAGACCGAGAACCTGCCGATCCTGGCCTTCTCGCTGGCGCCGGTGTGCAAGCACATCCGGCAGTACTTCGGCGACGAGATCTACCGGGGCGACGTGATCTTCCACAACGACGTCTTCAGCCTGGGCAACCAGAACAACGACGTCGCCGTCTTCAAGCCCGTGTTCCACGGCGAGCAGCTGGTGGCGTGGACCGCCGTCAAGGGCCACCAGGCCGACATCGGCGGCAACGTGCGCGGCGGCTACAACCCCAACGCGGTGGAGGTGTGGCAGGAGGCGCTGCGCATCCCCGCCGTCAAGGTCTACGAGCGGGGCAAGCTGCGCAAGGACGTGTGGAACCTGATCTTCGCCAACATCCGCCTGGACATCGTGCAGCACGACATGAAGGCCGAGATCGGCGCCTGCACGGTGGGCGAGCGGCGCCTGCTCGAGCTCGTCGACAAGTACGGCCTGGCCAGCTTCGAGGCACACAAGCAGGCCCTTTTCGACGCCACGCGGCGCATGATGGAAGCCGAGATCGCCAAGATCCCGAACGGCCGCTACGCGGGCGAGGGCTATGTCTACTACGACGGGCGCAATGCCGGCAGCAAGTACACGATCCGCGTCGACATCGAAGTGCAGGAGCGCTCGATCAAGTTCGACTACTCGCGCACCGACGCGCAGACCAACGGCTTCGTCAACGGCACCTACACCTCGAGCGCCTCGGCCACGATCCTCACGCTGCTGCAGATGGTCAACCCCGACATCCCGCACAACGAGGGCATGGTGCAGCCGATCGAGATCGTCATCCCCGAGGGCACCATCCTCAACGCCGCCTATCCGAAGGCCACGACCTTCGGCAACCACCTGTGCCCGCCCAACGCCGACGCCATCCAGCGCGCGCTCGCCCCGGTGCTGCCCGAGCGCGTGACGGCGGGCTGGAACAACCTGCTGTGCTCGCTCACCACCGGTACCGACCCGCAGAGCAACGAGCCCTACGTCGACATCGGCTTCATGGGCCTCAAGGGCGGTTCGGGCGCGCTGCAGGGCACCGACGGCTACGACCACATCGGCATGATCGACGCCTCGGGCGGCGTGCTCGACCAGGACTACGAGATGTTCGAGCAGCAGACGCCGCATCGGCTGATCCGCCACGAGCTGCTTACCGATTCGGCCGGCGCCGGCCAGTGGCGCGGCGGCCTGGGCGTGGAGACGATCTTCGAGATCGGCTCGGACGACACCCAGCTCGTGACCTTCGGCGACGGCGACTTCGAGGGGGCGTTCGGCCTCTTCGGCGGCGGCGATGCCGGGCTCAACTTCATCCGCCTGCGCTGCCCAGACGGCACCGAACTGGTGCCCAAGAACAAGGACCTGCTCACGGGCATCCCGAAGGGCACCGTGTACCACCAGGTGGCCGCGGGCGGCGGCGGCTGGGGCGACCCGAAGCGGCGCGACCGCCGTGTACTCGCCGAGGAGGTGCGCAGCGGCGTCATCTCGCCCGAGGCGGCGCGCGCGCTCTACGGCTGGGTGCCGCCCGCGGGCGATGCCGAAGGCGGGTGCTGAGGACGACCCCGTGGACTTCGATCTCACGCCCGAGCAGCGCGCCGTGCGCGACACCTTCGCGCGCTTTGCCGACGAGCGCATCGCGCCGCAGGCCGCGGCCATCGACGAGGCGCACGCCTTCCCGCGCGCGCTGTTCGACGAGCTGGCCGCGCTCGGCCTGTTCGGCATGCGCTATCCGGAGGAACTGGGCGGCACCGGCCTGGGCCTCGTCGAGTTCTGCCTGGCGCTGGCCGAGGTGGCGCGCGGCTCGATGTCGCTGGCCGGCGCCGCGGCGATGCAGTCGCTGATGGGCACCAAGTTCCTGCACATGCTGGGCAACGCCGACATCGTCGAACGCCTTTTCAGGCCGGCGCTCGAGGGCCGCAAGATCGGCGCCATCTGCATGACCGAGCCCGATGCCGGCTCCGATCTGGGCGGCATCGCCACCAGCGCGCACAAGGTCGCCGGCGGCTATGTGCTGAACGGCCGCAAGACCTGGATCACCTCGGCGCCGGTGGCCGACTTCTTCACCGTGTTCGCGCGCGCCGGGGCGGACAAGCTGCTCACGATCTTCCTCGTCGAGCGCTCGTTCCCGGGCCTCGTCGTCGGCCGCGCCATCCACAAGATGGGCGTGTGGGCGCTGCCGACCTCGGAAGTCGCCTTCAGCGAGTGCTTCGTGCCCGACTCGGACCGCCTGTCGCGCGAGGAGGGTGACGGCGAAGGCCATCTGCGCAAGACGCTGGCCGAGATCCGCATCATCACCGGGGCGATGGCGCTGGGCGTGGCGCGCGCCGCGCTCGCCGAGGCCACGCGCTACGCCGGCGAGCGCCGCCAGTTCGGCAAGCCGATCAACCGCTACCAGGCGATCCAGTTCAAGCTCGCCGAGATGGCCACCGCGCTCGAGGCGGCGACGCAGCTCGTGCATTACGCCGCCTGGCTGCACGACCGCGGCCGGCCGCATCACAAGGAGGCGGCGATGTGCAAGCTCAATGCCGCCGAGGCCGCGGCCGCGATCTGCGACCAGGCTGCGCGCGTGCTGGCCTCCTACGGCTACGCGATGGAGTACCCGGTGCAGCGCTACCTGCGCGACGTGCGCTTCACGCTGATCGGCGGGGGCACGAGCGAGATCCTGAAGCTCGTCATCGCCAAGGAGCTCGCGGCATGACCGCGCCGCGGCACCTTCGGCCCGCCGTGCGCGCGCACGCGACGCCGAGGAACGTCCGGTGAACGCGCGCCGCCCGATCCGCGTGCTCGTGGCCAAGCCCGGCCTCGACGGCCACGACCAGGGTGCCAAGGTGGTCGTGCACGCGCTGCGCGACGCCGGGTTCGAGGTCATCTACACCGGCCTCAGGCAGACGCCCGAGGCCATCACGCGCATCGCGCTGCAGGAGGACGTCGACGTGATCGCGCTGTCGAGCATGGTCGGCGCGCATCTGCCCTTCGGCGCGCGCCTCGCGCCGCTGCTGCGCGAGGCCGGACTCGACGACAAGCTGTGGATCATCGGCGGCAACCTGCCGGCGCAGGACCACGAGGCGCTGCGCGCGCTCGGCTTCCGGGGCATCTTCCCCACCAGCTCGCGGCTCGACGCGATCTGCGACTTCATCCGGGAGAACGCGCCATGACACGCGACAGCGCGGCTGCGCTGCCCCCGCGCCTGAACGAATCGGGCCTGGCCATCGAGCCGCTGTACACCGCCGAGCAGCTCGAGGCCAGCGGCGGCCTGGCGCAGCTCGGCCGCCCCGGCGAATACCCGTTCACGCGCGGCATCCACCCGCTGATGTACCGCAAGCAGCCGTGGACGATGCGCCAGTACACGGGCTTCGGCAACGCCGCCGACACCAACGCGCGCTTCAAGTACCTGATCGCCAACGGCCAGACCGGCCTCAACGTCGCCTTCGACCTGCCCACGCAATGCGGCCTCGACTCCGACGACGCGCAGGCCGAAGGCGAAGTCGGCCGCGTCGGCATGGCGGTCGACACGCTGCGCGACTTCGAGATCGCCTTCGACGGCATCGACCTCGACCGCATCACCGTCTCGCTCACGATCAACGGCGCCGCGGCGATCCTGATCGCGATGTACCTGGCGCTGGCGGCCCGGCGCGGCTACGACGTGACGCGGCTGCGCGGCACCGCGCAGAACGACATCCTGAAGGAGTACATCGGCCGCGGCACCTGGATCTTCCCGGTGCAGCCGTCGATCCGGCTGGTGGGCGACACGATCGAGTACTGCGCGCGCCACGCGCCCAAGTACAGCCCGGTGTCGGTGTGCGGCTACCACATCCGCGAGTCGGGCGCGACGCCGACGCAGGAGATGGC
>JADYZZ010000089.1 GCA_020852865.1 Rubrivivax sp.
CGGCGAGTTCATCAAGCAGGTGAAGGACAAGAACTCCAACGTCAAGCTGATGGGCTTCGGCCACCGCGTCTACAAGAACTACGACCCGCGCGCCAAGCTGATGCGCGAGACCTGCCACGAGGTGCTGGGCGAGCTCGGCCTGCACGACGACCCGCTGTTCAAGCTGGCGATGGCGCTCGAGAAGATCGCCCTCGAGGACGACTACTTCGTCTCGCGCAAGCTGTACCCGAACGTCGACTACTACTCGGGCATCGTGCAGCGCGCGCTGGGCATCCCGGTGAGCCTGTTCACGGCCATCTTCGCGCTCGCGCGCACGGTGGGCTGGATCGCGCAGCTGAACGAGATGATCGCCGACCCCGAGTACAAGATCGGCCGGCCGCGCCAGCTCTACGTGGGCTCGCCGCGGCGCGACGTCAAGCCGATCGCGATGCGCTGAACGCGCGCTGCGGGCGGCGCGGGCAAGCGCGCTCAGGCGTCGGGCCCGCCGATGGCAAACGCGCGCAGCGCCTGCAGCGTCACCCCGGGCATCGTGACCCATTGCACGCCGAGTCGATACAGACCGGCGTTGGGTACGAGGACGCAGTTGGCCACGCGCCCGCTCGCGCGCACCGCCACCAGACCCATGCGGCGCGTCTGCAGGTCGAAGGCCACCGCGACGGCGGCACCGGGGTTCACCTGCTCGGCCAGCCTGAAGCCGACGCCGACTGCGGATACGTCGAGCGTGCGGCCGGCCAGGCGCCTGCCGTCGGTGACGAGCACGGTGATCGGAACGATGACCTGGCGCCGCGGCGCGGAGCGCTGGTCGGCAGGGCTCGCCGGCGTGCGGTCGTCGGTGTCCGGCGTCATGTGCGTGGTCAGGCCCGGTGACGATGTGGATCCTGCGCTCGGGTCATGTCGCCGCCGCTCGCCGCCTCGAGCCCGCCCGTGAAATGCGCGCGCATCAGCGCGGCGGCGCGCGCACCGTCGCGCTCGGCGAGCGCCTGCATCAGGGTGCGGTGTTCGGCCAGCGAGTCGGCGAGCCGCCCTTGCCTGAACAGCGAGTGATGGCGGTTGAGCTTCATCATCTTGCGCAGATCGACGACGATCTGGCGCCGCCAGCGGTTGCCGGCGGCGTCGAGCAGCGCCATGTGGAAGGCCTCGTTGGCGGCGAAGAAGGCATCGCGCTGGCCGATCCGGCGTTCGAGCTGTTCGTGCAGCCGCCCGAGCGCCGCGAGCTCGGCATCGCTCGCGTGCACGGCCGCCTCGGCAGCGGCGTCGGCCTCGAGCAGGGCGAGCAGATGATAGATCTGCTCGACGTCGCTGCGCGACATCTCGCTGACGTAGGCGCCGCGCCGCACCTTCATCGTCACCAGCCCTTCGACGGCGAGCACCTTGAGCGCCTCGCGCAGCGGCGTTCGGCTGATGCCGAACTGGGACGCGAGCTTCAGCTCGTCGATCCAGCTGCCGGGCTCGAGCTCGCGCGCGAAGATCTTCTGGCGCAACCGCTCGGCCACCTCCTGGTACAGCGCGCGCGGAGCAAGCGGTCTGGGCGACGTCGAGGCGGCGGTGTCCAAGGGCGGCGGCGCGGTGCCGGTGTGTCAGGTGGCTGAAGGTTTTGAATTCATAATTATGCATAATGAGAACGGGCCGGCAAGCATGGTTGCTGCAGCCCGGGTCCGCGACAAGGAGACGGCATGGACAAGGCGCGCCCGATGACGAGCTCGAACCCGACCCCCACCGAATCCGCGGCGGCCGCGCTCGAGCCATGGCGGCGTGCCGCCGCGCGCTCGGCGCCCGGCGGCGACCTCGAGGCGCTCGACTGGATCACGCCCGAGGGCATCCGCGTCAAGCCGCTGTACACGGCGGCCGACCTGGCGGCACTGCCCGAGCCCGGACTCGCCGACACGCTGCCCGGCTTCGCGCCGTTCGTGCGCGGGCCGCAGGCCACGATGTACGCGGCGCGGCCGTGGACGATCCGCCAGTACGCCGGGTTTTCCACCGCCGAGGAGAGCAACGCCTTCTACCGCAAGAGTCTGGCCGCGGGCGGCCAGGGCGTGAGCGTGGCCTTCGACCTGGCTACGCACCGCGGCTACGACAGCGACCATCCGCGCGTCGCCGGCGATGTCGGCAAGGCCGGCGTCGCCATCGACAGCGTCGAGGACATGAAGATCCTGTTCGACGGCATCGCGCTCGACCAGGTGAGCGTGTCGATGACGATGAACGGTGCCGTGCTGCCGGTGCTCGCCGGCTACGTCGTCGCCGCCGAGGAGCAGGGCGTCGCCCAGGACCAGCTCGCCGGGACCATCCAGAACGACATCCTCAAGGAGTTCATCGTCCGCAACACGTACATCTACCCGCCCGCACCGAGCATGCGCATCGTCGGCGACATCATCGCCTACACCGCCCGGCACATGCCCAGGTTCAACTCGATCTCGATCTCCGGCTACCACATGCAGGAGGCGGGGGCGAACCAGGCGCTCGAGCTGGCCTTCACGCTGGCCGACGGCAAGGAGTACGTCAAGACGGCGTTGGCCAAGGGCCTGGACGTCGACGCCTTCGCCGGGCGCCTGTCGTTCTTCTGGGCGATCGGGATGAACTTCTATCTCGAGATCGCCAAGATGCGCGCGGCGCGGCTGCTGTGGTGCCGGATCATGCAGGGCTTCGGCGCCAAGAGCCCCAAGAGCCTGATGCTGCGCACGCATTGCCAGACCTCGGGCTGGAGCCTCACCGAGCAGGACCCGCACAACAACATCGTGCGCACCGCCGTCGAGGCGATGGCCGCGGTGTTCGGCGGCACGCAGAGCCTGCACACCAACAGCTTCGACGAGGCGATCGCGCTGCCCACCGAGGCGAGCGCGCGCATCGCGCGCAACACGCAGCTCATCTTGCAGGAGGAGACGCACATCACGAGCGTCGTCGATCCCTGGGCCGGCAGCTACATGATGGAATCGCTCACGCAGCAGATGGCGGCCAGGGCCGAGGCCATCCTGGCCGAGGTCGAGGCCCGCGGCGGCATGACGCAGGCGGTGGCCAGCGGCTGGGCCAAGCTCGAGATCGAGGCCGCCGCCGCGCGCAAGCAGGCACGCATCGACAGCGGCCAGGACGTGATCGTCGGCGTCAACAAGTACCGCAGCGGCGTGCAGGAGCGCTTCGAGATCCTCGAAGTCGACAACGTCAGGGTGCGCGCGGCGCAGATCGAGCGGCTGGAGCGCCTGCGCGCCACGCGCGATGCGGCGCGCGTGCAGCGCGCACTCGAGGCGCTGGGCGCCTGCGCGCGCTCCGGCCAGGGCAACTTGCTCGAGCTCGCGATCGAGGCGATGCGCGCGCGGGCCACCGTCGGGGAGGTGAGCGATGCGCTCGAACAGGTCTTCGGCCGCCACCGTGCCGACATCCAGAAGGTGAGCGGCGTGTACGCCGCCGCCTACGACGGCGCCGAGGGCTGGCAAGGGCTCGCCGGCGAGGTCGCCGCGTTCGCCGAACGCTGCGGCCGCCGCCCGCGCGTGATGGTCGCCAAGCTCGGCCAGGACGGGCACGACCGCGGCGCCAAGGTCGTGGCCACCGCCCTTGCCGACCTGGGCTTCGACATCGACATCGGGCCGCTGTTCCAGACGCCCGAGGAATGCGCGCGCCAGGCGATCGAGAACGACGTGCACGCGGTGGGCATCTCGACCCTCGCGGCCGGGCACAAGACGCTGGTGCCGGCCGTCATCGCCGAGCTCCGGCGGCAAGGCGCCGACGACATCGTCGTCTTCGTCGGTGGCGTCGTGCCGCAGCAGGACTACGAGTTCCTGCGCGCCGCCGGCGTCAAGGGCATCTATGGACCGGGCACGCCGATCCCGGCCTGCGCCAAGGATCTGCTCGAACGCATCCGCGAGGCGCAGGAGTAGGCCGTGGCCTCGGCGACCTCCGGCGCCGCGCCGCCGCCCGCGGCCCCGCTCGACGCGGCCGACGGCGCGCTGTGCGAGGCGCTGCTGGGCAGCGACGAGACGGCGCGGCGGCGGGCACTGGCCAAGGCGATCACGCTGCTCGAGTCGACGCGCGCCGACCACCGCGCGCGCGCCGACGCCCTGCTCGGTGCGCTGCTGCCGCACGCGGGCCGCTCGCTGCGCCTGGGCGTGAGCGGCTCGCCGGGCGTCGGCAAGAGCACCTTCATCGAGGCGCTGGGCCTGTACCTCGTCGGGCGCGGCCACCGCGTCGCCGTGCTGGCCGTCGACCCCTCGTCGAGCGTCGGCGGCGGCTCGATCCTCGGCGACAAGACGCGCATGGTGCGCCTGGCCGCGCATCCGCACGCCTTCATCCGCCCGAGCCCCTCGGCCGGCAACCTCGGCGGCGTGGCCGAGAAGACACGCGAGGCGATGCTCGCCTGCGAGGCCGCGGGCCACGACATCGTCGTCGTCGAGACGGTCGGCGTCGGCCAGAGCGAGACGGCGGTGGCCGGCATGACCGATCTGTTCCTGCTGCTGCAACTGCCCAACGCCGGCGACGAGCTGCAGGCGATCAAGAAGGGTGTGATGGAGCTCGCCGATCTGATCGTCGTCAACAAGGCCGACCTGGACGCCGCGGCGGCCACGCGCGCCGCTGCGCAGATCGCCGGCGCGCTGCGCGTGCTGCACTGGCAGGCGCAACCGCCCGGCGCCTGGCAGCCGCAGGTGCTGCAGGCCAGCGCGCTCGAGGCCAGCGGGCTCGACGCGCTGTGGGAGGCGGTCTCGCGCTTTCGCACGCTGCGCGAGGCCAGCGGCGCGCTGCAGGCGCGCCGCCGCGCCCAGGACGAGGCGTGGATGTGGGCGCTCGTCGAGGCCGGCCTGCGCCAGCGCTTGCGCGCGCATCCGGCGGTGCGCGCCGCGCTGCCCGAGATCGGCGCGCAGGTGCGCGCCGGCACGCTGGCGGCCTCGGTGGCCGCGCGCCGCCTGCTCGAACTCTCGAAGTGATCCGACCCGGAGACACCATGCACGACATCATCGAGGAACTGGAAAGGAAGCGCGCCGCGGCCCGCCTGGGCGGCGGCAGCAAGCGCATCGACGCCCAGCATGCCAAGGGCAAGCTGACGGCACGCGAACGCCTCGAGCTGCTGCTCGACGCGGGCAGCTTCGAGGAGTGGGACATGTTCGTCGAGCATCGCTGCGCCGACTTCGGCATGCAGGCGAACCGGATCCCCGGCGACGGCGTCGTCACCGGCTACGGCATGATCAACGGCCGCCTGGTCTTCGTCTTCAGCCAGGACTTCACGGTCTTCGGCGGCGCGCTGTCCGAGGCCCATGCCGAGAAGATCTGCAAGGTCATGGACCAGGCGATGAAGGTCGGCGCGCCCGTGATCGGCCTCAACGACTCGGGCGGTGCGCGCATCCAGGAGGGCGTGGCCTCGCTCGGCGGCTACGCCGAGGTGTTCCAGCGCAACGTCATGGCCTCGGGCGTCATCCCGCAGATCAGCGTCATCATGGGCCCCTGCGCCGGCGGCGCGGTGTACTCGCCGGCGATGACCGACTTCATCTTCATGGTCAAGGACAGCTCGTACATGTTCGTCACCGGCCCCGAAGTGGTGAAGACGGTCACCCACGAGGAAGTCAGCGCCGAGGAGCTGGGCGGCGCGGGCACGCACAGCACCAAGAGCGGCGTTGCCGACCTCGCGTTCGAGAACGACGTCGAGGCCCTCCTCATGGTGCGGCGCCTGTTCAACTACCTGCCGCTCAACAACCGCGACAAACTGCCGGTGCGCCTGGGCGGCGACCGCGCCGACCGGCTCGACCTGAGCCTGGACACGCTCGTGCCGGACCACCCCAACAAGCCCTACGAAATGAAGGAGCTGATCCTCAAGGTGGTGGACGACGGCGACTTCTTCGAGCTGCAAAGCGAGCACGCGCGCAACATCCTCATCGGCTTCGGGCGCATGGAGGGGCAGACGGTGGGCATCGTGGCCAACAACCCGATGGTGCTGGCCGGCTGCCTGGACATCAAGAGCAGCATCAAGGCGGCGCGCTTCGTGCGCTTCTGCGACGCCTTCGGCATCCCGGTCGTCACCTTCGTCGACGTGCCCGGCTTCATGCCCGGCACCGCGCAGGAGTACGGCGGCATCATCAAGCACGGCGCCAAGCTGCTCTACGCCTACGCCGAGTGCACCGTGCCGAAGGTGACGGTGATCACGCGCAAGGCCTACGGCGGCGCCTACGACGTGATGAGCTCCAAGCACCTCAGGGGCGACGTCAACCTCGCCTGGCCCAACGCCGAGATCGCGGTGATGGGCGCCAAGGGCGCGGTCGAGATCATCTTCCGCGACGACAAGGGCGACCCGGCCAAGCTCGCCGCGCGCGAGGCCGAGTACCGCGAGCGCTTCGCCAACCCCTTCGTCGCCGGCGCGCGCGGCTACATCGACGACGTGATCCAGCCGCACGAGACGCGCCGGCGCATCTGCCGCTCGCTCGTGATGCTGCGTGCCAAGAAGCTCGACAACCCCTGGCGCAAGCACGGCAACATCCCTCTGTAGGCCGCCGCCGACCGCTGCAAGGCGCTGCACCCGCAGCCGTTGCCGCGCGTCTGGCGAAGGGCCGTGGGCGCCCGGCGTTCCCGACGGCGGGGTAAGGCAATTCGCGGCAAACACCATGTACACCGCCACGCTCACCAGCAAGGGCCAGATCACGATCCCGGCCGACGTGCGCCGCGCACGCCGGCGATTCCACCCCGATCGAGGTGCCGCATGTTCAAGAAGATCCTGATCGCCAACCGCGGCGAAATCGCCTGCCGCGTCGTCAAGACCGCGCGCAAGATGGGCATCGCCACCGTGGCGGTGTATTCCGACGCCGACGCCGATGCGCTGCACGTGCGCCTGGCCGACGAGGCGGTGCGCCTGGGGCCGGCACCGAGCCGCGAGAGCTACCTCCTGGCCGACGCGATCATCGCCGCGTGCAAGGCCAGCGGGGCCGAGGCGGTGCACCCCGGCTACGGCTTCCTGAGCGAGAACGAGGCGTTCGCGCGGCGCGTCGAGGAGGAGGGCATCGTCTTCGTCGGCCCCAAGCACTACAGCATCGCCGCGATGGGCGACAAGATCGCCTCCAAGAAGCTGGCCGCCGAGGCCGAGGTGAACACCATCCCGGGCTGGAACGAGGCTATCGACTCGCCCGAGCACGCGGTGGCCATCGCGCGCGACATCGGCTACCCGGTGATGATCAAGGCCAGCGCCGGCGGCGGCGGCAAGGGCCTGCGCGTGGCCTACGACGACAAGGAGGCATTCGAGGGCTTCGCCTCCTGCCGCCACGAGGCCAAGGCTGCCTTCGGCGACGAGCGCGTGTTCATCGAGAAGTTCATCGAGGGCCCGCGCCACATCGAGATCCAGGTGCTGGGCGACGCGCACGGCAACGTCGTCTACCTCAACGAGCGCGAGTGCAGCATCCAGCGCCGGCATCAGAAGGTGATCGAGGAGGCGCCCTCGCCCTTCATCGCCGACGCCACGCGCCGGGCGATGGGCGCGCAGGCGGTGGCGCTGGCGCGCGCCGTGCGGTACCAGAGCGCGGGCACGGTGGAGTTCGTGGTCGGGCGCGACCAGGGTTTCTACTTCCTCGAGATGAACACGCGGCTGCAGGTCGAGCACCCGGTCACCGAGTGCATCACCGGAATCGACCTCGTCGAGCAGATGATCCGCGTGGCCGCGGGCGAGCCGCTGGCGTTCACGCAGGCCGAGATCGCGCGCCGCGGCTGGGCGATGGAGTGCCGCATCAACGCCGAGGATCCGCTGCGCAACTTCCTGCCCAGCACCGGACGCCTGGTGCGCTACCTGCCTCCGGCGACCACGATGGAAGCGGCGGCGCCGGTGCCGCAGGGCGGCGGCGTGCGCGTCGACACCGGCGTGTACGAGGGCGGCGAGATCCCGATGTACTACGACTCGATGATCGCCAAGCTCGTCGTGCACGGCTTCGACCGCGACGACGCCATCCAGCGCATGCGCGAGGCGCTCAACGCCTTCGTGATCCGCGGCGTGGCGAGCAACATCGCGTTCCAGGCGGCGCTGCTGGCGCATCCGTCGTTCGTGGCCGGCGACTTCGACACCGGCTTCATCGCCGCGCATTACGCCAAGGGCTTTCGTGCCGAGGACGTGCCGCACGAGGACCCCGACTTCCTGGTCGCGCTGGCCGCGGCCGCCTACCGCCGCTACCGCGAGCGCGCCGCGCGCATCACCGGCCAGATGCCCGGCTACGAGATGCGCATCGGCGAGGACTTCGTCGTCGTCGTGCGAGGCGAGGGGGGCGTCCACGAGCATGTGCCGGTGCGCGTGCGCGCCGAGGGCGCCGTGACGGTGGAACTGCGCGGCAAGACTTACGCCATTGCACAGGACTGGAGCTTCGGCGGCATCCGGGCCGGCGGCAGCTGCAACGGCCACAACTTCACGGCCCAGGTCGAGCGCGACGGGCTGTGGACGCGCGTCATGCACAACGGCCGGCGCATCGAGGCGCTGGTGCTGTCGGCGCGCGCCAGCGAGCTGCTGCGCGTGATGCCGTTCAAGGCGCCGCCCGACCTCAGCAAGTTCCTGCTCTCGCCGATGCCGGGCCTGCTGACGCAGCTGGCCGTCGTGCCCGGGCAGGCGGTGCACGCCGGTGAGCGGCTGGCGGTGATCGAGGCGATGAAGATGGAGAACATCCTCACCGCGGCGCACGACGGCGTCGTCAAGGAGATCCTGGCCGCGCAGGGCGAGAGCCTGGCGGTCGATCAGCCGATCCTGAGCTTCGCCTGAGCGCGGGCACGGAGCAGGGCATGGCGCAGGGCGAGGACCAGGACATGACTCAGGGCATGGCGCGTGGCATGGGGCAGGGCACGGGCAGCGCTGCGGGCAAACCGTTTCGCATCCTCGGCGTGCAGCAGATCGCCATCGGCGGCGCGAGCAAGGCGCGGTTGCGCGCGCTGTGGGTCGACATCCTCGGCCTCGAGACGCGCAGCACCTTCAGGAGCGAACGCGAGAACGTCGACGAGGACGTGTGCGCGCTCGGCAGCGGGCCGCTGGCGGTGGAGATCGACCTCATGCAGCCGCTCGACCCCGGCAGGAAGCCGGCCGTGCATGCCACGCCGCTCAACCACGTCGGCCTGTGGGTCGACGATCTGCCCGCCGCCGTGGCCTGGATGACGGCCGCCGGCGTGCGCTTTGCGCCGGGAGGAATCCGCAAGGGCGCGTCGGGCCACGACATCTGCTTCATCCACCCCAGGGGCAGCGAAGAGTTCCCGCTCGGCGGCGAAGGTGTGCTGATCGAGCTCGTGCAGGCGCCGCCCGAAGTCGTGGCCGCGCTCGGCTGACGGCCGGGCGCTACAGTGCGCGCCAGGCCATGTCATGGAGGTGCGCGGTGAACCCGAAATCCGTCTTCGACCAGCTGCTGCAGACCGGCAGATCGGCGCTCGAGGAGGCCGGCCGCAGCGTCGGCCGCGACGACCTCGGCAAGTACGCCGCCGGCGCCGCCGTCGGCGGCGTGCTCGGTCTGCTGCTGGGCACGCGGCGCGGGCGCAGGCTGGGCGGCGCAGCGCTCAGGTACGGCAGCGTGGCCGCGCTCGGAGCGCTCGCCTGGAAGACGTACCAGGACCACCAGGCGCGGCAACAGGCTGCCGCGCCGCGAGGCGCCCCGTCGGCGCCGGGCGCAACCGCAGGCGGCGTCGCGGCGGCATTCGAGGCGCTGCCCGCGCCGCAGCAGGAGCTGCACGGCCGCCTGATGCTCGAGGCGCTCGTAGCCGCGGCGATGTGCGACGGCCATATCGACGAGCGTGAGCGCGCGCTCGTGCAAGGCGAGCTCGAACGCATGGGTGCCGACGCGGCCACGCAGCAGTGGTTCGACGACGCGCTGCGCCGCCCGGTCGACGCGCGCGCGCTGGCGGCCGCGGCGGCCACGCCCGAGCAGGCCGCCGAGGTGTATCTCGCGTCGCTCTTGGTGGTGGGCGAGCGCTCGCCCGAGGAGCGCGCCTACCTCGAGCAGCTGGCCGCCGAGTTGCGGCTGGAGCCGGGACTGAAGGCCGAGCTGGAGTCGCGGGCGCTGGCAGAGCGTTGAAATGCGGCTGCGGTTGGCCGGCAGCGGCCGGGCGCCGGCGACTGCGCTGCAGGGGCGACCGTGGACCGAGGGCTTCGCCGCGCGCGCTCACATGTCCTGCCGCTGCAGGCGCCAGACGCCGATGTTGCCGTGAATGCCCCATGTGATGGCGCAGGCGGGCGTCGCCGCGGTCGAGCGCGCTCCGCCGGTGCCTGGCCTCGAGGACGGCCGGCCGGGCCGTGGCGGTAGCGGAACTCGTCGCGCATCTGGACCACGGCGGCCGCACGGTACGGGGCGCCGGCGAACGGCAGGATGTCGGGCAAAGCCTCGCATCGCTTGCCGCTCGGGTTGACCTGCGGCAGGTGATCCCACCCCAGCCAAGCGCTGCCCGCATGGGCTGGATCGCGAACGGCTCGGTCTGTGCCTCGTCGAGCAGGGCGTCGGCAGCCGGTCCGGCGCCGCTCGCCGGGCGACGGGTGCGCGCTCCCGCCTACCGGGGATCTCCGGGGCCGTGCCGCGCCCGGCCCTGCATCCGGCGGCGCCAGGCAGCGGCCGCGGCGAGGCCGCCGGCCATCAGCATCCAGGCTGCGGGTTCGGGAACATGCGTGACATGCAGCGTCGCGAACGCGCCTTTGCCGGGGTCGAGCGGCCCGTTCCCGAACAGGTAGTACGAATGGGCGTCGGGGTGAACGACCGGGAGGAGATGGTCCTCGACACCAATCGCCGGCATGCCGCCGGTCACGCCGGGCACGAACCACGCGGTATGGCTGTGCGATGACGACTCGGCGATCTCGCCATGCGGGCCGTCGAGGTGGCGATAGGTCGCGTCCAGCGTCCACACGCCCGCGCCGAAGACGGCCTTCAGGGTTGCCTCCCAGTGGGCTCCGGTGTAGGTGGTGCCGGCCAACCCGTCCGCAGGGTCCGACCAGCTCCAGTCCAGCGCCAACGAGGATGTCGTGTCGGTCAGCGGCACCACCCACATGGCCGATGCGCTGCCCGCTGCCATCGAACCGGCGACCGCCGCCGCCGTCGCGAGGAAGTTCAGGTTCATGGTTCTCGCCTCCGCCACGTTGCCGCGGCCGCCCGTCAAAGGTCAGCAATCAATACACCAAGGGAATCCGGCGTGCAATGGGCCGGGCCCCCACGTTTCAGGGGCGTAGAAACCCTGGCTTCGCACGGAGCCTCGGGAGCTCAGGCGCAGATCGACCAGTGTCCGCGTTGCACGCGCGGTGTGGGTGCGCCAGGCGCACGATGGCTCGGCTTCGGGCCGGCGCGGTGCGGGTCTTTGCGACCCGGGTCGAGGGCGTTGCCGGCTGCGCTTGCGTGCCGACTGTGCCTTGTCAACCGGCTGCCGGGGATTGCCGCCTTGCGCCGCCCAGCCGCAATCGCCTAGATTGGCGTTCGGGGCATGCACCGATTCGTGTGTCCAAAGGTGCAGCGGGCATGACTTCATCTACCGTGGGCCGGCCATCGCGCTTCGGGCTGTCGGGGCTGGGGGCGCACGCACTGGCAGCGTGCACCTTGGTGTGTGCTGGCGTCGTATACGGCGCCGACCACGCCGGCACGCTTCGTGCGGTTCGCGAATCTGTCGAGGCCGGAGAACAGGCAACAGCCGCAGCGGCCCTCGAGCGCTGCCGCGGGGAGGCCACGCAGCGCGGACGCAGCGAGGGCGTGCAGGTGTCCGGGTGCCTGGCCGAGCTCGGCGCCGCGCTCCAGCGGAATCTGGTCGCCCCCGGCTCCGAGCTGCCCTACGTGACAGCGTACCGGCTGTCCGTCGCCCGGCTCGATCAAGGCGATTTCGAAGGTGCCGAGATCCTCTTGACGTACAGCATCGCCGGCCTCGAGAAGCTCGGCGGCGGCTCCACGCAGGCGCTCAGCTCTTCGATCTCGCAACTCGGTCGTCTGTATCTGCTGTCGGGGCGAGTGGAACCGGCACTTCGGGAGTTCAACCGCTCGCTCGCCATCCGTCGCGGCACGCTGGGGCCGTTTCATCCCCTGACGGCCGACGCGCTGCATGATCTCTCGTTGCTCCACCAGTTCGCCGGGAGGCCACAGCAGGCGCGCCAGTTCGCGCTCGATGCATTGCAGGCGCGTGAGTTGTCGCTCGGGCCATCCCATTCGCTGGTGGCGCGAAGCCTGTCCCGGTATGCCGTCGCGCTGCTCGGGAGCGGCGAGCACGCACTGGCCGAACGCACGGCGCGGCGGGCGCTGCGGCAAGCCGAGGCGGTGCATGGCGGGCAGGACCCGGCCATTGCGAACGCGCTCAGCACCTTGGCGCTCGTCCTGGGCGCTGCCGGCCGGCGCATGGAAGCGCTCCCGCTGCTCGAGCGTGCGCTCGATGCAATGGGCGGCGGCTCCGGCAGCGACGATCCGCGGATCGCACCCCTGCTCGACGGCCTCGCATCGCTGCAGCTGGGGATCGGCGCGGCCGCGGCGGCCGAGCGCAACCTGCGGCGCGCTCTGGGTCTGGCGTCGCGCTTTGGCGCCGACACCATCGTCGCGACCAAGGTCAGATTCCTGCTTGCGGAGGCGCTGCGCCTGCAGGGGCGCAACGATGAAGCCGATTCGCTCCTTCGGCGGGCACTTGGCGCCGCCGAGACGCTCCATGGCGAGGTCCATCCAATCACGGCGGCGATCTTGCACAGCCTCGCCTTCCTGGCGCTCGAGCGGGGACGCGCGGCCGAGGCCCTGCCGCTGGCGCGTCGTGCCAATGCCTCGCTGCTGGCAGGCGCACAGGCGCAGGCGGCGGCAGGTGACGTCCCGTCCGCGCTGGCCCTGCTGCGCTCACGGCGCGAGCACCTGACCTCCCTTGTCGACCTGCTGGGGCGGGTCGTACAGGCGAACCCATCGGTTCCGGCGCAGCAGCGCGAAGCACTGTTGGACGAGTCGTTCCAGTTGGCCCAGTTGGCACGTTCGAGCGGGACCGGGGTCGCCGTCGCACGCGCGATGACGCGCCTAGCCCTGGCGGATGAGCAGATTGCGGCGCTCCTGCGCCGCCGCGAGGAGGATATCGCCGCGCGCCGCGCCCTGGAGCGCGCGTACCAGAGCGACGCTGCCGGGCTGTCGACGCTCGCCCCGTATGGGGCGCTCGATACGCACATGCGGTTGTCGGCGGTCGATCGCCGACTGCGCGAGGTACAGGCGGCGCTAGCGGCTCGCCATCCCGCGGTCGCCGCCTTCGCGGACTTGTCGCCGGTCGGATCGAGGGAGATCCGCGGGCGCCTGCGCGCAGGGGAGGCGATGCTGTCCTTTCTCGTAGGCCCGGGCGCGACGCACGCCTGGCTGCTGCGCCAGGATCGTGTGGTGCATGCGCGGTTGGCCGTCTCGGGTACCGAACTGGAAGGTCTGGTTGCCCGCCTGCGGCGTTCGCTGGACCTCTCAGCGGGAGAGATCGAACCGTTTCCAGTGACAGTCTCGCACCGACTCTACCGAAGCCTGCTCCTGCCGTTGCTGCGTGATCTCGACGGCATCACTTCGCTTGCCGTCGTGCCCGACGCAGCGCTCGAGAGCCTGCCGCTGGGCGTGCTGGTCATGGACCCGGTCGTCGGCGATGCAGCAACGGACTATCGATCGTTGCGTTGGCTTGGCGATCGTTTCGCCCTGGCGACGCTGCCCTCGGAAGGCGTGCTCAAGGTGAGCCGGGACACAGCGCACGCGAGTCGTGCGCCCGAGCCGTTCGTCGGGTTCGGCGATCCTTCCTTCGCGGGGCCGCATGGCGCGCAGCGGCGGTCGGCATCGGCGCTGTTCGCGGAGCGAGGCATCGCGGACCTGCGCGAGCTTGCCCGACTCGCGCCGCTGCCCGAGTCGGGCGACGAGATCCGGGCGATGTCCGAGACGCTCGGCGCAGACCAGCGCTACGTCTTCCTGCGCGAGCGCGCGACGGAGCGGCAACTGCGCGCGCTGGATCTTTCGCGCTTTCGCGTCATCGCGCTGGCGACGCACGGCCTCGTGAGCGGTGACTTCGACGGCCTTGCCGAGCCGGCTCTGGCGCTGACGCCGCCGACGACCGCCTCGGAGACCGACGACGGGCTGTTGACCGCAAGCGAGATCGTGGCCCTGAAACTCGACGCCGATCTCGTCGTCCTCTCCGCCTGCAACACGGCTGCCGCCGACGGCACCCCGGGTGCCGAGGGCCTGTCCGGGCTGGCCAAGGCGTTCTTCTCGGCGGGAAGTCGGTCCTTGCTGGTCTCGCACTGGCCGGTCGATTCGCTCTCGGCGACGCAGCTGACGACCGGCATGTTGCGGGTGCGAGCCGAGGATCCTTCGTTGTCCCTCCCCGAGGCGCTGCGTCGCTCGAGCCAGACGCTGCGCCTGAAATCTGCCGACCGTCGGCATGCTCATCCGGCGTTCTGGGCGCCTTTCGTCATGGTCGGGTCTCCCTGATGCTGCGCCGCGGGGGATGTCGACCGATGAGAACAGGTCTGCGCGCCGTTGGCGCGAGCGATGCCGCCAGGCATGGCTGCGCTCGGCGCCTTGCTCCCGACCCGCGTCGATGGCGGTCATCGTGTTCCGTGATCCCCGCGCCGGGGCACCGGGCGCGCGGGCAGGTGCTCGGAGGAGGTCGTATGGGCACCGCGATGAGTCGGATCGCCAGCGTGCTGTTCGCCATCATGCCCTTGGCGGTCATGCCCGCCGGGCTGTCGGGCGATCGGGCGGTCGACGAGGCTGCCAAGGCCGTGATCGGCTTCGGCCTCCTGGCCAAGAGCGGCGATCCGGAGATCATTCTGCCGCTCGGTGCGATGGTGCCTCCCCAGACGACACCGGAGGCGATGGCGGCGACATTGCTCGAGATGTTCGGGTCGCAGATGGCCGAGCCGACACGGCTTGCCGCGGAGGGCGGCGATGCGCGCGCCCAATACCGACTCGCGTTCTACTTCGAGTACGGATTGGCCGGGTTCGAACGCGACGCTGGTGCGGCGGCCAAGTGGTATCGCCGGGCAGCCGAACAGGAGTTCGAGCCCGCGCGGTTCCAATTGGCAACCGCCTATCTCACAGGGGCGCTGCTTGTACCGAGAGACCCGGCGCAAGCGGCGTCGCTGTATCGCCTTTCGGCCGAGAGAGGCTACGCGCCTGCCCAACGTGCGCTCGGCGACCTGCTCGAGAACGGAGTCGGCGTGAAGCGAGACCCGGCGGAAGCGGAGCAGTGGTACCGCCGGGCCGCCGACGCTGGCGTCCGGCAGGCGATGGTGATGCTCGGCGCCAAGATGCTGGTCGGCAGCGGTGGCGCCACCGACGAGGCGCAGGCGGCCAGCTGGGCACGCAAGGCCGCGCAACGCGGTCACCCGGGTGGGCAAGCCCTGCTGTGCTTCCTGTATCACTCGGGGCGTGGCGTGCCGCGTGACTTCGGCGAGGCCTACCGCTGGTGTCAGCTTGCACCTGGTGAAGTCCTGGCGCAGAAGGTGCTGGGTCTGATGCACCTCGCCGGCCAGGGCGTGGCGAGGGACGCGGTCAAAGCGGCCGACTGGTACCGCAGGGCGGCGGCCAGCGGCGACGCAGAGGCGCTAAGTCGCTTGGCAGGGCTTTATGCCAATGGCATCGGCGTCGAGCGCGATCCGGCGCTTGCCTGGGCCCTGTACGAACAGTCGTCGCGTCGCGGCAATCTGAAGGCGATGCTCGACCGTGACCGCGTGGGCGGTTCGATGAGCGAACCTGAACGCATGCGTGCCCGCGCCATCGCCGAGAGTTGGAAGCCCGAGATGATTCTGCCGGACGGCGGTAGACGGCGCTGAGCCGTCGCCAACACCCCGCAGGGGCGTGCCGACTGCCATGCCCGGACCCGGACGCGGCGGGAGCAGCTGCGGAAGGATCCCCTCCATGACGGCGCACGGCGCGGCGCGGGCACGACGCACGCTGTGCCGTTGGGGCCTGCTCGCGACCAGGGTCGCCGCAGCGGCGATGCTCGGAAAGCGCCCCGGAGAGGCGCGAGCAAGCCCTGGAGAACATCCCGAAGTGCTCGCGAAGCGCCCACGAAGCGCTCGACCCGTAGTCTCCTTCGTACGCCGGGGTCGAGCACGCCGTGTGCAGGCGGACCCCGCAAGCGCGTAACGCGGTCGGCAGGAACCGCACAACCGGGAGATCCGCCATGAGTCAGATCGTCAATCGTCGCCGGCCGGAGCAAACCCGGCCAGCTAGGCCGAATCGCAAGCCTCGCATGCCTGGCCTGCGGCGCAACATGCTGGCCGTGATGCTCGCCATGCTGGGCGCCCTGACGGCCTGCGGTGGCGGGGGCAGCGATCAGTCCTCGAATTCGGGTGACGCGGTCTCCGGCCCGGGGGCCGCGAACCCGGCGCCTGCATCGCCTTCGTCCCCTGCTCCGGGTCCGTTGGGGCCGTCCGAACTCGGCAAGGTGATGCTCTATCTGGCCACCAGCGAGAGCGGAAGTACCTACGACCCATACAGCGGCGTCACGATCCAGCACGCCGGGCTGAGCGTGTTCCGCTTCGTGCCTGCGATCAACCGCATCAACCAGGTGGCCTGGGGTTCCAGCGCCAGCTACGCCGCCGACACGCTCGCACCGTACACGGTCGACGACCGGTTGTTCTTCCGCAGCGGCTCGCCCGGTCCCGAGATCCCGGGCATCCAGCGCTGGAGCGAGGCCGATCCGCTCGCGACGACCAATCAGTTCTTCGCCGGCCAGTTGATCCAGGAAGGGGCGATCCGGCGCGGCTGCAGCGCGGTGGTCGGCCAACGCTACTTCTTCGAGGGCAACACGGCCAGCGATCTGTTCAACCGCACCTACTACGGCGAGCTGCGCGTCGTCACGCTGGGCGCCGGCGCCGCCGCTTCAATGCTGCTGCTGCCGCGCGCCGACCGCGACCGCTGCCGCGGCAATCTGCATTCCGCCGGCGGCAAGCTCTACGACGCCGAATTCGACGGTACGCGCGGTCTGATGCAGTTGCATCGTCGCAGCCTGGACAACGGGCGCATCGTCGAGACCGTACCGCTCGCGATCACCGACAGCGCCTCCTGGGGCCCCTGCGGCAGCGCGATCGACTGCGGCTACAAGTTCGCGTTCGACGACGGCGTGGCGTACTTCGCGCGCAAGCGCATCGGCGACCAGCGCGTGCAACTTTGGCGCTACCGCTTTGGCGGACCGGCCGCGATCGAGCTCGTGTACGAGACCACGCTGAGCGGCTTCGATCTCAACTACATGGACTCGGACGATGGCTACGTGATGCTGGCCCACGGACCCGGCCAGAAAGTGCTGGTGATCGACACCTTGGGCGCAAAGGCCGAGCTGTACGCCACGCCATTCAAGTTCTTCGACCCGCAGATCCTGATCTTGCGCCGCTGAGAGGCGATGCCACTCGAAGCGCAGGAGTCGCGCGAAGTGAGCGCATTGCGCATCTACATCGTCGAGGTGGTCGGCGCAGCGCAGGCGGACGGCAGCGTCGTCCAGGCCAAGGCGCGGGCCGTCGAGGACGAACGGGTGCACGAATTCGCCAGCCTGGGCGAGCTGGCCGACTTTCTGAGTCGTGGCGTGGCGGCCGCCGAACCGCTGCCGCAGGGTGCGTTCGAGCGTGGCGCCCGGGCGAGCGACGCAGGGGGAGACCACATGCCCGCGGGTTGACGCGCGCGGCGGGAGCGCCTGGCACGGCCCGGTCGCGCCGCCAGGAGAACGGCAGGACCGTGCCGATCGGCTCGGTCGCGCGAACCGCTCACGAGGCGAGGTAGGCGTCGAGTCTTTCGCGCGCCCAGGCCAGCGGACAGGCATCGCGTGTGTTCGGCGCGCTTGTTGCGGGCGCGCCAGCGGTCATGTCGTCCAGGCCTGGGGTCACCGCTGCGGGCTCGATCCGGCGCCGCAGCTGGAGCGGCAGGCCGCGCAGCGCGTCTTCGCGGTCGAGCGCGCTCAGCCCCGGCCGCGCGTCGGCGAGCCGCAGCGCGCGGCCGGCGTCGTCGAGCGCACCGCGTTCGGCCGACCAGCGCGCAAACACGGCCAGCCAGCGCAACTCGAGCGCCGGCGAGCGCAGTTCATGCACGTTCGCCAGCGCGGCACGCAGGAGCGCTGCGGCGGCCGCGAACGCGCCGCGCCCGCCTTCGAGCACCGCCTGCCACAGCGCGCACTCGATCGCGATGACCTTGCCGCCATGTGACTGCGCCTCGTGCGCCGCCTGCTCGAGCCAGCGTCGTGCCGTCTCGGTCTGCCCGTCCTCGAGATCCAGCACGCCAGGTTGACGAGAACGAAGGGTCGCACCGAACGCAGCTGATGCCGCTCGCACAGTGCCAGCGCCTCGGCCAGGCGCGCATGCGCGTGCTCGCGCGCGTCGAGCGCGCGTGCCGCATTGGCGGCGTTGTTGAGCGTGTTGGCCAGGCTGGCCGGCGTGCGCAGGCTGCGATCGCCTGCGAGCGAGCGCTCGTACAGCGCGACGGCCTGGGCGTAGTTGCCGAGTGCCGTCTCGACCATCGCAAGGTTGCCGATGAAGACCGCGGCGCCCGGCGTGTCGTTGTCGCGTTCGGCGCGTCGCAGCGCCTGCGCAAAGCAGGGCTGGGCCTCGCGGAAGCGGCCACGCAGCCACAGGCTGAGGCCGAGCGTGTTGAGATTGGCCTTGACGGCGCGGCCGTCGCGCAGGCGCTGCGCCAAGCGCAGCCCGCGGCGCGCGCTGCTCTCGGCGCCCTCGAGCTCGCCGGCCCGGTACTGCAGCGTCGCGAGCGCGCGCAGGCAGTGGCAGAGCGCGGCTGCGCCGGCAAGATCTCCGTCACGCGCGCAGGCCTCAAAGGCCCCGAAGGCATCGACTCCGCCCGCGAGCAGGATCATCCCTTCGGCCCACAGTCCCTGGCCCTCGAAGTACAGCATCAGCGCGCGCGCGCTGCGCGATACCAGCTCCCCCTGGCGCTGCGCCAGCGCCCAGGCCCAGGCGGAGCGCAGGTGGACCATCGAGCGCTCGATGTCGCGCCAACGCGTGGAACCGGCGGACTCGCCCAGGCGTTCGAGCCAGCGCGCGACATGCTCGGCATGGCGCTGGCGCACGATGTCCGGGACGCCCGCGCGCGCCAGCGCGCACTGCCGGATCAGCGGATGCAGGCCGAATCGGCCACTGTCCTGTGCTTGCAGCAGCGATTTGTCCGCCAGCGCGGCGAGTACGGGCAGCGCCACCTCGGCGACCTGGCGTGCCATCTCCAGGTCGCAGGCGTCGGGCAGCGCCGCCAGCTGCACCAGAGCCGCACGTTCATCGTCCGACAGACGCCGCCAGGAGATGTCGAAGCTGTCGTCCAGGCCGCCGGCGCCGCGGCCGGCGAGGAGTTCGCCGGAGCGTTCGATCTCGTCGGCAATCTGCGCCGCCGGCAGCAGACGCGCCCAGGGTGCGGCAATCTCGATCGCGAGCGGCAGGCCCTGTACCGCGTGCAGCAGCCGCACCACGCCGGCGGCCTGCGCCTCGAAATCGAACGCCGGCGCGTGCATGCGCGCGCGCAACTCGAACAGCCGCACGGCGTCGAAGCTGCGCAGGACATCCGTCTCCTGCTCGTCGATGTCTGGCAGCGGCAGGCCTTGCAGCGGCAGCAGCCATTCGCCGTCGATGCCCAGCCGCTCACGCGAGGTGACCAGCAGCTTCAAGCCGGGACAGGCGACAAGCAGGTCGTGCAACGCCGCCGCCGCGCCTTCGACCTGTTCGACGTTGTCCAGCACGGCGAGTACCGAGCGCGCTCCGATGCCGTGAGCGATCTGCAACCACAGCGCCAGCTCGCCGCGCAATGCGAGTTCGAGCGCTGCGGCCAGTCGCTGCCCGAGCTGGGCCGCGTCGTTCAGGCCGGCGCCGCTGATCCAGTAGGCGCCCCCCATGAAACGCGGTGCGAGTTCGGCGACTGCACGCCGCGCCAGCCGCGTCTTGCCGATCCCTCCGGGGCCCGTGATCGTCAGCAGGCGGCACGCGGGCCGCGCGAGCAGGTCGCGCAGCTGCAGTACCTCGACACGGCGGCCGACGAAAGCGTCGTCCGCGGTCGGCGTCGGCCCTGCCGATGGTCGTGCCTGCGCAGCGCCTTGCGCCGCCGCGGGCGCGCCGACGTCCGTGCCGCTTGGTGCGAGCAGGCATTGGCGTGCGCGGCGCAGCGCGGCGCTGGGCTCCAGGCCCAGCGAGTCGGCCAGCCGCCGCTCGTGTTCATCGAGGACACGCAGTGCCGCCCCGCGTTGGCCAAGCACCGAGCGCAACGCCACCAGCGCGCCGACGGCCTCGTCGTCGAGTGGATCGGCAGCCACAAGCCGTTCGCAGCGCGCCGCCGCCGATGCCAGTTCGCCGGCGCGTCCGACTTCGGCGGCCAGGTCGGGCCCCGGCCCAGCGGCGCGCACGGCAGCCTCATCGAGCGCGCCGGTGCCGACCCCGGCCAAACGTTGGATGCTGCGCAGCATCGCTGCGCGCCAGCGCTGCTGCAGCCGCGTGCGCTCGTCCTGCAGCCATTCGCGCGCAGCCGAACCCAGACCCGGCTCGAGTCCCTGCAGCAGGGGTGCGCCATAGATCTGCACCACCTCCTCGTCGGATGCAGCCGCGCAGGCTGCCTCGAAGCGTCGAACATCGCTGTCGACGAGCCAGCGCAGCAACTCGCCCTGCACTTCGAGTCCGTCGCCGGCGATCTCGCGCGCCTGCACCAGCACCTTGCGCAGGTTCTTTCGCGCCAGCGCCGGCTCGTGTTCGGGCCAGAGCCAACTGGCCAGCTCGGCGCGTGGCACCCATGCGCAGCGGCAGGCCAGGAAGGCCAAGGCCTGGTACGGCCGCTGGGGCCGGAACAAATGCGCCGGGCCGCCCTGGGGGTTCAGTTGCGGCGTACCGAACAGCCGCAGTGCTGGCTGGGACGCAGGGACAAGGCTCGGCATCGCGTTCCGGAGATGTGCGTTCAATGCCGTCTTCGGGCGGGCGCTTGCCATCCCGCCAGCGTCTCCGGCGCCGGCCGCCGAGCGCGTTGCCCGTGTCCGGCCGCGGTCTCTTCGGCTATGGCCCGGCGCGACGGCCCAGGCGGCCACCGCATTGCCGCGCCAGCGTCCCGGCCCGGTCGCAACTCCGGCTCATGCATCTCCGCCCTGGACGGATCGGTGGGTCGCATCGGGACCGTTCGCAGCGCTGCATCAGGGGCGGTGCACCGTGACTCCGCCCCAGCGTTGGAATTGAACCACATGCCAGCGCGCCGTCCAACCCCAGGATGCCGGCCGCCTTGCGCGCTACAGCGGCCGGAACGCCAGCCCCTTGCCGTGCAGGCTCTGCACGTACAGGCGCTCGCGCGTCTCGGTGATGCCGGTGGTCTCGGGCCAGGCGCCGCTCGGGTCCTGCAGGTCGGCGACGATGCGGCCGGCCTCGTTGAACGCGATCACGTGGCCGTAGGCCTTGGGCACCGGCCACAGCGCGCGCGGCAGCCTGAGCGTCAGCTTGCGCAGCCAGGGCTTGTCGGCCAGTGCGTCGACGGTGGCGCTGCGGGGTTTGGCCAGGCCCAGCCAGATGCGGCCGTCCAGGCCGCGCATCAGGTTGTCGGGGTAGCCGGGCAGGTTGTCCAGCACGATCTGCGCCTGCGGCGAAGGCCGGCGCAGGTCGAGTTCGTGCGCCGCGACGTCGATGCGCCAGACACGGTACTTGCCGGTCTCGGCGACATAGAGCGCGCGCTCGTCGCCGGCCAGCGCCACGCCGTTGGCGAAGCAGATGCCTTGCGCCAGCAAGCGCGTGGTGCGCGTGCCGGGGTCGTACTCCAGGACGCGCCCGGTGCAGCTTTGCTCGAGGATGTCGAGCACGCTCGCCTCGAAGGTGCCGCCCCATTGCGCCGGCGCGAAGCGCGTCGAGGCGTCGCTGAAGTAGATCCGGCCGCTTCCCGCCACCACCACGGCGTCGGCGCAGCGGATCGGCGCGCCGTCGTGCCGGTCGGCCAGTACCCTGGCCTTGCCGTCGGGCGCCACGAAGAGGAGGCCCCTGACGGCGTCGGCGGCGATCAGGTTGCCCGCGGCGTCGAAGTCGAAGCCGAGCACGCGCCCGCCGGTGTCGGCGAACACCTGCTGCGCCGTGCCGTCGGGCGCCATGCGCAGGATCTTGCCGCCGGCCACCGCGGCGTAGAGCCGGCCGTCGCGCCCGAGCGCGATGTGCTCGGGCCCTTCCTCCCGGCCCAGCGGCACGACGGTGAGGCCGGCCAACAACTGGTTCGGCGTGTGCGGCCCGCTGTAGCCGGCGGATGTTGGCGCCCGCCAGGCCACGGGCTCGACGGGCACCGGCCACAGCGCGAGGTAGGCGAGCAGGGCGGCGAAGGCAAAGGCGAGGACGACGAGGCTGCGCTTCATGCCGGCATTTTCCGCCCCGGCGCCCGAGCGCCCAGGCGCCCCGACGCCCCGACGCCCCGACGCACCGACGCACCGACGCACCGACGCACCGACGCACCGACGCACCGACGCACCGACGCACCGACGCACCGACGCACTGGCCCTGCCGCCGGCGTGGCCCGGGCGCTTGCGGCGACAATCCGCGCATCACCCTGCGCCCGCCATGACCGCCCGCACCCTGTACGACAAGCTCTGGGACGACCATGTCGTCCACGCCGAGGAGGACGGCACCGCCATCCTCTACATCGACCGCCACCTCGTGCACGAAGTGACGAGCCCGCAGGCCTTCGAGGGCCTGCGCCTGGCCGGGCGCAAGGTCTGGCGCAGCAGCTCGATCGTCGCCACCGCCGACCACAACACGCCCACCACCGGCTGGGAGCGCGGCTACGACGGCATCGCGGACCCGACGAGCCGGCTGCAGGTGCGCACGCTCGACGCCAACATCGCCGCCTTCGGCGCCGCCGCCTACTACCCCTTTCTCGACAGGCGCCAGGGCATCGTGCACGTGATCGGCCCCGAGAACGGCGCCACGCTGCCGGGCATGACGGTGGTCTGCGGCGACAGCCACACCAGCACGCACGGCGCCTTCGGCGCGCTGGCGCACGGCATCGGCACGAGCGAGGTCGAGCATGTGCTGGCCACGCAGACGCTGCTCGCGCGCAAGGCCAAGAACATGCTCGTCAAGGTCGAGGGCCGCCTCGGCCGGGGCGTCACGGCCAAGGACGTCGTGCTGGAGATCATCGGCCGCATCGGCACCGCGGGCGGCACCGGCTACACGATCGAGTTCGCCGGCAGCGCGATCCGCGCGCTCGGCATGGAAGGGCGGATGACCGTGTGCAACATGGCGATCGAAGCCGGCGCGCGCTCGGGGCTCGTCGCCGTCGACGACAAGACGATCGAGTACGTCCGCGGCCGGCCGTTCGCACCCGAGGGACCGGCCTGGGAGCAGGCCGTCGCGCACTGGCGCACGCTGCACAGCGACGAGGGCGCGCATTTCGACGCCGTGGTCGAGCTCGACGCGGCGCGCATCGCGCCGCAGGTGAGCTGGGGCACTTCGCCGGAGATGGTGCTGCCGGTGGACGCCCGCCTGCCCGACCCCGACAAGGAGAAGGACGCGGTCAAGCGCGGCGCCATCGAGCGCGCGCTCGCCTACATGGGGCTCGATCCGAACCGGCCGATCACCGACATCCACATCGACAAGGTCTTCATCGGCTCGTGCACCAACAGCCGCATCGAGGACCTGCGCGACGCCGCCGCCGTGGTCAGGCGGCTGGCGCGCCGCGTCGCGCCCGGCGTGCGCCTGGCGCTGGTGGTGCCGGGCTCCGGCCCGGTGAAGGCGCAGGCCGAGCGCGAGGGGCTGCACGAGATCTTCCTGGCCGCGGGCTTCGAGTGGCGCGAACCGGGCTGCTCGATGTGCCTGGCGATGAACGCCGACCGCCTCGAGCCCGGCGAGCGCTGCGCCAGCACGAGCAACCGCAACTTCGAAGGCCGCCAGGGTGCGGGCGGCCGCACGCATCTGGTGAGCCCGGCGATGGCGGCAGCGGCGGCGCTGCACGGGCACTTCGTCGACGTCCGCCGCTTCGCCTGAGGGCCTTGCCCGATCAACGAGAGCACGCCATGCAAGCCTTCACCGTGCACAAGGGTCTGGTCGCGCCGCTCGACCGCGCCAACGTCGACACCGACGCCATCATCCCCAAGCAGTTCCTGAAATCGATCGCGCGCACCGGGTTCGGTCCCAACCTGTTCGACGCCTGGCGCTACCTCGACAAGGGCGAGCCCGGGCAGGACAGCGCGACGCGCCGGCCGAACCCCGACTTCGTGCTGAACCAGCCGCGCTATCAGGGCGCGAGCATCCTGCTGGCACGTCAGAACTTCGGCTGCGGCTCGAGCCGCGAGCACGCGCCCTGGGCGCTCGAGCAGTACGGTTTCCGGGCGCTGATCGCGCCCAGCTATGCGGACATCTTCTTCTCCAACTGCTTCAAGAACGGCCTGCTGCCGATCGTGCTGCCCGACGCGCAGGTGGCACGCCTGTTCGACGAGGCGGCGGCCTTCCCGGGATACAGCCTGACGATCGACCTGCCGCGCCAGGCGGTGATCGAGCCCGACGGGCGCGAGCTGCCCTTCGAGGTGCAGCCGTTTCGCAAGTACTGCCTGGTCAACGGCTTCGACGACATCGGGCTCACGCTGCGCCACGCCGACAAGATCCGCGCGTTCGAGGCCGAGCGCCTGGCGCGCATGCCCTGGCTGGCCCGGACGCATCTGGGCTGAAGCGCCGCGAGGTAACCCAGCATGAAGATCGCCATCTTGCCGGGCGACGGCATCGGCCCCGAGATCGTGGCCGAGGCCGTGCGTGTGCTCGGCGCACTCGACCTGAAGTTCGAGACCGAGACCGCCTTGGTCGGCGGCGCGGCGTACGACGCGCATGGCCACCCGCTGCCCGAAGCGACGCTCGCGCTCGCCCGGCAGGCCGACGCCGTCTTGTTCGGCGCGGTGGGCGACTGGAAATACGACCGGCTCGAGCGCCCGCTCAGGCCCGAGCAGGCGATCCTCGGCCTGCGCAAGCATCTGGGGCTGTTCGCCAACCTGCGCCCGGCGCTGTGCTACGACGCGCTCGTGCAGGCGTCCTCGCTCAAGCCCGAGCTGGTGGCCGGTCTGGACATCCTGATCATCCGCGAGCTCACGGGCGACATCTATTTCGGCCAGCCGCGCGGCCGGCGCACGGCAGTCGACGGGCATTTCCCCGGTGCCGAGGAGGCCTTCGACACCATGCGCTACAGCCGGCCCGAGATCGAGCGCATCGCGCATGTGGCGTTCCAGGCGGCGAGCAAGCGTGCATCCGCAAGCGGTCGCCCGGGCGCCCGCGGGAAGGTGACGAGCGTCGACAAGGCCAACGTGCTCGAGACCTTCCAGTTCTGGAAGGACGTGGTGAGCGCGGTGCACGCGCAATACCCCGACGTCGAGCTCGAACACATGTACGTCGACAACGCCGCGATGCAGCTCGTGCGCGCGCCCAGAAAGTTCGACGTCGTCGTCACCGGCAACCTGTTCGGCGACATCCTCAGCGACGAGGCGGCGATGCTCACCGGCTCGATCGGCATGCTGCCTTCGGCGAGCCTGGACGCGAACGGCAAGGGCCTGTACGAACCCAGCCACGGCAGCGCCCCCGACATCGCCGGCAAGGGGGTTGCCAACCCCCTCGCTACAATTCTTTCCGTCGCCATGATGCTGCGCTACTCGCTCCAGCAACCGCAGGCCGCCGAGCGCATCGAGTCGGCTGTCCAGGCCGTTCTCGCGGCCGGGCTGCGCACGCCGGACCTCTGGAGCGAAGGCACGAGCAAGGTCGGCACGCGCGAAATGGGCGAGGCGGTCGTTGCCGCCCTCGCCGGCGCCGCCGGCGATGCCTTGCGCAGCGGCAGAACCATGACCCGCATCAAGAGCTGACGCTCGCGGTTCGTCTCGCCCCCGTTCCCCCACTGGACCCCGGCGAAGCGAGCCGGGAGCAGTCAGGGGTCCGGAACCAGGGCAAAGGCAAGATCGAATGGCACTCCCCAGCAATCCGCGCGTCGGCCTCGTCGGCTGGCGCGGCATGGTCGGCTCCGTGCTCGTGCAGCGCATGCAAGCCGAAGGCGACTTCGCGCAAATCGAGCCGGTGTTCTTCAGCACCAGCAATGCCGGCGGCACGCTGCCCGCGGCGATCGCGAAATTCGCGAAGGGCGAGCGCAAGCTGCTGCCGGCGACCGACCTCGACGCTCTGGGCGCCTGCGACGTCGTCCTCACCTGCCAGGGCAGCGATTTCACCAAGGTCACCCATGGCCCGCTGCGCGCCGCCGGCTGGAAGGGCTGGTGGATCGACGCGGCCAAGACGCTGCGCATGAACGACGACGCGGTGATCGTGCTCGACCCGGTGAACCGGCCGCTCATCGACGCCGCGCTGGCGCGCGGCGTCAAGGACTACATCGGCGGCAACTGCACCGTGAGCTGCATGCTGATGGGTCTGGGGGCCTTGTTCAAGGCCGACCTCGTCGCGTGGATGACGGCCACCACCTACCAGGCGGCCAGCGGCGGCGGGGCGCAACACATGCGCGAACTGCTCACGCAGATGGGCACGCTGAACGGCACGGTGAAGAGCCTGCTCGACGACCCGGCCAGCGCCATCCTCGAGATCGACCGCCTGGTGGCCGAGCGCCAGCGCACGCTCGGACCCGAGGAGACGAAAAACTTCATGGTGCCGCTGGCCGGCAGCCTGATCCCCTGGATCGACGCCGACCGCGGCGACGGCACCAGCCTCGAGGAATGGAAGGGCGGCGCCGAGACCAACAAGATCCTCGGCCGCGGGCCGGGCTTCACGGCGCCGGCCGTGCCGATCGATTCGATCTGCGTGCGCGTGGGCGCAATGCGCTGCCACAGCCAGAGCCTGACGCTCGAGCTGAAGAAGGACGTGCCGCTGACCGAGGTCGAGGCCATGATCCGGGCCGACAACGAGTGGGTGCGCTTCGTGCCCAACACGCGCGAGGCGACGCTGCGCGAGCTCACGCCGGTGGCGGTGACGGGCAGGCTGCAGATTCCGGTTGGTCGCGTGCGCAAGCTGGCCATGGGCCCGGCCTACCTCGGTGCCTTCACGATCGGCGATCAACTCCTGTGGGGCGCCGCCGAGCCGCTGCGGCGCATGCTGCGCATCCTGCTCGAGCGGTGAATCGGGTCCTGTGAAGATACGAATTGCGGGCGCGATTCATGTTTTCACAGGCTCCTGGCCCCGGCCGCCGGCGTTGCGGGCCGACAACATGGGCAACAGTGCCGGGAAACAAAGCTTTTCGCGCAGGCTCGTCAGTGTCTGGATGAGCTTGCGCTCTTATATGCTTGATATTCTTTCGGTTTCGGGAGGTCGGGGGTCTGGGGTCGGGATCCGGTTCCGGCTTCGCCCCTGAAATCGCAGGGCGGCTGCTCGACGAGCGGGCCGATTCGTCTGGGGGACAAGCCTTGAAGCATCGCTCGACCACGGAAATGCCCGCCGCGCTGTCTGCTCCGACGCGTTTTGCGCTTACCGGCGTCGCTCTGGCGGCGGCCTGCCTGTGGGGCGCGCAGGCCTGGGCGCTCGGCCTCGGGCGTCTGGCGGTGCAGTCTGCGCTCGGCGAGCCCCTGCGCGCCGAGATCGAGGTGACCGCGATCACGCCCGACGAGGCCGCGTCGCTGAAGCTGCGCGTTGCCTCGCCCGACATCTACAAGGCGCAGGGCGTCGAGTACAACGCCGCGCTCGGCGCGGCGCAGGTGCAGCTCGTGCGCCGGCCCGACGGGCGCAGCGTACTGCGCGTGTCGAGCGAGCGCGCGGTGCTCGAGCCCTTCGTCGACGTGATCATCGAGGCGGCGTGGAGCTCGGGCCGTTTCGTGCGCGACTACACGATGCTGTTCGACCCGCCGACGCTACGCAGCGCGCAGGCGGGCGCTGCAGCGCCGGCGGCAGCGCCGGCGGCACCTGCGCCCCCGACGCCTGCTGCGCCGCCGGTCGCGGCGGCGCCGGCGCCTGCCCCGCGCGCGCAACCGGTGCCGCGCCCCGCACCCGGGCCCGCCGCAGCGCCGCCGGTCGCGGCTGCGCCCGGCGGCGCGCAGGAGTACCCGGTTCGCCCGGGCGACTCGCTCAGCCGCATCGCGGGCCAGGTGCGCAGGCCGGGTGTCTCGCTCGACCAGATGCTGGTCGCGCTGTTTCGCGCGAACCCGCAGGCCTTCATGGGCGAGAACATGAGCCGTCTCAAGGCGGGTGCCGTCCTCACGGTGCCTTCGGCCGAGGAGGCGGGCAAGCTCGACGCGCAGCAGGCGCACGAGATCGTCGTCGCCCAAAGCTCGGACTTCGCAGCCTACCGGCAGCGCCTGGCCGCCGGCACCACCACGACGGCCGAAGCGCAGCCGCCACGGCAGGCTTCGGGCCGTGTGCAGACCCAGGTGGAGGACCGCAAACCCACCACCGCCGCACCCGACAAGCTCACGCTGTCGCAGGGCGCGGTCAAACCGGCGGCGCCCGAGGTGCAGGCATCGGCCGCGCGCGAGAAACTGGCACAGGCGGCGCGGCTCGACGAGCTCAAGCGCAACGTCGAGGACTTGAAGAAGCTGCAGCAGGGCGCGGCCAGCGCTCCGGCCGGCACGGCGCCGGCCGTGGCGACGCCTGCCTCCGCACCGGCGGCGCCCGTGGTCGCGACGGCGCCGCCGGCGCTGCCGAGCCCGGCGCCCGCGGCGCCTGCGCCCGCGCCGGCCGCCAAGCCCGCAGCGGCCCCGGCCAAACCGGCGGCCGAGCCCGGCTGGCTCGACGCGCTGCTCGACAACCCCTTGCTGCTGCCCGGCGCCGGCGTGCTCGTCGCCTTGCTCGCCGGCCTGGGCCTGTATCGCCTGCGCAGCCGCGGGCGCAAGGCCGGCGGCGAGACCTCGTTCCTCGAGAGCCGGCTGCAGCCCGATTCGTTCTTCGGCGCGAGCGGCGGGCAGCGCATCGACACGCGCGAGGCCACCGGCAGCCAGAGCTCGTCGTCGGCGAGCTATTCGCTGAGCCAGCTCGACGCGATCGGCGACGTCGATCCGGTCGCCGAAGCCGATGTCTATCTGGCCTACGGACGCGACCTGCAGGCCGAGGAGATCCTCAAGGAGGCGATGCGCGCCAACCCCGAGCGCATGGCGATCCGCATCAAGCTGCTCGAGGTCTACGCCAAGCGGCGCGACGCCAAGGGCTTCGAGCTGCTGGCCACGCAGGTGCACAACCTGACGCAGGGCAGCGGCGAGGACTGGGCCAAGGCGCAGCAGCTCGGCCTCGGCATCGACCCGGACAATCCGCTGTACCAGCCCGGCGGGCAGCCCGAGGCCATCATCGGCTCGAAGGGGCAGCCGGTGGAGCCGCTCGGCGCGTCGACCGTGCCGTACACGGCGCCGGTCAATCCGGCGGCATTCCAGCCGGCGCCCGATGCCAGGCTCGACAGCGGGCTCGACCTCGATCTCGACCTCGCAGGCGGCGACACGCTGCCGCCGCCGGCGGCCGAAGCGACGCAGGCGCTGACGCCGTCGCCGCTCGAGTTCGAGCTCGACGCGCCCACGATCCCGGCGGCCCGGCCTGCGGCACCAGCGCCCGAGCCCGCCGGGCTCGACTTCGATCTCGGCGACCTCGATGCCGATCTGGCCAAGTCCGCGGCCGCGCCGGCGAGCGATTTTGGCGCGCTCGGCGCCGGCGTCGATCTCGGCCCTTCGACGCTGCCGCCCGACACCGATCCGCTCGAGCGCAAGCTCGAGCTGGCCGAGGAGTTCCGCCAGATCGGCGATCTCGAAGGCGCACGCGACTTGCTCGAGGAAGTGATCGCCAAGGCCTCGGGCGTGCTGCGCTCCAAGGCCGAGTCGATGCTCGAATCGCTCGGCTGAGGACGGCTGCGCGCGTTCGCGCACCGCCATGAGCCGGCGCCTCGCGCTCGGCCTTGCGTACCGCGGCCAGGCCTATGCCGGCTGGCAGTCGCAGCCGGGCGGGCGCACCGTGCAGGACCGGCTCGAGCGGGCGCTGGCGCAGTTCGCGCAGCACCCGCTGCGCACCCTCTGCGCCGGCCGCACCGACGCCGGCGTGCACGCGCTGAACCAGGTCGTTCACCTCGACGTACCGGTCGAGCGCACGCCGTTCTCCTGGGTGCGGGGCGTCAACCGCTACCTGCCGCCCGACATCGCGGTGCAGTGGTGCCGGCCGGTGGCGCCGGACTTCCACGCGCGTTCGAGCGCGCGCGGGCGCCGCTATCGCTTTCTCGTGCTCGAGTCGGCGGTGCGTCCGGCGATCGAACAAGGTGCCTGCGGCTGGGTGTTCCGTCCGCTCGACGGCGCGGCGATGCGCGCCGCGGCCGACTGCCTCGTCGGCGCGCACGACTTCAGCTCGTTCCGCGCCGCCGAATGCCAGGCGCGCTCGCCGGTGAAGACGATGCGCGAGATCACGATCACGTCGCGCGGCGCACCGATGGCCCGCTACTGGCGCTTCGATTTCGACGCCAGCGCCTTCTTGCACCACATGGTCCGCAACATCGTCGGCTGCCTCGTGGCGGTGGGCAGCGGGCGCCATCGACCCGCCTGGATGTCCGAAGTGCTGGAGGCGCGCCGCCGAGACGCCGCCGCGCCCACCTTCCCACCCGACGGGCTGTACTTCGTCGGGCCGTACTACGATGCCGCGCATGGCATCCCCGAGCACACGCCCGCCATGGAGTGGCTGCCCTGACGTCGAATGCCGTGCGGCGCGGCGCGGCCACGGGCAGCGCGCGCGATGAGCCGCACGCGCATCAAGATCTGCGGCCTCACGCGCGAGGCCGACGTCGCCGCCGCGGTGGCCGCCGGCGCCGACGCGGTGGGTTTCGTGCTGTGGCCCGGCAGCGCGCGCTGCGTGAGCGCCGCGCGCGCCGGCGCGCTCGCGCGCACGCTTCCGCCCTTCGTCACGCCGGTGCTGCTGTTCGTCAACGCCACGGCCGCCGAGCTGGCCGCCGGCCTCCAGGCCGTGCCGCAGGCGCTGCTGCAGTTCCACGGCGACGAGACGCCCGAGCAGTGCCAGGCCGCCGGGCGCCCCTATCTGCGCGCCGCGCGCATGCGCGAGGGGCTCGATTTGCTAGACTTCGCCCGCCGGTTCCGCACCGCGCAGGCCCTGCTGCTCGACGCCCATGTCCCGGGCTACGGCGGGGCGGGAGTAGTCTTCGATTGGTCACGAGTGCCACCCGGCGTGCCCTGTCCGGTCGTTTTGTCTGGTGGGTTGAATCCTGCCAATGTGATCGATGGGGTGCTGCGCGTCCGGCCCTGCGCCGTTGACGTGAGTTCCGGCGTCGAGCGCGCCAAGGGCATCAAGGATGCCGCGCTGATGCGGCGCTTCTGCGACGCGGTGCGCGCGGCCGATGCCTGGCGCGCCGGCACCTTCCACCGAGCCTGATCGATTGCCTGATGCTGAACTATCGACAGCCCGACGCGCGCGGGCACTTCGGGCCCGTGCGCGGCACGAGCTACGGCGGCAGCTTCGTCGCCGAGACGCTCACGCACGCGCTGCACGAACTCGAGGCCGCCTACGCGCGCTGCCGCGACGACGCCGCGTTCCAGCGCGAGTTCCACCACGAGCTCGCACATTACGTCGGGCGGCCGAGTCCGATCTACCACGCCGCACGCCTGAGCCGCGAGATCGGCGGCGCGCAGATCCACCTCAAGCGCGAGGACCTCAACCACACCGGCGCGCACAAGATCAACAACACCATCGGCCAGGCGCTGCTGGCGCGCCGCATGGGCAAGCCGCGCGTCATCGCCGAGACCGGCGCCGGCCAGCACGGCGTGGCCACGGCCACCGTCTGTGCGCGCTGGGGTCTGGATTGCGTGGTCTACATGGGCGCCGAGGATCTGCGGCGCCAGAGCCCGAACGTCTATCGCATGCGGCTGCTGGGCGCCGAGGTGGTGCCCGTGCACAGCGGCAGCCGCACGCTCAAGGACGCGCTCAACGAGGCGCTGCGCGACTGGGTCACGAATGTCGCGAACACCTTCTACCTCATCGGCACCGTGGCCGGCCCGCACCCGTATCCGACGATGGTGCGCGACTTCCAGCGCGTGATCGGCGACGAGTGCCTGGTGCAGATGCCCGCGCTGATCGAGGAACTGGGCGGCCCCGCCGGTCGCCAGCCCGACGTGGTGATCGCCTGCGTCGGCGGCGGCAGCAACGCGATGGGCATCTTCTACCCCTACCTCCCGCACGAGGCGGTGCGCCGCGTCGGCGTCGAGGCCGGCGGGCAGGGTCTGGCGAGCGGGCGGCATGCGGCCTCGCTCGGCGCCGGCTCGCCCGGTGTGCTGCACGGCAACCGCACCTATCTGCTGCAGGACGACGACGGCCAGATCGTCGAGACGCACTCGATCTCGGCCGGGCTCGACTACCCCGGCGTCGGACCCGAGCACGCCTACCTCAAGGACTGCGGCCGCGCCGAATACGTGTCGATCACCGACGACGAGGCGCTGGCCGCCTTCCACCGCCTGTGCCGCACCGAGGGCATCATCCCGGCGCTCGAATCGAGCCACGCGGTGGCCCATGCCATGAAGCTGGCCGCGTCGATGCAGCCCGACCAGCATCTGCTGGTCAACCTGTCGGGCCGTGGCGACAAGGACATCGCTGCCGTGGCCGAATGGGCCGACGCCGCCGCACCGCCGCAGCGCGCGCCGCGCGGGCTGCCGCCCGGGAGCGAGGCGCGATGAGCCGCATCGCCGCCACGCTGCAGGCGCTGCAGGCGCAGGGCCGCAAGGCGCTCATCCCCTACGTGACGGCCGGCGACCCGCTGGCCGACGCCACGCCGCAGATCATGCACGCGCTGGTCGCCGGCGGGGCCGACATCGTCGAGCTCGGCGTGCCCTTCAGCGACCCGATGGCCGACGGCCCGGTGATCCAGAAGGCGAGCGAGCGTGCACTCGCGCGCGGCATCGGCATGCGGCAGGTGCTGGCGATGGTGCGCGCGTTCCGTGGGCGCGACGCCGCCACGCCGGTGGTGCTGATGGGCTACGCGAACCCGATCGAGCGCTACGACCAGCGCGCAGGCGACGGCGCCTTCGTGCGCGACGCCGCGGCTGCCGGCGTCGACGGCCTGCTCGTCGTCGACTACCCGCCCGAGGAATGCGAGGTGCTCGCCGCGCGCGCCCGGGCCGCCGGCATCGACCTCATCTTCCTGCTCGCGCCCACCTCGAGCGACGAGCGCATGGCGCAGGTCGGACGCGTCGCGAGCGGCTACGTCTACTATGTCTCGCTCGCGGGCGTCACCGGCGCCGGCCACCTCGATACGGCGGCGGTGGCCGCGATGGTGCCGCGCATCCGTCGCCACGTGCGCGTTCCGGTGGGTGTGGGTTTCGGCATCCGCGACGCGGCGACGGCGCGCGCCGTGGCGGCAGCGGCCGACGCGGTGGTGATCGGTTCTCGGCTGGTCGAGCTGCTGCAGGCCGCGACGCGCGACAATGCACCCCCCGCGGCGGATGCGACGGCCGCTGCCGCCTCGGCGGCGCGCGCCTTCATGTCCGAGATCCGCGCCGCGCTGGACGAATCGGCCCCGAGGGCCGGCGAAGGAGTCACCCGATGAGCTGGTTGGAAAAGCTGCTGCCGCCCAAGATCCAGCAGACCGATCCCGAGCAGCGCCGGGCCATGCCCGAGGGCTTGTGGATCAAGTGCCCGGCCTGCGAGACGGTGCTCTACAAGAGCGATCTGGACAAGAACCTCGCCGTCTGCCCCAAGTGCGACCACCACCACCGCATCGGCGCGCGCGCGCGGCTCGACGCCTTCCTCGATCCGGAAGGACGCTGGGAGATCGGTCAGGAGGTCGTTCCGGTCGATCCGCTCAGATTCAAGGACAGCAAGAAGTACCCGCAGCGTCTCAAGGACGCGCTCGAGGCCACCGGCGAGACCGACGCGCTGGTGGTGGTGGGCGGCGCGGTGCTGAGCGTGCCGGTGGTCGCGGCCGCCTTCGAGTTCGACTTCATGGGCGGCTCGATGGGTTCGGTGGTCGGCGAGCGCTTCGTGCGCGGCGTCGAGGCGGCGGTCGAGCAGAAGCTGCCTTTCGTCAGCTTCGCGGCCACCGGCGGCGCGCGCATGCAGGAGGGCTTGCTGAGCCTGCTGCAGATGGCCAAGACGAACGCCGCGCTCACGCTGCTGGCCAGGAAGAAGCTGCCCTACGTCAGCGTGCTCACCGATCCGACGATGGGCGGGGTGTCGGCCAGCTTTGCCTTCCTCGGCGACATCGTCATTGCCGAGCCCAAGGCGCTCATCGGCTTCGCCGGCCCGCGCGTGATCGAGAACACCGTGCGCGAGAAGCTGCCCGAGGGCTTCCAGCGCGCCGAGTTCCTGCTCGGCAAAGGCGCGCTCGACATGATCTGCGACCGGCGCCAGCTGCGCGCGACGATCGCGCGGCTGCTCGCGCTGCTGCAGCGGCAGAGTGCCGACGCCGTAGCCTGAGCCGCCGCCGGCCGGCCGCCGCTGCGCCCGATGGGCAGCCGGCCGCCGCCCGGCTCGCCCGTCCTCCGCTTGCCGTCGCATGACGCGCTTCACCACGATCGACCAGTGGCTCGCGCACCTCGAGCAGCGGCACGTCAAGTCGACCGAGAAGGACCTGGCGCGCGTCGCCGCGGTGCGCGATCGCCTCGGGCTGCGCTTTGCCGTGCCGGTGATCAGCGTGGCGGGCACCAACGGCAAGGGCTCGACCTGCGCGATGCTCGAATCGATCGCGCGCCATGCCGGCTGGCGCACGGGCCTGTACATCAAGCCGCACCTGGTGCACTTCACCGAGCGCTGCCGCATCGACGGCGAGCCGGTGCCGGCGGCGGCCCTGCTGCCGCACTTCGAGGCGGTGGAGGCGGCGCGCGCGGGCACGCCGCTCAGCTGGTTCGAGTTCACGACGCTGGCCATCCTGCGTCTGCTGGCGCAGGCGCCGCTCGACGTCGCGATCCTCGAAGTCGGCCTGGGCGGCCGGCTCGATGCCGTGAACGTCATCGACGCCGACTGCGCCGTGATCACCGCGGTCGACTTCGACCACATGGCGTACCTCGGCACCGACCGCGAGAGCATCGGCTGGGAGAAGGCGCACATCATGCGCGCCGGCCGCCCGGCGATCGTGGCCGATCCGGCGCCGCCCGCGAGCCTGGTCGAGTTCGGCCAGCGCCTGGGCGCGGACCTGTGGCTCGCCGGACGCGATTTCCAATGCCGCGGCGACCGCCAGCAATGGAGCTGGTCCGGCCGCGGCCGGCGCTACGCCGGTCTCGCCTATCCGGCGCTGCGCGGCGCCAACCAGCTGCTGAACGCCTCGGGCGCGATCGCGGCGCTCGAGGCGCTGCGCGAGCGCCTGCCGGTGGGCGCGCAGGCGATCCGCAGCGGTCTGGCGCGCGTCGAGCTGGCCGGGCGCTTCCAGATCCTGCCGGGCCGGCCCGCCGTGGTGCTCGACGTCGCGCACAACGTGCAGTCGGTGGCGGCGCTGGCGGCGAGCCTCGACGCGATGGGCTTCTATCCGCGCACGCGGGCGGTGTTCGGCGCGATGAAGGACAAGGACATCGCGGGCTTGGTGCCGAAGATCGCGCCGCTCGTCGACGCCTGGCACTGCTGTGACCTGCCCACGCCGCGCGCGGCCCGCGCTGCCGAACTCGCGGCGCTGGTGCGCGCGACGCCTGCCGCGCATGGCCGCTCGGTCGAGGTGCACGAACACGCCGGCCCGGCCGAGGCGCTGGCCGCTGCGCTGGCCGCGGCCGACCCCGCCGATAGAATCGTCGTCTTCGGATCCTTCTACACCGTGGGCGGCGTGATGAAGTCCGGGTTGCCGCGGCTCGCGGCGCGCCATGTCCCGGAGCGGGGCCGCGCAGGCGCAGCGAGCTGAGGGCCCGCGCCCGCCCGGCCCGCATGCGACTGCCGTTCACCCGACCCGCCGCCGAACCGGCCCCCGCCGGCGACGATGCCGTGCAACAGGCGCGCCTGCGCGCCCGCCGGCGCCTGGTGGGCGCCCTCGTGCTGCTCGTCGCCGGCGTCGTCGGACTGCCCCTGCTGTTCGACACGCAGCCGCGCCCGCTGCCGGTCGACACGCCGATCGTGCTGCCGGGGCGGGCGGCGCCGCCCCCGGCGCGCACGCAGTCGGCGGGGCCGCCGGCCGCGATGCCGCCGCCGGCCGATGCGGGCAGCGACCTGCCGCCCGCCGCTGCCCGCCCGGCTGCCCCACCGGCGCCGGCTGCATCCGCCTCCGCGGCGGGCGCGCCGCCCGCGGCCCCGGCGGCGGCGCCGGCTGCGGTCCGGCAGGCCGCCTCGCATGCGAGCGCACCGGCGCCGCAGGCGGCAGCGTTGCGGCACCCGCAGCCGTCGCCTGCGCCGCTGGCGGCAGCGTCGCCCACGCCGCAGGCCGCAGCGTCGCCCACGCTGCACGTCGCACCTTCGTCGGCGGCGCCAGCCGTGCCTTCGTCCGCAGTCAACGCCTCGGCGGGGGCGGCGGCCGCGGCTTCGGCTCCGGGCCGATTCGTCGTGCAGGTCGGTGCATACGTCGACCCGGCCACGCTGCGCGAGGCGCGAGCCAAGGTCGAACGCCTGGGCCTCAAGACCTACACCCAGGTCATCGAGAACGACGGCGGCCGCCGCACGCGCGTGCGCGTGGGGCCGTTCGGCACGCGCGAGGAGGCCGCCGCCGCCGCGGGCCGGATCAAGGCGGCCGGCCTGCCGGCCAACATCCTCGCGCTGTGATGGATCCGCTGCCGCAGACGCTGGCCGCCGTCGGCTGGGTCGACTGGACGCTGGGGGCGCTGCTGCTCGCGTCGGTGCTCGTCGGCCTCGTGCGCGGCGTGGTCTTCGAACTGCTGTCGCTCGCGGGCTGGCTGGTGGCCTGGTTTGCCGCGCAATGGGCGGCGCCGTTCGTCGCGCCGCGCCTGCCCGTCGGCGTGCCCGGCGGCGGCCTGAACCTCGGCGCGGGGTTCGCGCTGGCCTTCGTCGCCGTGCTCGTGGTCTGGGCGCTGCTGGCGCGTCTCGTGCGGCTGCTGATCCGTGCCACGCCGCTCTCCGCGCTCGACCGGCTGCTCGGTGCCGTGTTCGGCGCGCTGCGCGGCGTGGTGCTGCTGCTCGCACTCGCGCTCGTCGTCACGCTGACGCCTGCCGCACAATCGCAGGCCTGGCGTCACTCACAGGGCGGGCGCTGGCTCGGTCAGGCGCTGGCGCTGCTCGCGCCGCTGCTGCCGGATGCGGCGCCGGTGCGCCGCGCCTGAACCGGGCATCGTCCATTCGACGGAAGACCACCCCATGTGCGGCATCGTCGGCGTGATCTCGAAGACGCCCGTCAACCAGCTCATCTACGACGCGCTGCTGCTGCTGCAGCACCGCGGGCAGGACGCGGCGGGCATCGTCACGATGCAGGGCACCAAGTGCTACATGCACAAGGCACGCGGCATGGTGCGCGACGTCTTCCGCACGCGCGACATGCGTGCGCTGCCGGGCAGCGTGGGCCTCGGCCAGGTGCGCTACCCGACCGCCGGCAACGCCTACAGCGAGGAGGAAGCGCAGCCGTTCTACGTCAACGCGCCGTTCGGGCTCGTGCTCGTGCACAACGGCAACCTGACCAACGCGCGGGCGCTCAAGGCCGAGTTGTGCGAGGTCGACCGCCGGCACATCAACACCGAGAGCGACACCGAGGTGCTGCTCAACGTGCTCGCGCACGAGCTCGAGGCGGCGGCGCGCGACCTGCCGCTCACGCCCGACGAGGTCTTCAAGGCCGTGGCCGCGGTGCACCGCCGCCTCGAAGGCAGCTACGCGGTGGTGGCGCTCGTCGCCGGGCACGGCCTGCTCGCGTTCCGCGACCCGTTCGGCATCCGGCCGCTGGGCCTGGGCCGCAGCGCGGAGGGCAACGTGGTGGTGGCCAGCGAGTCGGTCGCGCTCGAGGGCACCGGGCACCGCTTCGAGCGCGACGTCGCACCCGGCGAGGCGATCTTCGTCGACCTCGAAGGCCGCGTGCACGCGCGCCAATGCGCCGCGCGGCATGCGCTCAAGCCCTGCATGTTCGAGTACGTGTACCTGGCGCGCCCGGACTCGGTGCTCGACGGCATCAGCGTCTATCAGGCGCGCCTCGAGCTGGGCGAGACGCTGGCGCAGCGCGTGATCTCGACCATGCCGCCCTCGCAGATCGACGTCGTGATCCCCGTTCCCGAGAGCAGCCGCCCGAGCGCGATGCAGCTCGCGCAGCGCATCGGCAAGCCCTACCGCGAGGGCTTCGTGAAGAACCGCTACGTCGGCCGCACCTTCATCATGCCGGGCCAGGCGGTGCGCCGGCGCAGCGTGCGCCAGAAGCTCAACGCGATCGCGCTCGAGTTCCGCGGCCGCGCCGTGCTGCTGGTCGACGACTCCATCGTACGCGGCACGACGAGCCAGGAGATCGTGGCGATGGCGCGCGAGGCCGGCGCGCGCCGCGTCTACCTGGCCTCGGCGGCGCCGCCGGTGCGCTACCCGAACATCTACGGCATCGACATGCCGACCAAGGAGGAGCTGATCGCGCACGGCCGCAGCGTCGAGCAGATCCGCGCCTTCATCGGCGCCGATGCCTTGATCTACCAGGACGTCGACGCGATGAAGCGCGTCGTCGGCGCGCTCAACCCCGCACTCGACGGCTTCGAGGCGAGCTGCTTCGACGGCCACTACGTGACCGGTGCACCGCGTGCGGCCGACCTGGCGGCGCTCGAGGCGCAGCGGCGGCTGCAGTTCGACGGCGACGACGAAGCGCGCGCCAGCTCGCCGCTGACGCTTCAGGGCACGGAGGAGGGCTGATGGGCATCGCGCGCGTCGAACTGCCGGCCGATGCGCGGCCGGACACCCTGGCCGTGCGCGCGGGGCTGCCGCCGAGCGCCTGGGGCGAGAACTCCGAGGCGCTGTTCCTCACCAGCAGCTTCGTGCACCCCGATGCCGCCACCGCGGCCCGGCGCTTCGCCAACGAGGAGGAGGCGTTCATCTACAGCCGCTTCTCCAACCCGACGGTGGCGATGTTCGAGCGCCGGCTGGCGGCGCTCGAAGGCACGAGCGGCTGCATCGCCACGGCCAGCGGCATGGCGGCGATCCTGCTGCTCGTGCTCGGGCTGCTGAAGGCGGGCGACCATGTCGTGTGCTCGCAGAGCGTGTTCGGCTCGACGATCAAGCTGTTCCAGGACTTCGAGCGCTTCGGCGTGCACACGAGCTTCGTGCCGCAGACCGATCCCGACGCCTGGCGCACGGCGCTGCGGCCCGAGACGAAGCTGCTGTTCGCCGAGACGCCGAGCAACCCGCTCACCGAGGTCTGCGACATCGCCGCGCTGGCCGACATCGCGCAGCGCTGCGGCGCGCAGCTCGTGGTCGACAACTGCTTCTGCTCGCCCGCGCTGCAGCGGCCGGCCGCGCTGGGCGCCGACATCGTCATGCATTCGGGCACCAAGTTCCTCGACGGCCAGGGGCGCGTCATCGCCGGCGCGCTGTGCGCGCCCGAGGAACTGGTGAGCGCCAGGTTCGTGCCGGTGATGCGCAGCGCCGGCATGAGCCTGTCGCCGTTCAACGCCTGGGTCGTGCTCAAGGGGCTCGAGACGCTGGCGATCCGCATGCAGGCGCAGAGCGCGCGCGCGCTCGAGCTCGCGCGCTGGCTCGAGACGCAGCCGGCCGTCGAGCGGGTCTACCACCCTGGGCTCGCGTCGCATCCGCAGCACGCGCTGGCGATGCGCCAGCAAGGCGGCGTCGGCGGCGCCGTGCTTTCCTTCGTGCTGCGCGGCGGCCGCCAGGCCGCGTTCGCCGTGATCGATGCGGCGCGCATCTGCAGCATCACCACCAACCTGGGCGACACCAAGACCACGATCTCGCACCCGGCCAGCACCTCGCACGGCCGCCTCACCGAGGAGCAGCGCCAGGCCGCCGGCATCACGCAGGGGATGGTGCGGCTCGCCGTCGGGCTCGAGGACCCGCTCGACCTGAAAGCCGACCTGCAGCGCGGCCTGGCGGGGCTGGCATGAAGCCGGTGCGCACCCGCATCGCCCCTTCGCCCACCGGCTACCTGCACCTGGGCACGGCGCGCACGGCGCTGTACTCCTGGGCCTACGCGCGCCACCATGGCGGCCAGTTCGTGCTGCGCATCGAGGACACCGACGTCGCACGCTCGACGCAGGAATCGACCGAGCAGATCCTCGACGCGATGCGCTGGCTCGGCCTCGACTACGACGAAGGCCCGATCCACCAGATGAGCCGGCTCGAACGCTACCGCGAGGTGGCCGAGCAGTTGATCGCCGCCGGTCACGCCTACCGCTGCTGGTGCACGCCCGAGGAGCTGGACGCGATGCGCGAGGCGCAACGCGCACGCGGCGACAAGACGCGCTACGACGGCCGCTGGCGGCCGGCGCCGGGCAAGCAGCTGCCGCCGCCGCCTGCGGGCGTGCAGCCGGTCGTGCGCCTGGCCAACCCGCTGCACGGCGCGGTGAGCTGGAACGACCTCGTCAAGGGCCCGATCACGATCGCCAACGAGGAGATCGACGACCTCGTGATCCTGCGCAGCGACGGCGTGCCGACCTACAACTTCGCCGTCGTCGTCGACGACTGGGACATGCGCATCACGCATGTCTACCGCGGCGACGAGCACATCAACAACACGCCCTGGCAGATCAACATCCTGCGCGCGATTGCGGGGCCCGATGTCGAGCCGCCGCGCTACGGCCACTGCCCGATCATCCTCGGCGAGGACGGCCTGAAGCTCAGCAAGCGCCGCGGCGCGGTCAGCGTCACCGCCTACCGCGAGCTGGGCTATCTGCCCGAGGCGATGCTGAACTACCTCGCGCGGCTGGGCTGGAGTCACGGCGACGACGAGATCTTCACGCGCGCGCAGATGGTGCAGTGGTTCGACGGCTCGCACCTGGCGCGCAGCCCGGCGCAGTGGGATCCGGCCAAGCTCGCCTGGGTGAACGCGCAGTGGATGAAGCGCGGCGACGACGCCCGCCTGGCCGCCCTGGTGCAGGAGCAGCTCGCCGGCCGCGGCGTCGCGGGCGCCGACGCGGCGACGCTGGCGCGCATGGCCGCGCTGTTCAAGGACCGCTGCACGACGCTGGTCGAACTCGCCGACTGGGCCGCGATGCTGTACCTGCCGGTGGCGCCGCGCGCGCAGGATCTGGCCGAACATGTGGGTGAGGCGGTGAAGCCGGCACTGCGCGCGCTGCGCGAGCGCTTGGCCGAAGTCGCCTGGGAGGCGGCGCCGATCGCCGCGGCCGTCAAGGCCGTGCTCGCCGAGCACGGTCTGAAGATGCCGCAACTCGCGCCGGCACTGCGCGTGCTCGTCTGCGGCCGCGCGCAGACGCCTTCGATCGACGCCGTGCTCGCGCTGTTCGCGCGCGACGTGGTGCTGCAGCGCTTGCAGCATGTCTGAGCGGATCGGCTATACTGCCCGACTCGCTTCTAACGGCGCTTCTTCGATGCAAGTGCGGCCCAGCCGGGCCGGGCAGGCATCGAGGCCGAGGGCCCGGGGGTATAGCTCAGCTGGGAGAGCGCTTGCATGGCATGCAAGAGGTCAGCGGTTCGATCCCGCTTACCTCCACCAAGTCGGAGCCGGCGCCGTCGGGAGTGATGAAGGATCGCAGTCCCCTTCGTCTAGAGGCCTAGGACACGACCCTTTCACGGTTGTAACAGGGGTTCGAATCCCCTAGGGGACGCCAACGGAAGTTGGACAAGCCTGGCGGCACTTGGAGCGTTGAGCTCGAAAGCCGCCACCGACGCGGAGTGGTAGTTCAGTCGGTTAGAATACCGGCCTGTCACGCCGGGGGTCGCGGGTTCGAGTCCCGTCCACTCCGCCAACCGATCCGAGCCACCGCCTATGGCGGTGGCTCTTTTTTGGTGCCGTTGCGGCGCGTCGGCACGCGGCGGGCCGCGGGTGGCGGAGGTCGTCGCGCGGCTTTCGGGTGTGCGGCACGCGGATGAGCAGGATGTCCGAGCCGATCGTCGAACAGGTCTCGGCACGGCAAGCGCGCCGCCGCGCACGCGCCGCGCTGCTTGTGCTGGCGGCGGCCCTCTGGCTGGCGATGCTCGGCGTGCGCTCGCTCGTGAGCGCCGACGAGGGCCGCTACGCGTCGCTGTCGCTGGGCATGCTGCAGTCGGGCGACTGGATCGTGCCGCGCCTGAACGGCCTGCTGTACTTCGAGAAGCCGCCGCTGCAGTACTGGGGCGGCGCGGTCGCGATGGGCCTGCTCGGCGTGAACGAGTTCGCGGCGCGCCTGTGGCCGGGGCTGAGCGGGCTGGTCACGGTCGCGCTGCTGGGTTTGACGGCGCGGCGCATCTACGGGGTGCCGGTGGGCTGGTGCGCCGTGCTGGCCGGCGGCTCGACCACCTGGATCGTCGTCAACAGCCAGTTCCTCTCGCTCGACGCCGGGCTCACGGCGGCGCTCACGCTCGTGCTGTGCGCGCTGCTGCTGGCCGGGCACGAGCCGGAGCGGCGCCGGCGCTGGATCCTGCTGGCCTGGTTCGGCATGGCGCTGGCGGTGCTCGGCAAGGGGCTCATCGGGATCGTGATCCCGGCGGCCGCCTTGCTGCTGCGCGCGGCCTGGGAGCGCGACCTCTGGTTCTGGCGCGCGCTCGAATGGCGCCGCGGACTGCCTGTCTTCCTGCTCGTGGCCGCGCCCTGGTTCATCGCGGTGTCGTGGCAGCAGCCGGAGTTCGCGCGCTTCTTCTTCGTGCACGAGCATTTCGAGCGCTTCCTCACCCCGGTGCACCGGCGCGAGGGCGCCTGGTGGACCTTCGTGCCGCTGCTCGCGCTCGGGCTGCTGCCGTGGACGGCGGCGCTGCCCGCGCTGCTGCGCGGGCGCGACCGCGGCGAGCGGCTGATGCTGGCCTGGGCCGGCTTCGTCTTCGTCTTCTTCAGCGCGTCGAGCTCGAAGCTGCCTTCGTACATCCTGCCCATGTTCGCGCCGCTGGTGCTGCTGCTCGCGCCGCGTCTGGCCGAGGCCGGCGTGCGCCGGCTCGCGCACTGGCTGGCATTCGCCGCTCTGGCCTGGGCGCTGGTGCTGGCCGCGCTGCCGTTCGCCGCACGTTGGTCGGGGCCGCAGACCCCGCCCGAGGTGGTGACGTCACTGGCGCGCGGTCTGACACTGGCTGCCGTGCTGTTCCTAGCGGCCGCGGCGCTGGCCGCCTACGCGCTGCGCCGCGGCGCACGCGGCGCCGCCGTCACGACGATCGCGGTGGGGCATTTGCTGGCCCTGTTCGTCGCGATCGCCGCGCACGACCGCTTCGGCCAGCTCAAGACGAGCGCGGTGCTGGCGCGCGCCATCGCGCCCGACACGCCCGTGTTCGCGGTGCGCGCCTACGACCAGACGCTGCCCTTCTATCTGCGGCGCCCGGTCACGCTGGTGGATATAGTCGACGAGTTCGAGTTCGGCGAGCGGCTCGAGCCCGAACGCTGGATCCCGACGCTCGACGCCTTCGCGCGGCGCTGGCGCGATCTGCCGCGCGCCGCAGCGTACCTGTCGCGCGAGACGCTCGCCGAACTGAACGCGCGCGGCGTCGAGGGCCGCGTCGCGTACGAGGATCCGCGCCGCATCGTCATCGTCAAACCATGAAAGCCTCGGATCTCGCCATCGTGCTTGCCGGCGTGCTGCTCAACGCGGTGGCGCAACTGCTGCTCAAGAGCGGGGCCGGCTCGGTCGGACCGATCGGCGGCTGGACAGCGCTGCGCGGTGCGCTGCCGGCGCTGGCCGTGCATCCCGGCGTGCTCGGCGGGCTCGTCTGCTACGCCGTGTCGGTGCTGGTGTGGATCGTCGCGCTGTCGCGCGTCGACGTGAGCGTGGCCTATCCGCTGCTGTCGGTGGGCTACGTCGTCAACGCGCTGCTGGCGATGTGGCTGTTCGGCGAGGCGGTGACGCTGCAGCGCTGGCTGGGCATCGGCATCATCCTGGTCGGCGTGACGCTGGTGGCGCGCTCGGGGCAGGCCGGATGAGCGCACCGGTCGAGTGCCTGTGAAGATATGAATCGTCGGCGTGATTCGTATGTTCACAGGCTCTGAGCCCTTCCTGCCGTTCACCCGGCCGTCGATCGACGAGGAGACCATCGCCGCCGTGGTCGATGTGCTGCGCTCGGGCTGGATCACCACCGGCCCGCGCTGCCGCGAGCTCGAGGCCGCCCTCGGGGCGCGCCTGGGCGGGCGGCCCGTGCGCGTGGCGAGCTCGGCCACGGCCGCACTGGCGCTGGCGCTGCGCATCGCCGGCGTCGGCCCCGGCGACGAGGTGGTGACGACGCCGCTTTCGTGGGTGGCCACGTCCAACGTCGTGCTCGAGCTCGGCGCGACGCCGGTCTTCGTCGATGTCGACCCGGCCACGCGCAACATCGACCTCGAGCGCGCCGCGGCCGCGGTGACGCCGCGCACGCGCGCGCTACTGCCGGTCGATCTGGCCGGCCTGCCGGTCGATCGCGACCGCCTGGCCGCGCTGGCCGCGCGCCATCGCCTGCGCGTCGTCGAGGACGCGGCGCAGTCGATGGGGGCGCAATGGGGCGGGCGCGAGATCGGCAGCTTCGGCGACCTCGTCTCGTTCAGCTTCCACCCGAACAAGAACATCACCACCATCGAGGGCGGCTGCCTGGTGCTGAACGACGAGCACGAGGCGCGCCTGTTCGAGAAACTGCGGCTGCAGGGCGTGACGCGCCACGCCGACGGCGGCATGGACGTCGACGTGCTCGGCGGCAAGTGCAACCTCACCGACGTGGCCGCGGCCGTCGGCCTCGGCCAGCTGCGGCGGCTCGACGAGTTCAACGCGCGCCGGCGCGCGCTGGCGCGACGGTACTTCGAGTGTTTCCCGCGCACGCTCGGCTTCGAACTGCCGCCGGCCGATTTCGAGCGCAGCAACTGGCACATGTTCCAGCCGCTGCTGCCGCCGGGCGTCGACCGCGGCCGCTTCATCGAGTCGATGCGCGCCGAGGGCATCGGCGTCGGCGTGCACTACCCGGCGCTGCACCTGTTCACGCTGTACCGCGCGCGCGGCCACCGCGAAGGCGAGTTCCCTCATGCCGAGGACATCGGCCGGCGCACCGTGACGCTGCCGCTGTTCCCGGCGATGGCCGACGCCGACGTCGAGCGGGTCTGTGCCGCGCTCGGGCGCGCGCTGCGCGGAGCCGCGGCGTGAGCGGACGCAACGGCGTCGACCTGCGCCCCGGCGGCGCCGCCGCCCGCGCAGCGTCGCCGGCCGGCGTCGCCCTGAGCGTCGTCATCCCGGTCTACAACGAAGAGCCGACGCTGCCGCTGCTGTTCGCCCGGCTGTATCCGGCGCTCGACGCGCTGGGCATCGACTACGAGATCGTGTTCGTCAACGACGGCAGCGTCGACCGCTCGGCGCAGATCCTGGCCGCGCAGTTCGAGGCGCGGCCCGAGGTCACGCGCGTCGTGCTCTTCAACGGCAACTTCGGCCAGCACCGCGCCATCCTCGCCGGCTTCGAGTACAGCCGCGGCGAGCGCGTCGTCACGCTCGACGCCGACCTGCAGAACCCGCCCGAGGATATCGGCAAGCTGCTGGCCGCGATGGACGCGGGCCACGACTACGTCGGCACGATCCGCCGGCTGCGACAGGACTCGGTGTGGCGGCGCTGGGCCAGCCTGGCGATGAACCGGCTGCGCGACCGCATCACGCGCATCCGCATGACGGATCAGGGCTGCATGATGCGCGCCTACAGCCGCAGCATCGTGCAGCTGATCAACCAGTGCGGCGAGATGAACACCTTCATCCCGGCGCTGGCCTACCAGTTCGCGCGCACGCCCACCGAGATCGAGGTCGGGCACGAGGAGCGCGCGGCCGGCGAATCCAAGTATTCGCTGTACAGCCTGATCCGGCTCAACTTCGACCTCGTCACCGGCTTCTCGGTCGTGCCGCTGCAGTGGTTCTCGATGCTCGGCATGGCGGTCTCGGTGGGCGCCGCCGCGCTCGTCGTGCTGCTGGTGGCGCGGCGCATCGTCATCGGGCCCGAGGAGGGCGGGCTGTTCACGCTGTTCGCGATCGCCTTCCTGCTCGTCGGTCTGGCGCTGTTCGGCATCGGCCTCCTGGGCGAGTACATCGGCCGCATCTATCAGGAGGTGCGCTCGCGCCCGCGCTACGTCGTGAGCGCCGTGCTGGAGCGCCGGCCGTGATTCCCGCGGCGCGCGCCGTCGTCTTCGCCTATCACGACGTCGGCGTGCGTTGCCTCGACGCGGTGCTGGCCGCCGGCGTCGAGGTGCCGCTCGTCTTCACGCACCGCGACCAGCCGGGCGAGGCGATCTGGTTCGCCAGCGTCGCCGAACTGGCGCGGCGGCGCGGCATCGCGTGCCGGGTGCCCGAGGATCCGAACACCGACGAGGTGTTCGAAGCCTGCCGCGCCGCGCAGCCCGATTTTCTCTTTTCCTTCTACTACCGCCGCATGCTCGGGCCGGCGCTGCTCGCGCTGGCGCCGCGCGGCGCGTACAACCTGCACGGCTCGCTGCTGCCGCGCTGCCGCGGCCGCGCGCCGGTCAACTGGGCCATCGTCAACGGCGAACGCGAGACCGGCGCCACGCTGCACGTGATGGACGTCAAGCCCGACCACGGCGCGATCGTCGACCAGGAGGCGGTGCCGATCGGCGCCGACGACACCGCGCGCGAGGTGTTCGACCGCGTCACCGAGGCTGCCGCGCGCGTGGTGGCGCGCAGCGTGCCGCGGCTGGTGGCCGGCACCGCCGCGTTCAGGCCGCAGCGCCACATCCCGGGCCAGTACTTCGGCGGGCGCAGGCCGGAGGACGGACGCCTGGGCGCCGACTGGCCGGCGCAGCGTCTGCACGATCTGGTGCGCGGCGTCGCGCCGCCCGAGTACCCGGGCGCCTTCTTCGACGCCGCGGGGCGGCGCATCGCGGTCGACCGCACGCGCGTCGCGCGCGCGCCGGGCGAGGCGCGGGCGCCGGGCCGCTTTTCGATGCACGCGCGCGCTGGCGCACTGTGGATCGACGCCGCCGACGGCGGCCGGTTGCAGGTGCTGCGCGCCCGGATCGACGGCGGGCCGCTCGACGCCGCAACGTTCGCGGCGCACTGGGGCGACGCGGCGCTGCAGCCCGATCCCTGATCCGCATCACCCCTCACCCTTCGAGCAGGAAGCACGCAGTGCGCAAGATCCTCATCCTCGGCGTCAACGGCTTCATCGGCCACCACCTCACGCGGCGTCTCGTCGACGCCGGCGACTGGCAGGTCTTCGGCATGGACATGCATGCCGAGCGCGTCGCATCCTGGATCGGTCACCCCCGGTTCCACTACTTCGAGGGCGACATCACGATCAACAGGGAGTGGATCGAGTACCACGTCAAGAAGTGCGACGTCGTGCTGCCGCTGGTGGCCATCGCCACGCCGGCCACCTACGTGACCGATCCGCTGCGCGTCTTCGAACTCGACTTCGAGGCCAACCTGGCGATCGTGCGCCAGTGCGTGAAGTACGGCAGGCGCGTCGTCTTCCCGAGCACGAGCGAGGTCTACGGCATGTGCCGCGACGAGGCCTTCGATCCCGACCGCTCGCCGCTCACCTACGGCCCGATCAACAAGCCGCGCTGGATCTACGCCTGCTCCAAGCAGCTGCTCGACCGCGTGATCCATGCCTACGGCCAGCAGCAGGGGCTCGTCTACACGCTGTTCCGCCCGTTCAACTGGATCGGCCCCGGGCTGGACAGCCTGCACGCGGCCAAGGAGGGCTCGAGCCGCGTCATCACGCAGTTCCTCGGCCACATCGTGCGCGGCGAGCCGATCCAGCTCGTCGACGGCGGCGCGCAGCGGCGCTGCTTCACCGACGTGAGCGACGGCATCGACGCGCTCTACCGCATCCTCGTCAACGAGGGCGGGCGCGCCGACGGCGGCATCTTCAACATCGGCAATCCGGCCAACGACCTGTCGGTGCGCGAGCTGGCCGAGCTGATGCTGGCCATGGCGCTCGAGCGCCCCGAGTTCGCCGAGTCGGCGCGCCGCGTGCGGCTCGAGGAGACGACGGCGGGCGCCTACTACGGCAGCGGCTATCAGGACGTCGAGCGGCGCGTGCCTTCGATCGCCAGCACGCAGGCCGCGCTCGGCTGGACGCCGCTGGTGTCGATGCGCGCCGCGCTCGAGCGGCTGTTCGACCATTACCGCGGCGAGGTCGAGGCGGCGCGTCAGCTCGTCGACGGCGGCACGTGAACGACGCCATCGTCCTCAAGGTCGACGTCGACACCTGGCGCGGCACGCGCGAGGGCGTGCCGCTGCTGGCGGCCCTGCTCGAGCGGCGGCACGCGCAGGCGACCTTCCTCTTCAGCCTCGGCCCCGACCACACCGGACGCGCCGTGCGGCGCGCGCTGCGGCCGGGCTTCGCGCAGAAGGTCGCGCGCACCTCGGTGCTCGAGCATTACGGCCTGCGCACGCTGCTGTACGGCACGCTGCTGCCGGGGCCCGACATCGGGCGGCGCGAGGCCGCCACGCTGCGTGCGGTGGCGGCGGCCGGCTTCGAGTGCGGCGTGCATTGCTGGGACCATGTGCGCTGGCAGGACGGCGTCGCCCGCGCCGGCGCGGCCTGGACGAATGCCGAGATGGATCGCGCCTGCGGCCGCTTCGGCGAAGTGTTCGGTCGGGCGCCCGCGCTGCACGGCGCGGCCGGCTGGCAGATGAACGAGCACGCCTTTGCTGCCGAGCTGCGCTGCGGCTTCGAGCTTGCTTCGGACTGCCGCGGCCGCACGCCCTTTCTCCCGGTGGATGCGGCCGGCCGCACGATCGGCCCGCCGCAGTGGCCGACCACGCTGCCCACCTTCGACGAGCTGCTCGGCCGCGACGGCTGCGACCCCGGCAACGTCGAGCGTGCGGTGCTGGCCGCGTGTGCGCAGCGCGCCGGCCCCCAGGTCTACACGCTGCACGCCGAACTCGAAGGCGGCAAGCTGCGGCCGGCCTTCGAGCGGCTGCTCGGGGCCTGGGCCGCCGAGGGGCGGCGTTGCGTCGGCCTGCTGCAGGCGCAGGCGGCCCACGCGGCGACGCTGCCGCGCTGCACCGTGGTCGCCGGCAGCGTGCCGGGGCGCAGCGGCATGCTGGCGCTGCAGGGGCCGGCGCCGGGCTGAAGCGCGCGCCGGCGCCGGCGCACGGCACGAACGGGCGCCTCAAGCCCTGCGGCCCGGGCGCCGATATCAGGCCGATCCCGCCGCAACGGCCACAGCGACCCCACCGTGCTCAGGAAGATCCCCGTCGACCAGCTCCGCCTGGGCATGCATCTGCATGCCTTCGAGGGATCCTGGATCAACCATCCGTTCTGGCGCACGCGCTTCGTCATCGACAGCGCTGCCCAGCTCGACGCGGTGCGGCGCAGCGGCGTCGCCGAATGCTGGATCGACCCGCGGCTCGGGCTCGACGTCCAGGACGACGCGATCACGATGCCGCCGCCGGCGCGCCCGCCGCCGGCGGCTGCGCCGGTGCTGCCCGATCGAGCCGAGCCCGCAGCCGTGTCGGCTGCGTTCTCGGAGGAGCTGGAGAAGGCCGCGGCGATCTGCCGGCGCGGGCGCGAGCAGGTGGCGTCGATGTTCGCCGAGGCGCGCATGGGGCGCACGATCGACGCCGAAGCCTGCCTGCCTCTGGTGGAGGACATCTCGCGCTCGGTCGAGCGCAACGCCGGGGCGCTGGTCAGCCTGGCGCGGCTGAAGACGCGCGACGACTACACCTACATGCACTCGGTCGCGGTGTGCGCGCTGATGGTGGCGCTGGCGCGCCGGCTCGGCCACGACGACGCGGCCTGCCGCCAGGCCGGGCTGGCCGGACTCGTGCACGACATCGGCAAGGCGCTGATGCCCGCCGACGTGCTGCAAAAGCCCGGCGCACTGACCGACGACGAAATGGGCGTGATGCGTACGCATCCCGAACGCGGCCATGCGCTGCTGGCCGAGACCGGCAGCACGCCGGCGAGCGCCCTCGAGGTGACGCTGCACCACCACGAGCGTGTCGACGGTCGCGGCTATCCGCACGGCCTGGCCGGCGAGCGCCTGACGCTGCTCGCCCGCATGGGCGCGGTGTGCGACGTGTACGACGCGATCACCTCCAACCGGCCCTACAAGGCGGGCTGGGATCCGGCCGAGTCGATCGCGCGCATGGCGTCGTGGACAGGCCACTTCGACAAGGCCGTGCTCGCGGCCTTCGTGCACAGCCTCGGCATCTATCCCACCGGCTCGATCGTGCGCCTGCAATCCGGCCGGATCGGCGTCGTCGTCGAGCAGAACGCGTCGGCGCTGACCGCGCCGGTGGTGCGCGCGTTCTTCTCGACGAAGTCGCAGCTGCACATCACGCCTGAACGCATCGATCTCGCGCGGCCGGGCTGCCACGACCGCATCGTCGCGCGCGAGGGCGGCGCCGCGGCGCAGTTCAGGCACGCCGACGAGCTCTGGGCCGACCCCGAGGTGCTGCGCAAGGCGCGCGCCTGATGCGCGCGCCCGTCTGCCGTTGCCCGATCCTCGCGCGGGCGCGCTCAGGCCGCTTGCAGCGCCGCCAGGTACAGGCGCGCCGAGCGCGCCCCGGAGCGGCAGAACACCAGGATGGGACGCGGCAGCTCGGCCATCAGGCGGGCGAAGGCGGCTACCTGGGCGGGCGACTGGTATGCGCCGTCGACCGGCAGGAAGCGGTATTCGAGCCCGGCGGCGCGGGCCGCGGCTTCGAGCGCCGCATGGGTCGGCTGGTCGGGGCCGTGCTCGAAGTCGGGGCGGTTGTTGACGACGCTGCGAAAGCCCAGGCGCGCCGCCTCGGCCATCGCCTCGGGCCCGAGTTGCGGCGCGACGCAGACGTCGGGAGCCAGGGCGCGCAGCGGCAGACCGGAGCCGCTCATCGGGTCATCTTGCCGAACGACGCGCGCGCCGCCTCAGCGCGCCGCCAGCGCCTGCTTGACGGCGGCACTCACCGCCGCCATCTCGGCCTGGCCGGCCAGGCGCGCCTTGGCCGCCTGCATCACGCGGCCCAGGTCGCCCGCGCCCCGGGCGTCGAGCTCGGCCACGAGCGCGCGCACCGCAGCGGCCACTTCGTCGGCCGACAGGCGCTGCGGCAGGTAGGCCTGGAGCCAGCGCACTTCGGCCGACTCCTTGTCGACGAGGTCGGTGCGGCCGGCCTGCGCGAACGCGTCGATCGAATCGCGCCGTTGCTTGATGAGCTTGTCGACGAGGCCGACGATCGCCGCCTCGTCGAGCTCGATGCGCTCGTCGACCTCGCGCTGCTTGATCGCGGCGAGCAGCATGCGGATGGTCGACAGATGCTCGGCGTGCCTGGCGCGCAGGGCCGCCTTCATGTCGTCCTGGATGCGTTCCTTCAGGCCCATGGTGCGGATGGTCGGGTCGATGCGAAGACAACGACGCCCGCAGGGCGAACCGTGCGGGCGCGGCGCTGCCGGGGCTGCGGCGAATCAGTACAGCTTCTTGGGCAGCTGCATGCTGCGCACGCGCTTGAAGTGGCGCTTCACCGCGGCCGCCTTCTTGCGCTTGCGCTCCGAGGTGGGCTTCTCGTAGAACTCACGTGCCCGCAGTTCGGTCAAGAGGCCCAGCTTCTCGATCGTGCGCTTGAAGCGCCTCAGCGCAACGTCGAAGGGCTCGTTTTCTTTGACGCGGATCGTGGTCATGGACGGGCGAATGCGGGGGGGTTGAGGGTGGTTCGCGAAGGGCGAAGCTCGCTATTATATGTCGATGCGCAGGGTGTCGCGGACAGGCGATGAGGGCGCGCGCCGGGCGGCCGGGCGCGGGCGCGCCGGGGCGGCCGTCGGCACGCCGCCGCGCGCGGGCGGCGCTGCTTTCGTCTTAGGGGTCGGGATGCCGATCGCCCTTGCGAGGCGGAGCCGGTCGTACCAAGATCGGCGCTCCCGCAAACCGCGGTGCGATGCCAGACTGCCCGTGGCCCGGCCCGCCCGCAACACCCGCACCAGCCGATCGTGAGTGCCGCTGCCGCGATATCGGCCGCCGGTCTGCCGGCCGACACCCTGCGCGGGCTGCTCGGCAGCTTGTGCGAGGCGCTGCTCGCCGCGCGCGCCGACGGTCTGGCGCTGCAGGACGCGGCCAGCGGACGCTACCTGCACGTCAATGCCGACATGCTGCGCTGGATCGGCCTGCCGGCCGAGCAGGTGGTCGGCTGCACCGATGCGGAGATCTTCGACGCCGAACTCGCTGCCGGCCTGCGCGCCGCGGCGCAGTCGGCGCTGGCGCAGGCCGAACCGCTGGTGAGCGAGCATCGCTTCGACCGCAACGGCCTGCGCTGCCGCTTCGACGTGCTGCGCCTGGCCACGCCGCCCGCCGGCGCCGGCCGCCGCTGGCTGGTCAGCGTCTGGATCGACCGCAGCGCCGAGCACGCGCGCGACGCGCAGCTGAAGAACGCGCTCGCGCAGATCGAGCAGCAGCAGCGCGCACACGACACGCTGCGCCGCGAGCTGGCCGAGCAGGGGCTGCGCGATGCGGCCTCGGGCCTGTCGAGCCGGGCGCATTTCGAAGACCAGCTCAGGCGCGAGGTCGACCTGTCGACGCGCGAGCACCGCGAGTTCGCGCTCGTGTTCGTCGAGATCGACGAGCCTTCGGACGCGGTGCGCGCGCAGGGCGACGCCGGCGCGCAGGCGATCCTGGCCGCGATGGGCCGGCTGCTGCGCGGCGGCACGCGCGCGATGGATGCCTCCTGCCGCCTCGACGAGCGGCGCTTCGCCGTGCTGCTGTCGGGCGTGGGCCTGGCGACGGCGCACTCGCGCATGGAGGGCCTGCGCCGCCGCTGCGCCACCGAGATCGTGATGCACGGCGGCCAGGAGCTCGGCTTCACGGTGGCGATGGGCGTGGCGAGTTTTCCGCATACGGCGCAGTCGCAAGGCGAGTTGGTCGCCGCCTGCGAGGCGGCGCTGGCCGAGGCACGGCGGCGCGGCGGCAACCACGTCACCCTGGCCGCGATCCGGTTGGACGACAGCGCGCCGCGCTAGGAGCGTGGGCGGCGGTCGGCGCCGATCGGGGCCAGCTGCCGCCGGCGGCTTCCTCCGTTTGCCGCGAGCGTTCGCCCTCTGCCGCGAGCGTTCGCCGTCTGGCGCGGACGGCCGCTGCCGGTCGCCGCCTGCCGCCAGCGGCCGCCGCTACGCGAGCCCCTTCCAGGCCATGTAGCCGGCAAGCGCCATCAGCAGCAGCGCGAAGGTGCGGCGCAGGCGCTCGACGGGCATGCGGTGCGCGACGCGCGCACCGAGCGGGGCCAGGGTCACGCTGGCGGCGGCGATGGCCGCCACTGCCGGCAGGTACAGGAAGCCCAGCGCACCGGGCAGCGCCGGCGGCTGGTTCCGGCCGCCGACGAGGTAGCCGAGCGTCGACGCCACCGCGATCGGAAAGCCGAGCGCCGCGCTCGTGCCCACCGCCTGGCGCAGCGGTACGCCGCACCAGCTCATGAACGGCACCGAGAGGAAGGCGCCGCCCGCTCCGAGCAGCCCCGACAGGAAGCCGATGCCGGCGCCGGCGCCCAGCAGCGCCGGCGTGCCGGGCAGCGTGCGCCCGGCCTCGGTGCGCGCGCCGCGCAGCATGCGCCAGGAGATGACGATGTTGCAGGCTGCGAAGACGAGCGCCAGCCAGCGCCCCTTGACGAGCGCCAGCACGCCGGCTCCGGCCGCGATGCCGCCTGCCAGGATGCCCGGGGCGAAGCGCACGACGAGCTCCCAGCGCACCGCGCCGTGGCGCTGGTGCGCCAGCAGGCTCGACAGCGACGTGAAGAGGATCGTCGCGCCCGAGGTCGCGATGGCCATCTTCACCGCCAGCGATGCATCGACGCCGCGCTGCCCCAGGATGAAGGTGAGGAAGGGGACGAGCAGCATGCCGCCGCCGATGCCCAGCAGCCCGGCCAGGAAGCCGGCGGCAACGCCCAGCGCGAGCAGTTCGCCCGCCAGCACGAGGCCGACGTCCACCGCGGGTTCAGGCGTCGAGCAGCGCGAGCACGGCGCGCCACTCGTCGGCCGTGACCGGGGTGATCGACAGGCGGTTGCCGCGCTGCAGCACGCGCATCGACGCCAGCTGCGGTTCGCGCCGCATGCGCGCCAGCGCCAGCAGCGGCGTCTTCTTCACCAGTTTCACGTCGACCAGAACCCAGCGCGGCGCCGCCTGCGAGGCCTTGGGGTCGAAGTACGCGCTTTGCGGGTCGAACTGCGTCGGGTCGGGATAGGGCCGGCCCACCACCTGGGCCAGGCCGGCCACGCCCGGCTCGGCGCACGACGAGTGATAGAAGAGCACGCCGTCGCCGGCGCGCATGTCGTCGCGCATGAAGTTGCGCGCCTGGTAGTTGCGCACGCCGGTCCAGGGCAGCGTGCGCTGCGGCGCGCGCGCGAGATCGTCGATCGAGGCCTCGCCGGGCTCGCTCTTCATCAGCCAGTAACGGGGCATGCGCGCGTCTCGCAGCAAAGGTGTCCGCCGCGCACCGCGGACCGATTCCCGAACCCTCAGCGGAGGATCAGGTGGGCGAGGTCAGCCGGGCCTCGGGTTCGTCTGACGCGAGACGCTCGCACCAGCCCGGCAATCTTCCAAGCCCTTGCTCAATGAGCATCGGTTCGAAGAAACAAAGTGGCCCGCAACGCGCGACGGACCAGGCCAGTATAGAGCGCCGGCCCGACATCGAGCGCTGCGCCGGCTCGCGTGTCATGCGCATGTGCGCGGCGCCGGGGCCGACCATGGCCGCGTTGCTGCAGACCTGCGCGTGCCATGCGCGCGTGTGCGGCGCCGGGCGCTCGGGCACCTGCGCCTTGGCCGCTTCGCCGGTAGCCCGTGAAGCTCTTCACGGGCTCCGGATCCCGCGCCGGCGGGCCGGGCACAGTTCGGTGCGGGGGGAGGGCTTCAGAGCAGTTGACCGTCGTCGGCCAGCGCGGCCTCGACGCGTGCGAGCAACGCGTCGATGTCGACCGCGTCTTCGCCGGGCCGGGCGCGCGCGGCGCCGGCGCGCTCGATGCCCTGGTAGGCGATGTTGAGCGCAGCGAGCACCGCGATGCGCTCGCGCGCCTTGACCTTGCCGGCGTTGCGGATCGCCGTCATCTCCTTGTCGACCGCGGCGACGGCGGCAGCCAGCAGCGCCTCGCCGCCTTCGGGGCAGGCCAGGGCGTAGACCTGACCGAGGATCGAGACCTCGAGCTGCTTCATTCCTGGCCCCGTGTGCGGTCGGCCGCCGGAGCGACGGCGTCGTCGGCGGGCAGTCGCGCAAGCAGCGCGTCGATGCGCGCACGCGCGGCGGCCAGGCGCGACCGCAGGCTGTCGCGCTCGCCCGTCAGGGCGGCAAGCTGCTCGACCAGCAGCGTGCTCGTGCGCTTGAGCTCCTGGTGGCGCAGCACCAGGCGGTCGACGCGTTCGACGAGTTCCTCGAGCTTGGCCATTTCAGTTCGCATCCCCCGCGGACGGACCGCCGGCGATTGTAGGAGCGACCCAGTCGCACCAGGCGCGCACCGCGCAGCTGTCGCAGTGCGGCGCCCGCGCCGTGCACACGTAGCGGCCGTGCAGGATGAGCCAGTGGTGGGCGTCGCGGCGCCAGCGCTCGGGAACGCGGCGCTCGAGCCCCTGCTCGACCTCGAGCGGCGTGCGGCCGGGCGCCAGGCCGGTGCGGTTGGCGACGCGGAACACATGGGTGTCGACGGCGATCGTCGGCTCGCCGAAGGCGACGTTGAGCACGACGTTGGCGGTCTTGCGTCCGACGCCGGGCAGGCGCTCGAGTGCGGCACGCGCGCGCGGCACTTCGCCGCCGTGCTGCGCGACGAGGAGGCGGCAGGTCTCCAGCAGGTGGCGCGCCTTGCTGCGGTACAGGCCGATCGTGCGGATGCGCTCCTCGAGGCCCGCGCTGCCGAGCGCGAGCAGTGCGCGCGGCGTCGACGCCTCGGCGAACAGGCGCCGTGTCGCCTTGTTGACGCCGACGTCGGTGGCCTGCGCCGACAGCAGCACCGCCACCAGCAGCTCGAACACGCTCGTGTACTCGAGCTCGCTGCGCGGCTGCGGATTGGCGGCTGCCAGCGTGGCGAAGAAGGGCTCGATGGCTTCGGGCTTCACGGCGCGCCGCCGCGCTCGCGCGCGCGGTCCAGGGCCGCGGCGATCGCCGCGCGCTTGCGTGCGGCCGCGGTTGCCGTTGCGCCGCTGGGGCCTGCCGCGGTTGCCGCTGCGCCGCTGGATCCCGCCGCAGCCGGGGCCGTCGGCGGTTCGGCGCCGGCGTGCGCGGCGTGCAGGTCGTGCAGGTCGTGCAGGTCACGCACGAGGCGCCGGCGGCGCGCGACGCAGCGCGCGCGCGCCGCGGCCGCCTGCTCGGCGCTCCACGCGGCCCAGCCGGTGCGGCTGCCGCTTGCCGGCTGCATCGCGATGCAGTCCACAGGGCAGGCCGGCACGCATAGCGCGCAGCCGGTGCATTGCGCCTCGATCACGGTGTGCATCGCCTTGGCGGCGCCGACGATGCAGTCCACCGGGCAGGCCTTGATGCACAAGGTGCAGCCGATGCACCCGGACTCGTCGATGACAGCCAGCGCGCGCGCCTCCTCGCGGCCGCATTCGGCGGCGAGCGGGCGCAGCGCGCGGCCGGTCAGGCGTGCCAGGCGGGCGATGCCCTCGGCGCCGCCGGGCGGGCAGCGATCGATTTCGGCGCTGCCCGCGGCGATCGCCTCGGCGTAGCCGCGACAGTCGGCATAGCCGCAGCGTCGGCATTGGGTCTGCGGCAGCAGCGCGTCGATGCGTTCGGCCAGCCGCGCGCGCGTGGCCGCGGACGGCGCGGCCGCCGACGGTTCAGGCAACGAATGGGCGGCGGCAGGCACCGCCCGATTATCGGACGGCGCTGCGGCGTTTCGCCCCTTGCGCGCTGGCGCCACGCTCGGCCGCGCGGTCGTAGCGGCCGATGAAGGCGCGCACTTCGGGGTAGACCCGTTCGCGCCAGCGGCGCCCGGAGAAGATGCCGTAGTGGCCCGCGCCCTCGACGTCGTAGTGCAGGTGGTGCGCCGCGGCGATGCCGGTGCACAGTGCGTGCGCGGCGCGCGTCTGGCCGGCGCCGGAGATGTCGTCGAGCTCGCCTTCGATCGTCAGCAGCGCGGTGGCGGTGATGTCCTCGGGCCGCACCGGCGCGCCGGCGACGCGCCAGGTCCCGTTGACGAGGGCGAAGTCCTGGAACACGGTCCGGATGGTGTCGAGGTAGTACTCGGCCGGCATGTCGAGCACGGCGTTGTATTCGTCGTAGAACTGCCGGTGCCCCTCGGCGCTGTCGCCGTCGCCGCGGACCAGGTCCTTGAAGTAGTCGTAGTGGCTCGTCATGTGGCGGTCGGGGTTCATCGCCACGAAGCCGGCATGCTGCAGGAAGCCCGGGTAGACGCGTCGGCCGGCGCCGGGGAAGTTGGGCGGCACGCGGAAGATCACGTTGGTCTCGAACCAGCCGTGGCTCTTGTTCGTGGCGAGGTTGTTCACCGAGGTCGGACTGAGGCGCGCGTCGATCGGGCCGCCCATCATCGTCATCGTGCGCGGCGTGAACTCGCCGGCGCTGGCCAGCAGGCTGACCGCGGCCAGCACCGGGACGGTCGGCTGGCACACCGAGATCACGTGCACGTGGTCGCCGATGCGGCGGATGAACTCCTGCACGTAGGCCACGTAGTCGTCGAGATGGAAGGGTCCGGCCTCGATCGGCACCATGCGCGCGTCGGTCCAGTCGGTGATGAAGACCTTGTGGTCGCGCAGCAGGCTGCGCACGGTGTCGCGCAGCAGCGTGCTGTGGTGCCCGGACAGCGGCGCCACCACCAGCACCGTGGGCTGCGACTTCATGCGCTCGAGCGCACGCGGGTTGTCGGTGAAGCGCTTGAAGCGCAGCAGGCGGCAGAAGGGCTTGACGATCGGCACCTGTTCCTGCACCGCGACGGTGACGCCGTCGACGTCCGCCGAGGTGATGTCGAAGGCGGGCTTCTCGTACTCCTTGGCCAGCCGATGCAGCAGGTCGAACGACGCCGACACGCGCTGCGACATCGGCAGCTGCGCGAACGGCGACAGCGGGTGGCGATACAGCTTGGCCGAGGCACTGGCGAACTCGGCGAACGGCGCCATCAGCGCGCGCTGGGTCTCGTAGATCTGATACAGCATGGAGGCTCTCGGTGCTCGAAGTCACGACCGCCCGGGCCGGCTTGCGTCCGGCTGTGCGACGACGTGGCGCAAATTATGCTGCGACGCAACAAGCGATGTTCGGCGGCGTCGCCATGGTGTCGCGCCGGCGCTGCAAGCAAACGCTGGAAAACGGCTGGAGTCGAGGTCCGTCTCGCGCGGCTGGCGGCGGCGCGACGCGCCGCCGGCGCCGCTACGTCATCACGCGCGCGATCGCCTGCGCCACGCGTTCGATGTTGCCGCTGTTGATCGCGGCCACGCAGATGCGCCCGGAGTCCAGGCCGTAGACGCCGAACTCGCTGCGCAGGCGCTGCATCTGCGCCGCCGTGAGGCCGGTGTAGCTGAACATGCCCTTTTGCCGCGTCACGTAGCCGAGCTCGCCCGTCACCCCGGCGGCACGCAGCCGCGCCACCAGGGCCTCGCGCGTGGCGCGGATGCGCTCGCGCATGGCGCCGAGTTCACTCTCCCACTGCGCACGCAGCGCCGGCGTGCCGAGCACGGCGGCGACGAGGCTGGCGCCGAAGGCGGGCGGGTTGGAGTAGTTGGTGCGGATCAGCACCTTGAGCTGCGAGAGCACGCGTGCGGCCTCGTCGCGGCTGCGGGCGGCGACGCTGAGCGCGCCGACGCGCTCGCCGTACAGCGAGAAGCTCTTGGAGAACGACGAGGCGACGAGGAAGTCCATGTCCGCATCGACGAAGCGCTGCACCGCCGCGCCGTCCTCGGCAATGCCGTCGCCGAAGCCCTGGTAGGCCAGGTCGAGAAAGGGCACGAGGCCGCGCGTGCGGCAGGCCTCGACCACTTGCTGCCACTGTCCGACGTCGAGATCGCAGCCGGTGGGGTTGTGGCAGCAGGCGTGCAGCACGACGACGGTGCCGCTGGCCGCCGTGTGCAGGGCGGCCAGCATGGCCCCGAAGCGCACGCCGCGCCGCTCGGCGTCGAAGTACGGGTAGCTGTGCACCGTGAAACCGGCATGCGTGAACAGCGCGCGGTGGTTCTCCCAGCTCGGGTCGCTGATCAGCACCTCGGCCGCCGGATCGACGCGGCGCAACAAGTCGGCGCCGAGCCTGAGGCCGCCGGTGCCGCCCAGCGCCTGCACGGTGGCCACGCGGCCGGCGTCGCGCAGCGCGCGGCCGCTCGCGGAGCTGCCGAACACCAGGCTCTGCACCGCCTGGTCATAGGCGGCGATGCCGTCGATCGGCAGATAGCCCTTGGGCCTGGGCTGGGCCAGCAGCTGTCGCTCGGCCTCGGCCACGCAGGCCAGCACCGGCAGCTTGCCGGCGTCGTCGAAGTACACGCCGACGCCGAGGTTGACCTTGTCCGCGCGCGGGTCGGCCGCGAATTGCTCGTTGAGGCCGAGGATGGGGTCGCGCGGGGCCAGCGCGACGCCGGCGAACAGGCTGGAAGACATGCGGGGAACCCTGCACAGAAACGTGGGCGGCAACGTGGCGCTGCCTGCGGACGGCGCAGCCGGACTTGGGCTACGCTTGCCGATTCTACGGATCGCACCTGGCTCCCAGATGACCGCTCTCGCCGCCGTCCCAGCCCAAGCCGCGGCCGCCGCGGGCACGTTCGCGTCGTTCGCGGATTCGCCGTTCCAGCTCTTCCAGCCCTACGCGCCGGCCGGCGACCAGCCGCAGGCGATCGAGCAGCTCGTCGAGGGCGTGCGCGACGGCCTGGCCTACCAGACGCTGCTGGGCGTCACCGGGTCGGGCAAGACCTACACGATGGCCAACGTGATCGCGCGCCTGGGGCGCCCGGCGATCGTGTTCGCGCCCAACAAGACGCTGGCCGCGCAGCTCTACAGCGAGTTCCGCGAGTTCTTCCCGAAGAACGCGGTCGAGTATTTCGTCAGCTACTACGACTACTACCAGCCCGAGGCCTACGTCCCGCAGCGCGACCTCTACATCGAGAAGGACAGCGCGATCAACGAGCACATCGAACAGATGCGGCTGTCGGCCACCAAGAGCATCCTCGAGCGGCGCGACGTCGTCATCGTCGCCAGCGTGAGCGCGATCTACGGCATCGGCAAGCCCGAGGACTACACGCAGATGCGGCTCATCGTGCGCGTGGGCGACCGCATCGGCCAGCGCGACGTCATCGCGCGCCTGGTGACGATGCAGTACACGCGCAACGAGATCGAGTTCGGGCGCGGCTCCTTCCGCGTGCGCGGCGACACGATCGACGTGTTTCCGGCCGAGCACTCGGAGCTGGCGCTGCGCATCGAGCTGTTCGACGACGAGATCGAGTCGCTGGCGCTGCTCGACCCGCTCACCGGCCGCATGCGTCAGAAGGTGACGCGCTTCGTCGTCTACCCGTCGAGCCACTACGTGACGCCGCGCGAGCAGGTCCTGCGCGCCGTCGAGACGATCAAGGACGAGCTGCGCCAGCGCCTCGACGAGTTCGTGAAGGCCGGCAAGCTGGTCGAGGCGCAGCGCCTCGAGCAGCGCACGCGCTTCGACCTCGAGATGCTGCAGGAGGTGGGCCACTGCAAGGGCATCGAGAACTACACGCGCCACCTCGCGGGCGCGGCGCCCGGCGAGCCGCCGCCGACGCTGGTCGACTACCTGCCGCCCGACGCGCTCATGTTCCTCGACGAGAGCCATGTGCTGATCGGCCAGCTCAACGGCATGTTCAACGGCGACCGCGCGCGCAAGACGGTGCTGGTCGAATACGGCTTCCGGCTGCCCAGCGCGCTGGACAACCGGCCGCTCAGGTTCGCCGAGTTCGAGCGCCGCATGCGCCAGGCGATCTTCGTCTCGGCGACGCCGGCCGACTACGAGCGCACGCACGCCGGCCAGGTGGTCGAGCAGCTCGTGCGGCCGACCGGCCTCGTCGACCCCGAGGTCGAGGTGCGGCCGGCCACGACCCAGGTCGACGACCTGCTGCAGGAGATCCACGAGCGCGTCGCCGCGGGGGCGCGCGTGCTCGTCACCACGCTCACCAAGCGCATGGCCGAGCAGCTCACCGAGTACCTCGCCGACAACGGCGTCAAGGTGCGCTACCTGCACAGCGACATCGACACCGTCGAACGCGTCGAGATCCTGCGCGACCTGCGCCTGGGGCAATTCGACGTGCTGGTCGGCATCAACTTGCTGCGCGAGGGGCTCGACCTGCCCGAGGTGAGCCTGGTGGCCATCCTCGACGCCGACAAGGAGGGCTTCCTGCGTGCCGAGCGCAGCCTCATCCAGACGATCGGGCGCGCCGCGCGCAACGCCGACGGCAAGGCCATCCTGTACGCCGACCGGACCACCGACTCGATGCGCGCCGCGCTCGGCGAGACCGAGCGCCGCCGCGCCCGCCAGATCGCCTACAACGCCGCGCACGGCATCACGCCGCGCAGCGTGAGCAAGAAGGTGCGCGACCTGATCGACGGCGTGGTGAGCGAGCGCACGGCCAGGGACGAACTGGCCGCGGCGCAGGCGGCCGCCGAAGTGGAGGCGCTGAGCGAGCGGGACCTGGGCAAGCGCATCAAGCAGCTCGAGCGGCAGATGCTCGAGCACGCACGCGACCTCGAGTTCGAGAAGGCCGCACGCGTGCGCGACCAGCTGGCGCTGCTGCGCGAGCAGGCCTTCGGCGCGGCGCAGCACGACGCGCCGCTGCCGCCCCTTGCGCCGGGCGACAGCGACGCGCGCGGAGCGGCGTGATGGATCTGGGCCGGATCTTCACGCGCCGCGGCGGGAGCGTCGTCGACGCCACGCCGGCCACGCCGGGAGCGATCGGCGTGCTGATGGTGTGCATGGGCAACATCTGCCGTTCGCCCACCGCCGAGGCGGTGCTGCGCAGCAAGCTGCGCGCCGCCGGCCTGGAGCGTGCCGTGGCGGTGGATTCGGCCGGCACCATCGACCAGCACCGCGGCGAGCCGCCCGACCCGCGTGCCGTGCGCCACGCCGCGCGGCGCGGCTACGACCTGGCGGCGCTGCGCGCGCGCGCCGTCGAGCCGGCCGACTACCTGCGCTTCCAGTGGATGCTGGCGATGGACGAGGACAACCTGCGCGCATTGCGCCGGCTGCAGCCGCCCGACGCGACGGTGCGCCTGGAGCTGCTGCTGGCGTACGCGCCGCAGCTCGGCCAGATCGAGGTGCCCGACCCGTACTACGGCGCGCCGGCCGGCTTCGAGCGTGTGCTCGATCTCGTCGAGGCGGCCTGCGACGGCCTCGTGACGCGGCTGGCGCGGGAGCTGGACCGCAGCGCCGGCGGGCGATCGCCGGACTGAGCGGCTGCGCGGTGTGCGCGCAGCACCGGCGGCCGGGCGGCTGCTCCGGGGCGGCGTCGCGTTCCGGGCGGCGGGCGGGGCAAGGCCGGGCAGGGTGCAGGGTCTTTGGTATACTTGACTTGTTTACTCGGAATCTGTTCGCGACCGACCCGGGCGCCGGGCGGGCAGTGAACCGGGCAGGCGCCGGACCCACGGTTGGCGAACGGGCCCGGACGGGCACGAGGCCATACCAACCAACCGGCACGCCAAGCCAGGGAGCAGCACATGCGACTGACCACCAAGGGCCGATTCGCCGTCACCGCGATGATCGATCTGGGCCTGCGGGCACAAAGCGGGCCCGTGGCGCTGGCGGCGATCAGCCAGCGCCAGCACATCTCGTTGTCGTATCTCGAGCAGCTGTTCGGCAAGCTGCGCCGCCATCAGCTCGTGGAGAGCACGCGCGGCCCCGGCGGCGGCTACTCGCTGGGCCGCGCCGCGGCCGACATCTCGGTGGCCGACATCATCGTCGCCGTCGACGAGCCGATCGACGCCACCGGCTGCGGCGGCAAGGAAGACTGCATGGGCCAGGACGCGGGCAAGTGCATGACGCACGATCTGTGGACGAGCCTGAACGAGAAGATGATCGAGTACCTCGACTCGATCTCGCTGGGCCGGCTGGTCGACGAGCAGCTCGCCAAGGGCGTCTCGATCGACGAGGCGCCGGTCAAGCGCGCGATCTCGTCGGCGCCCGTCGTCAAGCCGATCAAGGTGACGGGTCCGAACTCGGTGTTCGCGCTCGGCGCGGCGTTGACGAAGTGACGGCCCGTGCCGGCATGAATCGCGGCGGCGCAGTCATGCCCGAGGGCGCTGCGCGGCGGGCGGGCGCGTCGTGACGCCCGAGCGGCCGATCTACCTGGACTACGGCGCCACGACGCCGTGCGATCCGCGCGTCGTCGACGCGATGCTGCCCTGGCTGCACCGGGACTTCGGCAACCCGGCCAGCAGCGGCCATGCCTGGGGCCGCGCGGCGGCGCAGGCGGTGGAGCGGGCGCGCGCCCAGGTTGCCGGCCTCGTCCACGCCGAGCCGAGTGCGATCGTCTGGACCAGCGGCGCCACCGAGAGCGACAACCTCGCCGTCAAGGGCGTCGCACGCGCGCAGCGCGCGCGCGGCCGCCACCTCGTCACGCTGAAGACCGAGCACGCGGCCGTGCTCGACAGCATGCGTGCGCTCGCGCGCGAGGGCTGGGAGATCAGCTGCCTGGACGTGCGCGCCGACGGCCTCGTCGACCTCGACCGTTTCGCCGCCGCGCTGCGCGCCGACACCGTGCTCGCGTCGGTGATGCTCGTCAACAACGAGATCGGCGTGGTGCAGGACATCGCCGCGATCGGCGCGCTGTGCCGCGCGCGCGGCGTCGTCTTCCATGTCGACGCCGCGCAGGCCACCGGCAAGGTGGCGATCGACCTGGCTGCGCTGCCGGTCGACCTGATGAGCCTGACCGCGCACAAGAGCTATGGCCCGAAGGGCGTGGGCGCTCTGTACGTGCGGCGCAAGCCGCGCCTGCAGCTCGAGGCGCAGATGCACGGCGGCGGCCAGGAGCGCGGCCTGCGAAGCGGCACGCTGGCCACGCACCAGTGCGTCGGCATGGGCGAGGCCTTGCGCATCGCCGCCGATGAGATGGACGCCGAGCGGGCGCGCGTGCGCGCGCTGCAGCAGCGCCTGCTCGCCGGGCTCGGCGCCATCGAGCAGGTGTTCGTCAACGGCAGTCTGGAACACCGCGTGCCGCACAACGTCAACGCCAGCTTCGGTGCGGTCGACGGCGAGAGCCTGGTCGCCGCGCTCGAAGGCATCGCGTTCAGCACCGGCAGTGCCTGCGCGAGCGCCGGCGGCGAGCCCAGCCACGTGCTGCGCGCGCTCGGCCGCAGCGACGCGCTGGCGCACGCCAGCCTGCGTCTGACGCTCGGCCGCTGGACCACCGAGCAAGAGGTCGACGCCGTGCTGCGGCGGCTGCACGAGCAGCTGCCCCGTTTGCGCGGCGCCGGCAGGCCGCCCGGCCCGCACCGCGCCGACGCGGCAGCGGCGGCGGCGCGCTGATTCATCGCCTGCAGCAAGGAAGAAGGGGCAAAGCATGAGCGTCACCGTCACCGAAACCGCGGCGCGCCACGTGTCGCGCCAGATCGAGCGGCGCGGCAAGGGCGTCGGTCTGCGCCTGGGCGTTGCCGCCTCGGGCTGCTCGGGCCTGTCGTACAAGCTCGAGTACGCCGACGAAGTAGGGCCCGAGGATCTCGTGTTCGAGGCTCACGGCGTGAAGATCCTGGTCGAGCCGAAGAACCTGCCGTTCATCGACGGCACCGAAGTCGACTTCGTGCGCGAAGGGCTCAACGAGGGGTTCAGATTCCGCAATCCGCACGAGAAGGACCGTTGCGGCTGCGGCGAGTCGTTCCGCGTCTGAGCGTCGCGGCCAACGCAACGGCGGCGGACGCCGCATCGGCGCGCGCGATGAAGGTCCTCGGTTTCGAAACCTCCTGCGACGAGACCGGCGTCGCGCTGGTCGAGCTCGAGCCGGGCGGTGCGCCGCGCCTGCTCGGCGAGGCGCTGCACACACAGGCGCGCCTGCACGAGGCCTACGGCGGCGTGGTGCCCGAGCTCGCGTCGCGCGACCACATCCGGCGCGTGCTGCCGCTGGCGCGCCAGGTGCTGGCACAGTCGGGTGCCGCGCTCGGCGACATCGACCTTGTCGCCTACACGCGCGGCCCCGGCCTGGCCGGCGCGCTGCTGGTGGGCGCCGGCGTGGCGGTGGCGCTGGCTGCGGCGCTCGGGCGTCCTGCGCTCGGCGTGCACCACCTCGAGGGGCACCTGCTGTCGCCCTTCCTCGCCGCACCGGCGCCGGTGTTCCCGTTCGTCGCCCTGCTCGTCTCGGGCGGCCACACGCAGCTCATGCGCGTGGCCGGCGTCGGCCGCTACGAACTGCTGGGCGACACGCTCGACGACGCCGCCGGCGAGGCCTTCGACAAGACGGCCAAGCTGCTCGGCCTGGGTTATCCGGGCGGGCCGGCGCTGGCGCGACTGGCGGACTTCGGCGACGAGACCGCCTACGCACTGCCGCGGCCGCTGCTGGGCAGCGGCGATCTGGACTTCTCCTTCGCCGGCCTGAAGACGGCGGTGCTGACGCAGGTCAGGCGGCTGGGGCCCAACGTCTGCGAGCAGAACCGCGCCGACCTGGCGGCCGCGACGCAGGCCGCCATCGTCGACGTGCTGGTGGCCAAGGCGCTGCGCGCGCTCGAGCGCACGGGACTGGCGCGTCTCGTCGTCGCCGGCGGCGTGGGCGCCAACCTGAGGCTGCGCGAACGGCTCGACGCCGGCGCCGCGCGCCTGGGGGCGCAGGTGCACTACCCGCCGCCGGCGCTGTGCACCGACAACGGCGCGATGATCGCGCTGGCCGGCGCCATGCGGGTCGCGGGCGGCTTGGCGCGCGGCACGCGCGAGGGTGCCTTCGACGTGCGGCCGCGCTGGCCGCTGGCCGATCTGGCGGCAGCCTGAGAGGGCGAAGATGTGAATCGCGGGCGCGATTCGTATCTTCACAGGCTCCGAGTCCCGCGAACCGGCGCGGCCGGATCGGCACGAGCCCGGTTGCCCGGGGCCGAATCAGGACGGTCGAGGCGCGCGGCTATAATGCCCGGCTTTCCCGCCGCGGCCACGCTGCGGGAGAACGAGCACGGCGCCGGTCGGTTTCACCGGCGACCGCAAGTCCGACCGGAAACCCTCGCGCCGCGGCAACCAACGCCGCCGCAGCGCGGACGGTTTTCCGGCTGTTCCCGACAGGAAATCCGTCCCATGCCGCTCACCATCGCCGCCAAGGCCGACATCGTCAAGGCCAACGCCCGCAGCGCCGCCGACACCGGCAGCCCCGAAGTGCAGGTCGCGCTGCTCACCGCGCGCATCAACGAGCTGACGCCGCACTTCAAGACCCACTCGAAAGACCACCACGGGCGGCGCGGCCTGCTCAGACTGGTCAACCAGCGCAAGCGGCTGCTCGCCTACCTCAAGGACAAGGACGCCGAACGCTACACGGCGCTGATCGGCAAGCTCGGTCTGCGCAAGTAAGCGGCGCGCCGCGGGGCCCCGCGGCTCCGCGTCGGGCGCGCCATTCATCATCCCCGGGTTGCACGCAGCCGTGTCATTCCAACGAAGCCCCAGGCGCAGCGCGCAAGGGCCGCGCTGGAATGGCATCGCGCGCACCCCATCGCCACAGGAGCTGCACGCATGAGCATGTTCAACAAGGTCACGAAGACCTTCCAATGGGGTCCGCACAAGGTCACGCTCGAGACCGGCGAGATCGCGCGCCAGGCCACCGGCGCCGTGCTGGTCGACATCGAGGGCACGGTGGTGCTGGCCACGGTCGTCGCACGCAAGGAGGCCAAGGCCGGGCAGGACTTCTTCCCGCTCACCGTCGACTACATCGAGAAGACCTATGCCGCGGGCAAGATCCCGGGCAGCTTCTTCAAGCGCGAGGGCCGCCCGAGCGAGCTCGAGACGCTGACCAGCCGCCTGATCGACCGCCCGATCCGGCCGCTCTTCCCGGACGGCTTCTTCAACGAGGTGCAGGTCATCGTGCACGTGCTGAGCCTGAACCCCGAGGTACAGGCCGACATCGCGGCGATGATCGGCTCGTCGGCCGCACTGGCCGTGAGCGGCATCCCGTTCAACGGACCGATCGGCGCGGCACGCGTGGGCTACGTCAACGGCCAGTACCTGCTCAACCCCGGGCAGACCGAGCTCGCCAACAGCCAGCTGAACCTGGTGGTCGCCGGCACCGAGGCGGCGGTGCTGATGGTCGAGTCCGAGGCGCTGCAGCTCTCGGAGGAGGTGATGCTGGGTGCCGTCGTCTTCGGTCACGAGCAGGGCCGGGTCGCCATCGCGGCCATCGAGGAACTGGTGCGCGACGCCGGCAAGCCCGAGTGGGCCTGGCAGGCGCCGGCCAAGGACGAGGCCTTCATCGCCAAGGTCACGGCGCTGGGCGAGGAGCGCCTGCGCGCGGCCTACCAGATCCGCAGCAAGCAGGCGCGCACCCAGGCCTGCCGCGAGGCCTACGCGGCGGTGATGGACGGCCTGAAGGCCGAGGGCGTGGAGTTCGACGGCGTCAAGGTCGAGGGGCTGCTGTTCGACATCGAGAGCCGCATCGTGCGCGGCCAGATCCTGGCCGGCGAGCCGCGCATCGACGGCCGCGACACGCGCACCGTGCGCCCGATCGAGATCCGCACCGCTGCACTGCCGCGCGTGCACGGCTCGGCACTGTTCACGCGCGGCGAGACGCAGGCGCTGGTGGCCGCCACGCTCGGCACCGAGCGCGACGCGCAGCGCATCGACGCGCTGGCCGGCGAGTTCGAAGACCGCTTCATGCTCCACTACAACATGCCGCCCTTCGCCACCGGCGAGACCGGCCGCGTGGGCAGCCCCAAGCGGCGCGAGATCGGCCACGGCCGCCTGGCCAAGCGTGCGCTGGTGGCGGTGCTTCCCGACAAGAGCGACTTCCCCTACACGCTGCGCGTGGTGAGCGAGATCACCGAGAGCAACGGCAGCTCGTCGATGGCCTCGGTGTGCGGCGGCTGTCTCGCGCTGATGGACGCGGGCGTGCCGCTCAAGGCGCATGTCGCCGGCATCGCGATGGGCCTGATCAAGGAGGGCAACCGCTTCGCCGTGCTCACCGACATCCTCGGCGACGAGGACCATCTGGGCGACATGGACTTCAAGGTGGCGGGCAGCGCCGGCGGCATCACCGCACTGCAGATGGACATCAAGATCCAGGGCATCACCAAGGAGATCATGCAGGTCGCGCTCGAGCAGGCCAAGGAGGCGCGCTTGCACATCCTGGGCCGGATGGTCGAGGCCGTGGGCGGCGCCAAGGAGGAGCTGAGCCCGTTCGCGCCGCGCCTGTACACGATGAAGATCAACGCCGAGAAGATCCGCGACGTGATCGGCAAGGGCGGCGCCACCATCCGCGCACTGACCGAGGAGACCGGCACCACGATCGACATCGCCGAGGACGGCACGATCACGATCGCCAGCACCGACGGCGACAAGGCGCAGCACGCCATCCGGCGCATCACCGAGATCACCGCCGAGGCCGAGGTGGGCAAGGTCTACGAGGGGCCGGTGACCAAGCTGCTGGACTTCGGCGCGCTCGTCAACATCCTGCCCGGCAAGGACGGCCTGCTGCACATCAGCCAGATCGCGCACGAGCGCGTCGAGCAGGTGAGCGACTACCTGGCCGAGGGCCAGGTGGTGAAGGTCAAGGTGCTCGAGACCGACGACAAGGGACGCATCAAGCTCAGCATGAAGGCGCTGCTCGAGCGGCCCGAAGGCCATGGCGACGAGGAGCGGCCGCGCCGCGAATACGGCGACCGTGAACGCGGTGAGCGCGGCGAGCGCGGCGGCCGCGGCGAGCGCGGCCCGCGCCGCGAGCGCGAGCCGCGCGAATCCCGTGAGCCGCGCGAGCCGCGTGCGCTGCGCGACGACGGTGGTGCGCCGCGGGCGGCGGCCGCGCCGGCCGCCGATCCGGCGCGCAACCCGGACGAGCAGGGCGGCTGAGCGTCCGGCGATGCGCGCGATCGAGATCACCCGTTTCGGTGCGCCCGAAGTGCTGCAGCCCGTCGAGCGGCCCGAGCCGGTGCCGGCCGCCGGCGAACTGCTGATCGCCGTGCAGGCGTCGGGGGTGAACCGGCCCGACGTGCTGCAGCGCAAGGGTCTGTATCCCAGTCCGCCGGGCGCGTCCGACCTGCCCGGACTCGAGGTCGCGGGCATCGTGGCCGGCGGTGCGCCGGCCGAGCTCGCGGCCGCCGGCCTGGCTGTCGGCGACGCGGTGTGCGCGCTCGTGGCCGGCGGCGGCTACGCCGAGCGCTGCGCGGCGCCCATCGGGCAGTGTCTGCCGCTGCCCGCCGGCCTGACGATGGTCGAGGCGGCGAGCCTGCCCGAGACCTTCTTCACCGTCTGGCAGAACGTATTCGAGATCGCGCGCCTGCAGCCGGGCGAGACGCTGCTCGTGCACGGCGGCTCGAGCGGCATCGGCGTCGCGGCCATCCAGATGGCCAAGGCGCTGGGCAGCCGCGTCATCGTCACCGCGGGCAGCGACGAAAAGTGCGCAGCCTGCGTCGCGCTCGGCGCCGATCACGCGATCAACTACCGCACGCAGGACTTCGCCGCCGAGGTGCTGCGCCTGACCGGCGGGCGCGGCGCCGACTGCGTGCTCGACATGGTGGCCGGCGATTACGTCGAGCGCGAGCTGCGCTGCCTGGCCGACGACGGGCGGCTCGCGATCATCGCCGTGCAGGGCGGTAGCGCCTGCCGCCTGGACGCCGCGCTGGTGCTGCGCAAGCGGCTGACGATCACCGGCTCGACGCTGCGGCCGCGCACGGTGGCCTACAAGACGGCGCTGGCGCGCGCGCTGCGCGAGCGCGTCTGGCCGCTGCTGCAGGCGGGCCGCATCCGGCCGGTGGTGCAGCGCGTGTTCGCGGCTGCGGAGGCGGCGGCGGCGCACGCGCTGATGGAGTCGGGCGCGCATGTCGGCAAGATCGTGCTGACCTGGTGAGAAGCGAGGCAACGATGCGACGCAAACTCGTGGTGGGCAACTGGAAGATGCACGGCAGCCGCGCGGCCAACGCCGGGCTGCTCGCGGCGATCGTCGGCGCGCGGCCCTACGGCGCCGAGGTGGCGGTGTGCGTGCCCTGCGTCTTTCTCGGCGACACGGCCGCGCAGCTGGCCGGCAGCGAAGTGCAATGGGGCGCGCAGGACGTTTCGGCGCATGCGCAGGGGGCCTACACGGGCGAGGTGTCGGCGGCGATGCTGGCCGAGTACGCCTGCCGCTTCGCGCTCGTCGGTCACTCCGAGCGTCGCCAGTACCACGCCGAGAGCGACGAACTCGTTGCCGCCAAGGCGCAGGCCGCGCTCGCGCAGGGCATCACGCCGATCGTCTGCGTCGGCGAGACGCTCGGGCAGCGCGACGCCGGGCTGACCGAGGCCGTCGTCGCACGGCAACTGGCCGCCGTGGCGCAGGCGCTGGGCGCACGGCTGGCCGACATCGTGCTGGCCTACGAGCCGGTGTGGGCCATCGGCACCGGCCGCACGGCCACGCCCGCGCAGGCGCAGTCGGTGCACGCGGCGCTGCGCATGCAGCTGCAGACCGCCGGCGACGCCGCCGCGCGTGTGCGCGTCCTCTACGGCGGCAGCGTGAAGGCCGACAACGCGGCCGAACTGCTTGCGATGCCCGACATCGACGGCGCTCTGGTCGGCGGCGCGTCGCTGAAGGCGGCCGAGTTCATCGCCATCTGTCGTGCCGCCGGCTGAGGCGCGCGCGCATTCGTTTCCCGGAGTCTGATCGATCATGCAAATCTGGATGACGCTCGTGCTGGCCGTGCAGCTGCTGTCGGCGTTGGTGATGATCGGCCTGGTGCTGATCCAGCACGGCAAGGGCGCCGACATGGGCGCCTCGTTCGGCAGCGGCGCCTCGGGCAGCCTGTTCGGCGCGTCGGGCAGCGCGAACTTCCTGTCGCGCTCGACCGCGGTGTGCGCGACCGTGTTCTTCGTGTGCACGCTGGCGCTCGCCTACGCCGGCGTCGGCGGGCGTGCCGCAAGCGGCGGCAGCGTGCTCGACCGCGCCACGACGCCGGCGGCCGCAGCGAGCGCACCGGCTGCGGGCGCGATTCCGGGCGGTGCGCCGGGGGCGCCCGCCGTGCCGGCTGCGCCCGCCGTCGTTCCCCCGGCGCCTGCTGCTTCGGGCGGCGCGATCCCGACGCGCTAGCACGCCGGCGCAGCGGCCCGGCGCAGCGGCGCAAGCGGTGGAAGGGCAGGGCTTTGCGGCTAGAATCGCCGGCGCTGCGGAGAGCGAGAGCCCTCATGCCATCCGCGGCGGTTTGCGCTCTGTGACGACGTCGTGCCGACGTGGTGAAACTGGTAGACACGCTATCTTGAGGGGGTAGTGGCGAAAGCTGTGCGAGTTCGAGTCTCGCCGTCGGCACCAAGGCTGCCCGTGCGGGCAGCCGCGCCGCGCAGACAGGGCGCGCCGAGTTGCCGCAGCGGCGGCACGAGGCGCGCTTTTTTGCGGCCGCGTCGCGCTGGCGTGACGCGACCGGAGGCGAAGAAGAAGCGATGGACCTGCAACCCTACGTACCCGTGATCCTCTTCATCCTGGTGGGTGCGGCGGTCGGGGTGGCGCCGCAGCTGCTCGGCTTCCTGCTCGGCCCGAACCGGCCCGATCCGGCGAAGAACAGCCCCTACGAGTGCGGCTTCGAGGCTTTCGAGGACGCGCGCATGAAGTTCGACGTGCGCTACTACCTCGTGGCCATCCTGTTCATCCTGTTCGACCTCGAGATCGCCTTCCTCTTCCCCTGGGCGGTGGCGCTGCGCGAGATCGGCGCGCCGGGCTTCTGGGCCATGATGCTCTTCCTCGCGATCCTGGTGGTGGGCTTCGCCTACGAGTGGAAGAAGGGCGCCCTCGACTGGGAGTGAGACGGAGCACGCGACATGGGCATCGAAGGCGTCCTCGAAGAAGGCTTCGTCACCACCTCGGTCGACAAGCTGATCAACTGGTCCAAGACCGGCTCGCTGTGGCCGATGACCTTCGGCCTCGCCTGCTGCGCCGTCGAGATGATCCACGCCGCCGCCGCGCGCTACGACATCGACCGCTTCGGCATGCTGTTCCGGCCCAGCCCGCGCCAGAGCGATCTGATGATCGTCGCCGGCACGCTGTGCAACAAGATGGCGCCGGCGCTGCGCAAGGTGTACGACCAGATGGCCGAGCCGCGCTGGGTGCTGAGCATGGGGTCCTGCGCCAACGGCGGCGGCTACTACCACTACAGCTACAGCGTCGTACGCGGCTGCGACCGCATCGTGCCGGTGGATGTCTACGTGCCCGGCTGCCCGCCCACCGCCGAGGCGCTGCTGTACGGCATCTTGCAGCTGCAGGCCAAGATCCGGCGCGACAACACGATCGCCCGCTGAAGCCTCCGATGACGCCTCGACTCGATACGCTCCAGGCTGCGCTCGCCGACGCGCTCGGCGCGCGCATGACCGCGCTCGTGCGCGATCGCGGCGAGATCGCGATCACGGTCGCAGCGGCCGACTATTTCGCCGTCGCCGAGACGCTGCGCGACGACCCGGCGCTGAAGTTCGAGCAACTCGTCGACCTGTGCGGTGTCGACTACAGCAGCTACAAGAACCGGCCCTGGGAGGGTGCGCGCTACTGCGCCGTCGTGCAGCTGCTGTCGTTGACGCACAACTGGCGGTTGCGGATCAAGGTCTTCGCGCCCGACGATGCGCTGCCGGTGCTGCCCAGCCTCACGCCGCTGTGGTCGTCGGCGAACTGGTTCGAGCGCGAGGCGTTCGACCTGCTCGGCATCGTCTTCGAGGGCCATGCCGATCTGCGCCGCATCCTCACCGATTACGGCTTCATCGGCCACCCGCTGCGCAAGGACTTTCCGGTGAGCGGCCATGTCGAGATGCGCTACGACGCCGAGCAGCGGCGCGTCGTGTACCAGCCGGTGTCGATCGAGCCGCGCGAGATCGTGCCGCGCGTGGTGCGCGAGGAGGACTACGGCGGGCTGCACTGAGCGCGCCCGTCGAACCCGGAATCCTCATGGCAGAGATCAAGAACTACACGCTGAATTTTGGCTGCGGCCGCCCGCTGCGCGGGCTTGACTTCGCTGGCGCGAAGTCAGCCTGCGCCGGAATTCAGCGCGGCCCGCGGCCGGCATGCGGGGGCGCGCATGGCTGAGATCAAGAACTACACGCTGAATTTCGGGCCGCAGCATCCGGCGGCGCACGGGGTGCTGCGCCTCGTGCTCGAGCTCGACGGCGAGGTGATCCAGCGCGCCGATCCGCATGTCGGCCTGCTGCACCGCGGCACCGAGAAGCTGGCCGAGCACCGCACCTACCTGCAGGCGCTGCCGTACATGGATCGGCTCGACTACGTGTCGATGATGTGCAACGAGCAGGCCTACTGTCTTGCGGTCGAGCGGCTGCTCGGCGTCGACGTGCCGATCCGCGCGCAGTACATCCGCGTCATGTTCGCCGAGATCACACGCATCCTGAACCACCTCATGTGGATCGGCGGCCACGGCATCGACTGCGGCGCGATGAACATGATGATCTACGCGATGCGCGAGCGCGAGGATCTGTTCGACATGTACGAGGCGGTGTCGGGCGCGCGCATGCACGCGGCCTATTTCCGCCCCGGCGGCGTCTACCGCGACCTGCCCGACTCGATGCCGCAGCACCAGCCCGGCCGCATCCGCGGCGAAGGCGCGCTGCGCGAGCGCAACCGCAACCGGCAGGGCACGCTGCTCGACTTCATCGAGGACTTCTGCCGGCGCTTTCCGGCCAACGTCGACGACTACGAGACGCTGCTCACCGACAACCGCATCTGGAAGCAGCGCACGGTGGGCATCGGCGTCGTCGGCCCCGAGCGCGCGCTCAATCTGGGTTTCACCGGGCCGATGCTGCGCGGCTCGGGCGTGGCCTGGGACCTGCGCAAGAAGCAGCCCTACGACGCCTACGCGCAGGTCGACTTCGACGTTCCGGTCGGCAGCCGCGGCGATACCTACGACCGCTACCTGGTGCGCATCGAGGAGATGCGCCAGTCCAACCGCATCATCGAGCAGTGCGTCGAGTGGCTGCGGCGCAACCCGGGGCCGGTGATCACCGGCAACCGCAAGGTCGCGCCGCCCAGCCGCGTCGACATGAAGACCGGCATGGAGGACCTGATCCACCACTTCAAGCTCTTCAGCGAGGGCATGCACGTGCCCGAGGGCGAGGTCTACGCGGCAGTCGAGCATCCGAAGGGCGAGTTCGGCATCTACATGGTGAGCGACGGCGCGAACAAGCCGTACCGGATGAAGATCCGCCCGCCCGGCTTCGTGCACCTGTCGGCGATGGACGAGATGGCGCGCGGCCACATGCTCGCCGACGCGGTGGCGATCATCGGCACGCTGGACGTCGTGTTCGGGGAGATCGACCGGTGAGCTTCGAACTGACGCCCGAGCTGCGCGCCCGCTTCGAGCGCGAGGTCGCCAAGTACCCGGCCGGCCAGCAGGCCTCGGCCGTGATGGCCTGCCTGGCGATCGTGCAGCAGGTGCAGGGCTGGGTGAGCCAGCAGGCCGAGCAGGTGGTGGCCGAGTACCTCGGCATGCCGCAGATCGCGGTGCACGAGGTCACCACCTTCTACAACATGTACAACCAGCAGCCGGTCGGCCGCTACAAGCTCAACGTCTGCACCAACCTGCCCTGCGCGCTGCGCGACGGCGGCAAGGCGCTCGAGCATCTGTGCGGCCGGCTCGGCGTCGAACCCTACGGCACCAGCGCCGACGGCCGCTTCACCGTGCAACCCTGCGAATGCCTGGGCGCCTGCGCCGACGCGCCGGTGATGCTGGTCAACGACCGCCGCATGCTGAGCCACATGAGCGCGGAGCGGCTCGACGAGCTGATCGACACGCTCAAGGCCGCCGACTGACACCCATGGTCGACCTCTCGCGCTTCCAGGCCAGCGGCAGCCGGACCTGCTTCCACGGACGCCACATCGAGCCGCAGATCTATGCCGGGCTCGACGGCAGCAACTGGCGGCTGGCCGACTACGTCGCGCGCGGCGGCTACGCCGCGCTGAAGAAGGTGCTCGGCAAGGACGGCGGCGCGGGCCTGACGCCCGAGGCCGTGATCGCCGAAGTCAAGCTCGGCGGCCTGCGCGGACGCGGCGGCGCGGGCTTTCCGACCGGCCTGAAGTGGAGCTTCATGCCGCGCCAGCACCCGGGCCCGAAGTACCTGGTGTGCAATTCCGACGAGGGCGAGCCCGGCACCTGCAAGGACCGCGACATCCTGCGCCACAACCCGCACATCGTCATCGAGGGCATGGCGATTGCCGCCTACGCGATGGGCGTGCGCACCGCCTACAACTACATCCACGGCGAGATCTTCGAGGTCTACGAGCGTTTCGAGGAGGCGCTGGCCGAGGCGCGCGCCGCGGGCCTGCTGGGCGAACGCATCCTCGGCTCGGACTTCGGCTTCGATCTGTACGCGCACCACGGCTTCGGCGCCTACATCTGCGGCGAGGAAACCGGGCTGCTCGAATCGATCGAGGGCAAGAAGGGCCAGCCGCGCTTCAAGCCGCCGTTCCCGGCCAGCGTCGGCCTTTACGGCAAGCCGACGACGATCAACAACACCGAGACCTTCGCCGCGGTGCCCTGGATCATCCGCCACGGCGGCCAGGCCTACCTCGACATCGGCAAGCCCAACAACGGCGGCACCAAGATCTTCTCGGTCGTCGGCGACGTCGAGCGCCCGGGCAACTTCGAGATCCCGCTGGGCACGCCGTTCGCACGGCTGCTCGAGCTGGCCGGAGGCGTGCGCGGCGGCGCGCTCAAGGCGGTGATCCCGGGCGGCTCGTCGGCGCCGGTGCTGCCGGGCGCCACGATGATGGACCTGACGATGGACTACGACGCCATCGCCAAGGCCGGCTCGATGCTCGGTTCGGGCGCCGTGATCGTGATGAACGACAGCCGCTGCATGGTGCGCAGCCTGCTGCGGCTCGATTACTTCTACATGCACGAGAGCTGCGGCCAGTGCACGCCCTGCCGCGAGGGCACGGGCTGGCTGTGGCGCATCGTGCACCGCATCGAGCACGGCCAGGGCCGGCCCGAGGATCTCGAGGTGCTCGAATCGGTGGCCGGCAACATCATCGGCCGCACGATCTGCGCGCTCGGCGACGCCGCGGCGATGCCGGTGCAGGGCATGCTCAGGCATTTCCGCGACGAGTTCGTCTGGCACATCGAACACAAGACCTGCAAGGTCGCGCAGACCGTCTGAATCTCCCATGGCCGAAATCGAACTCGACGGCAGAAAAGTCACCGCGGCCGACGGCAGCATGGTCATCCAGGCGGCCATGACGGCGGGTGTCTACATCCCGCACTTCTGCTACCACAAGAAGCTCTCGATCGCGGCCAACTGCCGCATGTGCCTGGTCGACATCGAGAAGATGCCCAAGCCGATGCCGGCCTGCGCCACGCCGGTGGCCAACGGCATGGTCGTGCGCACGCGCAGCGACAAGGCGGTCAAGGCGCAGAAGTCGGTGATGGAATTCCTCCTCATCAACCACCCGCTCGACTGCCCGGTGTGCGACAAGGGCGGCGAGTGCCAGCTGCAGGATCTGGCGGTCGGCTACGGCGAAGGCGCCAGCCGCTTCGGCGAGGAGAAGCGCGTCGTGCTGCGCAAGGACATCGGGCCGCTGGTCGCGATGGAGGAGATGACGCGCTGCATCCACTGCACCCGCTGCGTGCGCTTCGGCCAGGAGGTCGCCGGCGTGATGGAGCTGGGCATGATCAACCGCGGCGAACACAGCGAGATCACCACCGTCACCGGCGGCAGCGTCGACAGCGAGTTGTCGGGCAACGTGATCGATCTGTGCCCGGTCGGCGCGCTCACGAGCCGGCCGTTCCGCTTCGCCGCCCGCACCTGGGAACTGGCGCGCCGGCGCAGCGTGAGCCCGCACGACAGCGTCGGCGCCAACCTCGTCGTCCAGATCAAGTCCGACAAGGTGCTGCGCGTCGTGCCCTTCGAAAACGAAGCGGTCAACGAATGCTGGCTTGCCGACCGTGACCGCTTCGCCTACGAGGCGCTGAATTCCGAGCGCCGCCTGACGCGGCCGATGATCAAGCAGGGCGGCCAGTGGCAGGCGGTCGACTGGACGACGGCGCTCGAGTACGTGGCCGACGGGCTGCGGCGCGTGCGCGCCGAGATCGGTGCGGCTGCGCCGCACGAGATCGGCGCGCTCGCGCATCCCGGCTCCACCGTCGAGGAGCTGCATCTGCTCGCGCGGCTGGTGCGCGGACTGGGCAGCCAGAGCGTCGACCACCGGCTGCGCCATGCCGACTTCGCCAATCGCGCGCCCCGGGGCCAGGCGCGCTGGCTGGGCGCGCCGATCGCGGCGCTCTCGGAGCTCGACCGCGCGTTCGTGGTCGGTTCGTTCCTGCGCAAGGACCACCCGCTGCTGGCGCAGCGCCTGCGCCAGTCGGTGCGCCGGGGCGCGCAACTGGCCAGCCTGCACGCGGTGCACGACGACTGGGCGATGCCGCTCGCCGGGCGCCTGACGCTGCCGCCCTCGCGCTGGCCGCAGGCTCTGGCTGAAGTCGCCGCGGCGGTGGCGGCGGCGCAGGGAGTCGCGCCGCCGTTGCCCGTGACCGCCGGCGCCGAGGCCGAGGCCGTGGCCAGGCTTGTACTGGGCGGACAGCGCAAGGCGGTGCTGCTCGGCAACGCTGCAGCCCAGCATCCGCAGGCCGGCGCCTTGCTCGCGCTGGCCGGCTGGATCGCCGAGCGCGTGGGCGCGAGCTGCGGCTATCTCGGCGAGGCCGGCAACGGCGTCGGTGCCCAACTGGTCGACGCGCTGCCGGGCGAGGGCGGGCGCCACGCCGGCCAAATGCTCGCGCAGCCGATGAAGGCGCTGCTGCTGCTGGGCGTCGAGCCCGTGCTCGACGCGGCCGACGCAGCGGCCGCGAAGGCGGCGCTCGCCGCCTCCGGCCTCGTCGTGGCGCTCACGCCCTTCGCCGATGCCGCAGCCGACGTCGCCGACGTGATGCTGCCGATCGCGCCGTTCACCGAGACCGGCGGCTCCTTCGTCAACGCCGAGGGGCGGCTGCAGAGCTTCCACGGCGTCGTCACGCCGCTGGGCGAGGCGCGCCCGGCCTGGAAGGTGCTGCGCGTGCTGGGCAATCTGCTCGAGCTGCCCGGCTTCGGCCACGAGACGGTCGAGGAGGTGCGCGTCGAGGCACTGGGCGAGGCGGCCGCGCTCGCGGCGCGCCTGTCCAACGCAGCGCCGCTGCCGGCGGTGTTGCCGCAGACGCCGGCGCCGGCCTCGGTGACGCAGTGCGAGCGCATCGCCGACGTGCCGATCTACGCCACCGACAGCCTCGTGCGCCGCGCCGGGGCGCTGCAGCGCACCGCCGACGCGCGTGCACCGGTGGTCGGCGTGCCCACCGCGCTGTGGGGCGCGCTGCACCTCACCGACAAGGTGCTGGTGAGCGACGGCCAGGCCACCGTGCTGCTGCCGGCGCGCGAAGACCGCAGCCTGGCCGAGGGCACGGTGCGCATCGCCGCCGGCCATCCGGACACCGCCGCGCTCGGCGCGCTGTTCGGCAGCGTCACGCTCGAGAAGGCCTGAGCAAGATGTTCGAGCCCCTGCACCAAGCCGCCAACGCCGCCCTCGGGCCGACGCTCTGGCTCGTCGTCTGGAGCCTCGTGAAGATCGTCGCGCTGGTGCTGCCGCTGATGATCTGCGTGGCCTACCTGACGCTGTGGGAGCGCAAGGGCATCGGCTGGACCCAGATCCGTCCCGGGCCCAACCGCGTCGGCCCGTACGGGCTGCTGACGCCGATCGCCGATGCGGTGAAGCTGATCTTCAAGGAGATCATCCGGCCGACGGCGGCCAGCAAGGGCCTGTTCTTCCTCGGCCCGGTGATGGCGATCATGCCGGCGCTGGCGGCTTGGGCGGTGATCCCGTTCGGCCCCGAGACGGTGCTGGCCGACCTCGACGCCGGGCTGCTGTTCCTGCTCGCGGTGGCCTCGGTCGAGGTCTACGGCGTCATCATCGCCGGCTGGGCCAGCAACTCCAAGTACGCCTTCCTCGGCGCCCTGCGCGCGAGCGCGCAGATGGTGAGCTACGAGATCGCGATGGGCTTCGCCGTGGTCGTCGTGCTGATGGTCTCGGGCAGCCTGAACATCGGCACCATCGTCGAGGGCCAGGCCAAGGGGCTGTTCGCGTCGATGGGGCTCGACTTGCTGTCGTGGAACTGGCTGCCGCTGCTGCCGATTCTCGTCGTCTACTTCGTCTCGGGCATCGCCGAGACCAACCGGCACCCGTTCGACGTCGTCGAAGGCGAGAGCGAGATCGTCGCCGGCCACATGATCGAGTACTCGGGGATGAGCTTCGCGATGTTCTTTCTGGCCGAGTACGCCAACATGATCCTCGTCAGCACGGTCACCGTGCTGCTGTTCCTGGGCGGCTGGCTGCCGCCCTTCGGCTTCCTCGACTTCATTCCCGGCTGGATCTGGCTGGTGCTCAAGTCCTTCGTCGTCGTCACGCTGTTCCTGTGGGTGCGCGCGACGTTCCCGCGCTACCGCTACGACCAGATCATGCGCCTGGGCTGGAAGGTCTTCGTCCCGGTGACGCTGGTCTGGCTCGTCGTCGTCGGGCTGTGGATCCAGAGTCCGTTCAGCATTTGGAAGTGATGCCCATGGCCACGCTTGCCGCGCTCAAGGACGTGCTGTCGCGCTTCATGCTCACCGAGCTGTTCAAGGGCATGGCCGTCACCGGACGCCATTTCCTGAGGCCGCACATCACGATCGAGTACCCCGAGGAGAAGACGCCGCTGTCGCCGCGCTTCCGCGGCCTGCACGCCCTGCGCCGCTACGAAAACGGCGAGGAGCGCTGCATCGCCTGCAAGCTGTGCGAGGCGGTGTGCCCGGCGCTGGCGATCACGATCGAGAGCCACCAGCGCGCCGACGGCACGCGCCGCACGACGCGCTACGACATCGACTTC
>JADYZZ010000090.1 GCA_020852865.1 Rubrivivax sp.
GACAACGTGGGCATCACCGTCAAGCTCATCGCCCCCATCGCCATGGAAGAAGGCCTGCGCTTCGCCATCCGCGAGGGCGGACGCACCGTCGGCGCCGGCGTCGTCGCCAAGATCATCGAGTAAGGGCGGCCCACCATGCACAAGCAGAAGATTCGCATCCGCCTCAAGGCGTTCGACTACAAGCTGATCGACCAGAGCGCGCTCGAGATCGTCGACACCGCCAAGCGCACCGGCGCCATCGTCAAGGGCCCGGTGCCGCTGCCCACGCGCATGGAGCGTTTCGACATCCTGCGTTCGCCGCACGTCAACAAGACGAGCCGCGACCAGTTCGAGATCCGCACCCACCAGCGCCTGATGGACATCGTCGACCCGACCGACAAGACGGTGGACGCGCTGATGAAGCTCGACCTGCCTGCCGGCGTCGACGTCGAGATCAAGCTCCAGTAGCCTTCTGAGCTATACTTCGCGGCTTCCCCGCCACATGCGGGGAAGCTGTACCGCGCCGGCCCAACCGCCGCGGGCCGCCACCCCGGCCAATCGTTGTCGGGATCGTGAACAAGAGGCTCTGCGCTCCGTCGGGAAGCAGGGCCGGAGATTGACATGAGCATGAGCGAACAGCTCGGCCTGCTCGGTCGGAAGGTGGGCATGATGCGCATCTTCACGGACGATGGCGACGCCATCCCGGTGACCGTGCTCGACGTGTCCAACAACCGCGTCACGCAGGTCAAGACCGAAGCCGCCGACGGCTACAACGCGCTGCAAGTCGCGTTCGGCTCGCGCAAGGCCAGCCGCGTCAACAAGCCCGCAGCCGGGCACCTGGCCAAGGCCGGCGTCGAGGCGGGCGAGTTGCTGCGCGAGTTCCGCGTCAGCGCCGAGGTCGCCGCGCAATACAAGGCGGGCGCCGCCGTCCCGGTGACGCTGTTCGCCAGCGGCCAGGTGGTGGACGTGCAAGGCACCTCGATCGGCAAGGGCTACGCCGGCACGATCAAGCGTCACCATTTCGCCTCGCAGCGCGCCTCGCACGGCAACAGCCGCTCGCACAACGTGCCCGGCTCGATCTCGATGGCGCAAGACCCGGGCCGCGTGTTCCCGGGCAAGAAGATGACCGGCCACCTCGGCGACGACACCGTCACGACGCAGAACCTCGACGTCGTGCGCGTCGACGAGGCACGCTCGCTGCTGCTCGTCAAGGGCGCGGTGCCGGGGGCCAAGAACGGCTTCGTGACCGTGCGTCCGGCCGTCAAGAGCCGCAAGAAGGGAGCCGCGTGATGCAACTCGAGCTCCTGAACGATCAAGGCCAGGCCACCGCCAAGGTGGAAGCGCCCGACACCGTGTTCGCACGCGACTACAACGAGGCGCTGGTGCATCAGGTGGTCGTCGCCTACCAGGCCAACGCGCGCCAGGGCACGCGCGCCCAGCTCACGCGCGCCGAGGTCAAGCACTCGACCAAGAAGCCGTTCCGCCAGAAGGGCACCGGCCGCGCGCGCGCCGGCATGACCTCGTCGCCGCTGTGGCGCGGCGGCGGCCGCATCTTCCCGAACAAGCCCGACGAGAACTTCGCGCACAAGGTCAACAAGAAGATGTATCGCGCCGGCATGGCGTCGATCCTGTCGCAGCTGGCGCGCGACGGCCGCCTGGCGGTGGTCGACTCGATCGGCGTCGAGGCGCCCAAGACGCGGCTGCTGGCCGCCAAGTTCAAGGCCATGGGCCTGGACTCGGTGATGGTCATCGCCGACCACGTCGACGACAACCTCGCGCTCGCCTCGCGCAACCTGGCCAACGTGCTGGTCGTCGAGCCGCGCTACGCCGATCCGCTCTCGCTCGTGTTCTACAAGAAGGTGCTGCTCACCAAGGGCGCGATCGAGCAGTTCAAGGAGATGTTCGCATGAGCGCGCCGCAGGCCAAGCAAGGCAGGAAGTTCGACGAGGGCCGCCTGGCGCAGATCCTGGTGGCACCGATCATCTCCGAGAAGGCCACGCGCGTCGGCGAGAAGCGCAATCAGGTGCTGTTCAAGGTGCTGCGCGACGCCACCAAGCCCGAGATCAAGGCAGCGGTGGAGACGATGTTCAAGGTCGAGGTCGCCGGCGTGACCACGCTCGTGCAGAAGGGCAAGGTCAAGCGCTTCGGCCGCAACATGGGCCGGCGCGATCACGTCAAGAAGGCCTACGTGTCGCTCAAGCCGGGGCAGGAGCTCAATTTCTCCGGGGAGGCCGCTTAAATGGCTGTCGTCAAGATCAAGCCCACCTCGCCGGGCCGGCGCGGGCTGGTGAAGGTCGTGCATGCGCACCTGCACAAGGGCGCGCCCGAGGCTTCGCTGCTCGAGCCGCAGAAGCAGAACGCGGGCCGCAACAACGGCGGGCGCATCACGATGCGCCACAAGGGCGGCGGCCACAAGCACCACTACCGGGTGATCGACTTCCGCCGTACCAAGGACGGCATCCCGGCCAAGGTCGAGCGCGTCGAGTACGACCCCAACCGTACCGCCCACATCGCGCTGCTGTGCTACGCCGACGGCGAGCGCCGCTACATCGTCGCGCCGCGCGGCGTCGAGGCCGGCATGACGCTGGCCAGCGGCGCCGAAGCGCCGATCAAGGCCGGCAACGCGCTGCCGATCCGCAACATCCCCGTCGGCTCGACGATCCACTGCGTCGAACTGCTGCCCGGCAAGGGCGCGCAGATCGCGCGCTCGGCGGGGGCCTCGGTCACGCTGATGGCGCGCGAGGGCATGTACGCCCAGCTGCGCCTGCGCTCGGGCGAGGTGCGGCGCGTGCACATCGACTGCCGCGCCACGATCGGCGAGGTCAGCAACGAGGAGCACAACCTGCGCCAGTACGGCAAGGCCGGCGCGATCCGCCACCGCGGCATCCGTCCCACCGTGCGCGGCGTGGTGATGAATCCGGTCGACCACCCGATGGGCGGCGGCGAGGGCCGCAGCAAGAGCGGCAAGCATCCGGTCGATCCGTGGGGCAACCTGACCAAGGGCTACCGCACGCGCAGCAACAAGCGCACGCAGACGTTCATCGTCTCGCGCCGCAAGAAGTGATGAGGGCCTGAAGCGATGGCACGTTCACTCAAGAAGGGTCCGTTCGTGGACCAGCATCTCCTGGCCAAGGTCGAGAAGGCCTCGGCCACCAAGGACAAGAAGCCGATCAAGACCTGGTCGCGCCGCAGCACGATCCTGCCCGAGTTCATCGGCCTCACGGTGGCGGTGCACAACGGCAAGCAGCATGTCCCGGTCTACGTGACCGACCAGATGGTCGGCCACAAGCTCGGCGAGTTCGCCCTCACCCGCTTGTTCAAGGGCCACCCCGCGGACAAGAAGGCCGCCAGGAAGTAAGGAGCACCCCGAAATGGCAACCGAAACCAAGGCGGTGGTGCGCGGCGTTCGCCTGTCGGCCGACAAGGGCCGGCTGGTAGCCGACCTGGTGCGCGGCAAGAAGGTCGACCAGGCGCTCAACATCCTCGCCTTCACGCCCAAGAAGGCCGCCGGCATCGTGAAGAAGGCGCTCGAGAGCGCCGTGGCCAACGCCGAGCACAACGACGGCGCCGACATCGACGAGCTGAAGGTCAAGTCGATCCACGTCGAGCAAGGTGCGGTGCTCCGGCGGTTCGCGGCGCGCGCCAAGGGGCGTGGCGCGCGCATCGTCAAGGGTACCTGCCACATCTACGTGACGGTCGGCAACTGAGCCAGCGGGGCAACGACACATGGGACAGAAAATCCATCCGACCGGCTTCCGCCTGAGCGTGACGCGCGCCTGGCAGAGCCGCTGGTTCGCCAACAACCGCAACTTCGCCGGCATGCTGGCCGAGGACCTGAAGGTGCGCGAGTTCCTGAAGGCCAAGCTGAAGAACGCCGCCGTTTCGCGCATCCTCATCGAGCGCCCGGCCAAGAACGCGCGCATCACGATCTTCTCGGCACGCCCGGGCGTCGTCATCGGCAAGAAGGGCGAGGACATCGAGAACCTGAAGGCCGAGCTGGCGCGCCGCCTGGGCGTTCCCGTGGCGGTGAACATCGAAGAGATCCGCAAGCCGGAGGTCGACGCCCAGCTCATCGCCGACAGCATCACCCAGCAGCTCGAGAAGCGCATCATGTTCCGCCGCGCGATGAAGCGCGCGATGCAGAACGCCATGCGCCTGGGCGCGCAGGGCATCAAGATCATGTCCTCCGGGCGGCTGAACGGCATCGAGATCGCGCGCACCGAGTGGTACCGCGAGGGCCGCGTGCCGCTGCACACGCTCAAGGCCGACATCGACTACGGCTTCTCCGAGGCCAAGACGACCTACGGCGTCATCGGTGTCAAGGTATGGGTCTACCGCGGCGACCGCCTGGCCAACGGCGAGGCGCCGCAACTGCCCAAGACCGAGGCCGACGGCGAGCGTCGCGAGCGCCGCGGTCCGCGCCCCGACGGCCGACCCGGGGCCGGGCGCCCACGTCCGGGCGGCGAGCGCGCGCCGCGCGGCGACGCGCCCGCCGCCGCCGCCCCGCCCGCTCCCGGCACCGACGCGCCCAAGGGCCCGACCGTCAAGCGCGTGCGCCGTGCCGCGCCCGGCACCGGCGGACAGAACTAAGGAGAGTGACGATGCTGCAACCCGCACGTCGCAAATTCCGCAAGGAGCACAAGGGCCGCAACACGGGCGTCGCCACGCGCGGCGCCAGCGTGTCCTTCGGCGACTTCGGCCTCAAGGCCACCGAACGCGGCCGCCTGACGGCGCGCCAGATCGAGGCCGCGCGGCGCGCCATCTCGCGCCACATCAAGCGCGGCGGCCGCATCTTCATCCGCATCTTCCCCGACAAGCCCGTCTCGCAGAAGCCGGCCGAAGTCCGCATGGGCAGCGGCAAGGGCAACCCCGAGTTCTACGTGGCCGAGATCGTGCCCGGCAAGGTGCTGTACGAGCTGAACGGCGTGCCCGAGCAGCTGGCGCGCGAGGCGTTCCAGCTGGCGGCGGCCAAGCTGCCGCTGGCCACCACCTTCGTGGCGCGCCAGGTCGGCGCCTGAGTGGAGAGCCCGTGATGAAAGCATCCGAACTGCGCGCCAAGGACGTGGCCGCGCTCGAAAAGGAAGTCTCCGACCTGCTCAAGGCCCACTTCGGGCTGCGCATGCAGAAGGCGACGCAGCAACTGACCAACCACTCGCAGCTGGGCCGGACGAAGCGCGACATCGCGCGCGCCAAGACCGTGCTGGCCGAGAAGAAGAGGGCCGCCAAGTGAGCGAGACCGCCAACCCCGCGAAGAAGAACACACGCACGCTGGTCGGCCGCGTCGTCAGCGACAAGCGCGCCAAGACCGTGACCGTGCTCGTCGAGCGCCGCGCCGCGCACGAGCTCTACGGCAAGATCGTCGCCAAGTCGCGCAAGTACCACGCGCACGACGAGCAGGGCGCGTACAAGCTGGGCGACATCGTCGAGATCGCCGAGGGCCGCCCGATCAGCAAGACCAAGAGCTGGGTCGTCACGCGCCTGGTCGAGAAGGCCACGCTGGTCTAAGCCCCCACGCCTGCGCCCTGCGGCCGGACGCTGGACACTCCAGCCCGGCCGCACCCATTTGTGCCAAAGGAGATCAACGTCATGCTGAAAGTCGGCGACAAGCTGCCCGCGGGCACGCTCAAGGAGTACATCGAGGTCGAGGGCAACGGCTGCTCGCTCGGCCCGAACGATTTCGACATCGCCAAGGCCAGTGCGGGCAAGAAGATCGTCATCTTCGGCCTGCCCGGCGCCTACACCCCCACCTGCTCGGCCCAGCATGTGCCGGGCTACGTCGCGAAGGCGGCCGAACTCAGGGCCGCCGGCGTCGACGAGGTCTGGTGCGTGAGCGTCAACGACGCCTTCGTGATGGGCGCGTGGGGCCGCGAACTGAAGACCGACGGCAAGGTGCGCATGATGGCCGACGGCAGCGCCGACTTCGCCCGGGCCACCGGCCTCACGCTCGACCTCACGGCGCGCGGCATGGGCCTGCGCTCCAACCGCTACTCCATGCTCACAGTTGACGGCGTGGTCAAGTCGCTCAACGTCGAGGCGCCGGGCAAGTTCGAGGTCAGCGACGCCAACACGATGCTGCAGCAGGCCCGGCAGTTGCTGGCCTGAGCGGGCCCGCGCGGCCGCGGCGCCGGCGGCTTGGCAACGCCAAGCCCTCAGCGGCGGCGTTTTCCTTGACGCAACAGTCGCGTCGAGTACATAATCCGCAGCTTCGCCGCCGTGGCGCGCCTTGCAACCGCAGGGCCAGCCCGGGCGGATCACCCCAGACACGGGCCCAAGACTGCGCGCACCGGCCACCCGCACAGGGTGCCCCGGCGCAGGCAAGTTGGGAGACGACATGATCCAAATGCAATCGCGGCTCGACGTGGCCGACAACACGGGCGCCAAGTCCGTCATGTGCATCAAGGTGCTGGGCGGCTCCAAGCGCCGCTACGCCGGCATCGGTGACGTGATCAAGGTCTCCGTCAAGGAGGCGGCGCCGCGCGGCCGCGTCAAGAAGGGCGAGATCTACAGCGCCGTCGTCGTGCGCACGGCCAAGGGCGTGCGCCGCCCCGACGGCTCGCTCGTCAAGTTCGACGGCAACGCCGCCGTGCTGCTCAACGCCAAGCTCGAGCCGATCGGCACGCGCATCTTCGGCCCGGTGACGCGCGAACTGCGCAGCGAGCGCTTCATGAAGATCGTCTCGCTGGCGCCGGAGGTGCTCTGACCATGATGAAGATCCGCAAGGGCGACCAGGTCGTCGTGACCACCGGCCGCGACAAGGGCAAGCGCGGCACCGTGACGCGGCGCGTCGACGAGCACTACCTCGTCGTCGAGGGCATCAACGTCGTGAAGAAGCACGTCAAGCCCAATCCGCTCAAGGGCACCACCGGCGGTGTGGTCGACAAGACGATGCCGATCCACCAGTCCAACGTCGCCATCTGGAACGCCGCCGCCGGCAAGGCCGACCGCGTGGGCGTCAAGCTGCTCGAGGGCGGCAAGAAGGTGCGCGTGTACAAATCCTCGGGCCAAGAGATCAAGGCGTAACCGATCATGGCGAACAAACCCGCTGCCGCCGCCAAATCCGCCGCCGCCGCCAAGCCCACCAAGGCCGACAAGAAGGACAAGCCCGCCAAGGCCGCTCAGCCGGACGTGGGCACGGTCCAGGCCATCACCGGCCCGGCCCGTCTGCAGGCGATCTACCGCGACAGGATCGTCCCCGATCTGATGGCGAAGTTCGGCTACAAGACGGCGATGCAGGTGCCGCGCCTCGAGAAGATCACGCTCAACATGGGGGTTTCCGAAGCGGTGGCCGACAAGAAGGTGATGGACAACGCCGTCGGCGACCTCACCAAGATTGCCGGCCAGAAGCCGGTGGTGACCAAGAGCCGCAAGGCGATCGCGAACTTCAAGATCCGCGAGAACGTGCCGATCGGCGCGATGGTCACGCTGCGCGGCGTGCGCATGTACGAGTTCCTCGACCGTTTCGTCACCATCGCGCTGCCGCGCGTGCGCGACTTCCGCGGCATCAGCGGCCGCGCCTTCGACGGCCGCGGCAACTACAACGTCGGCGTCAAGGAGCAGATCATCTTTCCCGAGATCGAGTACGACAAGATCGACGCGATCCGCGGTCTGAACATCAGCATCACGACGAGTGCGAAGAACGACGAGGAGTGCAAGGCACTGCTGACGGCGTTCAAGTTCCCGTTCAAGAACTGAGGCCGGCACACATCATGGCAAAACTCTCCGTCAAGCAGCGCGAAGACAAGCGCATCAAGCTGGTCGCCAAGTTCGCGAAGCAGCGCGCCGAACTCAAGGCCGTCGCCGACGACGCCAAGCGCTCCGACGAGGAGCGCTACGCGGCGCGCCTCGAGCTGCAGCGGCTGCCGCGCAACGCGAACCCGACGCGGCTGCGCAACCGCTGCGCCGTCACCGGCCGCGCGCGCGGCACGTTCCGCAAGTTCGGCCTGGCGCGCAACAAGATCCGCGAACTCGCGTTCAAGGGCGACATCCCCGGCGTCGTCAAGGCCAGCTGGTGAGTCGGCGCGTCCGCAAGGGAATCAGGAGAACATTCGATGAGCATGAGTGATCCCATCGCCGACATGCTGACGCGCATCCGCAATGCGCAGAGCGTGGACAAGGCGGCCGTCACGATGCCGGCGTCCAAGCTCAAGGTTGCGATCGCGCAGGTGCTGAAGGACGAGGGCTACATCGACGGCTTCGCGCTGCGCCGTGAAGCCGGCCGCGACGAACTCGAGATCGCGCTCAAGTACTACGCGGGCCGCCCGGTGATCGAACGCATCGAGCGCGTGAGCCGCCCCGGCCTGCGCGTTTACCGCGGCCGCGACGCGCTGCCGCAGGTGATGAACGGGTTGGGGGTGGCCATCGTCACCACGCCCAAGGGCGTGATGACCGACCGCAAGGCGCGTGCCTCGGGCGTCGGCGGCGAAGTGCTGTGCTACGTGGCCTGACGGAGAGAACGACATGTCCCGCGTAGGAAAGATGCCGATCGCCGTGCCGCAAGGCGTGGACGTGGCGATCTCGGCCGAGACCATCACGGTGAAGGGCAAGGAGGGCACGCTCGTGCGCGCGCTCAATCCGCTCGTGACCATCGTCAGCGACGCCGGCCAGCTCGCCTTTGCCCCGGCCAACGACACGCCCGAGGCCGACGCGATGAGCGGCACGATGCGCGCGCTGGTGGCCAACATGGTGGGCGGCGTGACCAAAGGCTTCACGAAGAAGCTCGCCCTGGTGGGCGTGGGTTTCCGCGCCCAGGCGCAGGGCGCCAAGCTCAACCTTCAGATCGGCTTTTCGCACCCGGTCGTCAAGGACATGCCCGAAGGCGTCAACGTAGCCTGCCCGACGCAGACCGAGATCGTCATCTCGGGCGCCGACCGTCAGGCCGTCGGCCAGGTCGCCGCCGAAGTGCGCGCCTTTCGTCCGCCCGAGCCCTACAAGGGCAAGGGCATCCGCTACGCCGACGAGCGCGTGGTGCTGAAAGAGACGAAGAAGAAGTGAGGAACGAGCGATGAGCCAGACCAAGAAGGACCAGCGGCTGCGCCGCGCGCGCCAGACGCGCGTGCGCATCGCCAAGCAGCTCTGCGCCGACGGCGGCGCGCGCCTGACGGTGTTCCGCTCCAACCTGCACATCTACGCAAGCGTGGTTTCGGCCGACGGCGGCCGCATCCTCGCCAGCGCCTCCACCGCCGAGAAGGAAGTGCGCGCGCAGCTCGGCACCGCCGGCCGGGGCGCCAACACCGCAGCGGCCGGCCTGATCGGCAAGCGCATCGCCGAGAAGGCCAAGGCCGCCGGCATCGACAAGGTGGCATTCGACCGCTCGGGCTTCGCCTACCACGGCCGCGTCAAGGCGCTGGCCGAGGCGGCGCGCGAGGCCGGCCTGAAGTTCTGAGTGCCCGCAAAAGGAAGCTCCATGGCTAAGTTCACCCCGCGCGCGCAGACCGAAGGCAACGAGGACGGTCTGAAGGAAAAGATGATCGCGGTCAACCGCGTCACCAAGGTCGTCAAGGGCGGCCGCACGCTGAGCTTCGCGGCGCTCACCGTCGTCGGCGACGGCGACGGCCGCATCGGCATGGGCAAGGGCAAGGCCAAGGAAGTGCCCGTGGCCGTGCAGAAGGCGATGGACGCCGCGCGCCGCAACATGTTCAAGGTGGCGCTGAAGAACGGCACCATCCACCACAACGTCGTCGGCGTGCACGGTGCAGCCAAGGTGCTGATGGCGCCGGCCAAGGCCGGCGACGGCATCATCGCCGGCGGCCCGATGCGCGCGGTGTTCGAGGTGATGGGCGTCACCGACATCGTCGGCAAGAGCCACGGCTCGACGAATCCGTACAACATGGTGCGCGCCACGCTCGACGCGCTGAAGAAGTCCACCACGCCGGCCGAAGTGGCCGCCAAGCGCGGCAAGAGCGTCGAAGACCTCTTCGCCTGAGCCCGCCCAGGAAGGACATGCAGATGACCGGGAACAAGACCCTGACGGTCAAGCTCGTCAAGAGCGTGGCCGGCACGCGCGAGGACCATCGCGCCACCGTGCGCGGCCTGGGCCTGCGCCGGCTCAACAGCACGCGCGTGCTCGCTGACACGCCCGCCGTGCGCGGCATGATCGACAAGGTGTCGTACTTGGTGCGGGTGCTGTGATGCAACTCAACACGATCAAGCCCGCAGCGGGCAGCAAGAAGGCGCGCCGCCGCGTCGGCCGCGGCGTCGGCTCGGGCCTGGGCAAGACCGCCGGACGCGGCCACAAGGGCCAGAAGAGCCGCGCCGGCGGTTTCCACAAGGTGGGCTTCGAAGGCGGCCAGATGCCGCTGCAGCGCCGCCTGCCCAAGCGCGGCTTCAAGAGCGCGGCGCTGAAGTACCGCGGCGAGGTGACGCTGGCCGAACTCGAGCGGCTCGGCGCCGACACGGTCGACCTGCTCACGCTCAAGGCCGCCGGCCTGGCGCGCGAGTGGGTGAAGGAAGTCAAGGTCATCAAGTCCGGCGAGCTGACGCGCAAGGTCACGCTCCAAGGCATCGGTGCCAGCGCCGGCGCGCGCGCCGCGATCGAGGCCGCGGGCGGTTCGGTGCAGGACGCGCCGGGCGCCGCCTGAGGCGAGGCGCAAACACAGGCATCCCCAGTCCGTGGCAACCTCCACCGCACAACTGGCCAAGAGCGGGAAGTTCGGCGACCTCCGGCGTCGCCTGATCTTCCTGCTGCTCGCGCTCGTGGTCTACCGCGTCGGGGCGCACATCCCCGTGCCCGGCATCGACCCGGCCCAGCTGCAGCAGCTGTTCAAGAGCCAGAGCGGCGGCATCCTGAACCTGTTCAACATGTTCAGCGGCGGGGCACTGTCGCGCTTCACCGTCTTCGCCCTGGGCATCATGCCCTACATCAGCGCGTCGATCATCATGCAGCTGATGACCTATGTCGTGCCCTCGCTCGAGGCGATCAAGAAGGAGGGCGAGGCCGGGCGGCGCAGGATCACGCAGTACACGCGCTACGGCACGCTGTTCCTGGCCATCTTCCAGTCGCTGGGCATCGCGCTCGCGCTCGAGGGCTCGCCCGGCCTCGTGCTCGCGCCGGGCTTCGGTTTTCGCATGACGTCGGTGGTGAGCCTGGTGGCCGGCACGATGTTCCTCATGTGGCTGGGCGAACAGATCACCGAGCGCGGCCTGGGCAACGGCATCTCGATCCTGATCTTCGGCGGCATCGTCGCCGGACTGCCCAACGCCATCGGCGGCTTGTTCGAGCTCGTGCGCACCGGCGCGATGAGCATCGTCGCCAGCCTGTTCGTGATGGCGGTGGTGGTGGCGGTGACCTTCGCCGTGGTATTCGTCGAGCGCGGCCAGCGCAAGATCCTCGTCAATTACGCCAAGCGCCAGGTCGGCAACAAGGTCTACGGCGGCCAGAGCTCGCACCTGCCGCTGAAGCTCAACATGAGCGGCGTCATTCCGCCGATCTTCGCCAGTTCCATCATCTTGCTGCCGGCCACGATCGTCGGCTGGTTCGCCACCGGCGAGGGCCTGCGCTGGCTCAAGGACATCTCGGCGGCGCTGTCGCCCGGGCAACCGATCTACGTGATGCTGTACGCCGCGATGATCGTGTTCTTCTGCTTCTTCTACACGGCGCTCGTCTTCAACAGCCGCGAGACGGCCGACAACCTGAAGAAGAGCGGCGCCTTCGTCCCCGGCATCCGCCCGGGCGAACAGACCGCGAAGTACATCGACAAGATCCTCGGCCGCCTGACGCTGGCCGGCGCCGTCTACGTGACGCTGGTGTGCCTGCTGCCCGAGTTCCTGGTGCTCAAGTACAACGTGCCCTTCTACTTCGGCGGCACCTCGCTGCTGATCATCGTCGTCGTGACGATGGATTTCTGGGCCCAGGTGCAGAGCTACGTGATGAGCCAGCAGTACGAATCGCTGCTGAAGAAGGCCAACTTCAAGGCGTCGTGAACAGATGGCCAAGGACGACGTCATCCAGATGCAGGGGGAAATCCTCGAGAACCTGCCCAACGCCACGTTCCGCGTCAAGCTCGAGAACGGGCATGTGGTGCTGGGTCACATCTCCGGCAAGATGCGCATGCACTACATCCGCATCCTGCCGGGCGACCGGGTGACCGTCGAGCTGACCCCCTACGACCTGACGCGTGCACGCATCGTGTTCCGCGCCAAGTGACCCGAGATACCCAGGAGAAGACGATGAAGGTCGCCGCTTCCATCAAGAAGATGTGCCGCAACTGCAAGATCATCCGCCGCAAGGGTGTGGTGCGCGTGATCTGCACCGACCCGCGTCACAAGCAGCGTCAGGGCTGAGGCAGCGCGCGCGCAGGTCCCTGCGGACCTGCGAAGCGCCTGCCGAACGAAGGCGCGCGTACCGCGCGCGCCGGCTGGAAGGAACAGAGGTAAACACATGGCACGCATCGCCGGCATCAACATCCCGCCGCACAAGCACGCCGAGATCGGTCTCACCGCGATCTACGGCATCGGCCGCTCGACCGCGCAGAGGATCTGCGACGCGATCGGCATCGCGCACAGCAAGAAGGTCAAGGACCTGACCGATCACGAGCTCGAGAAGATCCGCGAGGAGATCGGCCGGATCACGATCGAGGGCGACCTGCGCCGCGAGCTGTCGATCAACATCAAGCGCCTGATGGACCTGGGCTGCTACCGCGGCCTGCGCCATCGGCGCGGCCTGCCGGTGCGCGGCCAGCGCACGCGCACCAACGCACGCACGCGCAAGGGTCCGCGCAAGGCCGCGATGGCGCTGAAGAAATAAGGGGCCGATCGACGCCCAGGCCCCGCAGCAACGAAGAGCACCGCAATGGCAAAACCTCCCGTCAATACCGCCGCGCGCCGCGTGAGCAAGAAGGTCCGCAAGAACGTCGCGGACGGCATCGCGCACGTGCACGCCTCGTTCAACAACACGATCATCACGATCACCGACCGCCAGGGCAGCGCGCTGGCCTGGGCCTCCAGCGGCGGGCAGGGTTTCAAGGGTTCGCGCAAGAGCACGCCCTTCGCCGCCCAGGTGGCTGCCGAGAACGCCGGCCGCGCCGCGCAGGAGCAGGGCATCAAGAACGTCGACGTGCGCATCAAGGGCCCGGGCCCTGGGCGCGAGTCGAGCGTGCGCGCGCTGGCATCGCTCGGCATCCGCATCAACTCGATCAGCGACGTGACGCCGATCCCGCACAACGGCTGCCGGCCGCAGAAGCGCCGCCGCGTCTGACGGCGGCCCGGCGTGCCCGGTGCCGACGGCACCCGGCACGCGCGTGCTAGAATTACAGGTTTTCATCGCGGGGCAGCACCTGCCGGTGCCCCGGCCCGCCGACCCAACCCGAAGGCATCCCCTTCCCACCCCGAAGCCCACCGTCCGGCTGCCCGAAGCGGCGCCGGACTCGCGCGGACAGACCGCCGGCCGCGGCCGGCGGCTGCGAGCCGCGTCAGCAAGAGACGTCGCAAGACGCACAGAGGAACCGTCCGTGGCACGACTGCTCGGCCCCAAGGCCAAACTCTCCCGCCGTGAAGGCACCGACCTGTTCCTGAAGAGCGCGCGCCGCGCGATCAGCGACAAGGCCAAGTTCGAATCGAGGCCCGGCCAGCACGGCCGCACGAGCGGCTCGCGCACCTCCGACTTCGGTGTGCAGCTGCGCGAGAAGCAGAAGGTCAAGCGCATGTACGGCGTCCTCGAACGCCAGTTCCGGCGCTACTTCGCCGAGGCCGAACAGCGCAAGGGCAACACCGGCGCCAACCTGCTGACGCTGCTCGAGTCGCGCCTGGACAACGTCGTCTACCGCATGGGTTTCGGCAGCACGCGCGCCGAGGCGCGCCAGCTCGTCGGCCACAAAGCACTGACCGTCAACGGACGCGTCGTCAACATCCCCTCGTACATGGTCAAGGCGGGCGACGTGATCGCGCTGCGCGAGAAGGCCAAGAGCCAGCTGCGCGTGCAAGACGCGCTCAAGCTGGCGCAGGGCGCCGGCTTGCCCGACTGGGTGAGCGTCGACGCCGCGAAGATGGAAGGCACCTTCAAGAAGGCGCCGGATCGCGACCAGTTCGGCGCCGAGATCAAGGAAGCGCTGATCGTCGAGCTGTATTCGCGCTGACGAGGACGGCTGTGGCCCGCGCCGGCGCGGGCCATCGCCCGCCGAGACGGTGCGGCCGGACACCGCCTTGCGCAATCGAGCCGGCGTGGTCCATCAGCCTTATCGGTGTAACGAGCCGAGGGTATTGACAGGTAACCAAAGGACTCCATGCAAACCACCCTTCTGAAGCCCAAGGCCATTCAGATCGAGCCGCTCGGCGGCCATCGCGCCAAGGCCACGCTCGAGCCGTTCGAGCGCGGCTACGGACACACCCTCGGCAACGCGCTGCGCCGTGTGCTGCTGTCGTCGATGCTGGGCTACGCACCGACCGAGGTCACCATCGCGGGCGTCCTGCACGAGTACTCGGCCATCGACGGCGTGCAGGAAGACGTCGTTCACATCATGCTCAACCTGAAGGGCGTGGTGTTCCGCCTGCACAACCGCGACGAAGTCACGCTGGTGCTGCGCAAGGAGGGCGAAGGCCCGGTCACCGCCGCCGACATCCAGACGCCGCACGACGTCGAGATCGTCAACCCCGAGCACGTCATCGCGCACCTGGCGCAAGGCGGCAAGCTCGACATGCAGATCAAGGTCGAGAAGGGCCGCGGCTACGTGCCGGGCAACCTGCGCCGCTACGGCGACGAGCCCACCAAGACGATCGGCCGCATCGTGCTGGACGCCAGCTTCTCGCCGGTGCGGCGCGTCAGCTACGCGGTCGAGAACGCGCGCGTCGAGCAGCGCACCGACCTCGACAAGCTGGTGATGGAGATCGAGACCAACGGCGCCATCGCGCCCGAGGAGGCGATCCGCCAGAGCGCGCGCATCCTGGTCGAGCAGCTCGCCTTCTTCGCGCAGATCGACGCCGTCGGCCAGGACCTGCTGATCTCGCGCCCCGAGACGCGGCCCACGCCGTTCGACCCGATCCTGCTGCGCCCGGTCGACGAGCTCGAGCTCACCGTGCGCTCGGCCAACTGCCTCAAGGCCGAGAACATCTACTACATCGGCGATCTCATCCAGCGCACCGAGACCGAGCTGCTCAAGACGCCCAACCTCGGGCGCAAGAGCCTCAACGAGATCAAGGAAGTGCTGGCCTCGCGCGGCCTGACGCTCGGCGCGCGGCTGGACAACTGGCCGCCGCAGGGTCTGGACAAGCGCTGACCCGCTCTCTCACCCGGTGCACCCCCGGTACCTGATCCGGCCGGGGAATCGATAAGGAAAGGAACGCACCATGCGCCACCGCAACGGCCCCCGCAAGCTCAACCGCACGTCCGCGCATCGCCAGGCGATGCTGCGCAACATGTGCAACTCGCTCATCAAGCACGAGGCCATCCGCACGACGCTGCCCAAAGCCAAGGAACTGCGCGCCGTGGTCGAGCCGCTCGTCACCCTCGGCAAGAAGCCGACGCTCGCCAACCGCCGCCTCGCGTTCGACCGCACACGCGACCGCGAGGTCGTCACCAAGCTGTTCGGCGAACTCGGCCCGCGCTACCAGTCGCGTCCGGGCGGCTACACGCGCATCCTGAAGATGGGCTTCCGTGTCGGCGACAACGCGCCGATGGCCTTCGTCGAATTCGTCGACCGCCCCGAACCGGCGGCCGAAGCAACGCCCGACGAAACGGCCGAGTGAGGACCTCCGATCACGGCGCTGCGGCCGAAGGGTCGCACGCAGCGAAGCGCGACATCGAATATAATCGCCGCATCAGTCGCGGGGTGGAGCAGTCTGGTAGCTCGTTGGGCTCATAACCCAAAGGTCGCAAGTTCAAATCTTGCCCCCGCAACCAAGATTCCCATCGTGCCCAGGCACTTGCGAAGCCCGCCTCGAGCGGGCTTCGCCGTTTCCGGCTTTCCTTGCCGTGCTGCGGCCCTTGGCGTCGATCAGGTTCCTCGGGCCCGCCCTGGCGCCCCGACAACCTGCTCAGCGCCGAGCGCCAACACGTGGCGCGCCCGAGCGCGACCCGCCGCACCCGGCTTCGCTGTGGTAGAAAGCCCCGTCGGCCCGTCCATCCACCGCCCGGATCCATGAGCACCGTCTTCGAGAAGCTGCTGTCGGGCGAGCTGCCCTGCGTCAAGGTCTACGAGGACGAACTGGTCTTCGCGTTCATGGACGCAGGCCAGGTGAACGACGGCCACGTGATCGTCGCCACCAAGGCGCCGCGCGAAACGCTGCTCGATTGCAGCGAAGACGAAGCGGCCGCACTGATGCGCGCCGCAAGGCGCATCGCGCTGGCGGTGCAGGAGGCCTTCGCGCCGCAGGGCATCACGCTGCTGCAGGCCAACAAGCCGGCCGGCTGGCAGACCGTGCCGCATCTGCACCTGCACGTGCTGCCGCGCCACGTCGGCGACGGCGTCGAGCTCGTCTGGCCGCGCAGGGATCCCGGCATCGAACGCCTGCGCGCGCTGGCGGCGCGCCTGCGGCTGCGCTAGTGCAGTGTTCGACGCTGTGCGGCACTCGAGAAGACCGATGGATTTGTCGTCCTGGCCAGGCGCAAGCCGCAGCGATACCCGGAGGTATCGCGAGGCTTTGCAACGACGCCGGGGCGGCAAGGACGCGGTTTTGTTTGCTGGACAGCGTGGAACACTGCACCAGGAGCGTGGGCGGCAGAAATTCGGCCCCGCTCCTAGGGTTCCCGGGGCGACCATGGTCCGGCATCGTTGCTGCGCGGCGGCGAGCCTGGGCCGATGCGGCCGCGGCACGGCGTCGCCGGCCCCGTCGACGACATCGGCGCCGGCGGGCGCCGCCCGTGGCTCGTGCGAGGAGGGCACGCGATGCTCGAGCGCCTCCAGACCCTGGCCTTCTCGCTGCTGATGCTGGCCGTGCCGCCCGGCCTCGCCGCCGAGGGCTGGACGACGCACCAGGATCCTTCCGGCTTCAGCGTGCAGCTGCCCGCCGGCTGGCGCGTGCTGTCCGACATGCCCGGCGCCCTGGCCTTCGGCGACGCGCAAGCGCGCTGGACGGCGCTCGTGCGTGCGCGCCGCGCACGCGGCGATCTGGCGCGCTGGCTACAGCAGGAGTACCCCGCAAGCGAGCCTGGCATGCAGGCGCTGCGCATCGACTCGTTGCGGACCGAAGGATCCGACGTCGTGCACGCTGCCCTGCAGTACCGCAACCCGCAGGGCCTGGCCAAGCGCGCGCGGCTGGTGGCCGTGCGCCGCGGCGACATCGCCACCGTCTTCGTCGCGGCGACGCCCGCCGACGAGCAGGCACAGGGCCTGCCGGTTCTCTCGCGCGTGCTCGACAGCCTGCGCTTCGGCGCGCCGCACATCGCGGCCGGCGGCACGGGCAGCGGCGCGGCTGCAGCGCCGCTGGCCTATGCGCGCTGGGTCGATCCGCGCGAAGGCGCCTTCGCCGTCGAGCTGCCCGCCGGCTGGCGCACCGAAGGCGGGCTGCAGCGCACGACCTGGAACCGCCGCGTCGCGTATCAGTCGGCCAGCCCCGACGGCCGCGCGCTGCTGTTCAACGGCGACGCGAGCCTGCCGCGCATGTTCATCCTGCCCAACGAGATCACCGCGCGCTACGGCGGCAGCATGAACCAGAACTGGGGCCCCGACGCGCAGATCGTCGCGCCGTTCCAGAGCGCCGAGCAGATGGCCGCGTGGCTCGTACGCCAGCGTTTCGGCGGCGAGCCGGCGGGAACGCGGCCGCGGCCCGATCTGGTGGAGATCGTGCGGCGCAACCCGCTGCTGACGAGCGGCGTCTCGGCCGCGACCGCGGCGGACGTCGAGTTCAGGCTGCCCGACGGCCGCATCGGCGTGCTCACGCTCACCACCTTCGGCAGCGTCACGCCGGGGGTCGGGGGCTCCTGGTGGGCCGACAACGTGCACGGCTTCATCGCGCCGCCGCAACAGGCCGGGCAGCTCGGCCGCGCGCTCGCGCACATGGTGGCGACGATGCAGGTCAACCCGGCCTGGGACCGCGGCGAGCGCCAGCACGAGCTGCGCCTGGGTCAGCAGTACACCGCCTACCTGCAGTACAGCCAGCGCCTGCAGCAGCAGACGATCGAGCAGCGCTGGGCCTCCGACGACGCCATCCAGCGCAGCCGGCGCGATCTGCTCGGCGGTACCGTACGGCTGCAGGATCCGCAGACCGGCGAGGTCTTCGAGACGCAGGCACGCGAGCGCTACTACTACCGTGTCGTCGCTGCCGACCGGCCGACCGCACTCGGCACCGAAGTCGACGCGAGCCCGCTGCCGCAGATCGACCTGCGGCGGCTGCTCACGGTGGGCGTCGACGTTCCCGATCGGTAGCGGCGCCGCGCCGCGGCCCGCACTACGCCTGCGCCGCGCGCAGCAACGCGATCAAGTCATCGGCGGCCAAAGGTGAAGTGCCGTCCTGATCGGCCAGCAGGCCGTCGGCGAGTTCGCGCTTGTCCTGGTGCAGCGCGACGATGCGCTCCTCGATCGAGCCGGCGGTCACCAGCCGATAGACGGTGACGGGGCGCTGCTGCCCGATGCGGTGCGCGCGGCCCATGGCCTGGTCCTCGGCGGCCGGGTTCCACCAGGGGTCGGCGATGACGACGTAGTCGGCGGCGGTCAGGTTGAGGCCGACGCCGCCCGCCTTCAGGCTGATGAGGAAGAGCTCGGCCTCGCCGCGCTGGAACTCGGCCACGCGCTGGGCGCGCGCCGCCGCCGGCGTGCTGCCGTCGAGCAGCCGATAGCGCAGTCCGCAGGCGTCGAGCCGCTCGGCGAGGAGCTTCAGGAAGTCGGTGAACTGGCTGAAGACGAGCGCCTGGTGGCGCGACTCGACGAGTTCGGCGGCAAGCTGCTCGAAGGCGCGCAGCTTGGCGCCGACGCGGCCGAGTTCGGGGGCCGCGAGGCGCGGATCGCAGGCCGCGCGGCGCAGGCGCATCAGTTCGGCCAGCACGTTGAAGCGGTTCTTGTTCGGGTCGGCCGGGTCGAGCTGCGCGATGCGCGCCAGCGCGTCGCGGCGCAGCGCTTCGAGGAAGGCGCGCTCGTCGGCGTCGGGCTCGATGCGCTGCACGATCTCGGTGCGCGGCGGCAGGTCGTTCAGTACCTGCGCCTTGGTCCGGCGCAGCAGGAAGGGCGACACCAGGCGCCGCAGCCGCGCGCGCGCGGCCTCGCTGCGCTGGCGCTCGATCGGGCCGGCGAAGCGCTCGCCGAAGCGCGCCGCGCTGCCCAGCAGCCCGGGGTTGAGCAGGTTCATGATCGACCACAGGTCGGCCAGACGGTTCTCGACCGGCGTGCCCGACAGCGCGAGGCGAAAGCCCGCCTGCAGCGCGGCCACCGCCTGCGCGCGCTGGGTGGCGGCGTTCTTCAGCGCCTGCGCCTCGTCGAGCACCAATGTCGCCCAGCGCTGCCGCGCAAGGGCCTCGGCGTCGCGCAGCAGCAGCGCGTACGAGACGACGAGCACGTCGCCGCTGCCGGCGGCGTCGACGCCGGCGGCGCGTTCGCCCTCGCCGCGGCCGTAGGCGGCGCAGCGCAGCGCGGGCGCGAAGCGCGCTGCCTCTTCGGCCCAGTTGTCGCACACGCTGGTGGGCGCCACCACCAGCGCCGGGCCTCGGGCCGCGCGCGCCAGCAGCAGCGCCAGCGTCTGCACCGTCTTGCCCAGGCCCATGTCGTCGGCCAGGATGGCGCCGAAGCCCGCCTCGGCCAGGCGGCGCATCCACACGTAGCCTTCGAGCTGGTACGGCCGCAGCGTCGCCTGCAGGCCCGGCGGCACGGCCGGCTCGAGCGCGGCGGCGCGCTCGAGGTCGACGGCGCGGCGGCGCCAGGCGGCGTCGCCCTTCAGGCCCAGTTCGGCGGCCGCATCGGCCAGCCAGACGCCGGCGGTGGGGCCGAGCTTGACGCCGTCGGGTTGATTCTCGGCCAGCGCGTCGAGCTCGGCCAGGCGCTGGCGCAGCTGTTCCTGCAGGCGCAGGTACTGTCCTTCGCCCAGCGCGACTTAGCGGCTGCCGCCGGCATCGCGCAGCAGCGCGAGCAGCTGCTGCAGCGACAGCACGCGCTGCTCGTCGAGCCGCAGCTCGCCGTCCAGCGCGAGCCAATCGCGTCCGCTGCTCAGCGTGGTCGTGAAGGCGCGCGCTTCGGGCGCCAGCACGCGGATCGGCCGGCCCTGCGGCCACTCGAGCGCGCGCAGCACCTCCCCTTCGGCGGCCAGCGCGCCCAGTTCGTGCACCGCGGCCAGCGCCTGCTCGGGGTCTTCGAGCAGCCAGCTGCCGTCGGGCGGCAGCTCGTCGGCGGCGGCAGCGAGGAAGGGCAAGCGCTCGAGCACCGCCGTTACCGTGAAAGCCCAACCCGTTGAGAGCGAGTTGATCCCTCCCGCCGATCGGCAGGATTGGCAAGGCCGCTGGGCCCGACCCCTCGAAATCAGCGGCGGATCAAGCGCTGGCGGCGGCCGC
>JADYZZ010000091.1 GCA_020852865.1 Rubrivivax sp.
CGCGTTCGCACCGGAAGGCCCGGCCGTCCTCGTCGCGCATCGCACCGCGCGCCGCGTCTTGCCTGGGCCTTCAGCCGGGGCCGACGCGGGGCTGGATGTCTGCCGCCCACGCTCCTAGCCCGGCCTCGCGGCCCCGTCGGCCGCCTCCTCGCGCCCGCGATTGGACTCGCCGCAGCGATCCAGACCGAGCTTGAACAGCACCGGCCCGAGCAGCTCGTTGATGCCGACGACGCCGATGGCCAGCGTCCGGAAACCGTCGCCGAATTCGGGGAACTCGCGCACGATGACGAGTGCGACGCCGAGCGCGAGCCCGGCCTGCGACACCAGGCCCGACCAGCCCCAGCGCCGGATGACGGGCGCGTCGCCGGCCACGCGGCTGGCCGCGCGCGCGGCGGCGTAGGTGGCGACGATGCGCACGCCGGCCAGCGTCAGCGCCACCGGCCAGATGAGCGCGAAGCCCGGCAGGTCGAGGTGCGCGCCGGCGGTGGCGAAGAAGACGACGAAGACGATGGCCCCGGTGCGCTCGAGCGCGTGCAGCAGCTTGTCGCCGCCGCGCGAGAAGTTCTGCACCACGAAGCCGGCCACCATGAACGACAGCAGCGGGTCGAGATGCACGTACTCGAGCAGGGCCGTCATCGGCAGCCCGAGCGCGACGAGCACGAGCAGCAGGTTGCGGCCGCCATAACGCAGGTACAGCGCGAGCACGATGCCCAGCGTCGTGCCCAGCGCGGTGCTGCCGAGCAGTTCGTGGCCCAGGTCGGCGAAGGTCGACAGGTCGAAGGAGGCGGCCGGGTCGATGCCCAGGCGCGCCAGCGCGAGCGTGAGCGCGAGCAGCAGGATCACGACCACGTCGGACGACATCACGAAGGCCAGCGTCGTCTCGGTGAGCGGCCCCTTCGGGCGCAGCTGCGCGAGCAGGCCCAGCACCGCCGAGGGACTGCGTGTCGTGGCGAGCACACCCCACAGCAGCGCGACCATTGCGACCCCCAGCGGCGTGAGCCCGTCGAGGAAAGGCATCCAGCGCGCCAGCGCGAGGAAGACGCCGCCGACCACGCCGATGATCACGACGAGCTGGAACGCGTGCGCCCAGGCCAGGCTGCGCGCCGCGCGCACCAGGCTTTCGATGCGCAGCTCGGCGCCGCCGGCCAGCGCGATCAGCGCCAGCGCGAGCGAGTTGACGACGCCCAGCCGCTCGACCGTGTGGTGGTCCACCAGATGCAGCACATGCGGGCCGACGACGATGCCGGCCAGCAGATAGCCGGTCAGATGCGGCAGACCCACCAGCTCGAGCAGTTCGCTGGCCAGCGTGCCGGCCAGCAGCAGCAGACCCAGGCCGGTCACCGCCGCCAGCATTCCCGGCGCGACCGGCAGCGTGCGCTGCACGCCCCAGACCAGCGCAAGCACGGCGAGCAGCATCGTCGCCTGCAGCAGGCGGCTGCGCCAGGACTTGGGCGTCGTGCCGCTCATCGCGGCCCCGCGCGTGCGGGGCGCCGCGCCCGGCGCGACGGCGCGTCGTTCGCTGCCTTCATGGCCCGGGCGCGACGTGCAGGTTCGCGGCCGCGTCGGCGGCGGGCGGCGCCGCGCGAGCCAGTTCCCGGCGCAGCGCTGGCGGACCGAGCAGTTCGCCGGCGACGATCGCGGCCAGGCAGGCCCCGAGCACGAGCCGCCCGAGCGGCCCCGGAAAACGCGCCGCCGCCGTAAGGCCGACACAGACCGTGATCGGGCCGCACGACAGCAGGGTCAGGCCCACCCAGCGCGAGGGCAGCGCCGGCGGCGCGAGCGCGCGGCGCAGTGCTGCGGCCAGCGGCAGCTTCACGCCCGCCCGCGCCGCCACCACCAGCGCGGCGGCCAGCCACAGCGCCCAGCCGTCGCGCAGGTCGAGCGCGGCGCCGGCCAGCGCCAGCACGGGCAGCAGCACCGGGCGCTGCGTCGCCGCGAGCATCGTGCGCAGCGCGGCGCCGTCGCGCGCCAGCAAGTTGAGGCCGACGCCCATCGCCCCGAGCGCCGCCGGCGCCGCCAGCCCGAGGTGCATCGCGAGTCCGCTGGCCAGCAGCGCCGTGCCGAGCAGGATGCCCCAGCGCTCGGTGCGCCGCGCCTCGATGCGCGTGAGTGCCGCCGCCACGGCACCGAGCGCGAAGCCCAGCGCCAGCGTCGCGCCCAGCGCAACGAGCGGCGCGCCGCGCAGCGCCGCGCCGGCGGGCTGAGGGGCGAGCGCGAACAGCAGCGCCAGTCCGAGCAGCGGGACCATGTCGTCGGCCTCGGCCAGATCGGCCAGTGCGTCGTGCAGCGCGCTGCGCGCGCCCGGCTGCTGCAGGCCCCAGACCACCGCCGCGCGCGCCGTCTCGCTGGCGGCGCAGCCCAGGCCGAGCGCGAGGCACAGCCGCTCGCCCTCGGCCAGCGCGACGAGCTGCGGCCCCAGAATCCAGCCCAGCGCCGCGCTGACGGCAAACACCGCCAGACCGATCGCGAGCCCCTGCGCGTAGCGGCGCCGCGGCACGCGCCGTTCCTCGGCCAGGCCGAGGCGGCTGCCGGCCAGCAGCGCCAGCCAGGACGCCGCCACCAGCGTCAGCGGCGCGAGCGTGTCGAGCGTCTGCCGCGTCACGAGGCCCATGCCGAGCGGGCCGAACAGCACGCCGGCGAGCAGGAACTCGGTTCCCGAAGACAGCCCGAAGGCGCGGCGTGCGCCCGGGCGCGCCAGCGCATCGCCGGCCCAGGCCAGCACGAGCAGCCCGACGAGGATCGCGTACGGGCTCATTCGCGCCGGCCCTGGGCGCGCAGCCGATCGAGCTCGGCGAGCGCGGTGAACAGGCAGGCCGAATGCGCGTCGGCCGCCGCGCTGCTGACGCCGAGCACGAGCGTGGCGTGCGTCGCACGCACGTCGGCGAGCTGCACCGCGGCGTCGCTGCCGAGCGTGGCGAGCGCGCGTTCGAGGCGCGCCGCGACCTCGCGTGTGGCCAGCGCGCGCTCGATCACGAGCGAGGCGCTCACGCGCCGCACCGCACCGTGCACGCGCGCGGCCTGCCACAGCGCCGCGAGGTGCGGCACCCGGATCTCGACGCCGGCGCCGTCGTGCAGCGTGGCGTCGAGCAGGCCCAGACGCGCGATTCGGCCCGAAATGCCGCCGAGCTCGACCCAGTCGCCCGGCACGAGCCGCCGGCCGAACAGCGTGACGGCGCCGACGACGGCGCTGGCCGCCAGCGGCACCGCCGCCAGCGCCACGACGGCAAGCAACAACAGGCCGATGCGCGGCGCGGCGCCCTCGTCGTTGCCGGTGATGACCGGCGCCACCAGCAGCAGTGCCGCCGTGACGAGGCCGAGCTCGACCAGCATACCGGTGGCCGCGGCCAGATCCTGCGGCAGCCAGGCCAGGCGGACCGCGCCGCGTGCGACTTCGCCGAAGAACAGCCGCACCGCGCGCAGCACCAGCGCCAGGGCCGCCAGCGCGAGCGCGACGACCACGGCCAGCGGCAGCGCCGCGGCGCTGCGCGCGGCCAGCGTGGCCAGCGGCGCGAGCAAGGCGCCCGAGAGCTCGCTCGTGAAGCCGCGTGTCGCCTCGAACAGCGACAGCGTCGCGATCAGCCAGGCATAGACCAGGCCGAGCAGCACGATCCAGCGTCCGGCGGCAAGCGCCAGCCGCAGCACCGTGCGCACCGTCGCCGGATTGAGCAGCTCGATCGTGCGCAGGTGCAAGGCGCCCACCCGCTCGGGGTGGGCCGCCAGCCAGCGGCCGGCGCGGTCGGCGAGCTGCCAGGCGCGGCGCAGCAGGAACAGCGCCAGCACGGCAAACAGCACGGCCAGAGAGCTGTTGAAGATCGCACCGGCCAGCGCACTGCGGCTGCGCTCGGCGGCCAGCGCCGTGGCGATCTCGGCGGCGACGCGATCGGCATGCACGGCGAGCCCCGCGTCGCCGGCGAGCGCTGCGTCCTGCGGCGTGAGCTGCACCACCGGCCGCGCGCCGACGTAGACGACGGCGTAGTCGCCGGCCGGCTCGACGTGCACGTCGGCGGGTGCGGCGCGCAGCGCCTCGCGCAAAGCCTCGTTGGCCGCACGCGCACGCGCGGCGGCGCCGAGGCCGGCGCGCGCAGCGCGCAGCGTGAAGACGACGGTGTCGCCGACACGCACTTCGGCCGGCTTGCCTGCCGCCGAGGCCGCTCGGGCCGGCCCCGAAGCTGCCGGCAGACCCTGCACCGCGTGTGTCTGCGCCGCCGTCGCGCTCGCCGCCGCTGCGCCGCCGACCGGAGTGCGCGCCGGCTGCGCCCAGGCCGAGGCGGCGAACGTCGCGATGCAGACCAACGACACCAAAGCTCGCATGCGCCTGCCACCTCCTCGCACTCCGCCTCCCGGCTCGCGCGCAAGGCTAGCAGATGCAGCCGCAGACGCCGTCGCGCGCCGCACCGGGCACGACAGGCGCGCACCGGCCCGCTTGACGCCGCGCAATCGCCGCGCGCGCGTGCTGCCGATACTGGCCCACAGGTGTGAAGCGCGATGCGGCGAGACAGGAGGTCATCATGCGGATCACGCAACTGCCGGCCCTCGTTCTGGCCTGCGCCCTGGCCGCCGGCGCGATCGGCGCCGCAGCGCAGTCCAGAGTCGATCTGGGCAAGCGCGAGTTCGAGTCCAAGTGCGCGGTCTGCCACGGCCGTGACGGCAAGGGCGCCGGACCCTATGCCGACCAGCTCAAGCGCAGCCTGCCCGACCTCACGGCCCTGGCGCGCGCCAACGGCGGCGTGCTGCCGGTGGCGCGCCTGTACGCCGTGATCGAGGGCGCCGGTGCCGGCCACGGCCCGCGCGACATGCCGGTCTGGGGGCTGGACTACACGGTGCAGGCGCAGGAGCAACTGCCCGACCTGCCCTACAACCAGGCCGTCTTCGTGCGCACGCGCATCCTGGCGCTGATCGATCACCTGAACCAGCTCCAGGTCAGGTGATCCGCCGGGGGCGCGCGGCGAGCGGCCCAGCACGGGCCGGCGCGCCGGCCCGCGCCCGCAATCGCCGGCGCAGCGGCTCGAGTCCGCGGCGGGCCGGCCCGCGACGCTCAGCGCACGCCGAGCTTGAAGGCGATCATCGCGCGCAGCCGGTTGGGCAGCACCGGCTTGATGAGCAGGTGGTAGTCGTACGTCTGCGCTTCGTCCTCGTGGCCGGCGAGGCTGCTGCCGGTGACGACGATGGCCGGCAGCCTGGACCCGGGCCAGCGCGCGCGCAGCGCGACGAGCGCCTCGATGCCGGTGCGCCCGCCGGGCAGCCGGTAGTCGACCAGCAGCAAATCGGGGCGACGCGGGGCGGCCGACGCCAGCCAGGCTTCGACGGCCTCGACGCTGTCGAAGGCGACGACGTCGGCGCCCCAGGCCTGCAGCAGCACCACCAGGCCGTCGCGCACGGCCGCCTCGTCCTCGACGACGACGACGAAGCGCGCCTGCAGCGTGAGGCCGATCGGCAGCTTGGTCACGGCCGGCACGTCCGCCTCGAGCGGACGTGGCGCACGGCCCAGGGGCACGAGCAGCGAGAACACCGTGCCGTGGCCGACGCGCGAGCGCACCGTGAGCGGCACCTCCATCAACGCGGCCAGGCGCTGCACGATCGACAGCCCCAGGCCCAGGCCCTTGCGCTGGTGCGGCTCGAGCGGGCGCCGGCTGTGCACCTGGTAGAACTCGTCGAAGACATGCGGCAGCGCGGCCTCGGCGATGCCGATGCCGCTGTCCCACACCTGCAGCAGCAGCCGGCTCGCGCCGCCGGCGCCGCGCAGGCGGCAGGCGACGAGCACGCCGCCGTCGTCGGTGTAGCGGATGGCGTTGCTCACGAGATTGCGCAGGATGCGTTCGAGCAGCACCGGATCGGCCAGCGCCACGTGCTGCGCGCCGCGGAACGAGAGCATCAGTCCCTTCTCGAAGGCGATCGGCTCGAAGTGCAGGCGCAGGCGCGCGAACAGGTCCTTCAGGCGCACCGACTGCGGCTGCACCTCGACGCCGCCGCTGTCGATGCGCGTGATGTCGAGCAGCTCGCTGAACAGCCCCTCGAGCGCGTCGACGCTCTCGTTGATGCTGTTCACCAGCGAGGCCACCTCGGGGTCGTGGCTGCGCTGGCGCAGCGCCTCGGCGAACAGGCCCATCGCGTGCAGCGGCTGGCGCAGATCGTGGCTGGCGGCGGCGAAGAACTGCGTCTTGGCACGGCTGGCCGCCTCGGCGGCGCGGCGCGCCTCGTCGGCCACGGCCATCTGCACGCGCAGGCGGTCGGCCAGCTCCTCGGTCTGCGCCTTGAGCGAGATCGCCAGCGCCAGCGCACTGCCGTGCGTGCGCACCATCAGCGCCGTCGACAGGAACACCAGCGTCGCGATCACCGCCAGCTCCACGTGTCCGGCCTCGCGGCCGTCGCTGGCGATGCGCACGATCACCGGCGCGAACACGACCGCGATGTAGCCGACGAAGACGCGCGGCTGCGGCCCGAGCAGCTGCACCGCGCTCACGCAGTAGCTGTAGAGCACGAGGATGAGGCCCAGACGCTGATACGGCGCGCCCAGGCCCCAGAACATCCAGCCCGCCAGGCCCCACAGCGCGCCGTTGAGCAGCACCAGCAGCTGCCAGCTCGTGCGCCAGCGCTGCAGCGTGCCGTTCTCGGCGCGCGCGTGGCGCAGGAAGCGCAGGTAATGCGCCAGGCGCAGGCCCCACAGCAAGGCCATGGCGCCGAGCCAGCCGAGCATCTGCGCGCGCGGCGCCAGCGCCCAGAACAGCCAGGTGAGCACGGCCGCGCCGAGCACGTAGCCGACGAGCGTGGCCGGCGTCTGCACGAACAGCGCGCGCAGGCGATCGAGCTCGCCGCGCGGCAGCTCGGGCAGGCCGGCCGGCAGTGCGGCGGCGCGATCGTCGGCGGGCGGGCGCGACGCCACGGCGAGCGCGTCAGCCGGCGCGGCGCTGCAGCGCGACGAAGCCGCCCTGGCCCTGCGTCATCTGGCTGACGGCGAGCACGGCCTGCGTGCGCGTGCTGACGTTGAGCGCGCGCAGCACCGCCGCGACATGGTCCTTGACGGTCTCGACCGAGAGGCTGAGCTGGCGCGCGATCAGCTTGTTGGGCAGACCCTGCAGCAGCAGGCCCAGCACCTCGGCCTGGCGCGGCGTCAGGCCCAGATCCTGCAGGCGCGGCACCGCCTGGTGCGGCTCGGGCCGCGCCGCGGCACCCAGCGGTGCGCGTGCGTGATCCCAGCCCTCGCCCGCCGGGCGCATCACGCCGGGCACGGTGTCGGCCTCGGGCCGCTCGCGCTCGCGTGCGAAGTCCAGGCCGAGCATCGAAGGCGGCACGTACATCGAGCCCGACATCACCATGCGCAGCGCCTCGTGCAGCTCGGTGTGCGAACTGCTCTTGGGCACGAAGCCCATGGCGCCGAGGTCGATGGCGCGGATCACGTCGCTCGCGCGCTCGCTGGCCGAAACCACCACCACCGGCAGCGAAGGATGGTCGCGGCGGAACTCGGCCAGCACGTCGAAGCCGTCGGCGTCGCCCAGCGCCAGGTCGAGCAGCACGAGGTCGTAGTCGTCGGCCGAGCGCAGCGCGGCGCGCGCGGCCGCCGCGCTCTCGGTGCCCACCACCTCGGCCTCGCTGCCGATGCTTCGGATCACCGTCTGCAGCGCGGTGAGGATGAGCGGATGGTCGTCGACCAGCAGAACCTTCATCTGACCTCCTGGACCTCGCTGTTCGCGCCGGCGCGGCGACGGCATTCCGGGCGCCGCCGCGCCGGCGTCCGTTCACCCGGATGGGGGTGCGCGCACGGCATCAGACGTAGCGGCGCGACACCGTCTCGGCCACGCAGGCGGGCTTGCCCGCGCCTTCGATCTCGACGGTGGCCTCGACGCTGAGCTGCGCGCCGCCCGGCAGCGGCTCGTAGCCGAGCAGGCGAAAGCGCGCGCGCAGCCGGCTGCCGCTGGGCACCGGCGTCGGGAAGCGCACCCGGTTCAGGCCGTAGTTGACGCCCATCTTCACGTCGTCGATCGCGAAGCCGCTGGCGAACAGCTCGGGCAGCAGGCTGAGCGTCAGGTAGCCGTGCGCGATCGTCGTGCCGAACGGGCCGGCGGCGGCGCGCACCGGGTCGACGTGGATCCACTGGCGGTCGCCGGTGGCCTCGGCGAAGCGATCGATGCGGGCCTGGTCGACGACGAGCCACGCGCTGGTGCCGATCTCCTGGCCGACGAGCGGCTCCAGGTCGGCCAGATGCGCGTAGCGCTTCATCGCCGCGCCCACTCGGCCAGCGGAGCCCATTGCTCGAGATCGCGCTCGACGCGACTCGGCGCCACGTCCCACAGCGTCAGGCCGTGCGCCGCGAGCTGCACGTAGTTCTGCGTGTCGCGCAGCCAGGCCAGCACCGGCACCGGCAGCGTCGCCAGGTACTGGTGCAGCTGTTCGTTGGCGCGCGTGTGCTCGCGCACGCGCATGGCCACCAGCGCCAGCTCGATCTCGGCGCCGCGCCGGTGCTCGCGCAGCCGGCGAATGAAGTCGTGCGTGGCCTGGATGTCGAACAGGCTGGGCTGCAGCGGAATCAGCATGCGCTCGGCGATGCGCAGCACGGCGTCCAGCCGCTTGCCGTGCAGGCCGGCGGGCGTGTCGAGCACGACATGCGTGGTGCCGCGCGGTGGGCGCACCACGTCGTCGGCGGCGACGTCCCAGCCGGCAATGCGCGGCAGCGTGGGCGCACGCAGCTCGAGCCAGCGGCGCGCCGACTGCTGGCGGTCGACGTCGCCGAGCATCACCGCCTGGCCGGCGGCGGCCAGGCAGCCCGCCAGATTGGTGGCCAGCGTGCTCTTGCCCACGCCGCCCTTCGGATTGGCGACCACGATCACCGGCATCTGGCGCTCTCCTCGGCTTTGTGCCCGTCGCGCGGCGGCGCCCCCCGGCACCGCTGGCCGCGCGCGCCGGCTATGGTAGCCGCCCGCGCCGCCCGCGCCGCCCGCGCCGCCCGCACGGCCTGCGACAATGCGCGGCCGCACCCAGCCCGCGACCGAGGCCATGCACGACGCTCCCTGCTACCTGAACGGCGAATTCCTGCGCGTTTCCGCAGCCAGGGTGAGCGTGCTCGACCGCGGCTTCATTTTCGGCGACGGCGTCTACGAGGTGGTGCCGGTGTACGCGCGGCGGCTGTTCCGCTTCGACGAGCACATGGCGCGCCTGGCGCGCTCGCTGGCCAGGCTGCGCATTGCGAACCCGGCCGGGCGCGACGAGTGGCTGGCGCGCTGCCGCGCGCTCGTGCAGGCCGAGCCGGCCGACGACCAGGTGGTGTACCTGCAGATCACGCGCGGCGTTGCGCCGCGCGAGCATGTCATGCCCGAGGGGCAGACGCCCACCGTCTTCATGATGACCAACCCGATGCGCCCGCCGACGGCCGAGCAGCGCCGCCAGGGCGTGGCCTGCACCACGGCACGCGACTTCCGCTGGGAGCGCGGCGACATCAAGAGCACCAGCCTGCTGGGCAACATCCTGGCGCGCCAGATGTCGGCCGACCACGGCGCCGTCGAGACCATCATGTTCCGCGACGGCCACCTCACCGAGGCCGCGGCCAGCAACGTCTGGATCGTGCACGAGGGCGCGCTTCTCGGTCCGCCCAAGAGCGAGCTCGTGCTCGAGGGCATCCGCGTCGAGCTGCTGCGCGAGCTGTGCGCCGAATGCGGCATCGCCTACAACCTGCGTCCCATCTCCGAGGCCGACGTGCGCGCCGCCGACGAGGTGCTGCTGTCCTCGGCCACCAAGGAGGTGCTGCCGGTGACGCGCATCGACGGCGAGCCGGTCGGCCACGGCGCGGCGCGCGGCAAGCCCGGGCCGGTGTATGCGCGGCTGTACGAGGCCTACCAGCAGGCCAAGCGCACAATGTCGATCTGAGAGCCTGTGGCGACATGAATCGCGGGCGTGATTCGTATCTTCACAGGTCCGAGCCCCGGGGCGACATCAACCCCGCCGCCATGGACGAGACCCCACCCGAAGCGCCGCCCGGCCTGATCGAATACCCGAGCGCGTTCCCGATCAAGGTGATGGGTGCGCAGGTCGAGGGCTTCGAGGCGGCCGTGCTCGAGCTGGCGCGTCGCCACGACCCCGCGTTCGACCCGGCGACGGTCGAGCGGCGGCCGAGCCGCGCCGGCAACTGGCTCGGGCTGACGATCACCGTCACCGCCACCAGCCGTGCGCAGCTCGATGCGCTGTACCGCGCGCTCACGGCGCATCCGCTGGTGAAGGTGGTGCTCTGAAGCGCGCGCCGGCACCGCGGCCGCAGGGTGCGATGCGCGTGCCGCGGCGCGCCGTGCCGTCTTGCGCCGCCGCGCCGGCAGGTCCGGGCGCCGCGGCGGCCGTGCGCGCCGCCGCGCCGGCTGCCGAAGGCGTGCGCGTGTCCAAGCTGATGACCGAGCGCGGCTTGGCCTCGCGCCGTGAGGCCGACGAGTGGATCGCCGCCGGCCGGGTGCAGGTCGACGGTCGGACGGCCGTGCTCGGCCAGCGCGCACGGCCCGACGCCCGCATCGAAGTCGAGGCGCAGGCGCGCAGCGAGCAGGCGCAGCGCCTGACCGTGCTGCTGCACAAGCCGATCGGCTACGTCAGCGGCCAGGCCGAGGACGGCCACCGCAACGCAGCCATGCTCGTGCGGGCCGAGAACCGCTGGGCCGAGGACCGCAGCCGCCCGGGCCTGCGCATCGGTGCCGGCGGCCTGCGCGGACTGGCGCCGGCCGGGCGCCTGGACATCGACTCCACCGGGCTGCTGGTGCTGACGCAGGACGGGCGCATCGCACGCCAGCTCATCGGCGCGGACTCGGCGGTGGAGAAGGAGTACCTCGTGCGCGTGCGCCACCTGCGCCCCGGCCCCCTGCCCGAGGCCGAACTGGCACGGCTGCGCCACGGCCTGGCGCTCGACGGCGTGGCGCTGCGGCCGGCGCGCGTGAGCTGGGCCAACGAGGACCAGCTGCGCTTCGTGCTGCGCGAAGGGCGCAAGCGGCAGATCCGGCGCATGTGCGAGCTGGTGGGCCTGGAAGTGCTCGCGCTCAGACGCGTGCGCATCGGCAGCGTCGTGCTGGGCCGTCTGCCGCCGGGCTGCTGGCGGCTGCTCGGCGCGCACGAGCGCTTCTGATGGGCGCGCTGCCCGAGCGCTTTGCATGAACGCCGCCGCATGAACGCCGACGCATGAACGCCGACGCATGAATGCCGACGCACGAGTCGGCGCCGCAGCGGCGGCGCGCCCGCGCCTGACGCGCGGCCAGGCTGCGCTCGCGCTGGCGCTGCTGCTGGGCCTGCAGCCGATCACCACCGACGTCTTCCTGCCCGCGCTGCCCGCGCTCACGCACGCCCTCGACGCCAAGCTCGAGCAGGCGCAGCTCACGATGTCGGCACTGATCCTCGCCTTCGGCATCGCGCAGCTCGTCTGGGGGCCGGTGGCCGATCGCATCGGGCGGCGCCGCGTGCTGCTCGCCGGTCTCGCGCTGTACACGCTGGCCAGCATCGGCGCCGTGCTGGCCGGCCGCATCGAGACGCTGGTGGCCTGGCGCGTGCTGCAGGGCTTGACGCTGGCCGCGGCCATCGTCTGCGCGCGCGCTCTCGTGCGCGACCTGTACGACCCGCTCGAAGGTGCACGCGTGATGTCGCTCGGCCTGTCGGGACTGGCCGTGATCGCGCTCGTCGGCCCGGCGCTCGGCGGCCTGGCGACGACGCTCGCCGGCTGGCGCGGTGCGCTCGCGCTGGTGGCCGCGGCCGGCGCGGCGACGCTCGTCTGGGTTGCCGTGCGGCTGCCCGAGACGGCGCCCGCGCTCAACCCGCGGGCCACCGCGCCCGCGACGCTGCTCGCGCAATGGCGCGTGATCGCGCGCGACCGCGTCTTCGTCGCCTGGACGGCCCTCGCGTCGGCCACTTACGGCGGCCTGTTCGTGATCCTCGCCGGCTCGTCCTACGTCTACATCGGAACGCTCGGGCTCACGCCTTCGACCTACGGGCTGGCGATGGCCAGCGGCTCGGCCGCCTACCTGGCAGGCACGTTCCAGTGCCGGCGCTGGGTGGCGCGCCACGGCATGGGCGGCGCCGTGCGGCGCGCCGGCTGGTTCACGCTGGCCGGCGGCGTGTCGATGGCCGCGCTGGCGGCCGCGGGCCGGCAGTCGATGTGGGCGCTGCTCGTGCCGCAGTGGCTGTACCTGTTCGGGCATGGCGTGCACCAGCCCTGCGCGCAGGCCGGTGCGGTGGGACCGTTTCCGCGGGCCGCGGGCGCCGCGGCGGCGCTCACCGGCTTCGCGCTCGCGGCGACGGCCTTCGCCGTCGGCCTGTGGCTGGGCTGGGCACTCGACGGCACGACGCGGACGTACGCGTTCGGCGTGGGCTGCGGCGCGCTCGCCGCCAGCGGCGTCGCGTGGACGCTCGTGCAGCGGCTGGCGCCGCTGCACTGAGCGCCAGGCGCTGCGCCATGCATGCGGTGTGCCTGGCCGGCCCCACGGCCAGCGGCAAGAGCGCCCTGGCGCTCGCCTTCGCCGCGCATCGGGGCCGCGTCGAGATCGTCAGCGTCGACTCGGCCCAGGTGTACCGCGGCATGGACATCGGCACCGCCAAGCCCGGCGCGGCCGAGCGCGCGGCCTGTCCGCACCACCTGATCGACCTCCTCGATCCGCGCGAGGCGTACTCGGCGGCACGCTTCGCCGCCGACGCACAGCGCGTCGTGGGCGAGATCCGCGCGCGCGGCGCATTGCCGCTGCTGGTGGGCGGCACGATGCTGTACTTCAAGGCGCTGCGCGCCGGGCTCGACCGCCTGCCCCAGGCCGACCCGGCGCTGCGCGCCGCGCTCGACGCCGAAGCGGCCGAGCGCGGCTGGCCGGCGCTGCACGCCGAACTCGCGCGCGTCGACCCGGCCAGCGCAGCGCGGCTCGCGCCGCACGACGCGCAGCGCATCCAGCGTGCGCTCGAAGTCTGGCGCGCGAGCGGCCGGCCGCTCTCGGCCTGGCTCGGCGAGCCGCGGCGCGAAGACGCCGAACGCTGGCCGCTGGTGGCGCTCGAGCCGCTTTCGCGGGCCTGGCTGCACGAGCGCATCGCGCGGCGCTTCGACGCCATGCTGGCCGCCGGTCTGCTCGACGAGGTGCGTGCGCTGCGCGCGCGCGGCGATCTGCACCCGGGGCTGCCGTCGATGCGCTGCGTCGGCTACCGCCAGGTCTGGCAGGCGCTCGAGCGTGGCGACGACATGCTCGCGCTGCGCGGTGACGCGATGGCCGCGCTGCGCGCGGCCGGCATCGCCGCCACGCGCCAACTCGCCAAGCGCCAGCTCACCTGGCTGCGCGCCCTGCCCGCGCGCCAAAGCGTCGCCTGCGACGGGCGCGACGCGCAGGCGCGCGGCCTCGAGGCGCTGCGGCACGCGGCGGGCGCGTAGCGCCGCGGCATGCAGGACATCCCCGCCCCGCAGTCGCGGGTTCTAGGGCAGGCCCGGAGCGGTCCGTCCGGGGCTTCGCGATATAGTCCGCCACCTTGGCGGAAGAGGCCAGAAGCGGCCCACGAGGCTGCCGAACCAGCAACCGCCGTGCCGCGCGTGACCCCGCGCGCGGACGACTGGAGGACGTGAGTGGATTTCGCCGAACAGCAGCGCAACCCTGGCCGGCACGCGGTGGGATTCGGCATCGTGCTGGCCTTGCACCTGCTGCTGGGATGGGCGCTCGTGACCGGCCTGGCGCAGCGCATGGTCGAGGTGATCCGCGCGCCGATCGAGACCAAGATCATCGAGGAGGCCAAGCCGCCGCCGCCGCCGCCGCCCGAGAACCTGCCGCCGCCGCCGAAGTTCGCGCCGCCGCCGCCTTCGTTCGTGCCGCCGCCCGAAGTTCATGTCAATCCGCCGCCGATGGCCGCGCCGACGATCACCACCACCACGGTGGCGCCGCCGCCGGCGCCGGTGACGATCGCGCCGCCGCCGGCGCCGGCCGCACCGCCGGCGCCCGCGGCGCCGCCGCCGCCGCCGCGCATCGCCGCCAAGCCGGCGATCGCCAACGTCCGTGCCTGTGCGCCCACCGGCGACGACTACCCGGCCGCCGCGCGCCGCGCCGAGGCTACCGGCACGACCCGGGTGCGCTTCACCGTCGGCCCCGACGGCAAGCTGGCGAGCGCCGAGGTCGTGAAGTCCGCCGGCCCGACGCGCGAGCACAAGATGCTCGACCGCATCGCACTGGCCAAGCTCGGCGAATGCACGTTCACGCCGGGCATCGACGACCACGGCAAGCCGACTGGAGGCTCGTTCGACGTCGAATACGTATGGAGGCTCGAGTAGCCGCGCCTGCGCGCCGCCTCGCGCCTGCAGCCCCCGCCGCATCCCGAACCCACCCGAGCCCATCCAGGCGCCACGCAGCCGCGACCGCGCCGCCTTCGTCAAGAGAGTCCGCTGGAGGAACCATGTCCCTGTTCAACGCTGTGCGCGCGTCGCTGGCCGCCGCCCTCGTCGCCACCGTCACGCTCGCGGCCGTCGTGCCGACGCCGGCCCGCGCGCAGGCGGCCTCGGCGCCCGCGGTCGAGGCCTCGGCCGCGCCGGCGCCGGTGCCGGCAGCCGAGCCCGCTCCCCCGCCCAAGCCTGCGGTGAGCGAAGAGGCCGTCGACAACCCCTACGGCCTGAAGGCGCTGTGGGGCCAGGGCGACTTCGTCGCCAAGGGCACGCTGGTCATCCTCGTCATCATGTCGATGGGCAGCTGGTACATCATCTTCACGAAGGTCTTCGAGCAGCGCGCGATGCTCAAGACCGCACGCGAGAGCTCCGACGCGTTCTGGAAGGCCGGCTCGGTGAAGGCCGGCGTCGGCCAGCTCAAGGAGGGCTCGGCGCTGCGCTACATCGCCGAGCAGGGCATCAAGGCGAGCGATCATCACGAAGGCACGATGGTCGAGTCGATCGACAAGCTCACCTGGATCGGCATGTCGATCGACCGCGCCATGGGCAGCGTGCAGGGTCGGCTGCAGGACGGCATGGCCTTCCTCGCCACGGTCGGCTCGACCGCCCCGTTCGTCGGCCTTTTCGGCACCGTCTGGGGCATCTACAACGCGCTCGTGAAGATCGGCATCAGCGGCCAGGCCTCGATCGACAAGGTGGCCGGCCCGGTGGGCGAGGCGCTGATCATGACCGCCTTCGGCCTCGCCGTGGCCGTGCCGGCGGTGATGGGCTACAACTGGCTGCTGCGTCGCAACAAGAACGTGCTCGACGCCACCCGGGCCTTCGCGGGCGATCTGCACAGCGTGCTGATCGCCGGCAAGCGCTGAGCGCGCTGCCGCTGGCGCCGCAGGAGAAGACCGCCATGGCGATGCAGGTCGGGCCCGCCGACAGCGAAGGCGAAGGCGAGCTGAACAACACCATCAACACCACGCCGCTGGTCGACGTGATGCTGGTGCTGCTCATCATCTTCCTGATCACCATCCCGGTGGTCACGCAGTCGATCCGGCTCGAGCTGCCCAAGGAACGCAACGTGCCGACGCAGACCAAGCCCGAGAACGTGGTGCTGTCGGTGAACCGCGAAGGCGAGATCTACTGGGGCATGGAGCGCGTCCCCGACATCGAGGCGCTGGTGACGCGGCTCAAGACCGAGGCCGTGAAGGAACCGCAGCCCGAGGTGCACATCCGCGGCGACCTCGACGTGCGCTACGAGGCCGTCGGCCGCGTCGTCGTCGCCTGCCAGCGTGCAGGCATCTTCAAGGTCGGCTTCATCACCGAGCCGCCCGTCGGCGCGGGCGCACGTCCGTAGGAGCGAGCCGCGATGGCCATGCAAGTGGGAAGCAGCGACGAAGGCGACATGATGCTCGACATCAACACCACGCCGCTGATCGACGTGATGCTGGTGCTGCTGATCATGTTCATCATCACGATCCCGATCCAGACGCACGCGGTCAAGATGAACATGCCGATCGCCAAGGGCGCGCCGCCGCCCAAGCCGCCCGAGATCGTGCGCATCGACGTCGACTTCGACGGCACGATCGGCTGGAACGGCGAGATCGTTCCCGATCGCGCCGCGCTCGAATCGCGCTTGCAGGCGGTGGCTGCGCAGGCCGACCAGCCCGAGGTCCATCTGCGCCCCAACAAGCTCGTGCCGTACCGCGTGGTGGCCATGATCCTGGCCTCGGCGCAGCGCTTGGGCGTCACCAAGATCGGTCTGGTCGGCAACGAGCAGTTCCTCTGACCCTGCGCGTCCTACGGCCCCCCGAGTTCCTGACGTCATGAAGATCGCCTCGCTGCGCCCGGCCCTGCTCGCATTCGCTGTCGCCGGTCTCGTCGCCGCCGCGGCGCCGGCAGCCGCGCAGGGTCTGCGGCCCGAGGTCGGCAAGCCGCTGCAGCAGGCCTCCGACCTGCTCAAGTCCGGCCGCGCGAAGGAGGCCCTGGCCAAGGTGCGCGAGGCCGAGAACGCCAGCGGCATCACGCCGGCCGAGCGGCAGACCATCGACGCGATGAAGGCGGCAGCGGCGCAGCGCGCCGGCGACCACGCCACCGCGGTGCAGGCGCTCGAGGCGCTGGCCGGACGCGCCAGCGGTGCGCAGCTCGGCCAGTACGCCGAGCAGCTGGGCGCGGCCTACGCGCAGATGCGCAACAACGCCAAGGCCGGCGAATGGCTGGCCAAGGCCATCGCCGCCGGCAACAACAGCGCCAGCGTGCGGCAGCTGCAGCAGTACCTGCAGGCCGCCAGCGGCGACTACGCGGCCATCGCGCGCGAGGCCGCCGCCACGGTGCAGGCCGCCGAACAGGCCGGCCGCCGGCCCGAGGAGGGCGAGCTGCTGCGTCTGGCCGACGCCCAGCAGCGCACCGGCAACACCAACGGCTACGTGCACACGCTCGAGAAGCTGCTGTTCAACTACCCGAAGAAGGATTACTGGAACGCCTATCTGGGCCGGCTGCCGCGCAAGCCGGGCTTCTCGCAGCGCTATGACATCGACGTCATGCGCCTGCGCCTGGCCACCGGCACACTCACCAAGACCGACGAGTACATGGAGCTGGCGCAGCTCGCGCTGCAGGCCGGCCTGCCGGCCGAGGCCAGGCGCATCATCGACCAGGGCTACAAGGCCGGGCTGCTGGGCACCGGGCCGGAAGCCGCACGCCACCAGCGGCTGCGCGAGCTCGCGCTCAAGCAGGAGGCCGAGGCGAGGGCCAGCCTGCCCGCGCAGGCGGCCGAGGCCGCCGGCGAGAAGGAAGGCGATCAGCTCGTCAAGATCGGCTACGCCTACGTCTCCATCGGCGAAGTCGACAAGGGCCTGCAGCTCATCCAGGAGGGCATCGCCAAGGGTCAGCTCAAGCGCCCCGACGAAGCCAGGCTGCGCCTGGGCATGGCGCAGCTGCAGTCGGGCAAGAACCGCGCGCAGGCGCTGGCGACGCTGCGCAGCGTCAAGGGCAGCGACGGCACGACGGACATCGCGCGGCTCTGGGCCCTCGTGCCCAACGGCGGCTGAGCAAGGCCGGCGCCGCCGCGGCGGCCATCGCCCAGGCGCGTGCATGCGCGAGGGGCTGCCGGTCATGAACGTCAGGCTCGAGACCGGTCAGCTCCGGCACGCCGCCCATCCGGCGAAGAGCCGATCGGCGGCTCCTGGCTCTCGGCGCGGTTGTTCAGCCCGCCAGCAGGTCGCGCCCGATGATCAGGCGCTGCACCTCGGTCGCGCCCTCGTAGATGCGCAGCGCGCGGATCTCGCGATACAGCGCCTCCACCGCCGAGCCCACCTGAACGCCGCGCCCGCCGTGCAACTGCAGCGCGCGGTCGATGACGCGCTGGGCGTTCTCGGTGGCCGCCATCTTGGCCATCGCCGCCTCGCGCGTGGTGCGTCCCCCGGTGACGTCGCGCAGCCAGGCCGCGCGGTAGGTGAGCAGGGCCGCGGCGTCGATCGCGGTGGCCATGTCGCCGAGCGCTGCCTGCGTGAGCTGCAGGTCGGCCAGCCGGCCGCCGAGCATCGGCCGCGTGCGCGCCCAGGCCAGCGCCTCGTCGAGCGCACGCCGCGCCAGACCGAGCGCCGCCGCCGCCACCGAGGCGCGGAAGATGTCGAGCGTGCGCATTGCCAGCTTGAAGCCCTCGCCCGGCGCGCCGAGCATCTGCGTGGCCGGCACGCGGCAGTTGGCGAAGCGCAGCCGCGCCAGCGGGTGCGGCGCGATCACTTCGATGCGCTCGGCGATCTCCAGCCCTGGCGTGCCGGCGTGCACGACGAAGGCCGAGATGCCGCGCGTGCCGCGCTCGCCCGCGCCGGCGCTGCGTGCGAACACGCAGTACAGGTCGGCGATGCCGCCGTTGCTGATCCAGGTCTTCTCGCCGTCGAGCACCCAGGCGTCGCCGTCGGCGCGCGCCGCGCACTGCAGCGCCGCGACGTCCGAGCCCGCGCCGGGCTCGCTGAGCGCGAAGGCGGCGATCGCCTCGCCGCGCGCCACGCGCGGCAGCAGCTCGCGCCGCGTCGCCTCGCTGCCCGCGAGCGCGATGGGCGCGCTGCCCAGGCCCTGCATCGCGAAGGCGAAATCGGCCAGCGCGTCGTGGCGCGCCAGCGTCTCGCGGCAGACGACGAGCGCGCGCGATTCGAGCGTGTCGCTGGCGCCGCCGTAGGCGGCCGGCACGCAGTGGCGCAGGTGGCCGGCGGCGCCGAGGCGGCGCACGAGCGCGCGGCAGGCGGCGTCGGTGTCGCGGTGGTCGGGTGCACCGAGCTCGGTCGCGGCCCAGGCATCGAGCGCCGCGGCGAGCGCGCGGTGATGCGCCTCGAAGTAAGGCTGCTCGAGGTGCGCCAGCCGGGCCGTCCGCGCCTGCATCGCGCGCGCCTCAGTTGCCCTCGAACTTCGGTGTGCGCCGGGCCGCGAAGGCGTCGAAAGCGCGCCTGAAGTCCTGCGTGAGCATGCACAGCGCCTGCGCCTGCGCCTCGCTCTCGATCATCTCGTCGATGCCCATCGCCCATTCCTGGTTCAGCATGGTCTTGGTCATCGTGTGCGCGAACCAGGGGCCGTCGGCGAGCGCGCGCGCCTGCGCCTCGGCCCGGGCCGGCAGATCCTCGCGCGCGTGCAGCGCGTTGAACCAGCCCCAGGCCAGACCCTCGTCGGCGCTCATGCTGCGGCCGTTGTAGAGCAGCTCGGCCGCACGGCCCTGGCCGATGACGCGCGGCAGCAGTCCGCAGGCGCCCATGTCGGCGCCGGCCAGGCCGACGCGCGTGAACAGGAACGCCGTCTTCGCCTGCGGCGTACCCAGGCGCAGATCGGCGGCCAGCGCGATCATCGCGCCGGCGCCGGCGCACACGCCGTCGACGGCGGCAACGATGGGCTGCGGCGCACGCTTCATGGCCTTGACGAGGTCGCCCGTCATGCGCGTGAAGCGCAGCAGCTCGGGCGCCGGCAGGCGGGTGAGCGGCTCGATGATCTCGAATACGTCGCCGCCGGAGCAGAAGTTGCCGCCGGCGCCGATGAGGACCACCGTGCGCACGTCGCTGGCGTGGACGAGCGCGCGGAACAGATCGCGCAGCTCGGCGTAGCTGTCGAAGGTGAGCGGGTTCTTCTTCTCGGGCCGGTCGAGCGTGATCGTCGCCACGCGGCCGTCGTCGCTGCACTGCCAGCGGAAATGCCGCGCGCCGTAGGACGCGAAGGGACGCTGATCCTGGTTCATGTCTTCACCGTCTCGGCGCTGCGCGCGCGGCGCAGATTGGTTTCGTACTGCGCGCGCGCGATGCGGTACTGCGGCGGCCAGGGGATGCCTTCGTCGTCGAGCCGGGCCGCCTCGTGCAGCGTCCAGGCCGGATCGGCCAGGTGCGGCCGCGCCACCGCGCACAGGTCGGCGCGGCCGGCAGCGACGACCATGTTGACGTGGTCGGCCTCGGAGATCGCGCCCACCGCCACGGTGGGGATCGCGACTTCGTTGCGGATGCGGTCGGCAAACGGCGTCTGCCACATGCGGCCGTACACGGGTTTTTGCTCGCGCACCACCTGGCCCGAGCTGCAGTCGACGATGTCGGCACCCGCCGCCTTGAACAGGCGCGCGATGGCCACCGCATCGTCGGCCGTGTTGCCGCCCGGGTGCCAGTCGTGGCACGACAGGCGCACCGAGATCGGCCGCTCGGCCGGCCACACGGCGCGCAGCGCCGCGAACACCTCGAGCGGAAAGCGCGCGCGGTTCTCGACGCTGCCGCCGTAGGCATCGGCACGGCGGTTCGCCAGCGGCGAGAGGAAGGCCGACAGCAGGTAGCCGTGCGCACAGTGCAGCTCGAGAATGTCGAAGCCGGCCTCGGCGCCGCGGCGCGCCGCCGCGGCGAAGTCGGCGACGACACGCTCCATGTCGGCGCGCGTCATCGCGCGCGGCGCCGGCAGGCCCGGCGCGTAGGCGATGGCCGAGGCCGACACGAGCGGCCAGGGCGCCGCGATCGGCTGCTCGTCGCCGCCCTCCCAGGGCCGGCAGGTGGCGCCCTTGCGCCCGGCGTGGCCGAGCTGCAGCCCCATCTTCGCCGGCGAGCGCGCGTGCACGAAGTCGACGATGCGCCGCCAGGCGTCACGCTGCGCGTCGTTCCACAGACCGGCGCAGCCTTCGGTGATGCGCGCGTCGGGGCTGGGCGCGGTCATCTCGGTGTACAGCAGACCGGCGCCGCCGAGCGCGCGCGCGCCGAAGTGCACGAGGTGAAAGTCGTTGGGCAGGCCCGCGTCGGCCGAGTACATCGCCATCGGCGAGACGACGACGCGGTTGGCGAAGGTGACGCCGCGCAGCGTGAAAGGCGTGAACATCGGACGCGGCGGCCGGGCGCCGGCGGCCACGGCGACGCCGGCGCGCGCGGCGAACCAGCGCTCGTAGTCCTCGAGCCAGGCGGCGTCGCGCAGGCGCAGGTTCTCGTGGCCGATCCGCTGGCTGCGCGTAAGCATGCTGTACATGAACTGCTCGGGCGGCAGCTGCTCGCAATAGCGCGTGCCGACGACCTCGAACCATTCCATCGCGTTCCAGGCCGCGTTCTGCAGCCGCAGCACGTCGACCTCGCGCCGGGCCTGGTACTGCTCGAGGACGTCGCCGAGGTCGGCATCCGCGCGATCGTGCAGAAGGCGGGCCAGCTCGATCGCGTCCTCGAGCGCGAGCTTGGTGCCCGAGCCGATCGCGAAATGCGCGGTGTGCACGGCGTCGCCCATCAGCACGACATGGCTGCGGCCGTTGTAGTGATGCCAGCGCTTGCAGCGCACGCGCGCGAACGCGAGCCACGCCGCGCCGCGCCCGAGCGGATCGAAGTGGCGCGCGTTCGACAGCAGGCGATGCCCCTGCAGATGGGCGGCGAAGAGCCGCTCGCAAAAGGCGATGCTCTGCTCGGTGCCGGCGCGATCCAGGCCGTGCGCGCGCCACACCGCCTCGGGCGTCTCGACGATGAAGGTCGTGGTCTGCGCGTCGAACTTGTAGACATGCGCCTGGAACCAGCCGTGCTCGGTCTTCTCGAACAGGAAGGTGAAGGCGTCGAACAGGCGTGTCGTGCCGAGCCAGATGTAGCGGTTGGGCCGCGTCACGATGTCGGGCTGGAAAACGGCGGCGTACTGCTGGCGCAGCCGGGAGTTGATGCCGTCGCTGGCGACGATCAGGTCGGCGTCGGGGTAGTCGGCGTCGCCGCGGGCTTCGGTCTCGAACACGAGCTCGACGCCGAGCTGCTCGCAGCGCCGCTGCAAGATGTTGAGCAGTTGCTTGCGCCCGATGCCGACGAAGCCGTGGCCGCCCGAGCGGATCGTGCGCCCCTCGAGGCGCAGCTCGATGTCGTCCCAGTGGTTGAAGGCGAGCTGGATCGCGTCGGCGCTCTCGGCGTCCCAGGCGCGCATGTTGTCCATCGTCGCGTCGCTGAACACGACGCCCCAGCCGAAGGTGTCGTAGGGCCGGTTGCGCTCGACGACGGTGATGCGGTGGCGCGCGTCGAGCTTCTTCATCAGGAGCCCGAAGTACAGGCCGGCCGGGCCGCCCCCGATGCAGACGATTCGCATGACTACAGCTGTCTCCTCGCGCGGCGATTGTGGCAGCGAAGCGTCGCGCGCGTCGGCCGCGCCGGCGCAGCGCCGCCGATGCTCCTCGGCCAGAATGCGGTCCATGCAGTCCGCCCGACCCGATTACCTCGAGCCGGTGGGCGAGGGCCTGTGGGCCGTCGACACCGGTTTCATGCGCGCGCATTTCGACGCCGCCTACCTCGTCGTCGACGACGGACGTGCCGCCTTCGTCGACGCCGGCACCACCTTCGCACTGCCGCGCCTGCTGGGCGCACTCGACGCGCTCGGCCTGGCGCGCGACGCCGTCGACTGGGTCATCCCCACCCACGTGCACCTCGATCACGCCGGCGGCGCCGGCGCGCTCCTGCACGCGCTGCCCTCCGCGCGCATGCTCGTGCACCCGCGCGGCGCGCGCCACATGATCGACCCGGCGGCGCTGTGGGCCGGCGCCACCGCCGTCTACGGGCCCGAGGAGATGGCGCGCGCCTACGGCGAGGTGGTGCCGGTGCCGGCCGAACGCGTGCGCGAGACGGCCGAAGGCATGCTGGTGCAGGTGGGGCGGCGCCCGCTCGTGTTCGCCGACACGCCGGGCCACGCGCGCCACCACCACTGCATCTGGGACGAAGCGTCGCGCGGCTGGTTCAGCGGCGACTGCTTCGGCCTGGCCTACCCCGAGCTGGCGAGCGCGCGCGGCCCCTGGCTGCTGCCGACGACGACGCCGGTGCAGTTCGAGCCCGAGGTCCTCGTGCAGACCGTCGGGCGGCTGCTCGCGCGCCGGCCGCGCTGGATGTACCTCACGCACTACGGCCGCGTCGGCGGCAGCGAGGACGAAGTGCAGCGCCTGGGCGCGCAGCTGCTCGAGGTCATGCAGGCGCTGGTCGCGCTGGGCCGCGGCGTGCAGCACGAGCCCGACCCCACAGCGCGCCACGCGGCGCTCGTGCGCGGGCAGTTCGCGATCTATGCCGAGCGGCTGCAGCGCCACGGCAGCGCGCTCGCGCCCGAGGCCCTGCGCACGCTGCTGGCGATCGACCTCGAGCTCAACGCGCAGGGCATGGCGGTCTGGCTCGACCGCTGAGCCTGGGAGGATGAATCACGCCCGCGCCGGGGAGCCCGAGGGCGCTGGGCAAGGCGCGGCGCGCAGCCCGGGCGGGCCGCCGGGCGGCCGGCGCCGGCGTGCAGCAAAATGCCCGCATGCACATCCTCCACACCATGCTGCGCGTCGGCGACCTGCAGCGCTCGATCCGCTTCTACACCGAGGCGCTCGGCATGACGCTGCTGCGCACCACCGAGCGGCCCGAGCAGAAGTACGACCTCGCCTTCGTCGGCTACGGACGCAACCCCGAGCACGCCGAGATCGAGCTCACCTACAACTACGGCGTCGCTTCGTATGAGCTCGGCAGCGCGTTCGGCCACATCGCCATCGGCGTGACCGACGTGCGCGCCACCTGCGATGCCGTGCGCGCGAAGGCCCCGGCGCTGGGCGGCGCGGTCACGCGCGAACCCGGGCCCGTGAAAGGCGGCACGACGACGATCGCCTTCGTCACCGACCCGGACGGCTACAAGATCGAACTCATCGAACGCCCGCGCTAGCGGCGGCCGGCACGGCGCGCACCCGATGTACCTGCCCCGGCATTTCGAGCAGAACGATCCGGCGGCGCTGGCCGCGCTGATGCGCGCGCACCCGCTCGCGACGCTGGTCACGTGCGCCGACGACGGCTTCACGGCCGACCACATCCCGCTCGAATACGACGCGGCCGCGCGCACGCTGCGCGGGCATGTGGCCCGTCCCAATCCGCTGTGGCAGCACGCCGACGGCAGCGCGGTGCTGGCGGTGTTCCAGGGCCCGCAGGGCTACGTGTCGCCGAGCTGGTACCCGAGCAAGGCCGAGACGCACGAGGTGGTGCCGACCTGGAACTACGCGGTCGTGCACGCGCACGGCCGGCTGCGAGCGCTGGACGACGCGGCCTGGCTGCACGCGCTGCTGGTGCGCCTGACCGCGCAGCATGAAGCGGGCCGCGCGCCGCCCTGGCAGGTGAGCGAAGCCCCGCCGGAGTACCTGCGCCAGCGCCTGCGCGGCATCGTCGGCATCGAGATCGCCGTCGAGCGGCTGATCGGCAAGTGGAAGCTCAGCCAGAACCGCAGCGAAGCCGACCGCCGCGGCGTCGCCGCGGGACTGGGCGACTCGGCGCTGGCTGCATTGATGCGGCCCTGAGCGGCCCTGAGCGGCCGCGAGCCTCGCTGCGCAGGCGCGAGCGACGCTGAGCCGACCCATCACGGCCGCAGCGGCCTGCTGGCGCAGGGCAACGCCGTGGCGCAGCGACCTCGCCCCGCCCGGGCGACCATGGCCGCCTGCCGCGACGCGGCGATCACGACGCCTGACGCAGCGCCGCCGCCGCGCGCGCCAGTGCCGTCACGCGCGCCCAGTCGCCCGCCGCCAGAGCATCGGGCGGCGTGAGCCAGGAGCCGCCGCACAGCTTCACGTTGGGCAGCGCGAGGTATTGGCGCGCGTTGCCCGCGTCGATGCCGCCGGTGGGGCAGAACGCCAGGTCCGGGAACGGGCCGGCGAATGCGCGCAGCATCGGCACGCCGCCGGCGGCCGCGGCGGGGAAGAACTTCAGCAGGCGGTGGCCGTCGGCCGAGGCCGCCATCACCTCGCTCGCCGTGGCCACGCCCGGCAGCAGCGGCAGGGCCGCATCGCGGCCGGCCTGCGACAGCTCGGGCCGATAGCCCGGGCTGACGCCGAAGCGGCTGCCGGCCGCGGCCGCGGCGCGCAGGTCGGCCGCGCTGCGCAGCGTGCCTGCTCCCACGATCGCCTCGGGCACGGCACGCGCGATCGCCTCGATGCAGGCCAGCGCGACGGGCGAACGCAGCGTCACTTCGAGCACGCGCACACCGCCGGCGACGAGCGCGCGCGCCAGCGGCACGGCCTGTTCGAGCCGCTCGATCACGATCACCGGGATCACCGGTCCGTACTCGGGCAGTTCGAGCGGGTCGATCGGCACGGTCGCGGTTATCGGGGGCGCCCTCCTCGGCGCCGCTGGGCACATGGCGGCGCGCTTGCGAGCGTACCCGCAACGCGGGAACCCGAGCCGCACCTGGGGACACCTGCGCGGACCGCTGCGAACATTCACGCCGGCCGCTGCGAACATTCACGCCGGCCGCTGCGCGAGGCGCTGCGAACACTCACGCGCGCACTCACGCAGAAGGCAGTGCCGGCCCCCCCGCGCGGCCAGCGAGCGGGCGCCCGGCATGCGATGCTCGCCGCATGCCCGCCCGCCAAGCCTCCGGGCCCGCCGCACGCGATCCGCAGGCCGCGCTCGCGGCGCTGCGCCGCGCCTGGCAGCCGCACGCCGAGCGCTGGGTGTTCGGCTACGCGTCGCTCATCTGGCGCCCCGAATTCGACGCCGCCGAACGGCGCCCGGCTCTGTTGCACGGCTGGCACCGCGCGCTGCGCATGCGCTCGCGCGTCAACCGCGGCACGCCCGAGCAGCCCGGGCTCGTGTTCGCACTGCTGCCCGGCGGCGCCTGCCGCGGTCTGGTCTACCGCTTGCAGCCGACGCGTGCCGACGAGGAACTCGAACGCCTGTGGGCACGCGAGATGCCCACCGGTGTGTACGACGCGCGGCTGCTGCCGTGCCGCACGAGCGCCGGCCCGGTGTGCGCGCTCGCCTTCACGCTCAGTCGCCGCAGCGAGGCCTGGCTCGCACAGCTGCCCGACGCCGAGCTGCTGCACATCCTGCGCCACGCGCGCGGACGCTGCGGCACGACGCTCGAGTACCTGCACGAGACGGCGCTGGCGTTGCGTGCGCACGGCGTGCGCGACCGCGAAGTCGAGCGGCTGGTGGCGCTGGCACGCCGCAACGCGCTGCTCTGAACCGCGGGCGTCAGGTGCGTGCCGCCTGCGCCTCGCCGTCGGCGGCGGCGAAGGCGGCGCGCGCGGCCTCGAGCTCGGCGGGCGTGTCGATGTCGACCAGCACGCCGCGATCGTCGACCTCCTGGCCGTGCGCCGGATAGCGCGCGACGATGCGACGCGCGCCCTCGTCGCCGCTGAGCGTGGCCAGCTCCGAGTACAGCTCGGCGGCGAAGCCCACCGGATGGCCGCGCCGGCCGTGGTACTGGGCGAAGGCGATCGCGTGCGTTTCCAGCGCGCCGGCCACCGCGAGCATGGACGACGGCCGCACGAGCGGCATGTCGCCGGGCAGGATCAGCCAGCCCGGCGCGCCCGAGCGCTCGGTCACGCCGGTGGCGATGCTCGCGCCCATCCCGCGCGCCGCGTCGACCGGCGGCAGCACGACGATGTCGCGGCGCGCGAGCTGGCGTGCCGCAAGCGGCGCCAGCGCCTCGGTGGTGACCAGCACCACCGGGAGCTGCGTCGCGACCGCCTGGCTCAGCGTCGTGCCGAGCACGGTGAGCGTGCCGAAGGGCTGCTCGAGCTTGTGCTGCAGGCTGCCGAAGCGGCGCCCCAGGCCCGCAGCGAGCACGACGATGGTGGGACGGAACCTCATGGCAAGGGTGGCACGACGGTGTCGGAGTCGGCGTTGATGCACCGCGTCAAGAACGAGGATGGATGCGATCGGCGACGCGGCCAATGGGACGTCTACCTACGGCCTTTCACCTAGGCAACAACCAGCCATGGACTTGGCGCCGGGCCGTCTGTGCGCATGATGGACGGGGTCCGCCGCGACCGGCTGGGCGCGCCTCCCTAGAATGAAGCCATGGACCTCGCCGCGCTGCGCAAGAGCTACGAACGCGACGCGCTCGACGAGGCCGATGCGCCCGCGCTGCCGCTGGCGCTGTTCGAGCGCTGGTTCACCCAGGCGCTCGAGTCCCGACTGCCCGAACCCAACGCCATGACGCTGGCCACCGTGGGCGCCGACGCGCGGCCCTCGACGCGCATCGTGCTCGTCAAGGGCTTCGATGCGCGCGGCATCGTCTGGTACACGAACTACGAGAGCCGCAAGGGGCAGGAACTGGCGGGCAATCCCTGCGCGGCACTGCAGTTCCACTGGGTCGAACTCGAGCGCGTCGTGCGCATCGAGGGACGCGTCGAGCGCACGGCCGATGCCGAATCCGATGCCTACTACGCCACGCGGCCGCTCGACTCGCGCCTGGGCGCGTGGGCCTCGCCGCAGAGCCGCCCGATCGGCTCGCGCGCCTGGCTCGTGGCCGAAGCGGCCAGAGCGGCGCTGCGCCACGGCCTGCAGCCGCCGCGCCCGCCGCACTGGGGCGGCTACCGCCTGCTGCCCGACCGCTGGGAGTTCTGGCAGGGGCGCAAGAGCCGGCTGCACGACCGGCTGGAATACCGCCTGCAGGGCGACGGCCTGTGGCGGCGCGCCCGGCTCGCGCCCTGATCAGCGCGTGCCCCGCGCGGCCAGCCGGTCGATCTCGGCGAGGAAGCGCTCGAAGTCGATCGGCTTGGTCCAGTAGGCGTCGAAGCCGGCCGCGAGCGCCGCCTGGACATGTTCGTGCAGCGCATCGGCCGACAGCGCGACGAAGGTGCTGGCCGCGCATTGCGGCAGCGCGCGCAGCGCGCGCAGCAGCTCGCTGCCGTGCATGTCGGGCAGCTGCATGTCCAGCAGCAGCAGGTCGGGGCTCTCGGCACGCGCTCGCGCCAGTCCGGCCGCGCCGTCCTCGGCCATCGCGAGCTGCACGCCCGGACGCAGCGCGAGCAATTCGCCCACGAGCAGCCGGTTGACCGGGTCGTCCTCGACATACAGCACGCGCAGCGGCGCGGCCGGCGCGGCGGGCTCTGCAGCCGGCAGCTCGATGCGGTACTCGATGCCGCCGCCCTCGCGCGCCAGCGCCTCCAGGCTGCCGTCGAGCGCGAGCACCAGACCGCGCGCCAGCGACAGGCGCAGACCGCCTTCGTCGTCGGCCTGCGTTGCGCGGTCCTCGGGGGCGAAGGACTCGAACAGCCACAGGTGCTGCTCGGCGCTCAGGCGCGGGCCGTCGTCGACCACGCGCACGAACACGCGCGCGGGATCGGGCGCGCTGCGTCCGGCCTGCAGCCGCACCTGCGCGCCGGCGGGGCTGCGCCGCAGCGCGTGCTGCAGCACCAGGGTCAGTGCGCGCACGAGCCGCGCGCGGTCGGCCAGCGCCGTCGCGCCGGCGTCGACCTCGGTGCGCACGAGCGCCACGCGCTGCGTGCGCGCCAGCGCCGCCACCGCCTGCGTCGCCTCGTCGACGAGCGCGGCAAGCGCGAGCGCTGCGCGCACCGGGCCCGGCGCCGGGGCGGCGCCGGTTTCGGCGCGCGCCAGCTCGAGCAATTCGTCCACGAGCTCGAGCAGCCGCAGGCCGGCATCGGCGATGCGCCGCAGCCGCTCGCGCTGGCGCGGCGTGAGCGGCTCGTCGCGCTCGTCCTCGAGCAGCCGCGCGAAGCCGAGTACCGCATTGAGCGGCGTGCGCAGTTCGTGGCTGACGCGCGCCATGAAGGCCGACTTGTCGCGGCTCGCCTGCTCGACACGCTCCTTCTCGCGCTGCAGCAGTTCGGCCTCCTTGCGCTCGGTGATGTCCAGGTTCACGCCGACCATGCCGGTGGCGCGGCCCTGGGCGTCGTACAGCGCGCGGCCCTGCGAGGCCAGCCAGCGCCAGCTGCCGTCCGGGCGGCGCACGCGCAGCTCGGTGCTGTAGGTGCCGCCTTGGTGCAGGCGCTGGCGCACCATCCGGTTGCGCCGCGCGTGCTCCTCGGGCGGCATGCAGGCGGCGGCGATCTCCTCGAACGTGCGCGCGTCGGCCGGATCGAGCCCGCGCATGCGGTACATCGCCTCGTTCCAGTAGACCATGCGGCCCTCGGCATCGCGCTCCCAGACGCCGATGTCGGCCGCCTCGAGCGCGAGCTGGGCGCGCTCGAGTTCGTGCCGCCCCGTCGTTGCGCCGGCCTGCGGGCGCGCCGCATCCGCCGGCCGCTCGTCGCCGGCGCGCTGCATCGGGTCGCCTCGGCACGGCATGGCCTACCCCGCCGCGGCCTGGCGCACGACGCGCTGCGGGAACGGGATGTCGACGCCGAGCCCGCCGAGCGTGCGCAGGATCGCGAGGTTGACTTCGCTCTTCACGTTGCCCAGGCCGCTGCCGGGGTCGGCAATCCAGAAGCCGATCGTCAGCTCGAGGCCGTCGGCGGCGAAATTGCTCAGCAGCACGCTCGGTCCGGGCGCCGCGAGCACGCGCGGCACCGCGGCAACCGCCGCGGCCAGCCGCGGCATCACGCGCTCGAGGTCGGTGCCGTAGGCCACCTGCACGACGGTGGTGACGGCGACGTTCGGATCGGCCAGCGAGCTGTTCTCGACGCGCTGCGAGACCATCATGTCGTTGGGCACGATGCTCTCGCGGCCGTTGAGCGCGCGGATCACCGTGCAGCGCGTCGTGATGTCGGTGATCGTGCCCTCGAAGCCGTCGACCTTGACGATGTCGCCGATGCGCATGCGCCGCTCGGCCAGGATGACGAAGCCGCTCACGTAGTTGGCCGCGAGCCGCTGCAGGCCGAAGCCGATGCCCACGCCGATCGCGCCGCCGAGCACGCCGAGCGTCGTGAGGTCGATGCCGGCCACCGACAGCGTCATCATCAGGCCGACGAACAGCAGCAGCGCGCGCACCAGGTTCACCGCCATCTTGCGGATGCCCAGGTTGTCGCTGGCGCCGCGCAGCAGCCGCTGCTCGAAGGCCGAACTCAGCCACAGCGCCAGCACCAGCAGCACGACCGCGCTGAGGAGGCCGTCCATCAGGCTGCGCGCCGAGATCCGGGTGTTGCCGAACTGCCAGCGGATCTCGCCGAGTTCCTCCAGCAGCAGCGGCAGGGCGCCGCTGATCCACAGCACGACCGCGATCCACGCGAGCCAGGACACGGCGTGCCCGACGCTGCGCACCAGCGGCGAGGCGGGGAAGGCGCGGCGCAGCACATGCCCGACGAGCCGGACCACCGCCAGCGACAACAGCACGGGCACCACCAGGCGGAACACCGCCGACGGCACTTCGGCGAGGAACAGCGCGCGTGCGGCCAGCGCCAGCGCGAGCGCGAGCAGCGGAAACAGCAGCCCGTCGACGACGCGCGTGCCGAACCAGACCGAGTCCGCGCGCGGCCGCGCGCCGCGCACCAGCCGCAGCAGCAGCCAGGCGCCGAGCAGGCAAGCCGCGAACACCGCGAGCTCGAGGGCGGCCGTGGGCCGCGCCAGCGCCTGCAGCAGGCGCTCGAAGTCCTGCACGTCGAAGGTGCGGCGGTTCATCGGCGCGCGCTCAACGCATGTCGGCGAGCACGCGCAGGTGCGCCGCCACGCTGCGCGCCAGCGCGCCGAGGTGGTAGCCGCCCTCCAGGCACGAGACGATGCGCCCGCCGGCGTGGCGCTCGGCCAGCGCCACCAGCCGCTGCGTGATCCACTCGTAGTCGGCCTCGACCAGGCCGAGCTGGCCGAGGTCGTCCTCGCGGTGCGCGTCGAAGCCGGCGCTGACGAACAGCATCTGCGGCCGGTACGCCTCGAGCGCGGGCCACCACATCTGCTCGATCGTCTCGCGCAGCGCCGGCCCGCGCGTGTACGGCGGCACCGGCACGTTGACCATGTTCGTGCCCTTGGGCACGGCGCCGCTGTAGGGATAGAGCGGGTGCTGGAAGAAGCTCACCATCAGCACGCGCTCGTCGCCGGCCACGATGTCCTCGGTGCCGTTGCCGTGGTGGACGTCGAAGTCGACGATGGCCACGCGCTCGAGGCCATGCGTGTCGAGCGCGTGGCGCGCCGCGACGGCCACGTTGTTGAAGAAGCAGAAACCCATCGCCTCGTCGCGCGTGGCGTGGTGCCCGGGCGGGCGGACGGCGCAGAAGGCGCGCTCGGCGCAGCCGGCCAGCACGTCGTCGGTGGCCGCCACCGCGGCGCCGGCAGCGCGCAGCGCAGCAGCCAGCGTCGCCGGGCAGGCCACGGTGTCGGGGTCGAGGTAGCGCGGCTCGTCCGAGCGCTTCACCTGCTCGAGCAGGTCGAGCATGCGCGCGACGTAGCCGGCGGTGTGCGCGCGCTCGAGCTGCGCACGCGTCGCCTCGGGCGCATCGCGGAAATCGAGCGCGATGTCCAGGCCCGTGGCGCGCAGCTGGTCGGCGATCGCATCCAGGCGCTGCGGGCACTCGGGATGGCCCGTGCCCATGTCGTGGCGGCGGCAGTCGGGATGGCTGTAGAAGGCGGTACTCATTGGCAGATGGACGCTGGGCTTTTCTAGTATGGTCCCGCGGATGGACCCGAGCCTGACGTCCCGCCTGGCCACCCTGGCCGGCCAGATTAGCACGGTCGTCGTCGGCAAGCGCCCGCAGATCGAGGACTGCATCGCCTGCCTGCTGGCCGGCGGCCACCTGCTGATCGAGGACGTGCCGGGCGTGGGCAAGACGACGCTGGCGCACACGCTGGCCGTCTCGCTCGGGCTGGACTTCCGCCGCGTGCAGTTCACGGCCGACCTGCTGCCCTCGGACCTGCTCGGCGTGAGCGTGTTCGAGCGCGCGCAGGACCGCTTCGTCTTCCACCCCGGGCCGGTGTTCGCGCAGGTGCTGCTGGCCGACGAGATCAACCGCGCCGGCCCGAAGACGCAGAGCGCCCTGCTCGAGGCGATGGAGGAGCAGCAAGTCAGCGTCGAGAACGAGACGCGACCGCTGCCGCGGCCCTTCTTCGTGATCGCGACGCAGAACCCGAGCGACCAGCTCGGCACCTACCCGCTGCCCGAGAGCCAGCTCGACCGCTTCCTGATGCGCATCACGCTCGGCTACCCCGATCGCGCCAGCGAGCGCGCATTGCTGGCCGGGCGCGACCGGCGCGAGACCGTGCGCGCGCTGCGGCCGGTGATGACACCGGCCGAGCTCGAGGCGGCGCAGCGTGCCGTGCTCGAGGTGCACGCCGGCGAGGCCCTGCTCGACTACCTGCAGGCGCTCGTCGCTGCCACGCGCTCGGGGCGCTGGTTCGCCGAGGGCCTGTCGCCGCGCGCCGGCATCGCCGTGCTGCGCGCGGCGCGCGCGCGCGCGCTGCTGGCCGGACGCGGCTACGTGGCGCCCGACGACGTGCAGGCGATCCTGCCGCAGACCATCGCGCACCGCCTCGTGCCGGCGGCCGGCGCCGGCCGCGGCAGCGTCGAGCAGGTGCGTGCAATGGTCGAGGCCACGCCGGTACCTTGACGCTCCTGCACAGCGCCCTGCAGGCGCCTTCGGCCCCGAGGGGCGCCGAAGGCGGGCCGGCCGAACCGGATCCTCGCCGCCGGCCTGGCGCGGCCGGCGGCCTCGGAGCGCGCGAGCGCCTGCGCCGCTGGTGGCTCGAGCGCCTGCCGCGCACCGACACCTGGACACTCGGCCAGCGCAACATCTACATCCTGCCGACGCCGGCCGGGCTCACGTTCACGCTCACGCTGTTCGTGATGCTGATCGCGGCCATCAACTACCAGCTGAACCTGGGCTTCGCGCTCACCTTCTTGCTCGCCGGTGCCGGGCTGGTGTCGATGCACCTGACGCACGGCAACCTGCGCGGCCTGACGCTGCACCTCAAGCCGGTGGCGTCGGTGCACGCCGGCGAGCCGGCGCGGCTCGAGATCGTGCTGACCAATGCCGGTCGGGCACGGCACGGCCTGGGCCTGCGGCTGGAGAGCAGCGCCGAAGCCACCGCCTGGTGCGACGTCGACGCCGGCGGTCAGCAGAGCATGCATCTGAGCCTGGTGCCGCCCACGCGCGGCTGGCACGCGGTGCCGCCGCTGGTGCTGCAGACGGCGTTCCCGTTCGGCCTGTTCCGCGCCTGGAGCATCTGGCGTCCGGCCGGTCTTGTGCTGGCCTGGCCGCGGCCCGAGTCGCCGGCACCGCCCCTGCCCGGCGCTGCTCCGGCCGAAGGCGGCGACACGCCGCGGCGGCGCGCCGAAGGCGGCGAGTTCGACGGCGTGCGCCCCTGGCGGCGCGGCGACACGATGCGCCAGGTGGCCTGGAAGAAGGCCGCGCGCACGCAGGAACTGGTGAGCCGCGAGACCTCGGGCTCGGGCCGCGCCGAGTTGTGGCTCGACTGGAGCCATGCCGACGGCGCCGACATCGAGGCGCGCCTGGAACGGCTGGCGGCCTGGGTCGACAGCGCCGAGCGCGCGGCCCTGCCCTACGGCCTGCGCCTGCCGGGCGCCGATCTGAACCCGGGCGGCGGCGCGGCGCACCGGCGCGCCGCGCTCGACCGGCTCGCGATCTGGACGCCGAAGTGAGCACGCTCGCGGCCGTCCGGATGCCCGCCCGCGCAGCGCTCGCGCGCCTGGCGCACCTGCCGCGCGAGGCGCGCGACACGCTGTTCCTGCTGGCGGTGATCGCCTTCACGATCGCGCCGCACCTGCTGCGTCTGCCGGCCTGGGTCGGCGTGATGGCCTCGGCCGTGCTCGCGTGGCGCGCGCGGCTGGCGCTGGTCGGCGGCGCGCTGCCCAACCGCTGGCTGGTGACGGCGCTGCTCGTGCTCGCCGCCGGCCTCACGCTGTGGGGCGAACGCACCATGCTCGGCAAGGAGGCCGGCGTCACGATGCTCGTCGTGCTGATGACGCTCAAGACGCTCGAGCTGCGCGCGCGCCGCGACGCGCTGGTCGTCTTCTTCCTCGGCTTCTTCCTCGTGCTGACGCATTTCCTGTACTCGCAGACGCTGGCCATCGGCCTGTGGATGCTGCTCGCGCTGTGGGGTCTGCTCGCCGCCCTCGTGCTGGCGCACATGCCGGTGGGCCGCCCGCCGCTGGCACGCGCCGGCGCCGTGGCGCTGCGCGCCGCGCTGCTCGGCCTGCCGCTGATGGCCGTGCTGTTCCTGCTGTTCCCGCGCATCGGTCCGCTGTGGGGGCTGCCCCAGGACGCCGGCGCGCGCACCGGGCTGTCGGGTTCGCTGCGCCTGGGCGGCGTGGCCGAGGTCGCCGACGACGACTCGATCGCGCTGCGCGTGCGCTTCACCGGACCGATGCCGCCGCCGGGCCGGCTGTACTTCCGCGGGCCGGTGCTGTCGAGCTTCGACGGCCGGGAGTGGACGCGGCTCATGCCCACCTTTCCGGTCGCGCAGAGGCCGCGCGCCGAGATCCGGCTGCTGGGCGCGCCGCTGGGCTACGAGATGGTGATCGAGCCGAGCCGGCTGCCGCTGCTGCCGCTGCTCGAGCTGACGCCCGACCGGCCCGACGCCGCGCCGGCTCTGCCGGGCTGGCTGTTCACGCTGCGCCCGGACGCGCAGTGGCAGGCCGACCGGGCGGTCGACGAACGGCTGCGCCTGCGCGCCGCGGCCTGGATCGACTACCACCAGGGGCCCACGGCGGCCGTACCCGGGCTGGCCGACCTCGTGCGGCTGCCCGCCGGCCTGAACCCGCGCACGCTGGCCTGGGCGGCGCAGCTGCGCGCCGATCCGGCGCTGGCCCGTGCCGATGCGCGCACGCTCGCCGCCGCCGTGCTCGAGCACATCGGCCGTGCCGGCTTCACCTACACGATGCAGCCCGGCGCGTATGGGGCCGACGCCGTCGACGAGTTCTGGTTCGACCGCAAGCTCGGGTTCTGCGAGCATTTCGCGACCGCCTTCGTCGTCGTCATGCGCGCGCTGCGCGTGCCGGCACGCATCGTCACCGGCTACCAGGGCGCCGACCCCGAGGTGCAGGACGGCTGGCTCGTCGTGCGCCAGAGCAATGCACACGCCTGGGCCGAGTACTGGCAGCCGGGCGAAGGCTGGGTGCGGGCCGATCCGACGGCCGCCGTCGCGCCGGGCCGCGTACGCGCCGGCGTCGCACCGCGCCCGCCCGGCGGCACAGTGGCCGGAGCGCTCGACCGCATCGATCCGCAGATCGCACGCCAGCTGCGCGTGGCCTGGGAAACGGTGAACAACCGCTGGAACCTCTGGGTGCTGAACTACTCGCGCGGGCGCCAGTTCGAGCTGCTGCGCGCGCTCGGCATCAGGCAGCCCGACTGGCAGGACCTGGCCAGCGCACTCGTCGGCCTGCTCGCCGCGGCGGCACTGGCCGGTGCCGGCTGGGCCTGGTGGGATCGGCGTCGCCAGGATCCCTGGCAGCGCCTGCAGCGGCGCGTGCAGCAGCGCCTGGCCGCGCTCGGCGTGGACGTCGCGCCGCACGAGCCGCCGCACACGCGCGCAACGCGCGTGCGCGCCGCGCTCGGCGCCGGCGGGCAGGCGCTGGCCGCCCACCTCGACGCCTTCGCGCGCGCGCGTTACGGCGGCCAGGCGCTCGATCGGCGCCGCTGGTGGCGCGAGTTCAGCGCGCTGGCCGCGCCAGGGGCTGCCGGCACGGCGCGCTGAGAGCTGCGGCGACGTCGTGCCCCTCGGTCCGCCCGTGCAAGCAGCCTGCGGATAATGCCGCCGATGCGAAGTCGAGCGAACCACGGTCGGCCGGGACGCTCCGGGCGCCCGCGCGCAGGGTTCTTCGCACGCGTCTTCGGACGCCGCTGCGCCGGCCTGGCCCTCTTGCTCGCGGCTTGCGCGCTGCCGGCGTCCGCCCTCGCCGCAGCCGCCGGCGCGCGAGGGCCCAAGTCCGGCACCCAGCACGATCCCGGAGCCGTCGCCGGGACCTTCGCGCGCGCGCAGCGCGCGGCCTTCGGCGCCTTCGCCGCCGAGCTTGCCGCGCGCGAGGCGCTGCCGCTGCATTGGACGCTCGCGCAATTGGGCAAGGCCAGGCATCTGGCCCCGGTCAGGCGCCTGATCATGCCGCCGCCGCCCGGCCAGCCCAAAAACTGGCAGGCTTACCGCGAGCGCTTCGTCGAACCCGAGCGCATCCGCGCCGGCGTCGCGTTCTGGCGCGCGCACGAGCGCTGGCTCGAGCGCGCCGAGGCCGAGTACGGCGTGCCGCCCGAGATCGTGGTGGCCGTCGTCGGCGTCGAGACCTTCTACGGCCGCGTCGCCGGGCGCTGGCGCGTGCTCGACGCGCTTGCGACGCTCGCCTTCGACTTCCCCGCCGGGCGCAGCGACCGCAGCGCGTTCTTCCGGGCCGAGCTCGAGGCCTTCTTGCTGTGGTGCCGCCGCGAAGGCATCGAGGCGACCGAGCCGCGCGGCTCGTACGCCGGCGCGATCGGGCTGGCGCAGTTCATGCCGAGCAGCGTGCAGCGCTGGGGCGTCGACTTCGACGCCGACGGCCATGTCGACCTGCGCGGCAGCGCGCCCGATGCGGTGGGCAGCGTGGCGCGCTATCTGGCGCACTTCGGCTGGCAACGCGGGCTGCCCGCGTACTACGAGGTCGAGCCGCCTGCCGAGCCGGCCGAGCGCGCGGCGCTGCTCGCGCCCGACATCGTGCCCAGCTTCAGCGCCGCGCAGTTCGCCGCGCATGGCGCGCGGCTTGCCGCGCCGGGGCCCGGTCATCCGGGCCTGCTCGCGCTGGTCGAGCTCGACAACGGCGGCGGCGCGCGCAGCTATTACGCCGGCAGCACGAACTTCTATGCCATCACACGCTACAACTGGTCGAGCTACTACGCGATGGCCGTGATCGTGCTGGCCGAAGCATTGAAGGCGGCGCGCTGAGCCTGCCCTGCGCCGCCTTGCGGCCCAACGGGTCAACCGCCGCGGCACGGCGCGCGTTGTGGCACGAAGCCCGGTGAATGCCGTGACTGCTCGCGTGACTCGGAGCCTGTCGAGTCGCATGGATATCCCAAGCCCATCATGAAGACCCTGATTTCCTCGCTCGTGCTTGCCGCTGCCTCGGCCTTCGCGTTCGCGCAGGCGCCCGCACCCGCCGCCCCGGCGCCCGCGCCGGCCGCCGCACCGGCCACCGCCGCACCCGCGCCGGCCGCCGCCAAGAAGGCGGCCAAGAAGCCGCACAAGCGCGTCGCCAGGAAGGCGCGCAAGGCGGCTTCCGCGGCCGGCTGAGCAAGCCGCGCACCGGCCCCGCGCAGGCGGGGCCGGGGACGAGATCCCAGAAGGGCCGGTGCGAACCGGCCCTTCGGCGTTTGCGGCAGAGATCCAGCCCCGCGTCGGCCCCGGCTGAAGGCCCGGGCAAGACGCGGCGCGCAGCCCGGGCTGGACGCCCGGGCCAACGCCGCAACGCCGCATGGGCCTTCAGCCGGGGCCGACCTTCGGGCCGCGGCGATTCGCGGCGCCGGGCGCTGTTGCACGCTCGTTGCGCGGCACGCACCACGCGCCTCGCGCGCGCCTTGCCCGGAACCGCGACTCGCCACCGCGCGGGGCCGGATTTCTGCCGCCGACGCTCCTAGGCTTTCAGCGCGGCTCGCCGCGGCCGCTCGATTCGAAACGGTGGTGCCAGTAGCGCCGCAGCTCGGTGCGGGCGCAGGACTCGGTGCCGTCGGCCGCGGCGGTCCAGGCGCCGCAGCGGTCGCTGCGCACGACGGTGATGCCGCGCTCGGCGTAGCGGGCCATGACGTCGGGCGCCGGGTGGCCGAAGCGGCTGCGGTAGGCCGCCTGCACCAGCGCCAGCCGTGGCGCCACGGCGTCGAGGAAGGCCGCAGTCGACGAGGTGCGGCTGCCGTGGTGCGGTACGAGCAGAAGTTCGCTGCGCACCGCGGCGCCGCGCGCCAGCAGCGCGGCCTCCTGCGCGGCCTCGATGTCGCCGGCGAGCAGCACGCTGCGCGCGCCGGCGGCGATGCGCAGCACGCAGCTCAGCGCGTTGGACTTGCGCGCCGCGCCATAGTCGGCCGCGCGCGGGTGCAGCATCTCGAAGTGCACACCGTCCCATTGCCAGGAGCGGCCGCCGATGCAGGGCGTGTGCGGCACACCGCGCGCGGCCGCGGCAGCACGCAGGGCGTGCGCGTCGTCGAGCGAGCTGGCGAGCGCGCGCACCGGCAGCGCAGCCAGCAACGAAGCGGCCCCGCCGACATGGTCGGTGTCGCGGTGGCTGAGCACGAGCAGATCGACTGCCCTCTCGCCGCGCGCGCGCAGCAGCGGCACCAGCACGCGTGCGCCGGCGTCGGCCTCGGCCGAATACTGCGGCCCGGTGTCGTAGACGAGCAGGTGGCCGCGCGTGCGTACGACGAGCGCCGTGCCCTGGCCGACGTCGAGCGCCACGAGTTCGAAGCGACCATCGGGCGGCCGCGGCAGCGCCGGCAGCAAGAGCGGCAGCAGCAGGGGCAGCGCCAGCGCGCGCAGCCGCCAGGGCAGCGGCAGCACGGCCAGCATGCCGCCGAGCAGGCCGGCCGCGGCCGCCCAGGGCGGCGCGGCGGCGGCATGCCACACCGCGAAGGGCAGGCGCACCAGCGCGTCGAGGTAGGCCTGCAGCGCCTGCACGCACCAGGCCGCCGGGGCCCACAGCGGCGGTACGGCAAGGCCGGCAAGCGCCAGCGGCGTGACGACCAGCGTGACGAGCGGGATCGCCACCAGGTTGGCCGCGAACCCCACAACCGACACCTGATGGAAGAACAGCAGCGTGAGCGGCGTGAGGCCGATCGTCGCCACCGCCTGGGTGCGCAGTCCCGCGCGCAGCGCCGCGCGCAGACGCGGCGCGCGGCCCGTGGCCGGCGGCGGTGCCTCGGGCTGCGACGCCGCGAGCAGGCCGACGGCGACGAACGAGAGCCAGAACCCCCGCTGCATCAGCGCCCAGGGGTCCAGCGCAACGACGGCCGCTGCCGCCGCCAGCAGCACCAGATGCAGCGGCCAGCGCAGGCCCGCACTGCGCAGCACGACGACGACGGCGAGCATCCACACCGTGCGCTGCGCCGGCACGCCCCAGCCGGCGAACAGCGCATAGCCGGCCGCCACCGCCAGGCCGCCCCAGCGCCCGGCCGCCTGCGCCGGCAAAGCGAGCGCGAGCCGCTCGCTGCGCCGCCACAGCGCGCCGACCACGGCAGCGGCGAGCCAGCCGAGCATCGTCACGTGCAGGCCCGAGATGCTCATCAGGTGCGCGACGCCGCTCAGGCGAAAGAGCTCCCAGCCTTCGCGCTCGATCGCGCCCTGGTCGCCGAGCGCCAGCGCGGCCAGCACACCGGCGGCGGCCGGATCGCGCACGCTGCGCTCGATCGCCTCGCGCGCGGCCTGACGCAGCCTCTCGATGGGGGCGGCGGCCGCCTCCTCGAGCTTGACGGCCGGCGCGACGGCGCGCGCGCGCACCTGGCCGACAGCGCCGATGCCCTGCTCGAAAAGCCACAGCTCGAGATCGAAGCCATGCGGGTTGAAGCTGCCGTGCGGCCGACGCAGGCGCACCGGCAGCCGCCAGCGCTGGCCGGCGCGCAGCGCCTCGCCCGGACCGAGCAGCAGGGGCTCGTCGTCCGCGCCGCGATACCAGCCGAGCGAGACGCGTCCGGGCAGCGTCACGGCCCGGCCGGCCAGACGTGCGCCTTCGACTTCGAACAGGAAGCGCGGGCCGAGCGGCCCCATGTGCGGCAGCTGCGCGACGAGGCCGGTGAGCTCGAGGTCCTCGCCTTCGAGCTCGGCCGGCAAGGCGTCGGCCAGGCGCAGCGCGGCACGCTCCGAGGCCGCGGCGAAGCTCAGTGCGGCGGCGGCGAGCGCAGCGGCAACGAGCGCGAGCGGCGTGGCGCGGCGGCGCAGTCCGAGCGCGAGCAGCGCCAGCGCGCAGCCGCCAGCGGCCAGCGCGCGCCACCAGCCGGCCGGCCACAGTGCCGCCTGCTGCATCTGCAGCGCGGCACCGGCCAGCAGGCCCAGCGCCGGCCCGGCCACCCACCAGGGCGCGGCCTCGCGACTCGCTCCTCGCATGCCGGCGCAGTGTAGGCACGCGGTGTAGCATCGCCGATCGCCCCGTCGCGGGTCACCCATCGGTGGGCGCGTCCCGCGTCCCACTTCGCGCCCATGAGCATCGACGAACGCCTCGCCTCCCTCGGCATCACGCTGCCCGCCGTGGCCACGCCGGCCGCCGCCTACCTGCCTTACGTGCGCAGCGGCAACCTCGTCTTCCTCTCCGGCCACATCGCCAAGAAGGACGGCAAGCCCTGGGTCGGCCAGCTCGGCGCCACCCTCGCCACCGCCGACGGCCAAGCCGCGGCGCGTGCCGTCGCCATCGATCTGCTCGGCACGCTGCAGGCCGCGGCCGGCGGCGACCTGGCCCGCGTGCGGCGCATCGTCAAGGTCATGAGCCTGGTCAACAGCGTGCCCGGCTTCACGGAGCAGCACCTGGTGACCAACGGCTGCAGCGAGCTGCTGGTGCAGGTGTTCGGCGCCGAGATCGGCGCGCACGCGCGCAGCGCCTTCGGCGCGGCGCAGATCCCGCTCGGCGCCTGCGTCGAGATCGAGCTCGTCGCCGAGCTGCAGTGAACCGCTGGCATGTCGGCCGGCGGCCGTTCGCCGCCATCGCGCTGCTGTGCGTCGCGGCGGTGGGCATCGCGTTGGCGACGCAGCACGGTCTGGGCATGGCGCCCTGCCCCTGGTGCGTGCTGCAGCGCCTGATCTTCGTGACCATCGCGCTCGTCGCGCTGCCAGCCGTGCTGCTGCCGCGACCCGCGGTGCGCAAGACCGGCGCACTGCTGGCCGCGCTGCTGGCACTGGGCGGCAGCGCCGCGGCGCTGTACCAGCACTTCGTGGCCGCCGCGACCACGAGCTGCAAGCTCTCCCTTGCCGACAAGATCATGAGCGCCACCGGCCTGGACGAGGCGCTGCCCGGCGTCTTCGCGCCCTGGGCCAGCTGCGCCGACGCCGCGGCCAAGCTGCTCGGCCTGCCCTACGAGTACTACAGCCTGACGCTGTTCGTGCTCGTCTTGCTGGCCGCGCTGTGGTTGCTGCGTCGGCCCGCCGCCCGAGCGCAGGCCGCGGCCGGCGCGGCAGCCGCTAGCGCAGCGCGGCGTTGATCTTCGCCAGCGCGGCCTGGCCCGGGCACAGCTCGGCCTCGGCCAGCGTGTTGAGCGCGCACGTCACGGTGTTGAGCTGCTGGTGCAGGTCGCCCGCCGCCGGGTCGACGTAGAGCAGCCCGGTCGCCAGTTCGCCGCGCGCGTACATCGCCTGCACGAGCGTGAGCGCGGCCACGCGGTCGGTGGGATCGTGCTCGGCGCGCAGCTTGCGCAGGCGCATCACGCTGCCGTCGCGCTGCGGCAACTCGAGCACCTCGCCGGGCGCCGGCTCGGCCTTGATCTCGGGGGCGAGGTCGATGAAGTCGACGCGGCTCACCGCCTCGTTGTGCTCGCGCACGTAGTCGTAGCTGCGCGTGCTGCCCGGGTGGTTGTTGAAGGCCACGCAGGGGCTGACGATGTCGAGCAGCGCGGCGCCGCCGTGGCCGATCGCGCCCTTGATGAGCGGCACGAGCTGCGCCTTGTCGCCCGAGAAGCCGCGCGCGATGTAGGTGGCGCCCAGCTGCAGCGCCAGCCCGACCAGGTCGACCGGGTTGTCGGTGTTGACGGCGCCCTTCTTGCTCTTGCTGCCGCGGTCGGCGGTGGCGCTGAACTGGCCCTTGGTGAGGCCGTAGACGCCGTTGTTCTCGACGATGTAGACCATGCGCACGCCGCGGCGCAGGGCGTGCGCGAACTGGCCCAGGCCGATCGAGGCCGAGTCGCCGTCGCCGCTCACGCCCAGGTACAGCAGCTCGCGGTTGGCCAGCGCCGCGCCGGTGAGCACGCTGGGCATGCGCCCGTGCACGCTGTTGAAGCCGTGGCTGGCGCCGAGGAAGTAGTCGGGCGTCTTGCTCGAGCAGCCGATGCCCGAGAGCTTGGCCACGCGGTGCGGATCGATGTCGAGCTCCCAGCAGGCCTGCACGATGGCCGCGCTCACGCTGTCGTGGCCGCAGCCGGCGCACAGCGTCGAGATCTTGCCTTCGTAGTCGCGCCGCGTGAAGCCGACCTGGTTGCGCTGCAGCGTCGGGTGGTGCAGGGTGGGTTTGGCGATGTAGGTCACTGGGTTCGCTCCTGACGCGCGCCGCGCGGCGCCACGGCCAGCGCGTGCACCTGCTTGGTGATGGTCTGGGTGATGAAGCGCGCCGTGATCGGGGTGCCGTCGAAGTGCAGGATCGGCACGAGCCGCAACGGATCGAACTCGAGCTCGTCGACCAGCAGCGTGCGCATCTGCGCGTCGCGGTTCTGCTCGACCACGAAGACATGGTCGTGCGCCTCGATGAACTCGGCCACGCTGGGCGCGAACGGGAAGGCGCGCAGCCGCATCGCGTCGAGGTGGATGCCCTCCTCGGCCAGCGCTTCGAGCGCCTCGTCCATCGCCGGGCTGGTGCTGCCGAAGTACAGCACGCCCAGGCGCGTCTTGCGGGCCGCGGCGCGCACGGCCGGCGCCGGCACCAGCGTGGCCGCGGTGCGGAACTTGCGCAGCAGGCGCTCGACGTTGTAGACGTAGTCGGGACCGGCCTCGCTGTAGCGTGCGTAGGCATCGCGCGTGCTGCCGCGCGTGAAGTAGCTGCCCTTGGTCGGGTGGGTGCCCGGCAGCGTGCGCCAGGCGATGCCGTCGCCGTCGACGTCCTTGTAGCGGCCGAAGTCGCGGCCCGCCTCCAGCTCCTCGGCCGTCATCACCTTGCCGCGGTCGTAGCGGCGCGCCTCGTCCCACTGGAACGGCGCGGTCAGGCGCTGGTTCATCCCGATGTCGAGGTCGGTCATCACGAACACCGGCGTCTGCAGCCGGTCGGCCAGGTCGAGCGCGGCGGCCGCGAACTCGAAGCACTCGCCCGGATCCTGCGGCAGCAGCATCACGTGCTTGGTGTCGCCGTGGCTGGCGTAGGCGCAGCTGAGCAGGTCGGCCTGCTGCGTACGCGTGGGCATGCCGGTGCTCGGGCCACCGCGCTGCACGTCGATGATGGTGACGGGGATCTCGGCGAAATAGGCCAGGCCGATGAACTCGGTCATCAGGCTCACGCCCGGGCCCGAGGTGGCGGTGAAGGCACGCGCGCCGTTCCAGCCGGCGCCGGCGACCATGCCGATCGAGGCGATCTCGTCCTCCGCCTGCACGATCGCGTAGCGCGCCTGGCCGCTCACCGGGTCGTGGCGCAGCTTCTTGCAGTACGAGGCGAAGTTCTCGGCCACCGACGAGCTCGGCGTGATCGGGTACCAGGCGCAGACGGTCGCGCCGCCGTACACGCAGCCCAGTGCCGCGGCGCTGTTGCCGTCGACGAAGATGCGCTCGCCCACGGCGTCGCCGCGGCGCACCTTGAGGCCGACACCGGCGTGCGCCGGCGGCACCAGGTGCTCGCGGGCGAAGCTCGCACCCGACTGCAGCGCGCGCACGTTGCTCTCGAGCAGCCGCTCCTTGCCGCGGTATTGCTCGGAGAAGAGCTTCTCGATCACGCCGAGGTCGACGTCCATCAGCACCGCGAGCGCGCCCAGCACCATGATGTTCTTGAACAGCGTGCGCTGGCGCGGATCCTCGTAGGTGGCGTTGCAGATCGCGGTCACCGGCATGCCGATCACGGTGATGTCGCTGCGGAACGCCGAGGCCGGCATCGGTCGCGTGCTGTCGTAGAACAGGTAGCCGCCCGATTCGATCTCGGCGACGTCCTTGTCCCAGGTCTGGGGGTTCATCGCCACCATCATGTCGACGCCGCCGCGCCGGCCGAGCCAGCCCTTGCCGCTCACCCGCACCTCGTACCAGGTGGGCAGGCCCTGGATGTTGCTCGGGAAGATGTTGCGCGGGCTCACCGGCACGCCCATGCGCAGGATGCTCTTGGCGAGCAGCTCGTTGGCGCTGGCCGAGCCCGAGCCGTTGATGTTGGCGAACTTGACGACGAAGTCGTTCACCGCCTCGATGCGCTTGATGGTCATGCAGCAACTCCGTGCTTCTTGGGTGCCGGCTGGCGGTCGCGGCAGGCGGGGCCGGCCTTGGCGGTGAGGAGCAGGAACTTCTGCATGTCCCAGGCGCCGGTCGGGCAGCGTTCGGCGCACAGCCCGCAGTGCAGGCAGACGTCCTCGTCCTTGACCATCACGCGGCTGGTCTTGAGCGGACCGCTCACGTACAGCGCCTGCTCGAGGTTCGTCGCCGGCGCCTTCAGGCGCGTGCGCAGTTCGGCCTCCTCGCCGTTGGCGGTGAAGGTGATGCAGTCGGTCGGGCAGATGTCGACGCAGGCGTCGCACTCGATGCACAGGCGGTCGGTGAACACCGTCTGCACGTCGCAGTTCAGGCAGCGTTCGGCCTCCTTGTAGGCCGTGGCGAGATCGAAACCGAGTTCGACCTCGACCTTCATGCTCCTGAGCGCCTTTTCGGCCTTCTCCCAGGGCACCTTGTAGCGCGCGTCGTTGGTCGGCGCGTTGTCGTAGCTCCACTCGTGGATGCCCATCTTCTGCGACACGAGGTTGACATGCGGCGGCGGGCGCCGGCGCACGTCCTCGCCGTGGCAGAAGCGGTCGATCGACACCGCCGCCTCGTGGCCGTGCGCCACCGCGGTGATGATGTTCTTCGGACCGAAGGCCGCGTCGCCGCCGAAGAACACCTTGGGCACGCTCGACTGGAAGGTGACGGCATCGAGCACCGGCATGCCCCACTGGTCGAAGGCGATGCCGGCGTCGCGCTCGATCCAGGGGAAGGCGTTCTCCTGCCCCACCGCCACCAGCACCTCGTCGCACTCGAACACGACGTCGGGCTCCCCCGTCGGTACCAGCGTGCGCCGGCCCTTGGCGTCGTAGATCGACTGCACGCGCTCGAAGCTCATGCCGACCAGGCGGCCGCCCTCGTGGAGGAAAGCCTTCGGGCTGTGGCAGGGGAAGAACGGGATGCCCTCGTGCTCGGCGTCCTCCTTCTCCCAGGGCGAGGCCTTCATGTCCTCGTAGGTGCTGCGCACGACGACCCTGACATCCTCGGCGCCGAGGCGGCGCGCGCTTCGGCAGCAGTCCATCGCCGTGTTGCCGCCTCCCAGCACGATGACGCGCTTGCCCACCTGGGTGACATGGCCGAAGTAGACCGAGGCCAGCCAGTCGATGCCGATGCGGATCTGCGCGGCCGCCTCCTGGCGCCCGGGCAGCGCCAGATCGCGCCCGCGCGGCGCGCCCGAGCCGACGAAGACCGCGTCCCAGTCGGCGGCCAGCAGCGCCTTCATCGACTCGATGCGCTCGCCAGGCCGGAAGTCGACGCCGAGGCGGAAGATCCAGTCGACCTCCTCGTCGATCACCTCCTCGGGCAGCCGGAAGCGCGGCACCTGCGTGCGCATGAAGCCGCCGGCCTTCTTCTCGCCGTCGAAAACGGTCACCGCGTAGCCCTGCACCGCGAGGTCGCGCGCCAGCGCCAGCGAAGCCGGCCCGGCGCCGACGCAGGCCACCTTCTTGCCGTTGCGCTGGTGCCTGGCCGGCGGCACCGGCATCATCGCCCGCACGTCGCCGCCCTTGTAGTCGGCGGCCACGCGCTTCAAGCGGCAGATCGCCACCGGCTCGGGCTTGGCCAGGTTCTTCTCCTCGACCCGGCCGCGCCGGCAGGCCGGCTCGCAGGGGCGGTCGCAGGTGCGCCCGAGGATGCCCGGAAAGACGTTGCTCACCCAGTTGACCATGTAGGCCTGGTCGTAGCGGCCCTGGGCGATGAGGCGGATGTACTCGGGAACGGGCGTATGCGACGGGCACGCCCATTGGCAGTCGACGACCTTGTGGAAATAGGCCGGGTCGTTCACGTCGGTGGGCTGCACGGTGTGTCTCCTTGGGTCCGCGCGCGCCGGGCGTCCGTGCGCGGGCGGAACGCGATGGCCGGCGAGTCTAGCGCGCCGCTCTGCGGGCAAACCCGCGCATCCCCTTGCGCCGGCAGGGCATCGGACGCATCGGCTCGCTCAGAGCCTGTGAAGAGATGAATCGCGCGATTCATGTCTTCACAGGCTCAGCCCAGCAGGCGCATCGGCCTGACGAAGCCGGCGATCTTGTGGCCCTTGCGTGCGCGCCGGCCCCGGTGGCCCGCCAGCGCGGCGCCCCGGAGCTCTTCCTCCTTGGCCTTGCCGCCGCGCCCGCTGCCCTGAACGCGCAGCGTGTCGGCGAAGCCGGCCACCGAGACCAGAGGCGACCTGGCGTCGACGTCCATCAGCGTGAGGCCGCGGCCGCCGTTGGGCTGCATCTTCAATTCGGCCAGCGCGAACACGAGCAGCCGTCCGTCCAGCGCCAGGCAGCCCACCTCGGTGTGGCCCGGCGCCACCAGCGCGGGCGGCAGCAGCCGCTCGTCGGCTTCGAGCGTGAGGAAGCCCTTGCCGCCGCGGTTGCGCCCGTGCAGATCGCCCGCACGCGCCAGCAGCCCGAAGCCGCCGGTGTTGGCCAGCAGCAAGGTGGCGTCGGCCGCTCCGGCGTGGTAGTGCACCGGCTGCGTGCCCGGCTCCAGATCGATCAGCGTGGTGATCGGCTGGCCGTCGCCGCGCCCGCCCGGCAACGAGGACACCGCCACGCTGTACACGCGCCCGTTGCTGCCCAGAACCACGAGGGTGTCGACGCTGCGGCAGCTGAAGGTGCCGTACAGCGCATCGCCCGGTTTGAACTGCAGCGCCGCGAGGTCGACTTCGTGGCCCTTGAGCGCGCGCACCCAACCCTTGACGCTGGTCACCACCGTCACCGGCTCGTCGACGATCTTGAGCTCGGCCACCGCGCGCCGCTGCTCCTGCACCAGCGTGCGGCGCTCGTCGCCGTGCTGCCGGGCGTCGGCCTCGATCTCCTTGACGACGGTGCGCCGGAGCGCCGCCGGACTACCGAGGATCTCGTCGAGCCGCGCCTGGTCGGCACGCAGCGCCTCGAGTTCCTGCGCGATGCGGATGGCCTCGAGCCGGGCGAGCTGGCGCAGCCGGATCTCGAGGATGTCCTCGGCCTGGCGCTCGCTCAGCGCGAAGCGCGCGATCAGCGCCGCGCGCGGCTCGTCGCTGGCGCGGACGATGCGGATCACCTCGTCGATGTTGAGCAGCACGAGTTGCCGACCCTCGAGCACGTGGATGCGCTCGAGCACCTTGGCCAGCCGGTGGCGCGTGCGGCGCTCGACCGTGGCGAGGCGGAACTCGAGCCATTCGCGCAGGATGGTGCGCAGGCCCTTTTGCACCGGCTTGCCGTCGCGCCCGACCATCGTCAGATTCAGCGGCACGCTGCTTTCGAGACTGGTGTGCGCAAGCAGCGCGGTGATGAGCTCGCCTTGCTCCACCGTGCGGCTGCGCGGCTCGAACACGAGGCGCACCCTGGCCTCCTTGCTGCTTTCGTCGCGCACGCTGTCGAGCACGGCGAGCAGGGCCGCCTTGAGCTGCAGCTGCTCGGGCAGCAGCGCCTTCCTCCCGGCCCGGACCTTGGGGTTGGTCAGCTCCTCGATCTCTTCGAGCACCCGGGCCGCGCTGGCCTGCGGCGGCAGCTCGGTCACGACCAGCTGCCACTGGCCGCGCGCCAGTTCCTCGATCCGCCAGCGCGCGCGCACCTTCAGGCTGCCGCGGCCGCTGCGGTAGGCCTCGCGGATCTCGGACGCCGGGCTGATGATCTGCCCGCCGCCGGGGAAGTCGGGCGCCGGCAGCAGCGCGTGCAGCTCGTCGTCGGAGAGCCGGTCGTTCTTCAGCATGGCGACGGCCGCCGCCGCCACCTCGCGCAGGTTGTGGCTCGGCACCTCGGTGGCCAGCCCCACCGCAATGCCCGAGGCGCCGTTGAGCAACACGAAGGGCAGGCGCGCCGGCAACTGCACCGGCTCGTCGGTGCTGCCGTCGTAGTTGGGCCGCAGGTCGACGGTGCCCTCGTCGATCTCGTCGAGCATCAGCCGCGCGATCGGCGCCAGCCGCGCCTCGGTGTAGCGCATCGCCGCCGCGCCGTCGCCGTCGCGGCTGCCGAAGTTGCCCTGGCCGTCGATCAGGGGATAGCGCTGGCTGAAGTCCTGCGCCATGCGCACCAGGGCGTCGTAGGCGGCGCTGTCGCCGTGCGGGTGATAGCGGCCGAGCACGTCGCCCACCACACGCGCGCTCTTGACCGGCTTGGCGCCGCCGGCGCTGCCGTACGACAGGCCCATGCGGTGCATCGCGTACAGGATGCGCCTCTGCACCGGCTTGTTGCCGTCGCACAGGTCGGGCAGGGCACGGCCCTTGACCACCGACAGGGCATATTCGAGGTAGGCGCGCTGCGCGTAGTCGGCCAGCGGCAGCGCATCGGCGGGGTCGGCCGGCGGCGCCGGCGGGGGGTCGAACAGATCGGGCATCGGCGGGGAACTCGGGCACTCGCCGGCATTGTCGCCCGGCCGCCGCCGGGCCTACGCGAGCAGCGCCCCGAGCGCCTGCGCCAGCGAGCCGGGCTGCCGCACCGCCATGAACGCAAGGCCGGCCAGCGCCCCCGCGATATGCGCTTCGTGGTTCACGCGCCCCAGGTGCGTGCTGCTGGCCACGAAGCTGTACGCCAGATAGCCCAGCGCAAACCAGGGCGCCGGGATCGGCACGGGCAGCGGCAGGATGTAGATCGACGCGCCCGGATTGACCACCACCGACGCGAACAGCACGGCCAGGATCGCGCCCGACGCGCCCAGGCTGGCATAGGCGGGCTGGCGCCAGTGCAGCACCCAGGTCGCCAGGCTCGAAGCGAGCAGCCCGAGCGCGTAGAGCCCGGCGAAGGGCGCGCTGCCCAGCTGCCGCTCGAGGCCGAAGCCGAAGGCCCAGAACGTGAACGCGTTGAACACCAGGTGCGCCAGGTCGGCGTGCACGAAACCGCTGGTGACGAGCGTGTGGTATGCGCCGCGCTGCACGAGGCCGCTGGGGCGCAGCAGGTTGCGCGCCACGAACGCCGGCCAGCGGTACAGGCCGAGCAGGCCGATGCCGAGGATCGTCGCGAGCAGCAGCCCAGAGACCGGCGCGCCCGCGCTCAGGCCGACAAGGAAGTCCATCGCGCGACTCTACGCGCCGCGGCGCCGGCTCGATGACCGGCGGGCTGGCACACTACGCGGCCTCGGCCTGCGCGCGCATGGACCGCATCCGCGGTCGATGCCGCCGCAGGCCGCACAGGGCATGGACACCGCGATGAAGCTGGCCGACCTCGACACCCCCGCCTTGCTGATCGACGAGCCGCGCATGATGCGCTCGATCGCCGCGATGCAGGCGCGCATCGACGCGCTGGGCGTGCGTCTGCGCCCGCACGTCAAGACGAGCAAGTGCATCGACGTGGCGCTGCGCCAGCGTGCGGCCGGCGCACGCGGCATCACGGTCTCGACGCTGAAGGAGGCCGAGGAGTTCTTCGCCGCCGGTTTCGACGACATCGTGTACGCGGTGGGCATCGCCCCGCAGCGGCTGGCGCAGGCGCTGGCGCTCGTCGAGCGCGGTTGCGCGCTGAAGATCGTCGTCGACAGCGCCGCCGCGGCCGAGCAGGTGCTCGCGGCGGCGGCGCGCGCCGGCGTCACGCCCGGGGTGCTGATCGAGATCGACGTCGACGGACACCGCGCCGGCGTGCCGCCCGAGGCGCCGCAGCTGCTCGACATCGGCCGGCTGCTGGCCGGCGCCGGCGCGCTGGCCGGCGTGCTCACCCATTGCGGCGGCAGCTACGACTGCCGCAGCGCCGCCGAGCTCGAAGCGATGGCCGAGCAGGAGCGCGCGCGCTGCGTGCACGCCGCCGAGCGGCTGCGCGCGTCCGGCCTGCCCTGCGACAGCGTGAGCGTGGGCTCGACGCCGACGGCGCACTGCGCGCGTTCCCTCGACGGCGTGACCGAGGTGCGCGCCGGCGTCTACGTCTTCCACGATCTCGTGATGGCCGGCATCGGCGTGTGCCGGCCCGAGGACATCGCGCTGTCGGTGCTGGGCACCGTCATCGGCCACCAGCGCGACAAGGGCTGGATACTGATCGACGCGGGCTGGATGGCGCTCAGCCGCGACCGCGGCACGCAGGCCCAGCCGCTCGACCAGGGCTACGGCGTGGTCTGCGACGAAGCCGGCGTCGTCCTCGAGGGCTGGATCGTCGCGCAGGCCAACCAGGAGCACGGCATCGTCGCGCACCGCGGCGGCGCGGCCGCTGCCGGCGACGTGGCCGCGCGCTTTGCGCTCGGCACGCGGCTGCGCGTGCTGCCCAACCACGCCTGCGCCACCGCCGCGCAGCACGCGCGCTACGCGGTAGTCGAAGGCGACGCGGTGCGGCATGTCTGGCCGCGCTTCAACGGTTGGTGAGCGGCCCACGCCGCGCGGCACTGGCCATGGACGATTTGCGCACCGTCGAGGCGCCGGCCCTGGCTGCGCCCGGCGGCCACTACAGCCACGCCGCGGTCGCCGGCGGCCTGGTGTTCGTGGCCGGCCAGCTGCCGATCGCGCCCGACGGCCGCAAACTCGGCGACGCGCCGTTCGACCTGCAGGCGCGCCAGGTGCTGGCCAACCTGCAGGCCGCGCTCGAAGCCGCGGGCTCCTCGCCGGCGCGGCTCGTGCAGGTGCGCGTGTACCTCACCGACCTCGCGCATTGGCCTGCGTTCGACGCGCTGTACGCGCAGTGGCTGGGCGCGCACCGTCCGGCACGCGCGGTGGTGCCCGTGCCGGCGCTGCACTACGGCTTGCTGCTCGAGGTGGAGGCGGTGGCGGCGGCCGGCTGACCAGGTCCGACGCCTGCGCGCTAAGCCGCTGCATAGTCGCCCGGGTCCGACCCGATCGGCCGACGCCTGAACAACCAGACGAGCATCGCAAGGCCTGCTGCGGTCATCGACAAGCTCGATGGCCCGGGTACCGGCGCAGTGGCGTAGAAGGCGCCGCCGACGCTGCTCGAATGGATACGGCTTGGGTCCGAGAACGGCAGCGAGTCGAACATCGTCATCGACGGTTGCCACTGGTAGCTGGCATTCGGGTTCTGCGCCGTGAACAACCAGTTCGCACGGAAGTCGCCCTGGACGTCGAGCATTGCGCCTGCGAAAGCGAGTCCTGCGCTGGCTGGGGAGACCAGCGCCAGCGGATGGTTCGCCGTGTCGGTGACGGTCAAGGTGTAACGCGTTCCAATGCTCTTCTGCGTGCAGGTGTAGATGCAGTTGTAGCGCACCGTCGTCGTGCCCGACCAGACCGCGATGCCGCCGCCAAGGTTGCTCGCACCCGCGTCGAACGTGAGCTGCCCGGGGCTGCCGTCCATGCTCAGCGTCGGGCCGGTGGGGTCGAACGTCGGCCATGGCACGTAATTGCCCACCGTGTAGTAGAGCTTGTCGTAGGCTGCGTGGTCGAAGCTGCCGAGGTTCCATGTGATGCCGCCGCCCGTCGCCGGAGTACCACTGCTCGAAGCGCTGTTCCCCCCGGGCGCCGGATACGGTGCAAGCGTCGGCACCGATGCACCAACGCCGCCGTGAATTCCCATGGCCAACGCCGCCATACCTGCCAGGCGGAACATCCAGTTCTGTGCGTTCATGGCTGCCTCCTCATGCCGGCGCGACGTGCGCCGGATCCTTGCTGTCCCGGACGCTTGGCCAACAAGGCCACCGATGGCAGCCGACTCTAGGAGCGTGGGCGGGGCGCCGCATCGTCAAATCTCGCGATGCCTGCATAGGCGCCCAGCGCTCGGCGAGCGCAGGCACGGCAGGGGCAAGTCACTCCAGGCCGAGCGCCACGCGCGCCTGGTACTCGCGGTCGAGCATGCTCATCACCACCAGCGAGTCGTAGCCGGCCGATTCGTCCGGGCCGACGATGCGCACGCTCTCGCGCAGCCGGCCCTCCTCGACGAAGCCCTCGCTCGCGTAGAGCGCCAGCGCGCGCGTGTTGAGCTGCTTGACGTCGAGCCAGAAGCGGTGCGCGTGCAAGTCGCCGAAGGCCATGCGCGCGAGCAGGCGCACGCAGGCACGCCCCAGGCCCTGGCCCTGGCCCTCGCGCGCCAGCACCATGCGCTTGAGCTCGACGCTGCGGTGCCGGTTGCGGCAGCCCTGCAAGATGACGAATCCGTCGCGCGCGCCGTCGGCGCCGGCCTCGACGATGAAATGCCTGAAGTCGGGAATGCGCAGCGCGGCCTCGTGCTGGGTGCGCTCCCAGGGCGTGATGAAAGGCAGGTTGCGGCTGTCGGTCTCGACCTGGACGACGAAATCGAGATCCGAAAGCATCGTCGGGCGCAGCCGCAGCGGCACGCCCCGGGCCGCCGGCTCAGAGCCCGTGACCATAGGAATCACGCTCGCGCTTCACGGCTTCACAGGCTCAGACATCGATCTCGACCGTGTCGCCGCGCAGTTCCATCAGTTCGCGCCGCGCCGCCGCCTCGCCCTTGCCCATCAGCCGGCTCAGCACCCCGGCCGTGGCCTCGAAGCCGCCCGCACCCCAGCCCACCGGCAGCAGCCGGCGCGTCTCGGGGTCGAGCGTCGTATCCCACAACTGCTCGGCGTTCATCTCGCCCAGGCCCTTGAAGCGGCTGATCGTCCAGCTGCCTTCGCGCGCGCCTTCCTTGCGCAGCCGGTCGAGCGCGGCGTCGAGCTCGCCGTCGTCGAGCGCGTAGATCTTGGTCGCCGGGCGCTTGCCGCGCGCCGGTGCGTCGATGCGATACAGCGGCGGCCGCGCGATGTACAGGTGGCCGCGCTCGACCAGGCGCGGAAAATGCCTGAAGAACAGCGTCAGCAGCAGCACCTGGATGTGCGCGCCGTCGACGTCGGCGTCCGACAGGATGCAGACCTTGCCGTAGCGCAGGCCGCTCAGGTCGGGGTCGTCGGCGGGGCCGTGCGGGTCGACGCCCAGCGCCACCGCGATGTCGTGGATCTCGGTGTTGGCGAACAGCCGGTCGCGCTCGACCTCCCAGGTGTTGAGCACCTTGCCTCGCAGCGGCAGCACGGCCTGCGTCTCCTTGTCGCGGCCCATCTTGGCGCTGCCGCCGGCGCTGTCGCCTTCGACCAGGAAGACCTCGTTGAGGGCCAGGTCGCGGCTCTCGCAGTCGGTGAGCTTGCCCGGCAGCACGGCCACGCCGCTGCCCTTCCTCTTCTCGACCTTCTGCGCCGCGCGCTGGCGCGTCTGCGCCTGGCGGATCACGAGTTCGGCGAGCTTCCTGCCGTACTCGACATGCTGGTTGAGCCACAGCTCGAGCGCCGGCTTGACGTAGCCCGAGACCAGGCGCAGCGTGTCGCGGCTGTTGAGCCGCTCCTTGATCTGGCCCTGGAACTGCGGGTCGAGCACCTTGGCCGACAGCACGAAGCTCGCGCGCGAGAACACGTCCTCGGGCATCAGCTTCACGCCCTTGGGCTGCAGTGCGTGCAGCTCGATGAAGCCCTTGACGGCGCCGAACAGCCCGTCCTTCAGGCCGCTCTCGTGGGTGCCGCCGGCCACCGTGGGGATGAGGTTGACGTAGCTCTCGCGCAGCAAGGCACCCTCGTCGGTGAAGGCCACGCACCAGGCGGCGCCCTCGCCTTCGGCGAAGTTTTCGGTCTCGCTGGCGCCGGCGAACTGCTCGCCTTCGAACAGCGGGATGAGCGGCTCGGCGGCGAGACTCTGCAGCACGTAGTCGCGCAGGCCGCCCTGGTACCGCCAGGTCTGCGTCTCGCCGCTCTTGTCGTGCGTGAGCGTGACGCCGACGCCGGGCATCAGCACGGCCTTGCTGCGCAGCAGATGCAGCAGGTCGTGGCGCGGCAGCTCGGCGCTGTCGAAGTAGCGCGGATCGGGCCAGACGCGCACGCGCGTGCCCTGGCGGCGATCGCCGGCGGCGGCCGGGCGCAGCGCCAGCGGCTCGACGACCTCGCCGCCCGAGAAGGCGATCGTCGCCACCTGGCCTTCGCGCCAGACGGTCACCTCGAGCCGGCGCGCCAGCGCGTTGGTCACGCTCACGCCCACCCCGTGCAGCCCGCCGCTGAAGCTGTAGGCGGCAGCCGCGCCCTTGTCGAACTTGCCGCCGGCGTGCAGCCGGGTGTAGACGATCTCGAGCACCGGCACCTGCTCTTCGGGATGCAGGCCGAACGGGATGCCGCGTCCGTCGTCCTCGACGGCCACGCTGCCGTCGGCGTGCAGCGTCACGCCGATGCGCCGGCCGAAGCCGGCGAGCGCTTCGTCGGCGGCGTTGTCGATCACCTCCTGCACGATGTGCAGCGGACTGTCGGTGCGCGTGTACATGCCCGGGCGCTGCCGCACGGGCTCGAGGCCCTTGAGCACGCGGATCGAGGCTTCGCCGTACTCGGCTTGCTTGCGGGTGGCCATAGGCGGCCGATTCTAGGGAGCGGGGCGCGGGCTCCCGAACGCGCCCGCCGCGGCTCACGCGCCGTAGCGCGCCATCGCCAGGCCGGCGACGTCGATCGCCGGCGCGCGCCCGGCCACGAGGTCGGCGATCACGCGCCCGGTGCCGGCCGCCATCGTCCAGCCCAGGGTGCCGTGGCCGGTTGCGAGCAGCAAGTTGGCGTAGGGCGTGGCGCCGACGATCGGCGTGCCGTCGGGCGTCATCGGCCGCAGGCCGCACCAGAAGCTGGCCCGGGCCAGATCGCCGCCGCGCGGAAACAGGTCGCTCAGCACATGCTCGAGCGTGGCACGGCGCGCCGGCCGCAGCGCGAGGCTGTAGCCGGCCAGCTCGGCGGTGCCGCCGACGCGGATGCGCTCGCCCAGGCGCGTGACCGCGACCTTGTGCGTCTCGTCCATCACGGTCGACTCGGGCGCGCCGGCGCGGTCGGTGATCGGCACCGTGATCGAGTAGCCCTTGACCGGATAGACCGGGATGCGCAGCCCGAGCGGGCGCAGCATGCGGGCCGACCAGCTGCCCAGCGCCAGCACGTAGCGCCCGGCCGTCAGCGTGCCCGCGCCGGTGCGCACGCCGGCGATGCGCCCGCCGTCGCGCTCGAGCCCTTCGATCGTGGTGCCGAAGCGAAAGCGCACGCCGAGCGCACGCGCCATCTCGGCCAGCCGCTCGGTGTAGAGGAAACAGTCGCCGGTCTCGTCGTCGGGCAGGCGCAAAGCACCGACGAACTTGTGCTGCGTAAGCGCGAGTGCCGGCTCGACGCGGCAGAAGCCCGCGCGGTCGAGCACCTCGAAGGGCACGCCGTAGCGCCTGAGCACCTCGACGTCGGCGCCGATGCCGTCGAGCTGCTCCGGTGTGCGGAACAGCTGCAGCGTGCCGCGCGTGCGCTCGTCGTACCTGATGCCGGTTTCGGCGCGCAGCGCCTCGAGGCAGTCGCGGCTGTACTCGGCCAGCGGCACCATGCGGCCCTTGTTGCGCGCATAGGCGCGCGCGTTGCAGTTGGCCAGCATCGCCAGGCCCCAGCGCCACATCGCCGGGTCGAGCAGCGGCCAGATGACGAGCGGGCTGTGCTTCATCAGCATCCACTTGATGGCCTTGGCCGGCACGCCCGGGCCGGCCCAGGGCGCGCTGTAGCCCGGGCTCACCTCGCCGGCGTTGGCGTAGCTCGTTTCCAAGGCCGGCCCCGGCTGGCGTTCGAGCACCTCGACCTCGTGGCCGTCGCGCGCCAGGTAGTACGCGATCGAGGTGCCGATCACCCCGCTGCCCAGCACCAGCACCTTCATGTCGCCCCCTGCACGCCGCCGCGCCGCCTCGATGGGCGGCACTCTAGGAGCGTGGACGGCCGGCGACGGCCAGGGTTTTCCAAGCCAATGGCGCGATGAATCGAGCCGCGCCGCGCGACCGGCTGTCGATGACGCAGGTGCTGCCGTGCAGCGCGGCCGTCGTCACGCCGAGCATGGGCATCCGCCACGGCTTCGGACTGTGCCTGCAGCCGATCGCCATGGAGCGCGGCTGGGCGTGGTGCAGAGCGGCACCACCTACGCCGTCATCTACGGCGTCATCACGCGCCGGGTCGATCCGGCGCGGCGTTCCTGGGCGATGGGCGTGACGGCGGCGGCCGGCTCGTTCGGCCAGTTCCCGATGGTTCCGGTGGAGAGCTGACTGATCGGCAGCGCAGGCTGGGCCAACGCGCTCTACGTCCTCGGCCTGGCCGCGCTCGCGATGCTGCCGCTGGCCTTCGGCCTGCGCGAGCCGGCGTCGGCCGGCGCCGCCGCCGGCCAGCACCGGAGCGTGGGTGGCGCGCTGCGCGAGGCCTTCGCCTACCCGAGCCTCAGGCTGCCGACGGCCGGCTGCTCCGTCCGGGCGCGGACCGCACGCCCCCACCGCGCCGGCCGCCGATGGCGCCGCCGGCAGCGCAGATGCGCGTGCCAAGGGCGAGCGCGCGCCTCGGGCGCCGCGGCGATCAGCCGACCCGCGCCAGTTCCTCCCGGTAAGGGGTCGCGACGGGCCGTGTCATCAGGCCCGGGGGCGCGGCGCAGACGACGGGGATCGCGTTGATCACCGCGCCGGCCACCGCGATCTGCTCGGCGGAGGTGGGCGTGCGGTCGCCGGCGCGCTTTTCCAGGTCCACCGCCATGCGCACCCCGGGCTGGCCCTCGACGTGGATGCGCCACAGCGGCGGGCGCGGGTCGTCCAGGTGCGCGGTCTCGAGGAACCAGTGAATGGTCATCGTGATCCGCGGCTGCCCGCCGACGATTCCGCGCCAGCGCCAGTTGAAGTGGCTCGCTCGCCCCGCCGGCATCGACCCGGCAGCGAAGTGAAGCTCCCGGGTCGCCGCGAAGACGCGGTGCTCGGTGTCGATGCGCTCGAGCGTCATCCCGAGCTGCTCGGCCATCGCCGCCAGCGTCTCCGCGTACATGGCGTTCAGCGCGGCGGTCGGTCCCCACTCGGGCTGGTTCGGATCGATCGCCTGCGGATCGGCCCCGAAGCCGAGGGCGTCGAACAGGTATGCCGGATTGCGCACCAGCCGGCAGTCCGCGCTCTCGATGACCTCGACGTGGTCGATCGCCGCGCAGACCCCGGTGGCGACCAGCGCGAGCTGCTCGCCCGCGAAGCCCGGGTTCAGGCCGGCGTTCATCAGCGTCGTGCCGCCCTTGGCGCAGGCGGCCTCCAGCGCCGCCTGCCGCTCGCCGCCCCAGTACTGCGGACGGCTGTAGCCGTTGATGCTGATGACGTTCTTGCCCGAGGCCAGCAGCCGGACGATGTCGGCGTCGTGCGTCTGCGGCGTCAACCGCGCGGCGTGGATCACGACGTCGGCGTCGAGCGCGAGGATCTCGTCGACGTCGCGCGTGGCAAGCACGCCGGTCGGCGGCCGGCGCGCGATCTCGCCGGCGTCGCGGCCGGCCTTGGCCTCGCCGTAGACGTACACGCCGACGAGCTCCATTGCCGGGTGATCGATCACGGCACGCAGGCAGTTCTTGCCCATGCCGCCGGTCGCCCACTGTATGACGCGGTACTTCACGCTCGCTCCTCCGATCTCACTTCGATCGCGCGGCGCGGCCGGCCGCCCGCGGCGACGCCGTGCGACGCGCCCCCGCGGCGGGCCGCGCGGCCGGCACCGTCCGCTCGCGCCGCGCGGTGCTGCGGCGCGCACCCTTGTGCTCGGTCGCGCCGCTCTTGGCGAGGAACTTCCTGGCGTAGCGCTCGTAGTCGCCCGACTGCAGCGACAACCCGCACATCAGCACTTCCTGCTCGAGCCCTTCCTGCAACGGCAACTCCTGCGCCTTGGTCATCAGGATCTTGGTGAGCTTGATGGCGCTCGCCGAGTAGCGCGAAACCTGCCGCGCCAGCGCTTCGGCTTCCTCCATCAGGCGCTCGGCCGGCACCACCTGATTGACGAGGCCCAGGCGGCAGGCTTCCTGCGCCGGAATCAGCTCGGCCTTGAGCAGCAGCTCGGTGGCGCGGCGCCTGCCCAGCACGCGCGGCGCCAGCTGCGTCGACGAGCCGATCGGACAGATGCCGACCTTCACGTCGCCCTGCGCGAACGTGGCGTGCTCGGCGGCGAGAACGAAGTCCATCGCGTACAGGTACTCGGCGATGTAGCAGATGCCGTTGACGGCGGCGATCGCGACCTTGCCGGAATTGAGCAGCGTCTTGCAGGTCTGCTGGGTGGCGATGAGCCGGCGCGACATCGCCAGCTCCAGGTACTTGCCGTCCCACATCAGCGCCTGCACCGGGTCCTCGGCGACCAGCTTGCGCTGCGCGGGGCCGCGCACCGCGACCGCGACGTCGTCACCCACGGACCAGGCGCGTCCCTTGCCGGTGAAGATGATCGCCCGCACCTTCGGGTCCTGGTCGCAGTCGTTGACCAGGTCGTCGAGCAGGTAGTAGTCCATCGGCCGGAAGGCGTTGAGAACCTTCGGGCGGTTGAACGTGATGTAGGCGATGCCCTTGCGCTTCTCGAGAAGGATCGCGTCGCTGCGTGCTGCCAATTTCACTCTCCTGCGTTGGCCCGCTCGTCAATTGCATTATGCAACTGATACGCCGCACGAGCACTGCCCGGCCGGGCCATGCGGCCGGCGCGGCAGGCGTCTCGAGCGACCGCCGGGCAGCAGCAACCGTCATGTCGCCGCCACCGCCGTCGGTTCGATGACGAGGCACTGCAGCGCTGCCGCAGCCGGTGACGGGCCGCGATTTCCAAGACAATCCCCGCATGAATCAAGCTTCGACGCCGGCTCGGCTATCGATGACGCAGGTGCTGCTGTGCGGCGCAGCCGTCGTCACGCTGAGCATGGGCATCCGCCACGGCTTCGGGCTGTGGCTGCAGCCGATCACCATGGAGCGCGGCTGGACGCGCGAGACCTTCGCCTTCGCGCTGGCGGTGCAGAACCTGGCCTGGGGCCTGGCCGGCCCGCTGGCCGGCGGCCTGGCCGACCGCTACGGCGCCTGGCGCGTGCTCATCGCAGGCGGCGTGCTGTACGCGCTGGGCCTCGTCACGATGGCGCTCGCCACCTCGGGGCTGGCCTTCACGGGCAGCGCCGGCTTGCTGCTCGGCGTGGCGCAGAGCGGCACCACCTACGCCGTGATCTACGGCGTCATCGCACGCCAGGTCGACCCGGCGCGGCGCTCCTGGGCGATGGGCGTGACGGCGGCGGCCGGCTCGTTCGGCCAGTTCCTGATGGTGCCGCTGGAGAGCTGGCTGATCGGCAGCGCGGGCTGGGCCAACGCGCTCTTCGTGCTCGGCCTGGCCGCGCTGGCCATGCTGCCGCTGGCCCTCGGGCTGCGCGAGCCGGCGCCGGCCGGCGCCGCCGCCGGCGAGCACCAGAGCGTGGGCGCCGCGCTGCGCGAGGCCTTCGCCTATCCGAGCTTCCGGCTGCTGACGGCCGGCTACTTCGTCTGCGGCTTCCAGGTCGTGTTCATCGGCGTGCACATGCCGAGCTACCTCCGGGACAAGGGCCTGGGCCCCGAGGTGGCGACGGTGGCGCTGATGCTGATCGGCCTGTTCAACGTCTTCGGCACCTACGGCGCAGGTGTGCTCGGCCAGCGCCTGGCGCGGCGCCATATCCTGGCCGCGATCTACCTGCTGCGCTCGGCCGCGATCGTGCTGTTCCTGTGGGCGCCGCTCACGCCCTCGAGCGTGTACCTGTTCGCGGCGACGATGGGGCTGCTGTGGCTGTCGACCGTGCCGCCCACCAACGCCATCGTCGCGCAGATCTTCGGCGTGCAGTACATGAGCATGCTGGGCGGCCTCGTCTTTCTCAGCCACCAGCTGGGCAGCTTCCTCGGCGTGTGGCTGGGCGGCAGGCTGTACGACGCCACCGGCAGCTACGACCTCGTCTGGTGGATCTCGATCGCGCTCGGGGTGTTCGCCGCGCTCGTCAACCTGCCGGTGCGCGAGACGGCCATCGCGCGCACGGCGCCCGGTGCGGCATGAAGCCGCTCGCACGCGCCGTCGTCTGGCTCGCCGCGGCCGCCGCGCTGGCGCTGGTGGCGCTGGCCTATCTGAGCCCGCATCGGATGGTCGATCTGGCGGCGCGGCTGTGGGCCTGCTTCTAGCCGAGCCTTCGTCCTGGCTGCGCCGCTGGGCGCATCTGCTGCCCGCCGGCGGTACGGTGCTGGATCTGGCCTGCGGCAGCGGACGCAACCTGCGCTGGCTGGCCGCGCGCGGCTGGCGCGTCACCGGCGTCGACCGCGACGCCGCGGCCGTCGCGCCGCTGCGGGCGGCCGGCGAGATCGTCGTGGCCGACCTCGAGCGCGGGCCCTGGCCTCTCGCGGGCCGGTGCTTCGACGCCATCGTCGTCACGAACTACCTGTGGCGGCCGCTGCTGCCGCGGCTGGGCACTTCGCTGGCCGCGGGCGGCGTGCTGATCTACGAAACCTTCGCCCAGGGGCAGCAGCGCTTCGGCCGGCCTTCGAACCCCGAGTTCCTGCTGCAGCCCGGAGAACTGCTGCGCGCCTTCGCGGCCCTGTACATCGTCGCCTACGAAGACGGCGTCGAGCGCGCCGCATCGCGCTGCGTGCAGCGCGTCGTCGCCGTCGCGCCGGGTGGGCCGGCCGATGCCGCAGCGGCGCTCCCGCGCTGCGAGCTGGCCGGGGGCGACGGCTAAAATCGCGCTCTCGCCAGGAACACCCGCATGACCCCCATCGTTGGCAGCATCGTCGCCCTCGTGACGCCGATGCACGAAGACGGCCGCATCGACTACGACGCGCTGCGCCGCCTGATCGACTGGCACATCGCCGAAGGCACCGACTGTATCGGCGTCGTCGGCACCACCGGCGAATCGCCCACCGTGTCGATGGAGGAGAACTGCGAGATCATCCGCGTCGCCGTCGAGCAGGCCGCCGGGCGCGTGCCGATCATGGCCGGCACCGGCTCCAACAACACGATCGAGGCGATCGAGCTCACGCAGTACGCGAAGAAGGTGGGTGCCGATTGCCACCTCTCGGTCGTGCCCTACTACAACAGGCCGTCGCAGGAAGGCATCTACCGCCACTTCAGGACGATCGCCGAGGCGGTGGATCTGCCGCTGGTGCTGTACAACGTGCCCGGCCGCACGGCGGCCGACCTGCTGCCCGAGACGGCGCTGCGGCTGGCGCAGGTGAGCGGCATCGTCGGCCTGAAGGAGGCGAGCGGCAACATCGAGCGCGCCGCCCACCTGATCAAGCACGCGCCCGAGGGCTTCGCGATCTACTCGGGCGACGACGGCACCGCCGTCGCGCTGATGCTGCTCGGCGGCCAGGGCAACGTCAGCGTCACCGCCAACGTGGCGCCGCGCGCGATGCACGAGCTGTGCGTCGCTGCGGTCGAGGGCAACGCACGCACCGCGGCCGCCATCCACCTGAGGCTGCTGCCGCTGCACAGGCAGCTGTTCTGCGAACCGAGCCCGGCACCGACCAAGTGGGCGCTGGCGCAGCTCGGGCGCTGCGCGCCCCACGTGCGCCTGCCCGTCGTCGCGCTCAGCGAGGCCGGGCAGGCACAGGTGCGCGAAGCGATGCGCGCTGCCGGCGTGCCGGGCTGAGCCGCGCCGGCCGCCCCCCGCCTGCCGCGGCCTACCCCGGCGTGCCGCTGCCACCCCCCGATACATCCCTGCACGCGCGGCCGTCGGGCCGCGCCGGAGACGAAGAAGTGAGACTGCACCGCACCGCTTTCGGCCCGATCGCGCAGCGCGCGCCGCGCGGCCGGCGCCTGGCGCCGCTGGCCCTGGCGCTGCTCGCCGGCTGCTCCAGCATCAACAGTCTGTTCGGCGGCGACAAGGTCGACTACCGCAGCGCCACGGCGCGCACGCAGCCGCTCGAGGTGCCGCCGGACCTGACGCAACTGGCGCGCGAGACGCGCTACCAGCCGCAGGCCGGCGTGGTGAGCGCTTCCGCGGTGGCCGCCCATGCCGCCGCCGGCCCGGCCCCGGCCGCGAGCGCCGCCGTCGCCGTCGCCGCATCCGAACTGCAGGGCATGCGCATCGAACGCGACGGCCAGCAGCGCTGGCTCGTCGTGCCCAAGCCGCCCGAGCAGCTGTGGCCGCAGCTGCGCGCGTTCTGGGAGCGCAACGGCTTCACGCTCGCGGTCGACAACCCGCAGACGGGCATGCTGGAGACGAACTGGGCCGAGAACCGCGCCAAGCTGCCCAACGACGTGATCCGCAACACGATCGGCCGGCTCCTCGGCAACCTGTACGACACCGGCGAGCGCGACCTGTACCGCACGCGCATCGAGCGCACCGCAATGGGCAGCGAGATCTACATCTCGCACCGCGGCGTCGTCGAGGTCTACACCGACGAAAGGCACGAGAACACCGCGTGGCGGGCGGCGCCGCCCGACCCGGGCCTCGAGGCCGAGATGCTGTCGCGCCTGATGCTGGCACTGGCCGGGCGCGACGAGGCAGCGCCGAGCGGGCAGTCAGCGGCCGCGCCGCCGCAGGCCGCGGTGCCGGCGGCGCTGCAGGCGCCTGCGCGTGCACGTGCCGTCGCCGGCGCGAACACCGCGACGATGGAAGTCGACGAGCCCTTCGAGCGGGCCTGGCGCCGCGTCGGCCTGGCGCTCGACCGCGGCGGCTTCACGGTCGAGGACCGCGACCGCGCGCAGGGCATCTACTACGTGCGCTACATCGATCCCACGACTGCAGGCGAGGAGGAGCCCGGCTTCTTCGCCAAGCTCTTCGGCAGCGCCAAGGCGCAGTCGGGGCCGCTGCGCTACCGCATCGCGCTCGAGGGCAAGGGCGACAAGACGACGATCCGCGTGCTCACTTCGGCCGGCGCGCCGGAGCCCGGCAGCAACGGCCAGCGCATCGTCGCGCAGCTGGTCGGCGAGCTGCGCTAGGAGCGTGGGCGGTGCGGCGCCGGACGCCGCACCAGGACGAAGGCCGCCCGAGGGCGGCCTTTTCGTGTCCGGCCCGAGCGGCCGGGAACGGCGTTACTGCGACGCGGCGGAAGCCGGCGCGGCTGCCGAGGCGGCGTCGCCGGCGGCCGAGGCAGCCTCGGAGGCGGGGGCCGCAGCCGGTGCGGGCGCGGGAGCGGCCGCGGGCGCCGGGGCCGGCGCGGGTTCTTCCTTCTTGCCGCAGGCGGCGAGCGCGACGGCAGCAACCAGGGAAGCCAGTACGAGCGACTTGTTCATTGCGAGTGTCCTCAGGGAGTTATGGGTCGAAACCTTCATGCACCCGGCCCCCTCGGCGGCGCCGCGAAACGCAGGGCCGCCTTCGAGAGAACCAAGAGAAGACAAGGGGACAGACCGGTCCCATGCCTAACCGGGCATTATAGGCAGCCTAGGTGCAATCCCTATAGTCCGAGGGTCGTTATCGCAAACGCGGGCGTCGAGCGTTGCAAAACCGCGTCAATCTCGTCGCGATGCGGGCGGCTTTCGCGCGCGTCGAGCAGGGCTCGTCCGCGCCAGTGCATGCGCTCGACCAGCCACACCAGCAACGCGTCGTCGTCCAGCAGCAAGGTCGGCAGCGTCGGACACAGGTCCTCGGGCGCCTGCCAGGCCGCGACCGCATGCGCCCAGTGGCGCCGCCAGGCGACGAAGCGAGGCTGGCAGCGCGCCACGTTGTCGTAGCCGGCCGCCAGCAGCACGAGTCGACGCTGCGGCCGCTGCAGCCAGGCCGTCAGTCGCTCGAGCAATGCGGCATCGTCCAGCGGCCAGGCGGCAAAATCGGGGTCGACGCAGACGATGCGCCGCGCGCCGCCCTCGCAGGCCTGCGCGAAGCCCCAGAGCAGCGCCGCCGCGAAAGCGGCGCGCGAGTCGATGCACGGTGCGCCTTCGGTCTGCATCTCGTGTCCTCCTCGGGCTCGTCGCCGAACGCAGCGGGTGCCGCCCCGCGCGCATCGGCCCGCGCGCATCGGCCCGCGCGCATCGGCCCGCACGCATCGGCCCCGCACGCATCGGCCCCGCGCGTATCGGCCTGCGCGTATCGGCCTGCGCGTCGGCCTGCGCGCCGCGGCCGCACGGCAACGGCGCATTGTTGCGCACGCAGGCCCGCCCTGCGCCGCAAGGGGCGGCGTGCGATCATCGACGCATGGAAATCGACTCCCCCTGCGTCGTCAGCCTGACCTGGAAGCTCGCCGACGCACAGAACCAGCCTCTGGACGAGCTCGCCGAGCCGGTCGAGTTCTTCTACGGCGGCGACGACCTGCTGGCCAAGGTCGAGGAGGCCCTGGCCGGTCACGAGCCGGGCGCCGAGTTGCGCCTGCACCTCGAGCCCGAGGAAGCCTTCGGCGACTACCGCTCCGAGCTCGTGTGCTTCGAGGACCGCAAGCTCTTCCCCGAGCCGCTCGAGGCCGGCATGGCCTTCGAGGGTCTGCCGCCGGGGCATGCGACGGCGGACATGCCGGCCGACCGCGTCTACATCGTCACCGAGGTCTATCCGTCGCACGTCGTGCTCGACGGCAATCACCCGCTGGCCGGCATCGCGCTGCACCTGCACCTGAAGGTGGTGGCGGTGCGGGCCGCCAGCGAAGACGAGATCGCCGCGCGCACGGTGGGCGCGGCGCCGCTCGCGCTGTTCGGCGCCGGCGGCAAGGCGCCGGACGCCCTGCACTGAGCGTGTGAAGGAACAAAGCGCGCCCGCGCCACGTGCAGCGCGCATCGACGGGCACCCGTGCGCGCCGCGCACGGCGGCGATCATCGCGCCGGGCACCGCGCAACGTGCAGCGCGCACCGACGGGCACCTGCGCCGCACCGGCAGCGCGGCGCCCGTGACTTCGCTCAGCCGCTTCCGGTCGAACCGAATCCGCCTGCGCCGCGCGCCGAGACCTCGAACGCGTCGACGAGGCGAAACGCCGCCTGCACCACCGGCACGATGACCATCTGCGCGATGCGCTCCATCGGCTGCACGGTGTAGGGCGCGCTGCCGCGGTTCCAGCAGCTCACCATCAGCGGCCCCTGGTAGTCGCTGTCGATCAGACCGACCAGGTTGCCGAGCACGATGCCGTGCTTGTGGCCTAAGCCCGAGCGCGGCAGCAGCATCGCCGCCAGGCCGGGCGTGCCGATGTGGATGGCGAGGCCGGTGGCGACGAGCGCAGCGTCGCCCGGCGCGAGCACGAGCGGCGCGTCGATGCAGGCGCGCAGATCGAGGCCCGCGCTGCCCGGCGTCGCATAGGCCGGCAGCAGATCGGTCATGCGCGCATCGAGGATGCGCACATCGACGACCGCCGCGCTCACCGGAGTGTCCTGCGCGCTGCGCGCTGCGTGATCGGCGCTCGGGAGCGGCCCGCCGCCCTCATGGCCCCCGCCCTGCAGCGCGCGGCAGGCGCGCCGCGATCTCGGCCACCAGCGCGCGCGCCAGCGTGATCTTGGCGCCGTGCGGCAGCTCGCGCTCGCCCTCGGCGTCGACGAGCACGAGCGCGTTGTCGTCGCGGCCGAAGGTCGAGGGGCCGTGGTTGGCCACGATCAGCGGCACGCCCTTGCGCAGGCGCTTGGCGCGCGCGTGGCGCAGCACGTCGTGGCTCTCGGCGGCGAAGCCCACGCACCAGGGGCGCTCGGCCTCGGGCAGGCGCGCCACGGTGGCCAGGATGTCGGGGTTCTCGACGAAGGCCAGCGTGGGCGTCGCGCCCGAACCGTCCTTCTTGATCTTCTCTTCGGCGCGCGCGGCCGGCCGCCAGTCGGCCACCGCGGCCGTCGCCACGAAGACGTCGTGCGACGGCGCCAGCGGCAGCACGGCCGCCAGCATCTGCTCGGCGCTGTCGACGTCGATGCGCGTCACGCCGCGCGGCGTGGCCAGCGCCACCGGGCCGGCCACCAGCGTCACGGCGGCGCCGGCCTCGGCCGCGGCGCGGGCGACGGCAAAGCCCATCTTGCCGCTCGAGCGGTTGGTGATGCCGCGCACCGGGTCGATGGCCTCGAAGGTCGGCCCGGCGGTGACGAGCACCCGGCGCGCCGCCAGCAGCTTGGGCTGGAACAGCGCGACCAGCTCGTCGCGCAGCTCGTCGGGCTCGAGCATGCGGCCCTCGCCGACCTCGCCGCAGGCCTGTGCGCCGGCCGCCGGCCCGAGCACGGCCGCGCCGTCGGCACGGATCTGCGCGACGTTGCGCTGCGTCGCCGGATGCGCCCACATCTCGCGGTTCATCGCCGGCGCCACCACGAGCGGCACCTGCGCCGGCCGCGCCAGACACAGCAGCGCCAGCAGCTCGGCCGCCCGGCCCTGAGCGAGCTGGGCGATGAAGTCGGCGCTGGCCGGCGCGACGACCACCGCGTCGGCGCCGCGCGTGAGCCCGATGTGCGCCATGCGGTCGGGCGCCCGCTCGTCCCACTGGCTCGTGAACACCGCGCGGCCGCTCAGCGCCTGCATCGTCACCGGCGTGATGAACCGGCAGGCCGCCTCGGTCATCACCACCTGGACGCTGGCACCGGCCCGCGTGAGCTCGCGCGCGAGTTCGGCGGCCTTGTAGCAGGCCACGCCGCCGGCCAGGCCGAGCACGATGTGGCGGCCGGCCAGCGGCCCGCCCTCGTCTGCGCAATGCTCGCTCATGTTGCTGGGTTCACGCCGCGAAGCGGCCTCGGCGTCGATGGTAGCCGCTGGCGGCGGCAGCGCGAAGCCGCACGCGGCGCGCGCAGGCGCACAGCGCTGTGCGCGCGGCGCAACGGCGCGGCGTCGCCGGTGACGCGCGAGTGCATGAGCGGGGCCACAACGGCAATCACCGACTGCGCCTGACTCTCAGTCGTTTCAAGCGCAAGACCATGATGACGCGCCAACCATTCCTGCCGCGACATCAGCGATGAAGTCGCGCGCGCATGATCGCCGCGGACGAGAGCTGCGTTCCGCATTCCGATATCCGGGCTGCGGGGGCGGCTAGTGCGTTCTTGTAACGGCTCTTTTCGGACGATTGCTTGCATGCGCAATGACTGACCATCGCCATCACCGTCAACGAACCCATCGATCCATGGAGCCCTCGAGATGAACATGCAGAATCTGACCGTACGCGCCAAGCTCACGCTGGCCTTCGGCGCCCTCGCCGCCCTGATCGTCGCGGTGTCGGCTCTCTCGGTGGTCTCGCTGAGCAGCGGCAACCTGCGCTTCTCGGACTACGTCCACGGCATCAATGCAAGGCTGCTGATGCTGCTCGAGACGCGCAGCGCGATCGAGCAGCGCGCCGCGCTGCTGCGCGACGTCGTCAATGCCGGCACGCCCACGGCACGCGAGGCGGCGAAGGCCGAGTTCATGAAGGACCACCAGAAGGTCGAGAAGCGCCTCGACCAACTGGCGCAGATGGTCGCGCAGGCCGGCGTATCGCAAGACGACCGCAACCGCGCGACCCAGTTCGCCGAGGCCGAGAAGCGGCTGGCGCCGGTCGCACTCGGAGTCGTCGAGCTCGCGACGAACGGCAAGCGCGACGAAGCACTGACGAAGATGGCGGAGCAGGCCGCGCCGTTGCTGGGAGCCCTGCGCGAATCGGCACGTGAGTATCGCGAAGACTCGGAACGCGACTCGGCTGCACTCGTGGCCGACGCCGAGAGCAGCTATGCCCTGCACCGCAACCTGCTGATCGGGGGCTGTGCGGTCGCCTTTGCCGTCGCGGCGCTGGCCGGCATCCTGATCACGCGCTCGCTCACACGCGCGCTCGGTGCCGAGCCCGGCGCCCTGGGCGAGGTGGCCCAGCGCGTTGCCGGCGGCGATCTCACTCCGGTGGCCGGCGCAGCCGCGGCCGCGCGCGGCAGCGTGCTGGCATCGCTGGCCGACATGCAGCAGGGCCTGGCACGCCTGGTGAGCCAGGTCCGCCAGAGCAGCGACAGCATCGCCACCGCGTCGTCGCAGATCGCCACCGGCAACGCCGACCTGAGCCAGCGCACCGAGGAGCAGGCGAGCAACCTGCAGCAGACCGCGGCGTCGATGGAGGAGATCTCGAGCACCGCCAAGACGAGCGCGGACACCGCGCGCGAAGCCAACCGGCTGGCCTCCGGCGCGGCCGAGGCGGCCGAGGCCGGCGGCCGCGCGGTGGGTCAGGTCGTGAGCACGATGCGCGAGATCTCGGGGGCCTCGCACCGCATCTCGGACATCATCGGCGTGATCGACGGCATCGCGTTCCAGACCAACATCCTGGCCCTCAACGCCGCGGTCGAGGCGGCGCGCGCCGGCGAGCAGGGCCGCGGCTTCGCCGTGGTGGCATCCGAGGTGCGCACGCTCGCGCAGCGCAGCGCCGATGCGGCCAGGGAGATCAAGAGCCTGATCGGTGCGAGTGTCGAGAAGGTGGAAGCGGGCGCGCAGCAAGTCGACGACGCCGGTGCCTCGATGACCGAGATCGTGACGCGGGTGCAGCGCGTGAGTCAGATGATCGGCGACCTCACGCATGCTGCGGTCGAGCAGTCGCAGGGCGTGAACCAGGTCGGCGATGCCGTGCAGCAGCTCGACCAGGTCACGCAGCAGAACGCCGCGCTGGTGGAGCAGACGGCGGCGGCGGCCGAGAGCCTGCGCATCCAGGCGTCGGAGCTGGCCCGCGTCATGAGCGCGTTCAAGCTCGATGGCCTTGGCGAAGTGCGGCCGGCTGCAGCAGGCACGGCCGCTGGCCTGCCGCCGGCCAGCTTCCCGAAAGGCGCCGGCGCCGTCAGGTCGACAGGCAAGGCCATGGCCAGGACCGAACCGCGTGCTGACCAAGCGACGGCGCAAGCGGCGGCGGGCGCCGCGGGATCCGATGGCTGGACCACCCTCTGAGGTCGGGCCCGGGCAAGCCGGCCCGCGCAGCGGGCAGTCCCGGCTGCCGCACGACGGGCCGGTCGGGCAGAGCCCGCGCGACGCCAGCTCGAAGCGGGTGCGCGCCGAACCGTCGCCGCACACCCTGCGCGTGGTCAGTCTGCGCCGCTGGCTGCCGCGCGTGGTGTTCGCGGCCGGCCTGCTGTCGCTGCTGGTCCTGCTCGGCAAGCTGCACTACGACTACCGGCACGAAGTCAACGAAGCCGCGCAGGCCGAGGCAGCGGCCGAGTTGCGGCGCACGGCCTACGACCTGGAGCTTGCGCTGCGCCGCGGCGCGAAGCAGGACCTGCACAGCGAGCTCGCCGAGCTGCGTCTGAATCCGGCCATCATGCAGGCCATCCTGCTCGGCGCCGACGGCGTGGTGCTCGCCGCGGCCGAGCCCGGCGCAGCGGGCCGCAGCGTCGACGACCAGGGTCCGGGCTTTCCTCGCGAGGCGGCGCAGCGCGTGCGCCAGACCGGAACCCCTGAGCTTGCGCAAGCCCCCGATGGCCGCCGGCTCTGGGCGCTCGGCCCGGTCACGCTGCAAGCCGGCAGCGGCACGGGGCAAGCCGTGCGACGCGGCACGCTCGTGCTGGCGTACGACCTCGGGCCGCGCATCGCCCACATCTGGGCGCAATTCCGGGAGGAGGCGCTGGTGTTCGGCGTCACCTCGCTGCTGATCGTCGCCGCACTGTTCTGGCTCGCCCATCACGGCATCGTCCGTCCGGCGGCGATCCTGTCGGCGGCCATGGCGCGCATCGAGGCCGGGGACTACACGGCGCTGCCGCAGTTCACGGGCAGCGGCAAGTTCCTGGACATGAGCAAGGCGCTGGCGCGCATGGCCGCCGCCATCCAGGCACGCAACGCGGAAGTGGATGAGGGCCAGCGTCGCTTTCGTGAACTGGCCGATGCATCACTCGAAGCCGTCGTCGTGCATCGTCAGGGGCGCATCACCAACGCCAATGGCGCCGCCGAGCGCCTGTGGAGCGTGCCGGCCGGCGGCTTGCTGGGGCGCGATCTGTTCACCTTGCTCGCTGCGCACGAACGCGCCCGGCTGGCGCAGCGCATCGGCAGGCGGATCAACGGCATCTGGCAGGTGGACATCGTCGACAGCGCGGGCCAGATCGTGCCCACCGAGGCCAGCGTGCGCCACCTGCAGCCGGGCCCGGACGGGCTCACGGTCGCCTCGTTGCACGACCTGCGCGAGCGACGCGCCGCGCAGGCCGAGATCAGCCGCCTGACCCGCTTCGATGCGCTCACGGGTCTTGCGAGTCGGCACGCACTCCTCGAACGGGTGGCCGAAGAGCTGGCGGTCTGCCGCGCCCATGCACGGCGCGCCTGCCTGGCCACCCTCAACGTCGTCGCCTTCCAGGCGGTGAACGATTCACTCGGCATGGAAGCCGGCGACGCCGTGCTGAGGCTTCTCGCCAGACGCATGACCACGCAGCAGGAGCGCGGCGCGACGCTCGCGCGACTCCACAGCGACCATTTCGCACTGCTCAGCCCGGATCTGCCCGACGACCCCGACGCGGCGGCCGTCCACGCAGCACGATGCGTCGAGCGCCTGCTCGCGTCGATCGCCGAGCCGATCGAGATCCAGGGACATGCGCTGCACCTGCGCGCGACGGCCGGTCTCGTTCTCATTCCGAATGGCGAGCGCAACGCGACGGGCCTGCTGCGTGCGGCGGAGACGGCGATGCACCAGGCCGACCGCCAGGGACCGGACCAGCTGCATTTCTTCTCGCGCGAACTCCAGGAGCGCGCAGCGACACGACTGAGGGTGCGCAACGAACTCGCCCGTGCCCTCGAGCGCGGCGACGAACTGGTCCTGCACTACCAGCCGCAGGTCGGCGCGAACGGACAGCTCCTGGGGCTGGAGGCGCTGGTGCGCTGGCAGCACCCCCGGCGCGGCATGGTGTCGCCGGCGAGCTTCGTCGAGGAGGCCGAGGCGAGCGGCCTGATCGTGCCGCTCGGCTACTGGGCCCTGGAGCAGGCAACGGCTTGCCTGCGGCGCTGGCAGCACGGCGGCGAAGGGCATCCCTGGGCAACGGGCCTGACGATGAGCGTCAACGTCAGCCCGCGCCAGTTCAAGGAGGCCGACTTCACGCGACGCGTCGAGAGCCTGCTTGCGCGCTCGGGCCTGCCCGCAGGCAGCCTCGAGATCGAGCTCACCGAGGGCCTGCTCGTCGACGATCTGGAAGCGGCTCTGCAGCAGATGGCCGAGCTTCGGCGGCTCGGCGTGCGCCTCGCGCTCGACGACTTCGGGACGGGCTTCTCGAGTCTGTCGTACCTGCGGCGCCTGCCGATCGACACGCTGAAGATCGACCGCTCGTTCGTCGTCGACATCGACGCACCGGCCGGCCCCGAGCAGGGCAAGCGCCCGACGGTGCTGATCGAGGCGATTGTCGCCATGGGTCATCGGCTGGGCTTGCGCGTGCTCGCCGAAGGCGTGGAAACCGACGTTCAACTCGCGCACCTGCTGCGCGTGGGCTGCGATGCCTTCCAGGGCTATCGCTTCAGCCGCGCACTCGCGGAACCGCAACTGCACGACTGGGCCCTCCACCACCGGCTTGCCTCCAACTACTGGGATCGCCTCCACGCGCCGCACGAGCTGCAGGGGTAGTCGCCCGGCATGGGCGTGCGGCACGACGAAGATGCACAGGAGCTGACCCGACCGGCGCCCGCACCGCTTGGCGCCGTCGCGCGGGGGAAGCGGCCCCAAGGACCTGCACAGGATCTGGATCCGGGCCGCTCCCGATGCGCGGTCGCCACCCAGACACGCTGCCTCCTGCGAACCCTCAATCGGGCGTCCGCGGCCGCCGTCGACACTGCGCGGCATGGCAAGCCCGCAGTGCCCCGCCGGCCTCGGCAGCGCCGAGGCCAAGCGGCGCCTGGCGCAGCACGGCCCGAACGAGCTCGGCGACCGCGAGCGCCGGGGCCTGCTGCGCACGCTGCGCGGCATCGCCGGCGAGCCGATGTTCCTGCTGCTGCTCGTGGCCGCGGCGCTGTACCTCGTGCTCGGCGATCTCGGCGAAGGGCTGCTGCTGGGCGCCTTCGCGCTGCTCACCGTGGGCCTGGTGGTCTTCCAGGAGCGCCGCAGCCAGCACGCGCTCGACGCGCTGCGCGCGCTGGCCGCGCCGCAGGCGCGTGTCCTGCGCGACGGCGTCGTGCAGCGCATCGCGGCGCGCGAGCTGGTGCGGGGCGACCGGCTGCTGCTCGGCGAAGGCGAGCGCGTCGCCGCCGACGCGCTGCTGCGCGAGGCCGCCGGCCTGGCGCTCGACGAGTCGCTGCTCACCGGCGAGTCGGCCGCGGTGCGCAAGCGGGGCAGCGACGCGCCCGCCGGCGCCGAGCTGCCGCCGCCCGGCGGCGACGACCGGGCCGAGGTCTACGCCGGCACGCTCGTCGTCGCCGGCCACGGCCTGGCCGACGTGGCGGCCACGGGCCGCCGCACGCAGGCCGGGCGCATCGGCGCCTCGCTGGCGGCGCTCGAGTCGGCGCCGACACCGCTCGAGCGGCAACTGCGCCGTCTGGTGCGGCTGTTCGGCGCTGCGGCGCTGGTCGCCTGCACGCTGCTCGCACTCTGGTACGGTCTGCGCGGCGGCTCCTGGACCGAGGGCGTGCTGGCGGCCATCGCGCTCGGCATGGCGATGCTGCCCGAGGAGTTTCCGATGGCGCTCGCCGTCTTCCTCGCGCTCGGCGCGTGGCGACTGGCGCGCATCCAGGTGCTGGCGCGGCGCCCGGCGGTGGTCGAGGCGCTCGGCGCGGCCACCGTGCTGTGCGTCGACAAGACCGGCACGCTGACCGAGAACCGCATGCGCGTATGCCGCCTCGTCGCCGACCCCGACCCCGACCCCGACCCCGACCCCGACACCGACACCGACACCGACACCGACACCGACACCGTCGCCGTCGACCTCGTCGATTTCGAACCGCGCCCCGGCCAGCCGCTGCCCGAGGCCGTGCACCGGCTGCTCGAGTACGCGCTGCTCGCGTCGCGCCGCGGCGGCCTCGATCCGATGGAGCGCGCGCTGTTCGAGCTCGGCGACGCGGCGCTCGCCGGCACCGAGCACCAGCACCCGCGGTGGCGGCTGGCGCGAGAATTCCCGCTGACCTCGGCGCTGCCCGCGATGTCGCAGCTGTGGCACGACGCCGACGGCGCGCAGCGCCTGGCGACCAAGGGCGCGCCCGAGGCCGTGTTCGCGCTGTGCCGGCTCGCGCCCGAGCGCCTCGAACCGCTGACGGCCAAGGTGCGCGCGCTCGCCGCCGAGGGCCTGCGCGTGCTCGCGGTGGCCGAGGCGCCGGGCCGCGACGAAGGCGGCGCGCACGCGCCGCAGGACCACGACCTGCGCCTGCTCGGCCTGGTCGCCTTCGAGGATCCGCTGCGCGCCAGCGTGCCGGCGGCGGTGGCGCAGGCGCGCGGCGCCGGCATCGCGGTGGCGATGATCACCGGCGACCACGCCGCCACCGCGCTGGCGATCGCGCGCCAGGCCGGCATCGACGTCGAAGCCGGCGCGCTCGGCGGCGCGGACATCGCGCGCCTGGACGACGCGGCGCTGGCGGCCGCCGTGCGCCGCGTGCGCGTGTTCGCGCGCGTCACGCCCGAGCAGAAGCTGCGCCTGGTGCAGGCCTTCGGGCGCAACGGCGAGACGGTGGCGATGACCGGCGACGGCGTCAACGACGCGCCCGCGCTGAAGGCGGCACACATCGGCATCGCGATGGGCATGCGCGGCACCGACGTCGCGCGCGAGGCCGCCGGCCTGGTGCTGCTCGACGACGACTTCGGCCGCATCGTCGGCGGCGTGCGCATGGGCCGGCGCATCCACGACAACCTGCGCAAGGTGATGACGTACATCGCCGCCATCCACGTGCCGATCGCCGGCCTTGCCCTGCTGCCGGTGCTGTGGGGACTGCCGCCGCTGCTGCTGCCCGCGCACGTGGTGCTGACCGAGATGGTGATCGACCCCGTGTGCTCGCTCGCCTTCGAGGGCGCTCCCGAGGATCCGCGGCTCATGCAGCGGCCGCCGCGCGCCGCCGCGGCCAGCCTGGTCGGCTGGCCGACGCTGTGGCGCAGCCTCGTGCAGGGCGGCCTGCTGCTCGCCGCGACGCTGGCGGTGTACGTCGTGGCGCTGCGCGGCGCGCGCGCCGACGACGCGGCGCGCACGCTGGCGGTGCTGGCGCTGACGGCGGGCAACCTGCTGCTGGTGACGGTCAACCTCAGTGCCGGGCTCGGCGCATCGATGCTGTTCACGCGGGCCGCACGCGCCTTCTGGGCGGTGGCCGCAGCGGCCGCCGGCTTCCTCGCGCTGGCGCTGGCGCTGCCGGGCCTGCGCCGCCTGCTGCACTTCGCCGTGCCCGCGCCGGCCGACCTCGCACTGGCGCTGCTGGCCGTGGCTGCGGCCAGCGCGCTCGCCGCGCGCCTGGCCGCACCCGCGCCGCGCGAAGCTGTCGCCACGCTGTCGTGAGTCGCTTAGGCGCACGACGGCGCGCCGCCCCTGCCTAGAGTGCAGGCATCGGGCCCGTCCGCCGGGCCAGGGATTCCGCATGAACGATCGCAACCTCGTGCGTGGCCTGTTCCTGCTGGCCATCGCGCTCGGCTTCGGGCTGGGCTCGCTCAACTACAAGATCGGCGACCTGAGCCACGCCGGCCCCGGCCTGTTCCCGCTGATGGTGAGCGGCCTGCTGGCGCTGATCGCGCTCGCGACGCTCGTGCGCGCGCGCCTCGTGGCGCGGCTGCCCCTCGAGTTCAACCCGCGCAACATCGGGCTGCTGCTGCTCGCGCTGGCCGGCTTCGCGTTCGTCTCGCACTGGGTCAACATGACCGCGGGCATCGTCTTCATGGTCTTCACGGCCGGCCTGGCCGCGTCGAGCTACTCGTGGAAGCGCAATGCGCTGGTGGCGGCGGGCCTGCTCGTCGTCGCCTTCGGCTTCCAGAAGCTGCTCGGACTCAACCTGCCTCTGCTCTGAACCCGATGGAAGTCCTGCACAACCTTGCCTTCGGCTTCGAGCACGCGCTCACGCTGCACAACCTGATGTACTGCGCCATCGGCTGCGTCGTCGGCACGATGGTCGGCCTGCTGCCCGGGCTCGGGCCGCTGGCGACGATCAGCCTGCTGCTTCCGCTCACCTACTCGATCCCGACCGGCGGCGCGCTCATCATGCTGGCCGGCATCTACTACGGCGCGCAATACGGCGACAGCGTGAGCGCGATCACGATGAAGATCCCGCACGCCAGCAGCATCGTCGCCTGCATCGACGGCTACCAGCTCACGCTCGAGGGCCGCACCGGGCTGGCGCTGTTCACGGCCGGCATCTCGAGCTTCATCGGCGGCACGGTGGCGATCGTCGTGCTGGCCTGGCTGGCGCCCGCGCTGGGCGAGGTGGCTTTCTTGTTCGGCCCGGCCGACTATTGCGCGCTGATGCTGGTGGGCTTCGTCTGCGTGAGCTTCGTCACCACCGGCAGCCTGCTCAACGGCCGGGCGATGTGTGCGGTGGGCGTGCTGCTCGGGCAGATCGGCACCGACGTCAACAGCGGCGTGCAGCGCTTCACCTTCGACATCCCGACGCTCACCGACGGCGTCGGCCTGGTGAGCGTGGCGCTGGGCTGCTTCGGCATCGCCGAGATCACGCGCAACCTCGACGCGCACGAGGAGCGCTCGCCCTTCAACGGCAAGATCCACCTGATGCCGAGCTGGGCCGAGTTTAAGCGCATCATCCCGAGCGCGCTGCGCGGCAGCGCCGTCGGCTCCTTCCTCGGCATCCTGCCCGGCGGCGGGCCGGTGATCGCGCAGTTCGCGGCCTACGCGATCGACAAGAAGGTGAGCAAGTTCAAGCACGAGATCGGCCACGGCGCGATCGAGGGCGTGGCCGGCCAGGCTGCCGCCGACGAGGCCGCCGCGCGCACCAGCTTCATCCCGCTGATGAGCATCGGCATCCCCGAGAACGCCGTGATGGCGCTGATGATGGCGGCCTTCATCATCAAGGGCATCCAGCCCGGGCCCAACATGATCGCCGGCCACCCCGACCTGTTCTGGGGCCTGGTGGCCAGCATGTGGGTGGGCAACGTCTTCCTCGTCATCCTCAACGTGCCGCTGGTGCGCTACTGGCTCTCGCTGTTCAAGATCCCCTACGCGGTGCTGTTCCCGGCGATCCTGTTCTTCTGCTGCATCGGCACCTACAGCATCAACAACAACCTCGACGACGTCTTCACGACCGCCGTCTTCGGCCTCGCCGGCTACCTGTTCATGCGCCTGGACCTGGACGCCGCGCCGCTCATGCTCGGCTTCATCCTCGGCCCGATGCTCGAAGAGAACTTCCGGCGCGCGATGCTGCTGTCGCGCGGCCACTTCGGGGCCTTCGTAACGCGGCCGATCAGCGGCACGCTGCTCGCACTGATCGCGCTCGTCGTCGTCTGGCAGACGACGGTATTCGTGCTCAGGCTGCGCGAAACCCGCGCGCGCGCGCCGATCGCGCAGACGCCCGCCGCCTAGGGGCGTGGGCGGCTCATGGCCGCGGTGCGGCGCGCTTCAGTGCGGCGGCGCGGCGGGCAGGCGCAGCGTCGCGCGCAACCCGCGCCCGCCGGCGCCGGCGGTCAGCGTCGCCGTGCCGTGGTGCAGCCGCGCGACGTCGGCGACGATCGCCAGGCCCAGGCCGCTGCCGCTGCCCAGCGCATCGCGCCCGCGCCGGAAACGCTGCCACAGCCGCTCGAGCTCGTCGGGCGCAACGCCGCGGCCGTCGTCCTCGACTTCGAGTTCGGCACAGCCGGCATGCACGCGCGTACGCACCGTGACCGCGGCGCCGCCGCCCGCATGCTGCACGGCGTTGTCGACCAGACTGCCGGCCGCCTCCTCGAGCAGCAGCGCATCGCCCATGACCCAGGCCGGCCCGAGCTCGAAGCCGAGATCCTGGCCGGCCGCGAGCGAGGGCCCCAGCCAGCGCTCGGCCGCGGCCGCCACCAGCCGCGCCAGATCGACGCGCTGCGCCGCCAGCGTCGGGTCGAGCGCGGCGCTTTCGCTGCGCGCCAGCGCCAGCAGCTGCTGCGCCAGCCGCGCGGCACGCTCGGCCGCCGCGTGCAGGCGCTCGAGCATCGGCTGCAGCGCCGGCGGATGCGGCGTCGCGAGCGCCTGCGCGGCCTCGACGCGCATCACCGCCAGCGGCGTGCGCAACTGGTGCGCGGCGTCGGCCACGAAGGTGCGCTGTGCGGCCGCCGCCGCCTGCAGCCGACCGAGCAGACCGTTGAGCGCATCGGCCAGGCTGCCCACTTCGCGCGGCACGTCGCGCGTGTCGATCGGCACCAGCCGCTCGGGCGTGAGCGATTCGACCTCGGCCGCGGCGCGCCGCAGCGGCCGCATCGCGTGCCCGACGGCCAGCATCGCCAGCGCGACCAGCGGCAGCGCCAGCACCGCCGCGCCCACCAGCGCCGCCAGCAGCGCCGCGCGCTCGGCCTCGCGCCGCTTGGTCAGGGTCTCGGCGACCGCAATCGTGCACACCCGCGCGCCGCCGCAGGGCACGCCGTGCAGCGCCAGCCGCACCGGCTTGCCTTCGAAGGTGGCGGCCAGGAAGCGCCATTCCCCGGCCGGCACCGCGGGCGTGTCGGCCAACAGCGGCGGCGGGCCGGCGAGAACGCGGCGCTCGCCGTCGGCCACGGCGAACACGATCTCGTCGACGACGTCGGCGCGCAGCGCGCGCGCGGTCTGCTCGGCCAGCGGCAGCGTCGCGCGCCCGTCTTCGACCTCTAGGATCTGCGCCAGCGCGATCGTGGTGTCGACGAGGGCGCGGTCCAGCGACTGCAGCGCGGTGCCCAGCGCGAGCCGGTAGATCAGCAGCGCGGCCAGCGGCACCAGCGCCGCGAGCGGCAGCAGCAGCCACACGAGCAGCGTGCGCCGCAGGCTCGGCTGCGCCGCGGCGACGCGCGCGCTCATTCCGGCGCCGCCGGCTCGAGCAGGTAGCCGAAGCCGCGCACGGTGCGCAGGCGCACGCCGGCCGGCTCGATCTTGGCGCGCAGCCGCGACATCAGCAGTTCGAGCGCGTTGTTCGACGTGCTGGCGTCCCAGCCCGGGACGAGCGCCGCGAGCTGCTCGCGCGGCACGATCTGGCCGGTGCGCAGCATCAGGTACTGCAGCACGACGCACTCGCGCGCCGAGAGCGCGACGGCGCGCTCGCCGACCCAGGCGCGGCGCGCCGCCGCGTCGTAGCGCAGCGCGGCCAGGATGAGCTGCTCGCTGCGGCGCATGTCGTGGCGGCGCACGAGGGCGCGCAGCCGCGCCACCAGCTCGCTCAGCGCGAAGGGCTTGACGAGGTAGTCGTCGGCGCCGCTCTCGAGGCCGACGACGCGCGCGTCGATGCCGTCGCGCGCGCTCAGCATCAACACCGGCAGATGCGAGCCCTGCGCGCGCACGCGGCGCAGCGTCTCGAGGCCGTCGATGCCGGGCAGCCCGATGTCGAGCACGAGCGCGTCGTACGCGTCCTGCCGCAGCGAGGCGCACACCGGTTCGCCGCGCGCACTGACGTCGGCGCGCCAGCCGCGCGCGCATGGCCTGGGCGATCGACTCGGCCAGCGGCACGTCGTCTTCGACGAGAAGGATGTGCATGGAAGGCTGTGCGTCTGGCTGCGGGCGGCTGCGCGGCGCGCCGGTCGGCGGCATCGCCGCGACGCGCCGACGCGCGAGCGGCCTCAGCCGCGATCTTGCCGCAACAGCACGAAGCCCGCGCCGAGCAGCAGCGCGATGCCGGCCCAGGCCAGCGCGTTGGGCAGGTCGCCCCAGACCAGCCAGCCCGTCGCCACCGCCATCAGCAGGCCGCTGTAGCGCAGCGGCGCCACCACCGCCGGCTCGGCCGCGCGCGTGGCGGCGACGAAGAGCTGGTAGCCGGCGGCCAGGAAGGCCGCGGCGGCCACGAGCAGCGCGAGCGCCGCGGCGTCCAGCGGCTGCCATCGGCCCGTGAGCGCCACCAGTCCGGCAAGCAGCGTCACCGCCACCGCGGTGGCGAGGGTGACGCCGAGCGAGGGCACGTCGCGCGGCACGCGCAGCGTGACGAGGTCGCGCAACGCCTGCATCAGCGTCGCCAGCAGGCACAGCCAGGCGTAGGCGTTGAAGCCCTCGGCGCGCGGCTGGATCACCAGCAGCACGCCGGCGAAGCCGGCGCCCACCGCGAACCAGCGCGGCGCGTCGACGCGGGCTTTCAGCCACAGCACGGCCAGCACGGTGATGAACAGCGGCGCGGCCATGCCGATGGCGGTGGCGTTGCCCAGCGGCAGGTGGGCGAGCGAGACGATGTAGAGCAGTGTGCCCAGCGCATCGAGCGCGGCGCGCACCAGCACCCAGCGGCTGCCCAGCCGGCGCGGCGCCAGCCGCAGCGCGCCGGCGCGCGCGGCCAGCAGCACGAAACCGATGGCGAACAGCCCGCGCACGAAGATGAGCTGCGGCACCGGCAGCGACTGGCTCGTGTACTTCACCAGCGTGTCGTTGACGACCAGGCAGCCCATCGCCGCCAGCATCAGGCGGATGCCGCGCCGGTTGGCCTGGCGCTGCGCCAGGGCGGCCGGCCTCACAGGCCGCACCAGTCGCACACGATGTCGCGCAGGATCTCCACGCCTTGCTCGACGCGCCAGCGCAGGCAGTACTCGTCGACCACATGCGCCAGTTCGGGCTCGCCGGGGCCCAGCACCACGGTGGGCGGCGCGCCGGCCGCGCCGGCGTAGCCGCGGCGCAGCGAGCCCGCGTCGGTGTAGGCGGTGAGCGTCTGCACCGGCGGGTGCTCGCCGAGCACGCGCGCACTCAGCGCGAACACGCGCTGCACCCAGGCCAGATCGGGCTCGGTCCAGACCGGGGGCATGTCGTTGACCAGGCGCAGCTCGACCTCCGGGCCGAGCGTGCGCGCGAGGTCGGCGCGCAGCGCCTCGTGGTCCAGGCCGGGCACGGTGCGGATGTCGACGCCCAGCGTGCAGCGGTCGGGCACCGAGTTGATGTTCTGGCCGCCCTCGATGGTGCCGATGTTGAGCGTCGGCAGGCCCATCACCGGATGGGGGCGGCAGCAAAAGCCGTAGCGGCGCAGCCGCCCGACGGCGTCGGCCGCCTTGTGGATCGCGTTGTCGCCCAGTTCCGGACGCGACGCATGCGCCGCGACGCCCCGCGTGACGGCGTGGAACTTGAAGATGCCCTTGTGGCCGACATAGGGCCGGTTGGCGGTGGGCTCGGCGATGACGATGGCGCCGGCGCGCCCGAGCGCGTCGGGCGTGCGCGCGAGGAAGGCCGAGCCCATGCAGCCTTGCTCCTCGCCGGCGGTGAGCACGATCTCGAGGCCGGCCGTGGCGTGCAGCCGCGGCGCCAGCTCGAGCACGACCGCGACGATCGCCGCCACGCCGGCCTTCATGTCCGAGCTGCCGCGCCCGTACAGGCGCTCGCCGTCGATCTCGCCGGCAAGCGGGTCATGCGTCCACGGCAGCGTGCCCAGCGGCACCGTGTCGAGGTGTCCGCTCAGGCACAGCGGCAGTGCATCCGAGCGCCCGCCGATGCGCGCCACGACGCAGGTGCGCGCGGTGTCGAACTCGAGATAGCGCACCGCGCAGCCGGCCGCTTCGAGCAGCGCGCCGACATGGTGCGCGCATTCGCGCTCGCGTCCCGGCGGGTTGATGCTGTCCAGGCGCAGCAGCGCCTGCGTGAGCGCGATGACGTCGGGCGCGGCCATGGTGCAGCGGGGTCAGAGCCTGTGAAGACAGGAATCAAGCCTGCGATTCATGTCTTTACAGGCTCAGTCAGCCAGCACCGCATCGAGCTGCGCGCGCCCGGGCATGCCGGCGCGCGCGCCGCGCTGCGTGCAGGCCAGGGCGGCGGCGGCACTCGCCTCGTCGAGCGCACGGCCCGGATCACGGCCGGCGGCCAGCGCGGCGGCCAGCGCGCCGGCGAAGGTGTCGCCGGCACCGGTGGTATCGACCACCTGCACCGCACGCGCGGGGCGCTCGAGCAGGCCCTCGCGCCGCCAGGCGCGGCAGCCGCGCGCGCCCAGCGTCGTCACCACGATCGGCGCGCCGAGCGCGGCGGCGTCGCCGCCGAGCAAGACCAGCTCGCCCTCGTTGACGAGCAGCAGATCGACGGCGCCCAGCAGCGCGCGCGCCCGGGTGTCGGCCGGCGCCGCGTTGAGCAGCACGCGCACGCCGGCGGCGCGCGCCGCCTGGGCCCAGGCCAGGTTGGTGGCCAGCGGAATCTCGAGCTGCAGCAGCAGCCAGCTTGCGCCGGCCAGCGCGCCGGCCGGCGGCAGCGGTGCGGCCTGGTTCGCGCCGGGCAGCACGGTGATCGCGTTCTCGCCGGCGGCCGACACGGTGATGAGCGCGTGGCCGCTCGGCGCAGCGACGCGCTGCACGCCGGCGACATCGATGCCTTCGGCGGCGAGGCCGGCGAGCAGTTCGTCGCCGGCGGCGTCGCGGCCGACGGCACCGAAGAAGTGCACGGCCGCACCCAGGCGTGCGGCGGCCACGGCCTGGTTGCCGCCCTTGCCGCCCTGGCTGCGCTCGAGCACGCTGCCGAGCACGGTCTCACCGGCCTGGGGGATGCGCGGCGCGTGCCCGACGAGGTCGAGGTTGAGCGAACCGGCAACGACGATCTTCATGACTGCGCGGCTCCGTGGCATTTCTTGTACTTGCGTCCGCTGCCGCAGGGGCAGGGGTCGTTGCGGCCGGGACCGGCCGCGCTGCGGCGCGGCGCCGGGCGCGGCGCATGATCGAGCCACCACAGGCGCAGGTCCTGCACGGCGTACAGCGCCTCGGTGACGAGATCGTCACGCGTCGGTTCGCGCCCCGGGTGGTAGGCGCTGCGGAACGCCTCCCACTCGGCGCTGCCCGGGCGCAGCAAGAGCGCGGTGAGCTGCTCGTGCAGCTCGGTGAAGCCCTCGCGCGCCTCGTCGTCGAGGTCGTCGACCTCGATCCCGAGCCGGCTCCAGGCGCCGATGCCTTCGAGCACGCCCTCGACCCAGAGCCGGCCGGTCTGCAGCTCGGCGGCCTCGTCTTCGGTCAGACCGTGCACGGCAGCGGCGCGCTGGCGGTCCTCGTCATGCCACTCGCCCATCAGGGGCTCGAGCCGCAGGGCCTCGGGCTGATCGAGCAGGGCCTCGGCGTCGAGCTGGCCGCGCAGCACGCGCAGGCGCGCTTCGAGTGCGGCCAGCGCCTGCGCGCGGTCGGGCGGGTCGGCGAAGGTGCGCTCGAAGGTGTCGCCCAGCATCGCGCCGAGCCAGTCGTCGGCCGGCGGGTGCAGCGGCAGGCAGGCCAGCGCCGTGAGCCAGCCGTCGACCCATTCCGTGACGACGGCGTCGTCGAAGCCGCCCAGACGGTCGCAGACCCGGTCGAAAGCGGCGACTTCGGCGTCGCTGCTCGAACGCGACGGGCGCATGCCGCCGCCGAGGACGAAGGGGGTCATGGCATCAGGGCCCAGCGCTCGCGCAAGAAGCGCTCCAGGCGCAGGCGGGCCGCGGCACGTGCGGCCGCATCGCCGCCCACGTGCACGCCCTGCCCGGGGTGCTCGCCGTTGGGCACGTCGGTGCGCAAGCGCAGCGGTGCCGTGCCGTCGAAGCCGTGGTAGGCGCCGCCGTAGACCTCGAACTGCGGCGCCGCTGCCTGCGCGGTATCGGCGGCGCGGGCGAGCGCTTCGCAGGGCGCCGCCGGCGTCCAGTCGTCGGCGCCGCCCAGCAGCATCAGAAGCGCCGCATCGGGCTCGTAGCCGCGCTCGAGCTCGGTCTTGCAGCCGGGATAGAAGGCCACCGCCAGGCTGGGCCTGACGCCGCGCGCCGCCGACGCCACCTCCGGATGGCGCAGATTGGTGCTGGCCAGCACCGTGCTGCCGCCGTTGCTCCAGCCCAGCAGGCCGATGCGCGTGCCGTCCACGCCCGGCTGCCCCGCCAGCCAGCGCAACGCGCCGAGTGCGTCGCGCCGGCGCTGCAACTGCGTCACCTGCCGCGTGCCGATGCGCTGCGTGCAGATCGAGCGCTCGCCGCGCGGCGTGAACGAATCGACGACGAGCGCCCCCACCCCCTGCGCGTTGAGCCAGGCGGCCAGTTCGCGGTAGCGCAGCGCCAGCGCGCCGCGGCCGTCGTGGAGGCCCCCGCAGCCATGCAGCAGCACGAGCGCCGGCGCCGCAGAGGCGGCGGCGGGTGGTGCGAACCACATGCCCGGCAGCTGCAACGGCCGGCCTTGCCGAGCATCCAGGCTCGCCACCTGCACCGGGATCGGCGCCTGCGCCTGCGCCTGCGCCTGCGCCTGCGCCTGCGCCTGCGCCTGCGCCTGCGCCTGTGCCTGTGCCTGTGCCTGTGCCTGTGCCTGCTCGTGCGCCGGCGCCGCCTCGGGCGGTGACGCCGCGAACGCCTGCGTCGCCACCGCCGCGCCCAGCACCACCGCGGCCGCAAGCCGCAGCGCATGGCGGCTCATTGCAGCTGCTCGGCCACCCAGCGCGGCACGCTGGCCAGCGCGCCCGGCAGTGCCGCGGCATCGGTGCCGCCGGCCATGGCCAGATCGGCCTTGCCGCCGCCCTTGCCGCCGATCTGGCGCGCGACATGGTTCACCAGCTCGCCGGCCTTGAGCGTGGCGGTGCGGTCGGCGGTCACGCCGGCGGCCAGCTGCACCTTGCCGCCGTCGACCGCCGCCAGCACGATGGCCGCGCTCTTGAGCTTGTTCTTGAGCTGGTCCATCGTCTCGCGCAGCGCCTTCGCGTCGGCGCCGTCGAGCCGCGCGGCGAGCACCTTCAGACCCTGCACCTCCACGGCCTGCGCCGCCAGATCGTTGCCCTGCGCGCTGGCCAGCCGGCTCTTGAGCGCGCCCAGCTCGCGGTCGAGCGCGCGCTCGTGCTCGAGCAGCGCGGCGACGCGTGCGCCCACCTCGGCCGGCGTGACCCTGAGCGCGGCGGCCACGCCGTCCAGCGCCCCTTCGAGCCGCTGCAAGTAGGCCAGGGCGTTGTCGCCGGTAACGGCCTCGACGCGCCGCACGCCGGCGGCGACGCCGCCCTCGGCCACGATCTTGAACAGGCCGATGTCGCCGCTGCGCTGCACATGCGTGCCGCCGCACAGCTCGCGGCTCGTGCCGATGTCGAGCACGCGCACCTCGTCGCCGTACTTCTCGCCGAAGAGCATCATCGCGCCCAGCTTGTGCGCCTCGTCGAGCGACAGCACGCGCGCCTGCGTCGGCGTGTTGGCCAGGATCTCGGCATTGACCAGCGCCTCGACGCGGGCGATCTGCGCCTCGCCCAGCGGCGCGTGGTGGCTGAAGTCGAAGCGCGTGCGCTCGGCGTCGACGAGCGAGCCCTTCTGCTGCACATGGGCGCCGAGCACCTCGCGCAGCGCCTTGTGCATCAGGTGCGTGGCGCTGTGGTTGCGCATCGTGCGCAGGCGCCTGGCGGCGTCGACGCGCGCGGCGACGGCATCGCCGAGCTCGATCTCGCCTTCGACGATGCGGCCCTGGTGGCCGTGCACCGCGGCCTGGATCTTGACGGTGTCCTCGACGAGCATGCGCGTGCGCGCGTTGCGCAGTTCGCCGGCGTCGCCCACCTGGCCGCCGCTCTCGGCGTAGAACGGCGTGTGGTCGAGCACGACGACGACGTCGTCGCCGGCCCGCGCCCGGGTGACCGCGCTGCCGTCGACGTAGAGCGCCGTCACCTTGCTGTGCTCGCACACCAGGTGCTCGTAGCCGTGGAAGGCGGTGTCGTCGCCGGTGTAGGAAAGCCCCGCGGCCATCTTGAACTTGGCCGCGGCGCGCGCCTGCTCGCGCTGGCGCGTCATCGCGGCGTCGAAGCCGGCCGCGTCGACCGCCACGCCGCGCTCGCGGCAGACGTCGGCGGTGAGGTCGAGCGGAAAGCCGAAGGTGTCGTGCAGCTTGAAGGCGGTCTCGCCGTCGAGCTGGCCATGGCCCGCGGCCAGCGCCGCCTCGAGCATCTCCATGCCGTTGGCGATCGTCTGGAAGAAGCGCTCCTCCTCCTGCTGCAGCACCTCGGTCACGCGCAGCGCCTCGCGCCGCAGCTCGGGATAGGCCTCGCCCATCTCGGCGGCCAGCGGCAGCACGAGCCGGTGGAAGAAGGGCCGGCGCGCGCCCAGCTTGTAGCCGTGGCGGATGGCGCGCCGCGCGATGCGGCGCAGCACGTAGCCGCGCCCCTCGTTGCCGGGGATGACGCCGTCGGCGACGGTGAAGGCGCAGGCGCGGATGTGGTCGGCGATGACCTTCAGGCTCGGCGTCTGCACGTCCTTCACCCAGGCCGCGTCGCGCGCGCCGCCGGCCTCCAGCACGGCGTCGCGCGTGGCCGCCAGCAGGTTGGCGAAGAGGTCGATCTCGTAGTTGCTGTGCACATGCTGCAGCACGGCGGCCAGGCGCTCGAGGCCCATGCCGGTGTCCACGCTCGGCTTGGGCAGGCGGTGCATGGTGCCGTCTTCGGTGCGGTTGAACTGCATGAAGACGTTGTTCCAGATCTCGAGGTAGCGGTCGCCGTCCTGCTCGGGGCTGCCGGGCGGGCCGCCTGCGACCTCGGGGCCGTGGTCGTAGAAGATCTCGCTGCACGGGCCGCAGGGGCCGGTGTCGCCCATCATCCAGAAGTTGTCGGACATGTAGCGCCCGCCCTTGTTGTCGCCGATGCGCACGATGCGCTCGGGCGGCAGTCCGATCACCTCGCGCCAGATGGCGTAGGCCTCGTCGTCCTCGGCGTAGACGGTGGCCCACAGGCGCTCGGCGGGCAGCGCGAAGTGCACCGTGAGCAGTTCCCAGGCGTACACGAGCGCGTCGTGCTTGAAGTAGTCGCCGAAGCTGAAGTTGCCCAGCATCTCGAAGAAGGTGTGGTGGCGCGCCGTGTAGCCCACGTTCTCGAGGTCGTTGTGCTTGCCGCCGGCGCGGATGCACTTCTGGCTCGTGGCCGCGCGCGTGTAGGGCCGCTTGTCGAAGCCGAGGAAGACGTCCTTGAACTGGTTCATCCCGGCGTTGGTGAACAGCAGCGTCGGATCGTCGTGCGGCACCACCGGCGAACTGGCGACGACGGCGTGGCCCTTCGCTGCGAAGAACTTCAGGAAAGTGGAGCGGATCTCGGCGGCTTTCATGTCGGCACCAGGGTCGATGGATCGGGATAGAGGCGGATGCCGGCGCGCGGCGCGGCCTGCATCATTTCGGCATCGAACGTGGCGAGCGCGGCGCGCCGGCGCAGCGCCAGCTCGAAGTACAGGCTGTCGTAGGCCGAGAGCCCGTAGGCGCGCGCGCATTCGAGGTTGCGCGGCACGTCGATCGGCTGGCCGTCGACCGCTGGCGCGAGCGCAAGGATGGCCGCCAGCGCCTGGCCGATGCGCTCGGGCGGCGCGGCGCCGCGGCGCCCCGCCTGCACGAGCGCGTTGGCGACCTCGGCGTTCCAGATCGGCGGCACGATCAGCTCGCTGTTGCGCAGCGCCTCGAGCCCCGCGGCGGCCGGACGCGGCGCGCCGGTGTGCAGCACGTAGCGCAGCACGAACGAGGCGTCGAGCACGACGGCGTCGGGCGCCGGGTCGGACGGCTTCACGCGCGGCCCGCGCGGATCAGCTCGGCCAGCGTGGCACCCGGCACCTCGATCGGCTCGAAGGCCTGCAGCGCCGCCAGCGCACGCTCGCGCTGGCCGGCGCGCGCCTTGACGGCGCGCCGCACCGGAACGATCCTGGCCACCGGCTTGTTGTGGCGCGTGATCACGACCTCCTCGCCGCGCTCGGCACGGGCAATGAGTTCGGACAGGTGCGTCTTGGCCTCGAACAGGCCCACGGTGTCCATGACCGGCTCCGCTGGTTGGTTGATTCAACCAGATTCTAGCGCGGCGGCGGTCGGCCCGGCGCCCGTACCGCCGGCGTGCGGCGCCGGCAGCGCAGCCTGCCCTCGCGCCCGGCCCCAGGCCGATTGCAGCAGCGCGGCCGGAAGTTCCTGTGCCAGCGCCATCTCCTCGCGCTCGTGGTGGTGCTCGAGCAGGTGACGCAGCGCATGCGCGGCGTCGAGCAGCGCCAGCACCAGGCTGCGCCGGGCACGCACGCTGCGCGGCGCGCGCGCGGCCGCCGCGCGCATGCGTTGCAGGTATTCGTCGGCGAGCAGCCGGATGCGCTCGTGCTCGACGCGATAGAGACGCTCGCCCCAGCGCGCCCCGGCGGGCAGCGCCGGCAGCAGCCGCGTCTCCTCGATCTCGATGTGCCGCGCCAGGGCGCGCTGCCAGCGCTGCAGATGCGCCAGCGCGCCGGCGAAGTCGGCCCCGACCAGGGCCAGCAGGTGCGCGTGCATCTGCCGCTCGAGCCGGTGATGCTGGTAGGCGAAGGAGGCGCGTTGCGTCGCTGGCATGCGTCGGTCAAGGCAAGGTCGCTGCTGCCGGCTGCGGCACGGCGGCGGCGACAGCCCTCGCACTCTACGATACCGACGCCGACGCCGACGCCGACGCCGGCGCCGACCGCGAGGCCAGCGGCGACGCCGAGCCGGCTGCGGCTCCGACGCCGACACCAGCATCCTCCCGAACTGGAGCAAGAGATGACCGCACCCAATTCACCCCTGGCGCAACTGGCCGACCCGACGCTGCTGCGGACCGAGAGCCTCGTCGGCGGCGAATGGGTCACCGCGGCCGACCGCAGCGCGCGCTTCGCGGTGCACGACCCGGCCACCGGCATCGTGCTGGCCGAGGTGGCCCGGCTCGCGCCGCCCGAAGCCGCCGCCGCGATCGCGGCGGCGCAGGCGGCCTGGCCGGGCTGGCGTGCGCGCACGGCCCGCGAGCGCGCTGCGGTGCTGATGAAGTGGTTCGCGCTGATGCAGCAGCACGCCGACGATCTGGCGCGCATCATGACCGCCGAGCAGGGCAAGCCGCTGGCCGAGGCGCGCGGCGAGGTGGCCTACGGCGCCAGCTTCGTCGAGTGGTTCGCCGAGGAGGCGCGGCGCGTCTACGGCGAGACGATCCCGAGCACCGATGCGGCCAAGCGCTTCCTCGTCGTGCGCCAGCCGGTCGGCGTGTGCGCGGCGATCACGCCGTGGAACTTCCCGATCGCGATGATCACGCGCAAGGTGGCGCCGGCGCTGGCCGCGGGCTGCACGGTGCTCGTCAAGCCGGCTGAGCAGACCCCGCTGTCGGCGCTGGCCGTGGCCGAACTGGCGCAGCGCGCGGGCATGCCGGCCGGCGTGCTCAACGTCATTGCGAGCGACGCCGCCGGCAGCGTCGAGATCGGCAAGGTGCTGTGCAGCAGCGACGTCGTGCGCCACCTGTCCTTCACCGGCAGCACCGAGGTCGGCCGCATCCTGGCTGCGCAATGCGCGCCCACCATCAAGAAGCTGAGCCTGGAGCTGGGCGGCAACGCGCCTTTCATCGTCTTCGACGACGCCGACCTCGACAGCGCGGTCGAAGGCGCGATGGTCAGCAAGTACCGCAATGCCGGCCAGACCTGCGTGTGCGCAAACCGGCTGTACGTGCAGGCCGGCGTCTACGATGCCTTTGTCGGCCGGCTGGCCGCCAAGGCGCAGGCGATCAAGGTCGGCAACGGCTTCGAGGCCGGCGTGAGCCAGGGCCCGCTGATCGACGCGCAGGCGCTGGCCAAGGTCGAGCGCCACGTGGCCGACGCGCTGGCCAAGGGCGCGCGCGTCGTCGTCGGCGGCACGCGCATCGGCGAGCGCTTCTACACGCCCACCGTGCTGGCCGAGGTCAGCGGCGAGATGCTGTGCGCGCGGGAAGAGACCTTCGGCCCGGTGGCCCCGGTGTTCCGCTTCGAGACCGAGGCCGAGGCCATCGCGCTGGCCAATGCCACCGAGTACGGCCTGGCGAGCTACTTCTACAGCCGCGACGTCGGCCGCATCTTCCGCGTCGCCGAGGCGCTGGAATACGGCATGGTGGGCATCAACACCGGACTCATCTCGACGGCCGAAGTGCCCTTCGGCGGCGTCAAGCAAAGCGGGCTGGGGCGCGAGGGCGCGCGCCAGGGCATCGACGAGTACCTGGAGACCAAGTACCTGTGCCTGGGCGACCTGAACAGGTGAGCGCCAGCGACAATACCGGGTCGCCCGCGCGGCGCCCCTCCTCCCCGACCCTCACCACGACGCCATGACACCCAGCCGACGCCACACGCTGCGCACGCTCGCGGCGCTCGCCGCCGCCCCGCTCGCCCCTCTGCCCACGCGGGCCCAGCCGGCACCGGCCGCCGCTCCGTGGCCGACGCGCCCGGTGCATCTGCTCGTGGGCTTTCCGGGGGGCTCGACGCCCGACATCTCGGCGCGCCTGCTTGCCGAGCCGCTGGCCCGGGCGCTGGGCCAGCCGGTCGTCGTGGACAACAAGCCCGGCGCCAGCGGCAACATCGCCGCCGACCAGGTGGCCAAGGCCACCGACGAGCACACGCTGGGCGTGCTGATCAACGGCAACCTCACGTCCGCGGCGATGCTCAACAAGGCGCTGCCCTACCGGCCCGAGCGCGACTTCGTGCTGATCTCGCAGCTCACCAGCGCACCGCTGGTGCTGGTGGCGCCGGCCGATCTGCCCGGCGGTGCCGCCTTCTTCGACGCCGGCCGCGCCGCCGGCGACAAGTGGAACTACGGCTCGGTGGGCATCGGCTCGGTCGGCCACCTGGGCATGGAGCTGCTGTGCAGCAAGACCGGCCTGAAGGCCGTGCACGTGCCCTACAACGGCAACCCGCAGGTCATCACCGCACTCATCAACGGCCAGCTGCAGCTCGCGCTGATTCCGCCCGGCCTGGCGATGCCGCAGGTCAAGGCGGGCAAGCTGCGCGCGATCGGGCTGTCGACGCGCGGGCGCAGCCCGCTCGTGCCCGAAGTGCCGCCGCTGGCCGACGCCGGGGTCTCGGGCTTCGACCTCGATGTGTGGACCGCGCTCGTCGGCCCGGCCTCGCTGCCGCATGCGGCCGTCGCCCGGCTCGCGACGCTCGTGCCGCAGATCGTGCGCGAGCCCGAAACGCGGCAGAGGCTCTTCGCCTCGGGCTGGCAGGCGGTGGGCTCGGCGCCCGAGGCGCTGGCCAGCCGCGTGCGCGCCGAGACCGCGGCGCTGGGCGACATCATCCGCCTGCGCGGCATCAAGCTGCAGTAGCCGGCGCGGCGCAGCCCGTCGCAACGTGGCCACCGCCCTGCCCCTGTACGGAGAGTACGACGTCGCCGTCGTCGGCGGCGGGCCGGCGGGCATCGCCGCCGCGGCCTGCGCGGCGCGCCACGGCGCGCGCACCCTGCTCGTCGAGCGCTACGGGTTCCTCGGCGGCATGGGCACCGCCGGCGGCGTGACCAACTTCGCCGGCCTGTACGGGCGGCGCGACGACGAATTCCTGCCGCTGGTGCGCGGCGTCGTCGACGAACTGCTCGAGCGCATCGACGCGCTCGGCGGCCTGAACGCACCGCAGCGCGGCATGCAGGGCCGCATCCAGGTGCTGAGCTACGACCTGCACGCCTACAAGTGCGCGGCCGACGCGCTGCTGCTGGCCGCCGGCGCCGAGCTGCTGTTCCACGGCTGGGTGGGCGGCGTCGAGATGGACGGCGGGCGCATCGGCGCGCTCGAGGTACAGACCAAGGCCGGGCGGCTGCGCGTGCGCGCGCGCGCCTTCGTCGACGCCAGCGGCGACGCCGATGTCGCCGCCGCCGCCGGCGTGCCCTGCGAGCAGGGCGACGGCGCCGGCAGCGGCTTGTATCCGAGCACGATGGCGCGCATCGGCAACGTCGATGCCGAGCGTGCGCTGGCCGCCGTGGGCGACTTCCACGCGATCGACGAGCGCATGCGCGCCGCCGCCGGGCGCTGGCGCTTCGCGCGCCGCGGAGCCATCCTGCGCCCGCAGCGCGACCCGAGCGAGTGGCGCGCCAACGTCACCCAGCTCGCCGGCCCGACCGGCGCCGCGCTCGATGCGCTCGACCCCCGCCAGCTGAGCGCCGGCGAGATCGAGGGCCGGCGCCAGATCGTCGAGTACCTGCGCTTCCTGCGCGCCGAGGTGCCGGGCTTCGAGCGCGCCGCGATCGTCGAGATCGCGCCGCAGGTCGGCGTGCGCGAGACGCGCCGCGTGCGCGGCCGCTGCGCGCTCACCGGCGAGGACATCCTCGGCAGCGCGCGCTTCGCCGACGCGATCGGCTTCAACGCCTGGCCGATGGAGCGGCACGTGGCCGGCGGCATCGAGTGGGATTTCCCGCGCGACGCGGCGCGCGCCTGGAACCAGCTGCCCTGGCGCATGCTGTTGCCCGAGCGCGTATCCAACCTGCTCGTGGCCGGACGCTGCGCGAGCATGACGCACGAGGGGCAGAGCGCGGCACGCGTGAGCGGCGCGTGCTTCGTGATGGGCCAGGCCGCCGGCACGGCCGCGGCGCACTGGCCCGACGCACCCGGCGCGGCCGATGTCGCGCGCCTGCAGGCGCTGCTGCGCGCCGACGGCGTCTGCCTCGACGAGCCGCAGTAGCGCCCGCACCTCGCATCGCCATGCCCCCAGCCGCTGCTCCGAACAGCACCGCCCAGGCCCCGGTGCCGGGCCTGCAGGCGCTGCATCCGGGCAACTTCGCGCTCGTCATGGCCACCGGCATCATCGCCATCGGCTTCGGCTGGGTGAAGCAGCCGCGGCCGGCCGACGCGCTGGCTGCCGTGGCCGGCATCGCCTGGCTGGTGCTGGTCTTGCTCAACGCGCTGCGCACGCTGCGCCACTGGCCGGCGGTGAAGGCCGAGCTGCTCGATCCGCGCGTCGTCTTCTCGTTCTTCACGCTGGTGGCGGCCACCGACATCGTCGGCGTGCTGCTGTTCGAACGCGGCTGGCCGGGCGCGGCCACCGCCTGCTGGCTGCTGGCCTGCGTCGCCTGGTGTTCGCTGCTGTACCTGGCGTTCGCCGTGCTCACGCTGCTGTCGCACGAGCAGAACGTCAACATCGTGCACGGCGGCTGGCTGATCGCGATCGTCGGCACGCAGTCGCTCGTCGTGCTCGGCACGCGCATCGCGCCGACGCTGGGCGGCTGGGCCGACGCCATGATGCTCGGCACGCACATGCTGTGGGGGCTCGGCCTGGCGCTGTACGGCATCTTCATCACGCTGTTCTGCTACCGCATCTTCTTCCTCGCGCTGCGCCCGCAGGACGTCGGGCCGCTGCTGTGGGTGGTGATGGGCGCGGCGGCGATCAGTGCCAACGCCGGCACTTCGCTCATCCTGTCCGAGCCGCGCCTGCCCTTCCTGCTCGCGCAGCGCCCGTTCATCGACGGCGTGACGATGCTGCTGTGGGCCTGGGCCACCTGGTGGATTCCGATGCTGGTGGTCTTCGGGCTGTGGAAGCATGTCGTGCACCGGCTGCCCCTGCGCTACGAGCCGACGATGTGGAGCCTGGTGTTCCCGCTCGGCATGTACTCGGTGGCCAGCGCGCGCCTCGGGCTGGCGGCCGAGTTCCCCACGCTGGCGTGGATCGCCGGGCGCATGATCTGGGTCGCGTTCGCAGCCTGGCTGCTGGTGCTGGCCGGGCTGGCACGCCGGCTCGCGCGCCGGGCGCGCGGCGCATAGCCGCAGGCCGCGCGGGCAGCGGCTTCAGGCGCCCGCGCCGTCGGTGCGCGTGCCCTCGATCAGCGTGTGCACCTGCGGCCGCGGGTCGGCCGCGCGCAGCGACTGCACGGCGGCCTTGGCGCCGCGCATCAGCAGCCCGAGATCGCTCGCCACCGCGACGAAGCCGCAGCCGGCCGCGCGATGGCGCATCACCGCCTCGGGCGTGCCGCCGCGCGTGCCGATCGGCCGGCCGACCGCACGCGCGCGATCGGCCGCCGTCGTCATCGCGGCGAACACTTCCGGATGCATCGGCTCGCCGACGCGGCCCATGCTGCCGGCCAGATCGGCCGGATCGACGAAGAGCGCGTCGACGCCGGGCACGGCGGCGATCTCCTCGAGCCGCTCGAGCGCGGGCGCGGTCTCGAGCTGCACGACGACGTCCATCGCGCGGTTCGCGGCGCGGACATGATCCGGCGCCGTGCCGCAGCACGAGGCCCGGCTCATCGCCGCCACGCCGCGCACGCCCTCGGGCGGGTAGCGCGTCGCGGCGACCGCGCGCGCCGCGTCGCCGGCGCCCTGCACGAAAGGCACGAGCAGGGTCTGCGCGCCGGCGTCGAGCACGCGCCTGACGGTGACGGCGTCGTTCCACGGCACACGCACCAGCGGCAGCATCCTGGTGTTGCCGACCGCCTGCAGCAAGTTCACGAGCACCATCGGATCGAGCGGCATGTGCTCCATGTCGAGCACGGCCCAGTCGAAACCGGCGTGGCCGACGGCCTCGGCGACGATGGGGCTGGCCGACCCGATCCAGGTGCCGATCGGCGCACGCGCGCCGTGCGCCTGCAGCAGTTGGCGAAACGGGTTCATCGGGCGGCTCGTGAAGACGTCAAGCGTACCCGCGCGCGCGGGGCCGCAGCCACAGCGCCGCGGCCTCGACAAACTCGCGCGCCAGCGTACTCGCGCGCGCGGGGCCGCAGGGTTGCAACGGACGCATTGCGTTGTGTGCGGCGCCGCGTGTCCGCGCGCGCAGCGCCGCAGGCGCGCGCGCCCGGGCAGGCATCGCAGCGCGGCGGTGCGCGCCGCCGGCGGCCGCGCGGGCGCACCCCGGCTCGCACGCACATGCGGCCCCGCCGCTTGGCCCGTGCCCCGCGGGGGTGGACGCCGCCCGCGGCCCCGGGGGCGCTCAGGAAGCCGCGTCGTTGGCCGCGCCGCGGCGCCCGGCGGGCGCAGCGGCCGCCGTGCCGCCGCCGGCCTGGGCCACCGCCCGGCGCAGCAGCGCGGCGGCGTCCTTGCCATGGTCGGGGTAGATCGCCAGCCCCACCGACGCGGCCACGGCACAGGGCTGGCCGGCGACGACGATCGGCTGCTGCAGTGCGCGCACAAGCTTGGCGGCGACGCGCCCGCCGTCGGCCTTGGCCTCGAGATGGACAAGCAGCACGCCGAACATCTCGGGCCCGATCGCGGCGACGACGTCGCTGGCACGCAGGGCGGCACGCAGGCGCACCGCCACCTTGCGGCGCAGCACGTTGCCGGCCTCGCCGCCCAGGCGCGCCGCGGCCTGCGCATAGCCCTCGACGCGCAGCGCCAGCAGCACCATCGGCGCCGGCTCGCGCTCGCGCAGCGCCACGAGCTGGCTCATGTGCTCGAGCAGCTGCGTCTCGTGCGGCAGGCCCGTGGCGAGATCGGTGGCATAGGCGCTGCGCGCGCTGCGCTCGACGCGCTTGCGCAGCACGGCATGGCGCAGCTGGCGCGCCAGCTCGGCACCGCAGCCGGGCAGGGAACCGACGACGATCGCCTGCACGCCCAGCGTCAGCAGCTCGCTCGCGACGGCGGCGTCGTCCACGGCGCTCAGCACGACCACGGCGTGGTCGAAGGCGGCCTGCGGCAGCTCGCGGCGCAGGGCCAGCGCGTGCAGGGCCTCGGCGGAGGCGGCGACGTACAGCACGGCATCGTGGTCGCCGGGCTGCGTCGCCGCGTCGTCTTCGACGAGCCGGATGCCGTCCGCACAAGCCCAGGCCCGCACGATCGCGGCCGGGCCGGGATCGAGCGCCGCCAGACGCAGCGCGAGCGCAGCGGCAGCGTTCACGTCGGCGCCGCTGGCCCGCAAGGCCGCATGGCTGCGCGGCCGCAGGGCCGCATCCGCACGCGGCCGCAGGGCCCCATCCGGACTCGCCCGCAGTCCCGCACCCGGACCCGGCCGCAGGGCCGATGGGAGGCCGGCGTGTGGCGACGGCTGCAGCGCAGGCGCACTGCGCCCGCCGCACAAACGGCCAAGGCCCCGTCCGGGGCCCTGGCGAAGATTGGAGCGGGTGAAGGGAATCGAACCCTCGTATGAAGCTTGGGAAGCTGCCGTTCTGCCATTGAACTACACCCGCGCTGCGGCAAGTGTAGCCTGCGCCGGCGGCGCTTCGTGGTGCGGCGGCGCCTCCGCGACAGGTGCGCGTGCCGCGGCCCGGATCAGCGGAACCAGATGGTCCACAGCCCCACGACCACGTGCCCCCAGACGAGGATGTTGAAGGCGAGCAGCGTGAACACGCGCGAGACGTTCCACAGCGTGCGGGCGCGCTGCGCACAGGCCGGCTCGCCGGTGACGGCGTACAGCAGCAGGTACAGCACCGAGGGCACGAAGGTGCCGACGACAAGGATGCCCATCAGCCAGTAGAAGACCTTCATGCTGCGCATTATGGGCGGGGACATCCGCCGCACCGGCCGCCGGCTGCCGACCTTGCCCGGGGCGGCCCGCGCCGCGCCGCAGCGCCGTCGCGCCGTCGGCGCCGCGACGCGGCAGCGCCGACAATCGCAGCCCGATGGACCCGGCACCGCCCCGCCGCCCCGTGCGCAGCTACGTGCTGCGCGGCGGCCGCATCGGCAGCGGCCAGCAGCGCGCGCTGGCCGAACTCGGGCCGCGCTTCGTGCTGCCGTTCGCGCGGCAGCCGCTCGACCTGGACGCGGTCTTCGCGCGGCGCGCGCCGCGCATCGTGGAAATCGGCTTCGGCATGGGCGAGGCGACCGCCGCCGTCGCGGCCGCATGGCCGGAGCGCGACTTCATCGCCGTCGACGTGCACGAAGCCGGCGTCGGCGCGCTGCTCGGGCGCATCGGCGCACAGGGTCTGGCCAATCTGCGCATCGTGCGCCACGACGCCGTCGAGGTGCTGCAGTACATGCTCGCGCCCGGCGCGCTCGCCGGCGTGCACCTGTGGTTTCCCGATCCCTGGCCCAAGAAGCGCCACCACAAGCGCCGCCTCGTGCAGCCCGACTTCGTGCGTACGCTGGCCGGCCGCCTGGCGCCCGGCGGCCATCTGCACTGCGCGACCGACTGGCAGCCCTACGCCGAGCAGATGCTGGCGGTGCTGGCGGCCGAGCCCGAACTCGTCAACAGCGCGCCCGGCTATGCGCCGCGCCCGCCCTGGCGACCGCCCTCGAAGTACGAGCAGCGCGGCCTCGCACTCGGCCACGGCGTGTGGGACCTGCTGTTCATGCGCCGCCCGGATCAGTCGGCCCAGACGACGAGCCCGCTGTAGGCCGTGAGCAGCACGACCGCACCGAACGCGATGCGGTACCAGGCGAACGGGATGAAGTCGTGCGTCGAGACGTAGCGGATGAGCCAGCGGATGCACAGCCAGGCGGCGCAGAACGCCAGCACCGAGCCGACCGCGAAGACCGGCAGGTCGGCCGCGTGCAGCGCTTCGCGCTGCTTCCACACCGAATAGGCGCCGGCCGTCGTCAGCGTCGGGATGCCGAGGAAGAAGCTGAACTCGGTGGCCGCCTTGCGCGACAAGCCGAACACCATCGCGCCGATGATGGTGGCGCCCGAGCGGCTGGTGCCGGGCACGAGCGCCAGGCACTGCATGCAGCCGACGACGAGCGCGTCGCGCGCGCTCATGTCCTCCACCGTCTCGACGCGCGCGTGGCGCCGGCCTTCGAGATCGCGCAGGCCGTAGGCCGCCTTGTGGCGCCGTTCGACCCACAGGATGACGAACCCGCCGACGACGAAGGCCAGCGCCACCGGCACGGGAGCGAACAGGTGCGCCTTGATCGCCTTGTTGAACAGCAGCCCGATCACCGCCGCCGGCACGAAGGCGATGGCGATGTTGAGCACGAAGCGGCGCGCCGCCGGATCGCTGCCGACGCCGGCCAGCGCCCGCCCCAGGCGCGCGCGGTATTCCCAGATCACGGCCGCCATGGCGCCGGTCTGGATCGCGATCTCGAAGACCTTGGCGTTCTCGCCGGTAAAGCCGAGCAGCGAGCCGGCGAGGATCAGGTGGCCGGTCGAGGAGATCGGCAGGAACTCGGTGAGCCCTTCGACGATGCCCAGCAGGGCGGCCTTGGCGAGCAGCAGCAGGTCCAATTTCTTCCTTCGTCGATGCGCGGGGTCGGCCGCTCGGGCGCGGCGCGTGCGGGCCGTGATGCCCCGGCGATGCGCCCGCCATGTCCCGACGATGCGGCGGCGCGGCCGCGATGCGGCGGCGATGATAGCCAGCGCTGCGCCCCGCGCGCCCCAAGGCATGCGGCCGGGCGCGCCGCGGACAGCCCGGCAACAGGCTCGACGGCGCGCGCATCGCGTGCCTGACCGCGCGTGCTTGACCGCCTCGGGCGCGCTTCGTAGAATTACTGACCGATCAGTCACTAACAAGGCATGAGCGCGGTTCTCCCTTCCCCTGCGCGCCGACACCCGGCCGCGCCGCGCGCCCGCCCGCCGGCGCGCACGCGGCCGGCACGCCAGCGCCGCAAGGAGGCGCGGCCGCAGGAGCTGCTCGACGCCGCGCTCGCGCTCTTCGTCGAGAAGGGCTACGCCGCGACGCGCGCCGACGAGGTGGCGCGACGCGCGGGCGTCGCCAAGGGCACGCTCTACCTCTACTACCCGAGCAAGGACGAGTTGTTCAAGGCGGTCGTGCGCGGCACGCTGGCCAGCCTCATCGCGCAGGGTCAGGAGGTGGTGGCGCAGTACCGCGGCTCGACCAGCGAGCTGATCGCCGGGCTGCTGAATGCCTGGTGGGAGCGCGTGGGCAGCACCCCGGCCGCCGGCATCCACAAGATCATGCTCGCCGAGGCGCGCAACTTCCCCGAGCTCGCGCAGTTCTATGCCGACGAAGTGATCACGCCGGCGCATCGGCTGTTCAGCACGGCCGTGCAGCGCGGCATCGAGCGCGGCGAGTTCCGCGCGCTGCCGCCGCAGGTCGCGGCCCAGGCGCTGATGGCGCCGCTGATCTTCATGGCGCTGCACCGGCATTCGCTCGGCGCCTGCCGCGTGCATGGGGCGGCTGCGATCGAGCCGCGCGCGCTGCTGCAGACCCATCTCGAACTCGTGCTGCACGGCCTCGAGCTGCACGCAGCGGCGCGCCGGCGCGGCGTCGCATGAGCGCGCTGCGCCGCCCCGGGGCTTCGGCCGCCCGGCGCGCCGCGCGCGGGGCAATCCGGTGAAGGCGCGCCGCGGCCTGCGCTGGCTGCTCGCGCTGCTCGTGCTGGCGCTGCTGGGGGCGCTGCTGGCGCGCACGCTGGGCGGGCGCCGCGCCGAGGGCGGCGCGGCATCGGCCGCCGCCGCGGCGTCGGCCGCGCCGCCGGCGATCGAGCTCGCGGCGGTGGACGTGGCCAGCGCGTCCGAGCGGCCGCTCAGGCAGACGCTCGCCCTCACCGGCACGCTGCGCGCGCTGCAGACCGCGCTCGTCAAGGCGCGCGTCGCGGCCGAGGTGCGCCAGCTCGACGTGCGCGAAGGCGATCGCGTCGCTGCCGGCCAGCTCATCGGCCGCCTCGACACCACCGAATTCGACTGGCGCCTGCGCCAGGCCGAGGACCAGGCGCGCAGCGCCGAAGCCCAGCTCGAGATCGCGACGCGCACGCTCGACAACAACAAGGCGCTCGTGGCGCAGGGCTTCATCTCGAGGAACGCGCTCGAGACCTCGATCAGCAGCGAGGCGGGCGCGCGCGCCGCGCTGCAGGCCGCGCGCGCCGCCGCCGAACTGGCACGCAAGGCGGTGCGCGACGCCGAGATCCGCGCGCCGATCGCCGGCCTCGTGGCCCAGCGCTTCGTGCAGCCGGGCGAGCGCGTGGCGGTGGACACGCGCCTGGTCGAGATCGTCGACCTTGCGCGCATCGAACTCGAGGCCGCGGTCGCGCCGGCCGACGTGCTCGCGCTGCGCGTGGGCCAGACGGCACGCGTGGCGATCGACGGGCTGGCCGAACCGGTGGCCGCGCGCGTCGTGCGCATCGCGCCGAGCGCGCTGGGCGCAACGCGCAGCGTGCTGGCCTATCTCGAGCTCGCGCCGCAGCCGGGGCTGCGCCAGGGCCTGTTCGCGCGCGCCACGGTCGAGCTCGCCGCGCGGCGCGCACTCGTCGTGCCGGCCTCGGCCGTGCGGCTGGACCAGGCGCGGCCCTACGTGCTGGCGCTCGAAGACGGCCGCGCCGTCGAGCGTCCGGTCGGGCTGGGCGCGCGCGGCGAAGCCTCGCTCGAAGCCGGACGCGAAAGCGCGGTCGAGATCACCTCGGGCCTGGCTGCCGGCGCCACCGTGCTGCGCGCCACCGTCGGCAGCCTGCGCGCCGGCACCCGGCTGCGGCTGGCCGCGGCCGCACCCGCCGCAGCGGCCAGCCGCTGAGCGCCCCGGCGACCGCGCGCCATGTGGTTCACGCGCGTCGCCATCGCGAACCCGGTGCTCGCGGTGATGGTCATGCTCGCCTTCGTCGTGCTCGGCCTGGTGAGCTACCAGCGCCTGGCGATCGACCAGTTCCCGAACGTCGACATCCCGACCGTCGTGGTGCAGATCGACTACCCGGGCGCCAGCCCGGAGATCGTCGAGGCCGAGGTCACGAAGAAGGTCGAGGAGGCCGTCAACACCGTGGCCGGCATCTCGTCGCTGTACTCGCGCAGCTTCGAGAGCAGCTCGGTGACGATCATCGAGTTCAACCTCGACATCGACGGGCGCAAGGCGGCCGAGGACGTGCGCGAGAAGGTGGCGCTGATGCGCCCGACGCTGCGCGACGAGGTCAAGGAGCCGCGCATCTTCCGCTTCGATCCGCAGTCGCAGCCGATCTTCAACGTCGCCGTGCTCGCCGCCGACGGCCGCACCAGCCAGCAGGAGCTCACCACCTGGGCCGCGCAGGTGCTGCAAAAGCGCCTCGAGAACGTACGCGGCGTCGGTGCCGTGCAGCTGGTGGGCGGCGTGGCGCGCCAGGTGCAGGTGCTGCTGCGCCCGGCCGCGCTCGAGGCGATGGGGGTGAGCGTCGAACAGGTCCGCGCCGCGCTGCGCAGCGAGAACCAGGAGCTGCCGCTGGGCGCGATCCGCGCGCGCGACCAGGAGATCGTGGTCCAGATGAACGCGCGCCTGGCCACGCCGCGCGACTTCGGCGACATCGTCGTCGCGCGCCGGCCGCCGGCGGGCGCCGCCGCCTCGGGCACCGGCAGCGTCGTGCGTCTGGCCCAGGTGGCCGACATCGTCGACGGCCCGCAGGAGGTGGAGTCGCTCGCGCTGTACAACGGCCAGCGCACGGTGCTGCTGTCGGTGCAGAAGAGCCAGGGCGAGAACACCATCGCCGTCGTCGACGGCCTGATGCGCGCGCTGGCCGAAGCGCGCCCGGTGACGCCGGCGGGCATGCGCACCGAGGTCAACCGCGACAACTCGCGCGCGATCCGGGTCTCGGTCGAGAACGTGCGGCGCACGCTGTTCGAGGGTGCGGCGCTGACGATCCTGATCGTGTTCCTGTTCCTCAACAGCTGGCGCAGCACCGTCATCACCGGGCTCACGCTGCCGATCTCGCTCATCGGCGCGTTCCTGTTCATGTACATGTTCGGCTTCACGATCAACGGCATCACGCTGATGGCGCTGTCGCTGTGCGTGGGTCTGCTCATCGACGACGCCATCGTCGTGCGCGAGAACATCGTGCGCCACGTGCAGATGGGCAAGAGCGCGCACGACGCGGCGCTCGAGGCGACGCAGGAGATCGGCCTGGCGGTGCTGGCGACGACGCTGTCGATCGTCTCGGTGTTCGCGCCGATCGGCTTCATGGGCGGCATCGTCGGGCGCTTCTTCCACGAGTTCGGCATCACCATCGTCGCCGCGGTGCTGATCTCGATGTTCGTGAGCTTCACGCTCGACCCGATGCTCTCGAGCGTCTGGCACGACCCGCAGGCGCACCACCGCTGGCGCGACCGGCCGCGCACGCGCTACGACCGCACGGTGGGGCGCGTCACCGGCGCCTTCGACCGGTTCACCGACTGGCTGGCGCAGGTCTACCAGCGGCTGCTCGGCTGGTCGCTCGTGCACAAGGTGAAGACGGTGGCGCTGGCCGCGGCGACCTTCGTCGCGGCACTCGTGCTGGCCGGGGCGCTGGGCAAGGAGTTCGTGCCGCGCGCCGACTTCTCGGAGACGATCGTCAACTTCTACACCCCGGTGGGCAGCTCGCTCGAGCTGACCGAGGCGCGCGCGCGCCAGGTCGACGCCGCGCTGCGCGCGCTGCCCGAGGTGCGCTTCACGGTGACCACGATCAACAGCGGCTTCGTCGCCGGCAAGATCTACGCCAGCGTCTACGTGCGCCTGGTCGACCGCAAGGATCGCCGGCGCAGCATCGACCAGCTCGTCGCGCCGATGCGCGAACGCCTGGCCGCGATTCCCGGCATCACCGTCACCAACATCGGCATCCCCGACCTGGGCGGCAACAAGAGCATCGGCTTCTCGATCCAGGGCCCGGACCTGGGCGAACTCGCGCGCCTGTCGCAGCAGGTGCTCGCGCGGCTGCGCGAGATCCCCGGCCTGGTCGACCTGGACAGCACCCTCAAGCCCGACAAGCCGACGATCACGGTCGACGTCAAGCGCGACGCCGCGGCCGACCTCGGCCTCGACGTCAACGCCATCGCCGGCACGCTGCGCACGCTGGTCGCCGGCACGACGGTGGGCAACTGGCGTGCCGCCAACGGCGAGAACTACGACGTCTGGCTGCGCCTGGCGCCCGAGTACCGCGCGACGCCGGCCGACCTGCGCGAACTGCCGCTGGTGCTCGGCGCCGCCGACGGCAGCACGCGCGTCGTGCGCCTGGCGCAGGTGGCCGACATCGCCGCCGGGACGGGTCCCAACCAGATCAACCGGCGCGACCTCAGCCGCGAGATCAACATCGACGCCAACGCGCTCGGGCGCAGTTCGGGCGCGGTGACCGACGACATCCGCCGCGTGCTCGACGGCATCGCCTGGCCGCCGGGCTACCGCTACGCCTTCGGCGGCAACACCAAGAACATGCAGGAGAGCTTCACCTACGCGGCCAGCGCGCTCGTGCTGGCGGTGGTCTTCATCTACATGATCCTGGCCAGCCAGTTCAAGAGCTTCCTGCAGCCGCTGGCGCTGATGAGCAGCCTGCCGCTGACGCTCATCGGCGTCGTGCTCGCGCTGCTTGCCTTCCGCAGCACGCTCAACATGTTCTCGGTGATCGGCGTCGTCATGCTGATGGGGCTGGTGACGAAGAACGCGATCCTGCTGGTCGACTTCGCGATCCGCTCGCGCGCCGACGGCATGGCGCGCACCGAGGCGCTGCTGCACGCGGCACGGGTGCGGCTGCGGCCGATCCTGATGACGACGCTGGCGATGGTGTTCGGCATGGTGCCGCTGGCCTTCGCGGTGAGCGAGGGCTCGGAGCAGCGCGCGCCGATGGGCCAGGCCGTGATCGGCGGCGTGATCACCTCGTCGCTGCTGACGCTGGTGGTGGTGCCGGTGATCTACTGCTGGCTCGACGACCTCGCGGCCTGGGCGCGGCGCCGCCTGCGCCGCCGCGGCACGCACAGGCAGGCCTGAAGGCGCGCGCCTTGCCCGGCACCGCGACTCGCCGCGGCGCGGGGCCGGATTTCCGCCGCCCACGCTCCTAGAATGGCGCAAACGTCGGAAATATGATACCCTACCAGGTATGCGCATGAACACCGAGACCGCTCGCTTCAACATGATCGAGCAGCAGATCCGTCCCTGGGACGTGCTCGACCCGGCCGTGCTCGAGCTGCTCGGGACGCTGCGCCGCGAGGACTTCGTGCCGCCGCAGCGCCGCGCGCTCGCCTTCGTCGACGCCCAGATCCCGCTCGTCGACGACGCGCCCGGCGGCCCCTGCATGCTCGAGCCCAAGGTCGAGGCCCGGCTGCTGCAGGAGCTGCAGGTGCAGCGCCACGAGAAGGTGCTCGAGATCGGCACCGGCTCGGGCTTCATGGCCGCGCTGCTGGCGCACCGCGCCATGCACGTGCACACGCTGGAGTGCCGGCCGGCGCTGGCGCAGATGGCGCGCGAGAGCCTGCGCCGCAACGGCGTGCTCAACGTCACCGTCCATGAGGTGAGCGCGGCCGAAGGCGCACGCGGCCTGCCGGGCGAGGCGCCGTTCGACGTCATCGTGTTGTCGGGCGCGCTGGCCGAGGTGCCGCGCGCGCTGCTCGCGCAGTTGAAGCGCGGCGGCCGCCTCGCCGCCTTCGTCGGCGAACTGCCGATCATGCAGGCGCGGCTCTATACGCGCACCGGCGACGCCGCCTGGTCCGAGACCGAGCTGTTCGACACCGTCGTGCCGCGCCTCGAAGGCTTCGGCGCGCCGAGCCGCTTCGCGTTCTGATCGGCCATGCCGCTGCCCGCCGCACCGTCCGTCCCGATCTGCGCCGGCTCGTGCCGCTGCTGCCGCTGTTCGTCGCACGCTGCGCGCGCGCCGAACGCAGCGGCGCCATAAAGCGCGCGGCCGCCGCCGCGGCCGCTGCATCCAGAACCCCATCCCGAGGACCGCGCATGCCCGCCCGCCCGCACCGTCGCCCGCACCGTCGCTCCCCCAGCCGCCCGCATCGGCCGCTGCAACCGGCCCTGCTCGCCTGCGCTGCGGTCTTCCTGCTCGGCGTGTGCGGCCCGGCGGCGGCGCAGAGCCTGAAGGAGCTGTACGAGGCCGCGCGCGGCTACGACGCCACCTACCTCGCGGCGCGCGCGCTGGCGCAGTCGGCCGAGTACCGCATGGCGCAGAGCGACGCGCTCGCGCGGCCCAGCGTCGCCGCCACCGCCGTCGCCAGCACGGCCCGCATCGACCCGCCCAGCGTCGGCTGGATGTCGAGCAGCACGACGCAAGGCGCTCTCAACGGCCGCTATCCGCTGTTCAACCGCGGCAACGACGCCAGCATCGCGCAGGCGCGCAAGGCCTACGATGCGGCGCAGGCCGACCTCGACAGCGCCGAGCAGGACCTGATCGTGCGCCTGGCCCAGGCCTACTTCGACGTGCTGGCCGCGCAGGACTCGCTGGCCGCCACGCGCGCCAACAAGGCCGCCATCACCGAGCAGCTGGCGTCGGCCAAGCGCAACTTCGAAGTCGGTACCGCCACCATCACCGACACGCGCGAGGCGCAGGCCAAGTACGACCTCGTCGTGGCGCAGGAGATCTTCGCCGAGAACGACCTGCGCGCCAAGCGCGTCGCGCTCGACGAGCTCGTCGGCCGCACGAACGTCGAGCCCAGGCCGCTGGCCGTTCCGGTGGCGCTGCCGGCACTCGTGCCCGGCCGCGTCGAGGAATGGGTCAGCGCGGCCGAGAGTCGGCACCCGAGCATCCGCAAGGCCAGGCTCGGCCTGGACATGGCGCAGCTCGAGACCGAGAAGGCCCGCGCCGGCCGTCTGCCGACCGTGGACGCCGTGGCCACGCTCGGGCTGGCCGACCAGCGCGGCAGCGCCGTGCTCGCGAGCTCGCGCGGCACCACCACCAGCGGCAGCGTGGGCGTGCAGCTCAACTGGACCCTGTACAGCGGCGGCGCGGTCGACAGCCGGATCAGGGAGACCGTTCTGCTCGAGGAAAAGGCCGGCAACGACTTGCAGGCGGCGCGCCGCGGCGTCGCGCAGGGCACGCGCGTGGCCTTCCTCGGCGTGCAGTCCGGGCTGGCGCAGGTCAAGGCGCTGGAGGCAGCCGAGGCCTCGAGCAAGCTCTCGCTGGAAGCCACGCAGCTCGGCTACAAGGTCGGCGTGCGAGTCAACGTCGACGTGCTGAACGCGCAGACCCAGCTCTACGGCACGCAGCGCGACCTGGCCCGGGCGCGCTACGACAACATCGTCGGCAACCTCAGGCTGCGCCAGGCCTCGGGTCAACTCAACGGCGGCGACGTCGAAGCGGCCAACCGGCTGCTCGTGCCCTGAGCGCCTGTGAAGACATGAGGCGCGCCCGTGCAGCGGTGCCCAAGGGCGCTGGGCCAGGCGCGGCGCGCAGGGCTCGGATGGCGTGACGACACGAATCACGTCCGCGTGATTCATGTCGTCACAGGCTCTCAGCCCGGCATCACGCCCAGGATCGCCTGCGCCGTGCGCGCCGCCGCACCTCGGTGGCGCTCGGCGAAGGCGAGCGCCGCGGCCGCCATCGCGCGGCGCTCGTCGGCGGCCGCGGCGTCGGCCGCCAGCGCAGCGGCGCGCCGCACGGCCGCTCCGATGTCGGGCATGCGCAGGGCGGCGCCCGCGGCCAGCGCCAGTTCGGCCGCCTCGGCGAAATTGAACGTGTGCGGCCCCATCAGCAGCGGGCAGCCGCAGGCGGCGGCCTCGATCAGGTTCTGGCCGCCCAGCGGCGCGAAGCTGCCGCCCAGCAGCGCCACGTCGGCCAGCGCGTAGTACAGCGGCATTTCGCCGAGGGAGTCGCCGAGCCAGAGGTCGACGCCCTGCGCTGCGGCGGGCAGGGTGTCGACCCAGCCGCTGCGGCGAACGACCCCGAGCTGCACCGATCCCGCCAGCGCCGCCACCTCGTCGAAGCGCTGCGGATGCCGCGGCACCACGACGAGCAGCGGCCGCGGCGCGGGCAGCGCCTGCCAGGCGGCAAGCAACGCCTGCTCCTCGCCTTCGCGCGTGCTGGCGGCCAGCACGACCGGACGTGCCAGCGCGGCGCGCCAGGCGCGCCCGCGCGCGAGCAGCGCGGGCGCCGGCGTCATGTCGAACTTCAGGTTACCGAACACCGCCACGCCACGCACGCCGGCGGCGCGCAGGCGCGCCGCGTCGCCCTCGGTCTGCGCCAGCGCCTGCATGATGCAGCGGGCGGCCGGCCGCATCAGCAGCGCCAGGCGCTCGGCCTTGGCCAGGCTGCGCGCCGACAGGCGCGCGTTGGCCAGCAGCACCGGCACCGCTGCGGCGCGCGCCGCACCGAGCAGATTCGGCCAGACCTCGGTCTCCATCAGGACGCCGGCGGCCGGCCGCTGGCGCCTCAGGAAGCGGCGCACCGCGCCCGGAGTGTCGTAAGGCAGCCAGGCCTGCGCGTCGCCGGCTCCGAGCAGCGCCAGGCCGGCGGCACGGCCGGTGGCCGTGCCGTGCGTCAGCAGCAGGCGCAGGCCCGGCCGCTGCCGGCGCAGCTCCTCGACGAGCGCCGCCGCGGCGCGCGTCTCGCCGAGCGAGACGGCATGGATCCACAAGCGCCCGGGCGCCGCTGCCGCCGACGCGAAGCCCAGGCGCTCGGCCAGCGCGTGCCGGTACAGGGGCTCGCGCCGGCCGCGCCACCACAGCCGCAGCAGGTACGCCGGCGTCGCCAGCCGCAGCAGCATCGAGTAGGCCGCGCGGGCAAGCGCGGCCGCGGGGCCCGGCATCGTCGGCTCGAAGGCAATGGCGCGCCGCGGGCGCTCAGTGCGCCGCGGCGGCCACCTGCGCGTCGGGCTTGACGCTGCGCAACGCGGCCATGAAGGCCGCTTCGATGCGCTGCAGCGCGGCTTGCGTGTGGCCCTCGAAGCGCAGCACCAGCACCGGTGTGGTGTTGCTGGCGCGGATGAGGCCGAAGCCGTCGGCGAAGTCGACGCGCAAGCCGTCGATCGTGCCCAGTTCGCCGCCGGCAAAGGACAACCGCCCGTCGCCCGCGCGCGCGACGAGCTCGGCCACGACGCGGTGATGTTCGCCCTCGGCGCAGGGCACGTTCAGCTCGGGCGTGGCGAAGCTGGTGGGCAGCGCGTCGAGCACGGCGCTCGGGTCGGCGTGGCGCGAGAGGATCTCGAGCAGCCGCGCGGCGGTGTACATCGCGTCGTCGAAGCCGTACCAGCGTTCGCCGAAGAACAGGTGCCCGCTCATCTCGCCGGCGAAGGGCGCACCGGTCTCGCGCAGCTTGGCCTTGATCAGCGAATGACCGGTCTTCCACAGCAGCGGCACGCCGCCGGCCGCGCGGATGGCCACCGGCACGCGCTGGCTGCACTTGACGTCGAAGATGATCGGCGCGCCCGGATGGCGCGTGAGGATGTCGCGCGCGAACAGCACGATCTGCCGGTCGGGATAGATGATGTTGCCGCCGGCGGTGACGAGGCCCAGGCGGTCGCCGTCGCCGTCGAACGCCAGGCCGAGCTCGGCGCCGGCGGCATGCACCACCTTGACGAGGTCGGCCAGGTTCTCGGGCTTGCTCGGGTCGGGGTGGTGGTTCGGGAAGCTGCCGTCGACCGCGCTGTACAGGTCGATCACCTTGCAGCCCAGCGCCTCGAGGATGCCCGGCGCGCTGGCCCCGGGGATGCCGTTGCCCGAGTCGACGACGATCTTCATCGGCCGGGCCAGACGGCAGTCCGACACGATGCGCTGCCGGTACTCGGCCAGGATGTCCATGCGCGCGGCCCGGCCGCGGGCGCTGCGGTAATCCTCGGCTTCGATGCGGCGGCGCAACGCCTGGATCTCCTCGCCGTGGATGGCGCGGCCGGCGAGCACCATCTTGAAGCCGTTGTAGTCCTTCGGGTTGTGGCTGCCCGTGACCTGGATCCCGCTCGAGCAGCCATGGCGGCCGCGCGTGGCGGCCACGTAGTACAGCATCGGCGTGGTCACGGCACCGAGATCGACGACGTCCAGGCCGGTGGCGACGAGCCCGCGCACGAGCGCTGCGGCCAGCGCCGGGCCCGAGACGCGCCCGTCGCGGCCGACCGCCACCGCGCGTTCGCCCGCGGCCAAGGCCTCGGTGCCGAAAGCGCGGCCGAGGTGCTCGGCAAAGGTCTCGTCGATCGTGCTGCCGACGACGCCGCGGATGTCGTAGGCCTTGAAGACGCTGGCATGGACTTGCATGGTGCGGGCTCTTTCTCGGGCTCGCGGACATTCTAGGCAGCGCGCCGCGTCCCACCGGCATGCGCCGGCCGGAGGCGCTGCCGCGGCGCCGGCGGCGGCAGCCACATGTCCGCAAACGGCGAGTCGGATGCGCCGCGCGGCCTATGATCCCGGCATGGCCACGCGACGCCCCGCAGGCGCCTCCGATCCCGCGGCACGCGCGCAGTACGCGGCCCTGCGTTCGCGCGATGCACGCTTCGACGGGCGGCTGTTCGTCGGCGTCACCTCGACCGGCGTGTACTGCCGGCCGGTGTGCCGCGTGCGCACGCCGCTGGCGCGCAACTGCCGCTTCTTCGCCAGTGCGGCGCTGGCCGAGCGCGCGGGCTTCCGGCCCTGCCTGCGCTGCCGGCCCGAGCGCGCGCCGGGGCTGGCCTGGGTCGATTCGTCACAGGCGCTGGCGCTCGTCGCGGCGCGCCGGCTGGCGCAGGCGGCGCTCGAGGGGCGCGCGCTCGCGCTGCCTGCGCTCGCCGCGACGCTCGGCGTCACCGACCGCCACCTGCGCCGCATCTTCGCCGCCGCGCACGGCGTCTCGCCGCTCGAGTACCTGACGACGCAGCGACTGCTGCACGCCAAGCAGCTGCTCGCCGACACCGCACTGCCGGTGACGCAGATCGCGCTGGCCAGCGGCTTCGCCAGCCTGCGCCGCTTCAACGCCGCCTTCGCCGAGCGCTACCGCATGGCGCCGACGGCGCTCAGGCGTGCCCACGGCAGCGCGCCGCGCGAGCCGGCGCTCGTCGTGCGGCTGGGCTACCGGCCGCCGTACGACGTCGCCGGCATGCTGCATTTCTGCGCGCGCCGTGCCGTCGCCGGCGTCGAGGCGGTGGCCGGCGACACGCTGCGCCGCACGCTCGCCATGCCGCACGCCGGCGGCGTGCTGGCCGGCTGGGTGGCCTGCCGCTTCCGGCCCGAGCGCCACGAGATCGAGGTCGCGCTCGCGCCGGTGCTGGCGCCGGTACTGGCCGCGGTGCTGCAGCGCGTGCGCCGGCAACTCGACGTCGACGCCGATCCGGCGCTCGTCGATCCGGTGCTGGCCGGCCTGCCCGGGCCGGCCGGCGTGCGCGTGCCCGGCGCGTGCGACGGCTTCGAGACCGCGGTGCGCGTGATCCTCGGCCAGCAGGTGACGGTGGCGGCGGCGCGCACGCTCGCTGCGCGTCTGGTCGAAGCGCTGGGCGTGTCGATCGCGACGCCCTTCGCCGACCTGACACGGCTCTTTCCCGACCCCGCGCGCATCGCCGGTGCCGCGCCCGCGCAGCTCGGCCGCCTGGGCATCGTGCGCCAGCGCGTGCGTGCGCTGCAGGCCCTGGCCGCCGAAGTGCAGGCCGGGCGTCTCGAGCTGCATCCGGCCGCGCCGCTGGGGCGCACGCTCGAACAGCTGCGCGCCTTGCCCGGCATCGGCGCGTGGAGCGTGCAGATGATCGCGCTGCGCGCGCTCGGCTGGCCCGATGCCTTCCCGGCCGGCGACCTCGGCGTGCTGGCCGCACTCGAACCCCTGCTCGGTGCACGCGAGCCGCGCGCCGCCGAGGCGGCATCGGCCGCCTGGCGGCCCTGGCGCGCCTACGCCGTGCTGCGCCTGTGGCACAGCCTGGAGACCTGAATGAAGCTCGCACTCGTCGCCCAGGCGCGCATCGACACGCCCCTCGGCTGGATGACCGCCGCGGCCACGGCACGCGGCATCGCCGGGCTGTGGTTCGACGGCCAGCGCCACCATCCGGGCGCGCTGGCCGCGCCCAACGACGAGCACAACCCGCACATCGCGCAGTTGCGGCGCGAACTCGACGCGTACTGGGCCGGCGACGGCCGCACGCAGTTTGCCGTGGCGCTGGACGCGCAGGGTACGCCGTTCCAGCGCCGCGTGTGGCAGGCGCTGCGCGCCATCGGGCCAGGCCAGCTCGGGCACTACGGCACGCTCGCCGAGCGGCTCGGGCAGCCGCGCGCAGCGCGCGCCGTCGGCGCGGCGGTCGGCCGCAACCCGGTGAGCATCGTCGTGCCCTGTCACCGCGTGCTGGGCCGCGGCGGCGCGCTCACCGGCTACGCCGGCGGGCTGGCACGCAAGCGTGCGCTGCTCGAGCACGAGCGCGCGCCGATCCGTCACCCGGGCGCGCGGTGCGGAGACGACGACGCGCCGATCCGACACGACGGCGCGCCGATCCGACACGACGGCGCGCCGATCCGACACGACGACGCGCCGATCCGACACGACGGCGCGCCGATCCGACACGACGGCGCGCCGATCGGAAACGAGGGCGCGCGGCTCGACCGCAACGGCGTGCGCCCACGCCGCGCCGGCGCGACGTCCTGACGGACAGGCCCCCGACCCGAGCGCTGCCGCAGGCCGCCGCCCGGCGCGGGCCGCGCAGGGCGGCCCGTATACTGCGGCGCACCCCCTCGCCTCGCGTGCGCCGCACCCGTGCTGCGGCAGTCGTGCACCGCCCCACCCGATGAAGTTTCAAGGCACCGACCAATACGTCGCCACGCAGGACCTGATGCTCGCCGTCAACGCGGCGATCACGCTGCGCCGGCCGCTGCTCGTCAAGGGCGAGCCCGGCACCGGCAAGACCATGCTCGCCGAGGAGGTGGCCGGCGCGCTCGGCATGCCCTTGCTGCAGTGGCACGTCAAGAGCACGACCAAGGCACAGCAGGGCCTGTACGAGTACGACGCCGTGAGCCGCCTGCGCGACAGCCAGCTCGGCGACGAGAAAGTGCGCGACATCCACAACTACATCGTGCGCGGCGTGCTGTGGCAGGCCTTCGCCTCCGAGCAGCCGCAAGCGCTGCTGATCGACGAGATCGACAAGGCCGACATCGAGTTCCCGAACGACTTGCTGCGCGAACTCGACCGCATGGAGTTCTACGTCTACGAGACGCGCGAGCTGGTCAAGGCGCGCCACCGGCCGCTCGTGGTCATCACCTCCAACAACGAGAAGGAGCTGCCCGACGCCTACCTGCGGCGCTGCTTCTTCCACTACATCAAGTTCCCCGACGCGGAGACGATGAAGGCGATCGTCGACGTGCACTTCCCGGGCCTGAAGAAGGAGCTGCTGGGCGCCGCGCTCGAGGTCTTCTACGGCGTGCGCAACCTGCCCGGGCTGAAGAAGAAGCCCAGCACGAGCGAGCTGCTCGACTGGCTCAAGCTGCTGGTGGCCGAGGACATCCCGCTCGAGGCGCTGCAGAGCAAGGACCACAAGGTGAGCGTGCCGCCGCTGGTGGGTGCGCTGCTCAAGAACGAACAGGACGTGACGCTGTTCGAGAAGCTCGTCTTCATGCAGCGCCACGGCCGCTGAGATGCCGTGGCCTGATCCCGTCACGCTGAGCGCGACGCATGCAACGTTGCGCCCGCTCGCGCCCGAGCACCACGACGCGCTGTGCGCCGCCGCGCGCGACGGCGAGCTGTGGCGGCTGTGGTACACGTCGGTGCCGGCGCCCGAAGGCATGGCGCGCGAGATCGAGCGCCGCCTGGCGCTGCAGGCGGCCGGCTCGATGCTGCCCTTCACGGTGTTCGACGGCGCCGGCCGGGTGGCCGGCATGAGCAGCTACATGAACATCGACGCCGCCCACCGGCGCGTCGAGATCGGCAGCACCTGGTACGCGGCACGCGTGCAGCGCAGCGCGCTCAACACGCAGTGCAAGCGGCTGCTGCTCGGACACGCCTTCGAGCAGCTCGACTGCATCGCGGTCGAGTTCCGCACGCACCGCCTGAACACGCAGAGCCGGCGCGCCATCGAGCGCCTGGGCGCGCAGCTCGACGGCGTGCTGCGCGCGCATCAGATCGGCCGCGACGGCACGCTGCGCGACACCGCCGTCTACAGCATCACCGCCGCCGAATGGCCCACGGTGCGCTCGCACCTCGACTGGCAACTGACCCGACCCCGCTGAACCGCCGGACCCGCTCATGCCCAGGAAGAAGACCCTCACCGTCGATGACCTCTGGAAGATCGAGCGCCTGGGCGCGCCCAGCCTCGCGCCCGACGGCGCGCAGGCGGTGGTCTCGGTCACCAGCGCTTCGATGGAGGAGAACAAGACCTCGAGTTCGCTGTGGCTGCTGTCCACGCTCGGCGGCAAGGCGCGCCGCCTGACCGCGTGCGGCGACAAGGACGGCGCGCCGCGCTGGAGCCCCGACGGCCGCGCGATCGCCTTCACCGCCAGGCGCGAGCAGGAGGGCCGCAAGGACGACGAGGCGCAGCTCTACCTGATCGCGCCCGACGGCGGCGAGGCGCGGCGCGCGGCCGAGGTGGCCACCGGGGTGGAGGCCTTCCGCTGGTGCCCCGACGGCCGGCGGCTCGTCTTCGTCTCCTGGGTCTGGCCCGACGCGCGCGGCGCCAAGGCGCAGGCGCGACGGCTGGCCGAGTTCAAGAAGCGCAAGGAGACGGCCTACGTCACGAGCGAGGCGCAGTACCGCCACTGGGACCGCAACCTGCCGATGGAGCGCGTGGCGCACCTGCATCTCGTCGACCTCGGTGTGCACGGCGGCGCCGGCCGGCCGGCCAAGGTGCGCGACCTGTTCGAGGGCAGCGGCTACGAGCTGGCACGCGCCGACCCCGACGCCAACCACTTCGACGTCGCGCCCGACGGCCGGCGCGCGGTGTTCGCGTTCGATCCGGCGCCCGAAAAGCGCGGCGACGGCCGCTGCGCGCTGGCCGAGGTGGAACTGGCGAGCGGCCGCATCCGCGTCGTCGCGCGCGACGCCGACTGGGACTTCGGCGCGCCGCGCTACAGCCCGGACGGCGAACGCATCGCCTTCACCGCCAGCCATCAGGCGCGCAAGCACACGATGCCCGCGCAACTGGCGCTGCTCGAGCGCGCCAGCGGCCGCTGGGAGGTGGTGAGCGCCGAATGGGACCACGAGGTGCACCCGCCGCTGCACTGGGAGGACGACGGCCAGGCGCTGCTCTTCCTGGCCGAGCAGCGCGGGCGCTCGCATCTGTGGCGCTTCGAGCTGCCCGACCGGCGCGCCGAGATCGTGGTGCGCGGCGGCTGGGTGGGCGGCTTCGACAAGGCCGCCGGCACGCTGGTGACGCTGGCCGACAGCGCCTTGCACCCGGGCCGCATCCACGTGCATCTGGCCAGCCGCGAGCCGCAGCGCATCGAACGCTTCAACGACGCGCTGCTGGCGCCGTTCGAGCTCGGTCGTGTCGAGGAGATGTGGATCCAGGGCGCGCGCGCGCAGCCGGGCGGCGCGGGCGATCCGGTGCAGGTGTGGCTCACCTTCCCGCCCGGTTTCGACCCGAAGAAGAAGTACCCGCTGCTGCACAACATCCACGGCGGCCCGCATACCGGGCCGGGCGACAACTGGCACTACCGCTGGAACACGCAGGTCTTCGCCGCCCAGGGCTATGTCGTGGCCGGCGTCAACTACCACGGCAGCTCCGGCTTCGGCCACGCCTTCCTCGACAGCATCACCCACCGCTGGGGCGAGCTCGAGCTGCAGGACATCGAGGCCGCGACCGAGATCCTGCTCAAGAAGCCCTACATCGACCGCCGGCGCCTGTTCGCCGCCGGCGGCAGCTACGGCGGCTTCATGGTCGCGTGGATGAACGGCCACCTGCCGGCCGACCGCTACAGGGCCTACATCTGCCACGCCGGCTGCTTCGACTGGGTCGGCATGTTCGCCGACGACGCCTGGTACTGGCACGCCAAGGAGCTCGGCGCCTGGTTCTGGGACGACATGGCCAGGCTGCACGCGCAGAGCCCGCACGCCCATGCCGCCGGCATGGCCACGCCGACGCTGGTGATGCACGGCGCGCTCGACTACCGCGTGCCCGACGCGCAGGGCCTCGCCTACTACAACACGCTCAAGGCGCGCGGCGTCGATGCGCGGCTGGTGTGGTTCCCCGACGAGAACCACTGGGTGCTCAAGCCGCGCAACAGCCGGCTGTGGTACGGCGAGTTCTTCGCCTGGCTCGGGCGTCACGATCCCGCGCGCGGCAAAGGCGGCGGCAAAGGCGGCGGCAAGGGCGGCGGCAAGGGCGGGAAGGTCGGCGGCAGCGTCAAGGCAGGCGCCGCAGCGCCGGGCCGCGGCAGGCGCTGAGCGGCACGCGCCGAGCGGCAAGCGCCTAGGAGCGTGGGCGGCATGTGCCGAGCGGCGGCGGCCGCCGCGCGTCGCGATGCCCGATACTTCCGCTCTCGCAGCCCCCGGACGCGGCCATGCTGATCAACTTCTTCTACACGCTGCGCGCCGCCAAGCTGAAGGTCTCGGTCAAGGAGTACCTCACGCTGCTCGAGGCCATCCGGGCCGGCGTCATCGGGCCCTCGGTCGACGAGTTCTACTACCTGGCGCGCACCAGCCTGGTCAAGGACGAGGCGCAGTTCGACAAGTTCGACCGCGCCTTTGCGGCCTACTTCAAGGGCGTCGAGCTGCTCACCGACTTCACGCAGGACGTGCCGCTCGAGTGGCTGAGGAAGACGCTCGAGCTCGAGCTCAGTGCCGAGGAGAAGGCCGCCATCGAGAAGATGGGCTGGGACGAGCTGATGGAAACGCTCAGGAAGCGCTTCGAGGAGCAGAAGGAGCGGCACGAAGGCGGCAGCAAGATGATCGGCACCGGCGGCACCTCACCGTTCGGCGCGTACGGCTTCAACCCGCAGGGCATCCGCATCGGGCAGGACAAGAGCCGCAACAAGAGCGCGGTGAAGGTCTGGGACCAGC
>JADYZZ010000092.1 GCA_020852865.1 Rubrivivax sp.
CAGAAGGCCTTGAAGGCCGAGCAGATGCGCGCCGAGCAGGCACGCCTCAATGCGCTCAAGGCCAAGGTGCAAGAGGTGATCGCCAACGACAACCGGCTGTCGAAATACCAGTCGCAGTTGCGTTTGGACCTCACCGCCGAGGGCCTGCGCATCCAGATCGTGGACGACCAGAACCGGCCGATGTTCGCCAGTGGGTCGGAATCGGTGGAAGGCTATATGCGTGACGTGCTGCGCGCCATTGGCTTCGTGCTGGCCGACGTCCCCAACCGCCTGACGATCGAAGGCCACACCGACGCCAAGCCCTTCGTGGGTGGCGAGGCGGGTTACAGCAACTGGGAGCTGTCAGCCGACCGCGCCAACGCCTCCCGGCGCGAGCTGATCACCGGCGGGCTCAAGGGCGATCGGGTGCTGCGCGTCCAGGGTCTGGCCGCCAGCATGCTGTTCGACGCCCAGAACCCGGAAAGCCCTTTGAACCGGCGCATCAGCATCATCGTGATGAACCGCGAGGCCGAAGAACGCTTCTATGAGGCCGCTCGCACCGCCTCGGGCACCCCCACAAGTGCCGAAGACGAGACAGAAGCCACACCTGACGGGTCAATCCCCTCCGGCGCCGGCGCACCGAACCGATAAACTCCTCTTCCGAAGGCATCCGCAGAGAGGTGCCGGCGATTGACACAAGGACGAGCCATGAGCAACCCCGCTGACTTCAAGTTTCTGATCGTGGACGACTTCTCGACCATGCGCCGCATCGTCCGCGGCTTGCTCAAGGAAAGCGGGTACGTCAATGCCGACGAAGCCGAAGACGGCGTGGTCGCCCTGAACATGCTCAAGAACAACAAGTTCGACTTCGTGGTCAGTGACATCAACATGCCCAACATGAATGGCTTTGAGTTGCTCAAGGCCATCAAGGCCGATGACACCCTCAAGCACATCCCCGTCCTGATGGTGACGGCCGAGGCGCGCAAGGAAGACATCGTGCTCGCCGCGCAGAGCGGTGCGGCCGGCTACATCGTCAAGCCGTTCACGAAGGCCACGCTCGAGGAGAAGGTGGCCAAGATCATGCACAAGCTCGTGGCCACGGCCTGAGCGACGCACGACGGAGCGAACAACATGAAGATGGACGACCCCGTCACCCTGCAGCCGCCGTCGACGGTCGCGCCCGAGGTCTACCAGCAGATCGGCTCGATCACGCGCCTCGTGCACGACACGCTGGCGCAGCTCGGCGTCATGCCCAAGCTGCAGGTGGCCACCGAAGGCCTGCCCGATGCGCGCAGCCGCCTGTCCTACATCGCCCACAAGACCGCCGAGGCCGCCAACAAGGTGCTGAACTCGGTCGACCAGGCCAAGGCCGACCACGCCCACATCGCCGAGGCCACGCGCGCGATCGCCCGCCAGATCACGGCCGACCCGGTGCGCGCGGTGGCCTCGGGTGCAGTGCTGAACTTCGCGCAGGACGTCGAGCAGCGCACGGCGGCGATCGACGGCCATCTGACCGACATCATGATGGCGCAGGACTTCCACGACCTCACCGGTCAGGTGGTGGCCAAGGTCATCACGCTGGCCACCGAGCTCGAGGACAGCCTGGTCAAGCTGCTGGTATCGGTCGTGCCCGACCAGGAGCGCGTCAAGGCCGAGCCGCCTGCGCTCGACGGTCCCGTCGTCGACCCGCACGGGCGCAGCGACGTCGTGGCCAACCAGGGTGAGGTCGACGACCTGCTGGCCAGCCTGGGCTTCTGAACGGCAGCCGCGGCGCCGTGCGCCGCGGCGCCCGCCTCCGGCGTGCGGGGGCGTGCATGAGAGGCGCCTTTCCGGCGTTTATCGGCCCGAAGCCGAAGGCCCGCGCGCGGCACGATGGCGACGCTCGCTGCGAGCGCCCTCGCCATGGCCGACACCGCCCAGGACCGCACCCTAGCGCCCACGCCGCGCAAGATCGAAAAGGCGCGCGCGCAGGGACAGCTCGCGCGCTCGCGCGACCTGGCTCATTTCGCCGCGCTCGGGCTCGGCGTGGCGCTGCTCGCCGCGCTCGCGCCGCAAGCGATCGGCTGGCTGGCCGGTCGCGTCGCGGACGGCCTGCGCTTCGACGCCGGCGCCGTGCGCGCGCCGCAGGCGATGCTCGAGCGCCTGGCGTTGCAGGCCGGCTGGATGGTCGTCGCCGTGCTGCCGGTCGGCCTGGGGGCGGCGCTGCTCGCGCTCGCGGCCAACGCGCTGGGCGGCGGCTGGAACTTCACGCTCGAGCCGCTCGTGCCCAGGCTCGACAAGCTCGATCCGCTGGCCGGATTCAAGCGCCTGCTCGCGTGGAGCCAGCTCGCCAACACGCTGAAGTCCTGCCTGCTCGCGCTTGCGCTGGGCGCGGTCGGCGCCTGGTATCTCGTCGGCCAGCGGCAGGAGGCGGCGCACCTGCTCGCGCTGCCGCTGCCGCAGGCCCTCGGCGCCGCCGGCGAGCTGCTGCGCAGCGGGCTGCTCGCGCTGGGCGCGGTGCTCGCCGTCTTCGCGCTCGTCGACGTGCCGCTGCAGCGCCACCTGCTGCTGCGTCGCCTGCGCATGAGCGTCGAGGAGATGAAAAAGGAGATGCGCGACATCGAGGGCAACACCGAGGTCAAGGCCAAGATGAAGCTGCGCATGCGCGAGATGGTCAACCGCCGCATGCTCGCCGCGGTGCCGCGCGCCGACCTCGTGCTGATGAACCCGACGCACTACGCGGTGGCGCTGCGCTACGACGAGGCGCGCATGGCCGCGCCGCGCGTCGTCGCCAAGGGCGCCGACTGGCTTGCGCTCAGGATCCGCGATCTGGCCGTCGAGTCCAGGGTGCCGGTGGTGCAGGCCGCGCCGCTGGCGCGTGCGCTGTACGCGCACACCGACGTCGACCAGGAAGTGCCGGCGCGGCTGTTCACCGCCGTCGCCCAGGTGCTGGCCTGGGTCTTCCAGCTGCGTGACGCGCTCGCCGCCGGGCGCGCCTTCACGGCGGGCGCGCCGGTGCCCGAGGTCCCGCCCGACATGGATCCGCTCGCCGCGAGCGCATCCGGGGGCGATCGGTGAACGCTTCGATCGCCGCGCTGCGCACGCTGCTGGCCGGCGGCGACGCGCGCGCCGCCGCGGTCAAGGCGCTGCTGCTGCCCGTCTTCGTCGTGCTGATGCTGGCGATGATGGTGCTGCCGCTGCCGCCGCTGCTGCTCGACTTGCTGTTCACTTTCAACATCGCGCTGGCGCTGATGGTGATGATGGTCTCGGCGCAGATGGTCAAGCCGCTGGACTTCGCCGCTCTGCCCACCGTGCTGCTGGTGACGACGCTGCTGCGCCTGTCGCTCAACGTCGCCTCGACGCGCGTGGTGCTGATGGAGGGGCACACCGGGCCGGCCGCCGCCGGCCGCGTGATCGAGGCCTTCGGCCATTTCCTGATCGGCGGCAACTTCGCGGTCGGCCTGATCGTCTTCGCCATCCTGGTGGTCATCAACTTCGTCGTCGTGACCAAGGGCGCCGAGCGCATCGCCGAGGTCGGCGCGCGCTTCGCGCTCGACGCCATGCCGGGCAAGCAGATGGCGATCGACGCCGACCTCAACGCCGGCCTCATCGACGAGAAGGAGGCGCGCCGGCGGCGCGCCGAAGTGGGCGAGGAAGCCGACTTCTTCGGCTCGATGGACGGCGCGAGCAAGTTCGTGCGCGGCGACGCCGTCGCCGGCATCCTGATCCTGCTCATCAACATCGTCGGCGGCCTGGCGATCGGCGTCGTCATGCACGGCATGGGCGCGGGCGAGGCCGGGCGTTCGTACGTGATGCTGGCGGTGGGCGACGCACTCGTGGCGCAGATCCCGGCGCTGCTGATCTCGGTGGCCGCGGCGATGGTCGTCTCGCGCGTCGGCAAGAGCGAGGACATCGGCTCGCAGATCCGCGCCCAGGTGTTCGAGTCGCCGCGCGCGCTGGCCATCACCGCCGGCATCGTCGGCGGCCTCGGCCTCGTGCCCGGCATGCCCAACCTCGTCTTCGTCGTCATCGCCGCCGCGCTCGGCGGCCTGGGCTGGCAGCTGGCGCGCCAGCGCCGGCGCGCCGCCGCCGCGGCGGCGGCGGTCGGCGAGACGCGGCGCGGCCCGCCGCCCGACGCCGAAGCGAGCTGGGACGACCTCACGCCCGTCGATACGCTCGGCCTCGAGGTCGGCTATCGCCTGATCGGCCTGGTCGACAAGGCGCGCCAGGGCGACTTGCTGGCGCGCATCAAGGGTGTGCGCAAGAAGTTCGCGCAGGACGTCGGCTTCCTCCCGCCGCCGGTGCACATCCGCGACAACCTGGTCGAGCTCAGGCCCAACGCCTACCGCATCACGCTGCGCGGCGCCGTCGTCGGCGAGGGCGAGGCGATGCCGGGGCTGTGGCTGGCGATCAACCCGGGCGGCGCGCAGCAACGCCTGCCCGGCACCGAGACCGTCGATCCGGCCTTCGGCCTGCCCGCGGTGTGGATCGAGGAACGGCACCGCGAGACGGCCCAAATGGCGGGCTTCACGGTCGTTGATTGCGCCACCGTCGTCGCCACGCACCTCTCACACTCCATGCAGACGAACGCGGCGCGGCTGCTCGGCCGCGTCGAGACGCAGCAGCTCGTCGAACACGTCACCAAGCTGGCTCCCAAGTTGATCGAAGACGTCGTGCCCAAGATGGTCGGTATCGCCACCGTGCAGCGCGTGCTGCAGCTGCTGCTGGAAGAGGGCGTGCACATCCGCGACATGCGCTCGATCGTCGAGTGCCTGGCCGAGCACGCCGCCGGCGTGAGCGATGCGCAGGAGCTGGCGCGCCGCGTGCGCACCCATCTCGCGCCGGCGATCGTCCACCAGATCTACGGCCCGGTGAAGGAGCTCGAGGTGATCGCGCTCGACCCCGATCTCGAGCGCCTGGTGACGCAGGCGCTGACCTCGCCGCACGGCGCCGCGCTCGATCCCGGCATCGCCGACACGCTCACGCGCAGCGCCGCCGACGTCGCGCGCGCCACCGAGGACCGCGGCCATCCGGCCTGTCTGCTGGTGCCCGACCCGATCCGCGGCCAGCTGGCGCGGCTGCTGCGCCGCGCCGCGCCGCGCCTGAAGGTGCTGGCGCACAGCGAGATCCCTGAAACCCACTCGATCCGCATCGGATCGCTGATCGGAGCCACGGCATGAACCTCAAGCGCTTCAGCGCACGCAATTCGCGCGACGCCCTGGCCCTGGTGCGCCAGGCCTTCGGCGACGACGCGGTCGTGATGTCGACCCGGCCCTGCGCCGAAGGCGTCGAGGTGCTGGCCATGGCGCCCGAGAGCGTGACGCAGCTCGAGCGCGTGACGGCGGCGGCCGAGCAGGCGAGCGCGCCGGCGCGCCCGGCCGCAACGGCAGCAGCACCCGCCGCCGTCGCGCCCGCCGCGCCGGCGCCCGCGCGCGCGCCGGCACGCGGCGCACGCATCGAACCCACGCTCGACGGCGGCGTCGGCGAAGACGTGCGCCGGATGCAGATGAGCACGCTGTCGTTCCAGGACTACGTGCGCGAGCGCATGCTCAAGCGGCGCGCGGTCGCGCAGGCGGCGCGCGCCGAGGAACCCCCGCTGCCGGCGCCGCCGGCCGCGACCGCGCCGATCGAGCAGGTGCGCGCGCGCCTGGCCGCGCGCGAGGCGGCGAGCGCCGCCGTGCCGCCGCGGCGCGACCCGCCCGTGCTGCACGAGGAGGTGCCGCCCGCTTCGGCCGCGGCCGCGGCGCCCGCGGTCGCGCCGGCACGCGCCGAAGACCCACGCGAAACGACGCCGGCGACGCTGCGTGCCGACATCGAGATGCTGAGCGAGCTGCGCTCGATGCGCGGCCTCATCGAGCAGCGCTTCGGCGCCCTCGCGTTCATGGAGAAACTGCAGCGCCAGCCGCGCCAGGCGCTGCTGACGCACAAGCTGCTCGACATCGGCCTGTCGCCGGCGCTCACGCGCAAGCTCGCCGAGAGCCTGCCCGGCGACGTGGCCGAGCTCGACTGGGCGGCCGGCGTGCTCGAGCGCAACCTGGCCACCGGCGAGCGCGAGGGCGCGCTCGAGGACCTGGGCGGCGTCCATGCGCTCATCGGCGCGACCGGCGTGGGCAAGACCACCAGCACCGCCAAGCTCGCCGCCGCCTTCGCAGCGCGGCACGGCGCCGCCAACCTCGGCCTGGTGACGCTCGATGCCTACCGCATCGGCGCGCACGAACAGCTTCGCGCCTATGGCCGCATCCTCGGCGTGCCGGTACACACGGCGCACGATCGCGCCTCGCTGGAGGACCTGCTCGAGCTGCTCGCCGGCAAGCGCATGGTGCTGATCGACACCGCCGGCATGGCGCAGCGCGATCACCGCACGCGCGAGCTGCTCGAGATGCTTGCGCACCCGTCGATCAAGCGCCTCGTGGTCGTCAACGCGGCGGCCCAGGGCGAGACGATCGAAGACCAGCTGGCCGCCTACGGCGCCGGGGGCTGCCGCGGCGTCGTGCTGTCCAAGGTCGACGAGGCCGTCAAGCTCGGGCCGGCGCTCGACGCCCTGATCCGCGCGCGCCTGAAGGTACTGGCCGTCGCCAACGGTCAGCGCGTGCCGGAAGACTGGCACCGCTTGTCGGCCGCGGCGCTGGTGCAGCACGCGTTCAAGGCACGCGGCGGGCCCGCCTGGCGGCTCGAAGGCGACGACGTGAGCCTGATCTTCGCCGGTGCGCCGGGTGCAGCGTGCGCGCCGCAGGCCGTTGCCGCCCACGTCGTCTGAAGGCGCCGCCCGCGACCCGCCGCCATGCCGCCGCCTGCGCCGATGCACGACTTCTACAGCGCCTCGTCGCCCGTGCCGCTGGACCAGGCGCAGGGTCTGCGCCGCATGTTCGCCGGCCGCCGCGGCCAGGTACTGGCGTTCGTGGCCAACCCGCATGTGGCCTTCGCCGGGCTGGTGCTCGACCGCGCGGCCCAGGCGCTGGCAGGCGCCGGACGCGAGGTGCTGGTGGCCGACGCCGGCCCCGGCGCACCCCTGCCGCACGAGCTTGCACCGCTGGACCTCGCCGCGGGCATCGAGCGCATCGCACCGTGCGTGAGCTACCTGCCGGCGCGCGGGCTGCCGCTGGCATTCGTCGACACGCGCGGCTCGGCCGCCGGGTTCGTGGATGCGCTGCGCGACGCCGCGCCGCAGGCCGATGTGCTGCTCGTGCACGCCGATGCGACCGAGCTGGCGCGCGTGCTGACGCGCCACGCCGTGCGGCCGCTGCTGCTCGGCGCCGACCACCCCGAGAGCGTCAAGCACGCCTATGCCGGCGCCAAGCTGCTGGCTCGGCGCACCGGGCTTGCCACCTTCGATTTGCTGCTCGTCGCCGCGGCGCATTCGCCGCGCGCGACCGGCATTGCCGCCAGCCTCGCCGGCTGCCTCGACGGCTTCCTGCAGGCGCTGCTGTGCGACTGGGTGCAGCTCGATCCGGCCGACGATGCGCCCGACGCCGCGCTCGCACGGCTGCTCGAAGCGCAGCTCGCATCCGGCCGGCAGGAGCGCCTGCGCGCGGGCAGCGCTGCGGTCCGCCGCGCCCCCACGTCGTCCGTCCTGCATCCGTAGATCGCCCCGATCGCACGCCGATTTCCGAAAGCTCCGCCATGTACACCGCCAAGGGACAACTCGACGCCAACGCGCTGCTCAAGCAGTACAGCCCGCTCGTGCGGCGCCTGGCGCACCAGATGATTGCCAAGCTGCCGGCCAACGTCGAACTCGACGACCTGATCCAGGTCGGCATGATCGGCCTGTCGGATGCGCTCACGCGCTTCGACACCAGCCAGGGCGTGCAGTTCGAGACCTTCGCGACGCAGCGCATCCGCGGCGCGATGCTCGACGAGCTGCGCGGCAACGACTGGATGAGCCGCGGCGACCGGCGCCATCAGCGCAGCATCGAGGCGGCCGTACACAAGCTCGAACAGCGCCACGGCCGCGCGCCGAGCGAGAGCGAGATCGCACGCGAGATGGGCCTGGCGCTGGCCGAGTACCAGGAGCTGCTCGGCAAGGTGCGCGGCACGCAGCTGGTCTACCTCGAGGACATGAGCGGCGACGACGGCGACGACGACTACCTCGACCGCCACGTCGGTGACGAGGAGGCCAACCCCGTGGTACGGCTGCAGGACCGGCGCATGCGCGAGGCGCTGGTCGAGGCCATCAAGCAGTTGCCCGAGCGCGAGCAGTACGTGATGAGCATGTACTACGAGCACGACATGAACCTCAAGGAGATCGCCGCCGTGCTCGGCGTCACCGAGAGCCGCGTGTGCCAGCTGCACAGCCAGTCGATCGCGCGGCTGCGCTCGCGGCTGCGCGACTGGTAGCCGGGCTGCCCAGGCCCGCGCGGCCCTTGCAACGACCCAGGGAGAACGCGGATGTTCGCCAGAATCAAACGCCAGTCCGCGCCGGCGGCCGACCACCCGGCAGCCGGAGCTGCGGCCGGCGCCGCGCGCGCCGCCGGGCCGGACTTGCAGCGCATGGTGCAGGCGCTCGCGGGCCAGGCCTCGATGCTCGGGCGCGAGTCGGCCGAAGTGCGCGGTGCCATCGACGACACGACCAAGGTCGCCGCCGCGCAGGCCCAGGCGGTGCAGGAGCTGGCGGCGCAGTTGCGGCAGGTGATGAACTCGCAGTAGGGCATCGCCGACGAGACGCAGCGCGCGCTCGGCGCCGTGGCCCAGGTCGGCGACGCCGTGCAGGCGGTCGGCGCCGAGGTGGGGGACATCGTCGACACGCTGCATCGGGTGTCCGAAGCTGCTGCCCAGATCACGCAGATCGCGCTGCAGACTCGCCTCGTGGCGTTCAACGCGTCGGTCGAGGCCAAACGAGCCGGCGAGGCCGGTCGCGGTTTCGGCGTGGTCGCCGACGCCGTCAAGGAACTGGCCGCACAGGTCGAGTCTTCGTCCAAGCAGATCATGGGAACCGTCACGCAGCTCGACCAGCGCATTGCCGCACTGGCGCGCGACGTCCGGCGCGAGCCGCCGGCGCAGGCCGGCGGCCGGACGGAGGAGGGCGGCGCGGTGCATCGTGCGCTCGCCGAGGTCGTGCAGGGCGTGCAGCGCATCCACGCCGCCAGCGCGCACAGCCGCTCGGTGTGCGACGGACTCGGCGGCCAGACCGGCGCCATCGAGCGCGCGATGCGCCACACCAGCGGCGCGCTCGCCGGTGCACTCGAGCGCACCGAGACCTTCCTCGGCATCTCGGAGCAGCTGCTCGAGAGCGTGGCCGAATGCGGCATCGAGACCGAGGACACGCCCTACGTGCGCACGGCGCAGCAGGCGGCCGCACAGATCGGCAAGCTGCTCGAGGACGCGCTGCGCACCGGCGCCATCGACGAGAGCGACCTGTTCGACACGCAGTACCGTGCGCTGCCGGGTACAGCGCCCGAGCAGCACACGACGCGCTGCGTCGAGCTCGCCGACCGCCTGTTCCCGCAGGTGCAGGAGAAGGCGCTCACGCTTTCGGACAAGGTGGTGTTCTGCATCGCCGTCGACCGCAACGGCTACGTCGCCTGCCACAACCGGCAGTACAACCACCGGCAGCGGCCGGGCGACGTCGCATGGAACACGGCCAACTGCCGCAACCGGCGCATCTTCGCCGACCGCACCGGGCTGGCCTCGGCGCGCAACGAGCGGCCTTTCCTGCTGCAGACCTACCGGCGCGACATGGGCGGCGGCAACTTCATCGTCATGAAGGAGGCCGCCGCACCGATCCGGGTCGGCACCCGCCACTGGGGCGGCCTGCGGCTGGCGTACCGATTCTGAGCGTCGGCATGCGGCGCGCGGCCGACAACGAGGGGCCCGGCAGGGCCCTTCGTCTTCGGAGCGGCGCTCACGCGCCGGCTCAGGTGACGAAACCGCCTTGGGACAGGCTGCGCTCGCTCGCCCCGCCGCTCGAGTACAGCGCGACGCTCGGCCGCGCGGGCAACAGCAGGTCGATGGCGCGGTCGAGCGCCGCGGTGGCACGGGCCAGCGCCTCGCGCTGCGCCGCGACCTCGCCGCTGGCGAGCGCCAGGCGGCGCCTGAGCGGCGGCGGCACGCCGCCCTGGCGCGCGGCGCGCTGGAAATGATCGACGGCGCCGGCAAGCGCCTCCTGCAAGCCGGCCGCCGCCTGCTCGACGGCATCGGCGCGCGGCGCGCACAGGGCCGCGTTCAGGTCGGCCAGCCGCTGCTCGAGCAAGACCAGCCGCGCTTCGAGCGCAGCGGCCGGCGCGCCATCGGCGACGGACGAGACCGTCATCTTCAGCTCAGCTTGCGACCGAGCAGCTCTTCGGCGTTGGCGATCAGCTTGTCGGCGATCGCGCCGGCGTTGACCCGGAACCGGCCGTCGCGGATGGCGCCGGCGATGCGCTCGACCTTCTCGACGTCGAAGGCGGGATCGGCGGCCGCGCCGGCGAGCAGCGACGCGGCTCCCGACAGCGCAACCTTGGCACTGGGCTCCGGGGCGTTGCAGGTGGGCGCGGAGGCGGGCTTGCGCTCGGCGGCCGGCGCGGCGACGGCGGGTTTGGCTTCGAGGGAACCGATCTTCATGTCCAATCTCCTGTCCGGAGCCCGCGTCGGGCCAGCCCCTGTCGACATGCTCGTGCTATCGGCACGCGGCGGCGCGGACTTGAGGCCGAGCGCAGGCATTTTCATCGTACCCCCCTCGAATGCGGGGGCAGCCGCCGTCGGGCCTGCCCTCACAGTGACACCTCGACCCATCCGCCGGCGCTCGGCCGACCCACCAGCACGCGGCCGGCCTCGGTGCGCACGCGCACCGGCTGGCCCTCGATGCCGGGCCCCAGAGCCTGGCCGTCGGTGCTGACCGAAAAGCCCTGTCCGGCAGCCACGATGCGCACCGTCTGGCCGCTCGCAAACCACTGCCTGACCTGCACATCGGCCGGCCGCGGTGCCTGCCCGGCGGCCAGCGGCCGCGCCAACACGCGACCGGCGAGCTCGGCGACGTCGCGCCAGGGCGTGCCGCCGGCAGCGGCCCAGTCGATTTCGGCGCTCTCGAGCAGCTCTTCGGTGAGCCGCGCCCCCGCCGGCAAGGCCTGGCGCAGAACCAGCGCCGGCGCCAGCACCTGCACCTGCACCGGCAGCGTGATCTTCCAGGGCGCGCCCTCGGCGCAGCGCAGCCCGACGCGCGTGCGCCCCCAGGCCGGCTGCCCCGCGGCGAGATGGGGCTCGATGCGTGCGCAGGGCGCGAGCCGCAGCCGCGCGTCGGCGGCGCCGGGCGTCACGCTCACCTTCGCCCCCTTGGGCGCGAGCGCGACGGCCGCGTCGCGCACGAGCACGAGCGCCTGGGCGATGGCCTCGGGCGGCAGCAAGGGCTCGGCTGGGGCCGCCACGGCCGCCAACGCCAGCGTGCACGACAGCGCGCCGGCGCGCAGGCGCCAGGCGGGCGGCTCGAGGCGCAGCCGGCGACCGGCACCGAATCGAGCCCGGACAGGGGTGAGGGCAACAGGGCGCATCTTCACGCGAGCGACTGTAACCAGCGCACTCCGGATCCGGGCCCGGAGATGAACCCGCTTGGTTGCCCTATTCGAGCCCATGGCGGCGCCCGCTGCTGCCCAGAATGCCGTCGACCGATTCTCCAAGCCGCGACCGCGCGCGTGCGCGGGCACAGGAGCCAGCGCATGACACCCACGCTTACCGCGACGCTCGACTTCCAGGGCCAGGCCCTGCTGCTGCGCGCCGAGCGCCAGCGCCTGATCGCCGGCAACATCGCCAACGCCGACACACCCGGCTACCAGGCGCGCGACTTCGACTTCGCGCGCGCCTTGCGCGAGGCCAGCGCCATGGGCCGCGCGGGGGAGGGCATCGCGGCGGACGTGATGGCGCGCGGCACGACGGCACAGCCGACGCTGCGCTATGCGCTGCCGGCGCAGACGAACCTGGACCGCAACACGGTCGACATGGACCGCGAGCGCGCTGCCTTCGCCGACAACGCCGTCAAGTACGAGGCGACGCTGCGCTTCATCAACGCCGGCGTGCGCACGGCGCTCGAGGCGATGAAGTCGCCCAATCAGCCCTGAGTGCCGCTGACCCCATGAATCACGCCCGCGTGGGGCCCCCGGAAGGGCCCGAGGGAGCCAAGCGATGAGCATGCTGCGCATCTTCGACGTCGCCGGCAGCGCCGTGAGCGCCCAGAGCCAGCGGCTGAACGTCGTCGCCTCCAACCTCGCCAACGCCGATACCGTCGCCGGGTCCGACGGCCAGGCCTACAAGGCGCGCCAGGTGGTGTTCCAGACCACACCGATGGGGCCGCCCGGCGGCGACGCCGTCGACGCGGCGAGCGCCGGCGTGCGCGTCGCCGCCGTCACCGAGAGCCAGGCTCCCGGGCGACGCGTGCACGACCCCAAGCACCCGGCGGCCGACGCCGAGGGCTACGTCACCTACAGCAACGTCAGCCCGGTCGAGGAGATGGTCAACATGATCTCGGCCTCGCGCAGCTACCAGAACAACATCGAGGTCATGAGCACGGCCAGGAGTCTGCTGCTCAAGACGCTGCAGCTCGGCCAGGGCTGAGCGCAGCGCAGCGGAGCACGGCCATGACACTGACCCTCGACACCCTGAACACCCTCAACGGCGGCAGGAGCGGCACGGCCGTCGCTGCGGCCGGCGGCCAGGGCACTGCCGACACCTTCCTCAAGCTGCTGGTGACGCAGATGCAGAACCAGGACCCGCTCAATCCGATGGACAACGCGCAGGTCACCAGCCAGATCGCGCAGATCAACACCGTCACCGGCATCGAGTCGCTCAACACCACGGTGGCCGGGCTCGGCGCGCAGTTCACGCAGCTGCAGGCGCTGCAGGGCGTCTCGCTCGTCGGGCGCGACGTCACGCTCGAAGGCAACGCGCTGCAGGTGGCGAACGGCCAGGGCGCAGGCGCATTCACGCTCGCCGGCACGGCCGACGCGGTCAAGGTCGAGGTGCTCAACGGCGCCGGCCGCGTCGTCGACACGCTGCAGCTGGGCGCGCTCGGCAGCGGCCAGCACGCCTTCCGCTGGGACGCCGGCAAGAACGCCGACGGCGCCTACACCTTCCGCGTCGGCGCCAGCGCGGGCGCCGCCGCGGTCGCAGCGACGCCCCTCGTCGTCGACCGCGTGCTCGCGGTGTCCCTCAGCGGCGGCAAGCTGATGCTCGACACGCTGCGCTCGGGCGCGGTCGAGTACGCGGCCGTGCGCTCGGTCAACTGATCCGCGCAACGTTGCGTCTTCATCCAGCGAGGATTTCCATGAGCTTCCAGCAAGGCCTGTCGGGACTGAGTGCCACCAGCAAGAGTCTCGACGTGATCGGCAACAACATCGCCAACGCCAGCACCTACGGCGCAAAGTCGGCGCGCGCCGAGTTCACCGACCTGTACGCCGCTGCCCTCAACGGCGCCGGCCCGTCGAACATCGGCATCGGCACGACGCTGGCGACGGTGGCGCAGCAGTTCAGCCAGGGCAACATCGCGACCACCGACAACCCGATGGACCTGGCGATCAACGGCGCGGGCTTCTTTCGGCTCGGCGACGGCAGCGGCGCACCGGCGTACTCGCGCAACGGCCAGTTCAAGATCGATCGCGAGGGCTTCATCGTCAACAACCACGGGCTGAAGCTGATGGGCTACGCCGCCGACGCCGCCGGCGTCGTGCAGCCCGGCGCGATGGCGGCGCTGCAGCTGCCCACGGGCGGCGTCGCGCCGTCGCCGACGACCAAGATGTCGGTCGAGGCGAACCTCGACGCGCGCGCCGCGATCAAGGCGCCCGCGGCCGCGCCGCTGATCACCTTCGACGATCCGTCGACCTACAACAAGGCCACCTCGCTCACGGTGTACGACGCCAAGGGCCAGGACATCGCGCTGACGCTGTACTTCCAGAAGTCGGCGGCCGACACCTGGCAGGTCTTCGCCAGTGCCGACGGCAAGACGGTGGCGGGTGCGGCGGCGGCGCCCGCCGCGATCACGACGCTCAATTTCGATCCCTCGGACGGCAGCTTCGTCGCCTCGTCCGCCGCCGACTTCCAGATCAACGGCGCGACCATCGCGCTCGACTTCGGCAAGTCCAGCCAGTACGGCTCGGCCTTCGCCGTCACCGACCTGAGCCAGAACGGCTTCGCCGCCGGCCAGCTCATCGGCGTTTCGGTCGGCGCCAATGGCCTGGTCAGCGCCAAGTACTCGAACGGCCAGACGCGCCCGGCCGGGCAGGTCGAGATCGCGAACTTCCGCAACCCGCAGGGACTGCAGCCGCTGGGCAACGGCGCCTGGGCGAGCAGCATCGCCTCGGGTGACCCCATCGTCGGCGCGCCCGGCGAGGGCAGCCTCGGCCTGCTGCAGGCCGGCGCGCTCGAAGAGAGCAACGTCGACCTGACCGGCGAGCTGGTCAACATGATCACCGCGCAGCGCGTCTACCAGGCCAACGCGCAGACCATCAAGACGCAGGACCAGGTGCTGCAGACGCTGGTCAACCTGCGCTGAGCCGCTGCGGCTGAACGCGCAGGATGGACCGCCTCATCTACATCGCCGCGGCCGGCGCGCAGGCGACGCTGGCGCGCCAGGACGTGCTGGCCGGCAACCTGGCCAACGCGTCGACCGCGGGCTTTCGCGCCGAGCTGCAGGCCCTGCGTGCGGTGCCGGTGCGCGGCGACGGCGCCAGCACGCGCGTGTACGCGCTCGAGACCACGGTCGGTTACGACCCGCGCCCGGGCCCGGTGGCCAGCACCGGCCGTGCGCTCGACGTCGCGCTGCAGGGCAACGCCTGGCTCGCCGTGCAGGCGCTCGACGGCAGCGAGGCCTACACGCGCGGCGGCGCGCTGCAAGTCGGTGCCGACGGCCAGCTCGTCACCGCCGCCGGACTGCCGGTGGCCGGCGAGGGCGGACCGATCACGCTGCCGGCCAACGCCGGCGTGGACGTCGCCCCCGACGGCAGCGTCGTCGCCACGGTGGCCGGCAGTCGGCCGCAGGTGGCGGGCAAGCTCAAGCTGGTGACGCCCGAGGCGCCTCTCGTGCGCGGCGCCGACGGCCTGTTCCGCGCCGCCGAGGGCGAGCTCGCCGCCGACCCGCAGGCGCGCGTGCAGGGCGGCGCGCTCGAGGGCAGCAACGTCAGTCCGATCGAATCGATGATCGGCATGATCGCCGCGGCACGCCAGTTCGAGCAGCAGATGAAGGTGCTGCAAGGCGCCGAGCAGCGCGAGCAGGGCGCGGCCAAGCTGCTCGCGCCGCAGTAGGGCGAGGCGTCGGCGCGGCCGGCAGGAATAGGCGGCACGGCCGGCGCAATTCGGGCTTTCGCCGCTGCCGCGGCAGGCCAAGATCGGCGCATCACAGGCCGCGCCGCGGAGCCCCGAGATGCTCAGATCGCTCTGGATCGCCAAGACCGGCATGGAGGGCCAGCAGACCAAGCTGGACTCGATCGCCAACAACCTCGCCAACGTCGGCACCAGCGGCTACAAGCGCGCCGGCGTCCTGTTCGAGGACCTGATGTACCAGAACCTGCGCACGCCCGGCGGCGCCAGCTCCGACCAGAGCGCGCTGCCCACCGGGCTGCAGGTCGGCCTGGGCGTGCGCGTGGCGGCCAGCACGCGCAACTTCGGCCAGGGCGCGCTGAACCAGACCGGCAACACCTACGACGTGGCCATCCAGGGCCAGGGCTTCTTCCAGGTGCAGATGCCCGACGGCACCAGCGCCTACACGCGCGACGGCTCGTTCCAGGTCAGCTCGACCGGACAGCTCGTCACCGCGGCCGGCTACACCGTGCAGCCGGGCATCACGATCCCGGCCAACGCGCAGGCCGTGACGATCGACGCGCACGGCGTCGTCGCGGCCACCGTGCCGGGGCAGGCGACGCCGCAGACGCTGGGCACGCTGCAGACGGCGACCTTCGTCAATCCGGCCGGGCTCGATCCACGCGGCGGCAACCTGTTCGCCGAGACCGCCGCCTCGGGTACGCCCAACGCAGCGGCGCCGGGCAGCAACGGCCACGGCACGCTGCAGGCGGGCTTTCTCGAGGGCAGCAACGTCAACGTCGTCGAAGAGCTGGTGACGATGATCGCCACGCAGCGCGCCTACGAGCTCAACTCGAAGGCCATCCAGACCTCCGACCAGATGCTGCAGCGTCTGACGCAGGTATGAGCCGCAGGCTGCCCGGGGCGATCGTCGCCGCCGCCGTCGCGGCGCTGCTGCCGCTGGCCGGCTGCGGCGCGCTCTATCCGCGCGTCGAGATCGACGACGCGCCGCTGGCCGCCGTCGCCGCGCCGGCGGCCGCGCCCGCAGCGGCGTCGAACAGCGGCTCGCTCTTCGCCAGCGCAAGCTACCGCCCGCTGTTCGAGGACTACCGCGCGCGCCTGGTCGGCGACACCCTGGTCGTGCAGATCGTCGAGAAGGTGAGCGCCACGCAGACCAGCACGAGTTCGCTCGACCGCAGCGGCAAGCTCGGCGGCTCGATCACGGCGCTGCCCGGCATCGCGCCCAATTCGTTCGGGCGTGCCGGCATCGGCGGCAGCACCGACAACGCCTTCGCCGGCAAGGGCTCGGTGGCCAACAGCAACGACTTCTCGGGCACCATCACCGTGGTCGTGCGCGCGGTGCTGCCCAACGGCCACCTGCTGATCGCCGGCGAGAAGCAGATCGGCGTCAACAGCAACATCGATGTGCTGCGCTTTTCGGGCCAGGTCGACCCGCGCACGATCCAGGCCGGCAACAGCGTGCCGAGCGCGCAGATCGCCAACGTGCGCCTCGAGCAGCGCGGCCGCGGCGCCCAGGCCGACGCGCAGGCGGTCGGCTGGCTGAGCCGCGTGTTCCTGTCGGTGCTGCCGATCTGAGTGCGCAGACGCGGAGCTGCAGCGTGGGCCCTCCTGCAATCGACCGCTGGCTGCGCGTCGCCGTGGCCGTCGCCTTCGGCGCCGCCAGCGCGGCGCTGTGGTGGCCGCAGCCGGCCGGCGCGAGCACGGTGCGCCTGAAGGAAGTCGCCGCGGTGCAGGGCGTGCGCGGCAACGCGCTGACCGGCATCGGTCTCGTCGTCGGCCTGGACGGCACCGGCGACCAGACGACGCAGGCGCCGTTCACGACGCAGGCGCTGGCGACGATGCTGCAGCAGATGGGCATCACCTTGCCCCCGGGCACGACGATGCAGCTGCGCAACGTCGCGGCGGTGACGGTCACCGCCGAGCTGCCCGCGTTCGCCCGGCCCGGGCAGAAGATCGACGTCGTCGTCTCCTCGCTCGCCAACGCCAAGAGCCTGCGCGGCGGCACGCTGCTGGCGACGCCGCTCAAGGGCCTGGACGGCCAGATCTACGCGATGGCGCAGGGCAGCGTCATCGTCGGCGGCGCCGGCGCTTCGGCCGGCGGCTCCAAGGTGCAGATCAACCAGCTCTCGGCCGGCCGCGTGCCCGAAGGCGCCAGCGTCGAGCGCGCCGTGCCCACGCCCTGGCAGGACGGCGACACGCTGCAGCTCGACCTCAACGCGAGCGACTTCGCCACCGCGCGCGCCGTGGCCGGCGCGATCAATGCCCTCAAGGGTGCCGGCACCGCCATCGCCGTCGACGGCCGCACCGTGCGGCTGCGCGCGCCCGTTCCCGACGAACGCGTGGCCTTCCTGGCCGACATCGAGAACCTGCCGATCGAGCTGCAGCGGCCGGCGGCGCGCATCGTGATCAATTCGCGCACCGGTTCGGTCGTGATGAACGAGGCGGTGACGATCGGGCCCTGCGCGGTCGCGCACGGCAATCTGTCGGTGACGATCACCAACACGCCGGCCGTGAGCCAGCCGCAGCCCTTCGCGCAGGGGCAGACGGTGCGCGTCGACAAGGTCGACATCAGCGTGCAGCAGCAGCCCGGCGCGCTCGTGCAGATGGCGGCCGGCGTACGCCTGGCCGAAGTCGTCAAGGCGCTCAACGCGATGGGGGCGACGCCGCTGGACCTGCAGGCCATCCTGCAGGCGATGCGCGCGGCCGGCGCGCTGAACGCCGAGCTCGAGGTGATCTGAGGCGATGGCCACGCCGTTTGCACCCGCCGGCCCGGCGCTGGCCATCGACACGCAGTCGCTCGCCGGCCTGCGCGCACGCGCCGCGGCCGACCCCAGGGGCGCGGTGCGCGAGGCGGCCCGGCAGTTCGAGACGCTGTTCATGAACGAACTCGTCAAGAGCATGCGCGCGACGGCGCTGCAGTCGAACGACGATGCGCAGTCGCAGATGGCGACGGGCATGCTCGACGCGCAGTTCGCGAGCCAGCTCGCCGGCATGCCCGGCGGCCTGTCCGATGCGATCACGCGCCAGCTCGAGCGCCAGATGGGCCTGGCGCCGGGCCCGATTCCGGCCACCGGCTCGGCCAACAACACGCCGGCGCCGCTCGACGGCCGGCCGACGCGCCTGCCGCAGGCGGGTGCGGCGGCGTTCGTCGAGCAGCACGGCGCCGCGGCGCGCCGGGCCGAGGCCGAGACCGGCATCCCGGCCGCCTTCATGGTGTCGCAGGCGGCGCTCGAGACGGGCTGGGGCCGCAAGGAGATCCGCCACGCCGACGGCTCACCCGCGTACAACCTGTTCGGCATCAAGGCCGCCGGCGACTGGCGCGGGCCGACGGCCGAGGTCACGACGACCGAATACGTCGCCGGCCGCGCGCAGAAGGTGACGGCACGCTTTCGCGCCTACTCGAGCTACGCCGAATCGTTCGCCGACTACGCGCGCCTGATGAAGACGAGCCCGCGCTACCGCGAGGCGCTGGCCGGCGCGGCACAGGCCGGCGACGCCGCCGCCGGCTTCGCGCGCGGCCTGCAGCGCGCCGGCTACGCCACCGATCCGGCCTATGCCGACAAGCTCACGCGCGTCATCAACACCACGCTGCGTCTGCAGCGCACGCTGCAAGCCTGAGCCATGTCCAGCTCCGCATTGATGTCGATCGGTGTCAAGGCGCTCGCGGCGAGCTACGCCAACCTGCAGACCACCGGCCACAACATCGCCAACGCCAACGTCGCCGGCTACTCGCGCCAGAGCGCGGTGCTGACCCCGACGCCGGGGCAGTTCACCGGCTCGGGCTATTTCGGCCGCGGCGTCGATGTCGCCGGCGTCACGCGCGCGCACGACGCGTTCCTCGTGCGCGAGGCCACCGGAGCGCGCTCGGTCGCGTCGATGGACGCCGCGCGCCTGGCCCGACTGCAGCAGCTCGAAGGCCTGTTCCCGCCGGGCGAGCAGGGCCTGGGCCACGCCGTGACGCAGTTCTTCGACGCGATGACCGACGTGACGACGCAGCCCGGCGACCTGTCGGCGCGGCAGGTCGTGCTGGCGCGTGCCGGCGACCTCGCGTCGCAGTTCCGGCGCCTGGGTGCGGCCTTCGACACGCTGCAAGGCGGCGTCGGCGCAGACCTGCAGACGGCGGTCGCCGACGTCAACGCGCTGGCGCGCAACGTCGCCGATCTGAACGCGCGCATCGTGGCGGCCGGCGCGCTCGGCCAGCCGCCCAACGATCTGCTCGACCAGCGCGACCAGCTGATCGCCAGGCTCGCCGCACATGTGCAGATCACGCGCATCGACGCGGGCGACGGCAGCGCGGGCCTGTTCGTCGCCGGCGGGCAGAGCCTGGTGCTGGGCGCGCAGGCCAACGCGCTCGCGCTGCAGCCCGACGCCGCCGACCCCTCGCGCTCGGCGCTCGCGATCTCCTCGGGCGATGCCGCACGAACGCTCGACCCGCGCGCACTGGGCGGCGGCGACATCGCCGGGCTGCTGCAGTTCCAGAACGAGGACCTGGTCGCGGCGCGCAACCTGGCGGGTCGGCTCGGCGCCGCGCTGGCCGGTGCCGTCAACGCCCAGCAAAAGCTCGGCCTGACGCTGGACAACGCGGCCGGCGGCGATCTGTTCGCGCTCGGCGCGCCGCGCGCACTGCCCAATGCCCGCAACGCGAAAGACCCCGTCGGCGCGCCGATCGGGCAGGTGGCGCTCACGGTCGTCGATCCGTCGCGGCTGCAGGCGAGCGAATACGACCTGCGCGCCGATCCGTCCAACGCCGGGCGCTGGCTGCTGACGCGACTGGCCGACGGCAAGCAGACCAGCATCGCCGGCGGCGACACCGTCGACGGCCTGCGCATCGACGTCGGCCCGGGCATGCCGCAGGCCGGCGACAGCTTCCTGCTGCAGCCGGTGACGCGTGCGGCCGACGGCATGGCGCTGGCGCTGGGCGACCCGCGCGGCATCGCAGCGGCCGCGGCCGGCACGCCGGTCGGCGCGCTGGGCTCGGACGGCGGCAACGCGGCCGCGCTGCTCGCGCTGCGCGACGCCGGCATCGTCGACGGCCGGAGCGCGGCCGACGCCTACGCGCAGGCCATGGCGACGGTCGGCCTGCAGGTGCAGTCGGGCAGGACGAGCGCGCAGTTGTCGACGGCGGCGGCGACGCAGGCCGATCAGGCGAGCGCTTCGGTGGCCGGCGTCAACCTCGACGAGGAAGCGGCGCGGCTGCTGCAGTACCAGCAGAGCTACCAGGCGGCGGCCAAGGTGCTGCAGGTCGCGCAGAGCCTGCTCGACACCTTGCTGCAGGCCGCGCGCGCCTGAAGCGCGGGCGCCACCAGGAGAGCACGCGATGCGCGTCACCACCGCCAACGCCTACGAGGCGATCGTCGCCAACTTGCAGCAGCGCCAGCAGCAGCTGGTGCAGACGCAGAGCCAGATGACCAGCGGCAAGCGCGTGCAGCGCGCCGGCGACGACCCGGCTGCCGCCGCGCAGGCCGAGCGCGCGCTCGCCTGGCAGGCGCGCGCCCAGGCCGAGCAGCGCGCCATCGGCGCGGCACGCCACGCGATGCAGGTCGGCGAAAGCGCGCTCGGCAATGCCGGCGAGCTGCTGCAACAGGCGCGCGAGCGCGTCGTGCAGGCCGGCAACGCCACCTACACCGACAGCGACCGGGCCGCCCTGGTTCCGGTACTGCAGAACCTGCGCGCGCAGTTGCTCACGACCGCCAACAGCCGCGACGGCACCGGCCGCTACGTGTTCGGGGGCCTGGGCTCGGACGCTGCGCCGTTCCAGGACGGCCCGCTCGGCGTGCAGTACACGGGTCGCCCCGGCCAGCAGCAGACGGCCACCGCCGAGGCGGCGCCGCTGTCGCTCGACGGCAGCGCGGCCTGGATGCAGGCCGCCGATCCGGCCAACGCGGGCGGCACGATCTCGGTGTTCGACGCGCTCGACAGGACGATCGCCGACCTGCAGACGCCCGGGCGCAGCTCGGCCGACATCGCACAGACGGTGCGCACCGGCCTGGCGCGCATCGACGCCGTGGCGCAGGGTCTGAGCCTGGCGCGTACCGCGGCGGGGACGGCGCTCCAGCGCATCGATGCCATCGACCAGCGCCTCGGACAGGACAGCGACCTCGCGCGGCAGCAGCGCTCGAATGCCGAGGACCTGGACCTGGTGCAGGCCATTTCCGACTTCCAGGCACAGCAGACCGGCTACGATGCGGCCCTGAAAGCCTACGCGACCGTGCAACGCATGTCGCTGTTCCAGTATCTCGGCTGAGCGGCGACGAGCCGAGCCGCCGTGCGCTGAGGGCTTCGAGCAGCGCAGACCGCCCGCCGAGAACATGTCGACTCAGACCCATCCCGTGCTGGGCCAGGTGGCCCTGGGCTACTGCCCGATGATCGATCGCCAGCGCGCCGTCGTGGCGACGCGGCTGACCGTCTTCCCCGAGCGGCCCGATGCCGCTCCGGACGCCGCGGCGCTGCTGGCGGCGCTGGGCGAAGTCTGGCCGGAGGGTGCGGCGCCGGGTCCGCTCGCTCTCACGCTGCGTCCGCTCGACCCGGGCGCGGTCGGCGCGCGCGCCGCCGGCGCACGGCCGCCGGTCACGCTGAACGTCGCCGGCGAAGCCGCCTTGCGCGCGGTGATGGCAGCCGGACCGGGCGCGCAGCTGATGCTCGAGATTCCCGCCTTCATGGCCGGCGCGCCCGAGCATGCCGCGGCGATTCAGGCACTGCACGCCGCCGGCAGCGTGCTGTTGATCAAGGGCCGCCCGCTGCAGCCGCTCCCGCCCGGGCTGCTGGCCTGCTTCAGCCACAGCATCGTCGATCTGGCCGACGAGCGCCGTGGCGTCGAGCCGGCTGCGGCCGGGCTGCGCGCGATCACCACGGTGCAAGCCGGCGTGCGCACGAGCGCCGACCTGGACGCGGCGTTCGCGCGCGGTGCCGTGGCCGCACTCGGCTGGACGTTCGACGACGCAGCGCCCGGGCCCACCGGCCGCGCTTCGGTGCCGCCGGACGTGAAGGTCGTGCTCGACCTCATCAACGGCGTCGAGCGCGAGGAGCCGGTGGCCAGGCTCGAGCCGATCCTCAAGCGCGACCCGACGCTCGCCTATCGCCTGCTGCGCTACCTGAACTCGCCCGCCTTCGGGCTGCGCGTCGAGATCGATTCGTTCGGCCACGCGCTGATGCTGCTGGGCTATCAGCGGCTCAAGCGCTGGCTGGCGCTGCTGCTCGCCTCGTCGAGCAAGGACGCCAATGCCAAGCCGACGCTGTACGCTGCGGTGCGCCGCGGGCTGCTGATGGAGGAACTCGGCCGCGCCCACGGCGACGGCGAGATGCGCGGCGAGATGTTCATCTGCGGCGTGTTCTCGCTGCTCGACCGGCTGCTGCGCCAGCCCTTCGCCGAGCTGCTCGCCGCGGTGCCGGTGCCCGAACGCGTGCGCCTGGCGCTGGCCGGCGAGGGCGGCCCGTATCAGCCCTACCTCGAGCTGGTGCGCGCGATCGAGGGCGAATCGGTCTTCGACATCCGCGACTGCTCGGAACGGCTGCTGCTCGGTGCGGCCGAGGTCAACCGCGCGCTGCTCGCCTCGTTGCGCTCGGCGCGCCAGCTCGACACCTGAGGGCGCTTGGTCGGGCGCACAGCGGTCGCGACGGCGGTCGACGTCGAAGCGCAGCACAGGGGCCGACAGATGCTGCGCGCGCTGCCGGCGGCAGCCACGCTGCAGGACGCGGCATTCAGGCTGCTCGACGTCAACGCCGCCTTCGAAGCGCTCGCCGGGCGCGCGCGCGCGGCGCTGATCGGCCTCGATCCGCTCGTGCTGCTGCCGGCGCAGGAACGCGCCGTCCTGCGCGCGGCGCGCGAGGAGCGCTGCGCGGTCGGCGACGAGGTCACGCCGCCTTTGCGCTGCCGCATGCTCGACGCCGCCGGTGTACCGCGCTGGCTCGCCGTCTCGTTCGGCAATATCGCTGCCCCGGGCCGGCCGCCGCTGTGGCTGTCGCTGTACCAGGACGTGAGCGCCGAGTACGCCGCGCGTGCCCAGGCCGAGCGCCTGCAGGACGAGCTGGCGCACTGGTTCGAGCTGGCCGACGCGGGGATGCTGGTGTACGACGCGAGCGGACTCATCGTGCGCTCCAACCTTGCCTTCGACCGGCTCGTCGGCCGCGTGCCCGAGGTGCTCGAGGAGGCCGCGCCCGAGCTGCAGGCGCTGCTCGGCTGGCAGGACGGAGCGCCCTTGCCGGCCCTGGTTCCGGGTGCCGCCGCGCTCGAGCGGCAGGCCCTCGTCACCCTGCCCGAAGGGCGGCGGCGCCGTCTCGCGGCGCGCCTGGCCTGCACCGGCGGCGAGGGCGGCGCGGGCGGCACGCGGCGCGTGCTGGTGGTCCTGGCCGATCTCAGCGCCGAGGACGAACGCGATCTGGCGCAGCTCGAGATGGGCATGCTGATGGACACGGCCAGCGTCGGCGTCGCCACCTTCGATCCCGCGCGCGGCTGGCTCGCGCACCACCGCGGCGCCGGCAGCGGCGGCGCGGCCTCGGGCGCGTTGCTGGCGATCGGACGCGAGCTCGTCGAGCCCGGCTCGCTGCCCGAGTACGAACGGCTGCAGGCGGCGCTGCGCCGCGGCGAACGCACCGAGGTGCGCTACGCCGTGCGCCACCCCGAACTCGGCCGGCGCTGGCTGCTCACGCGCGTCGAGCCCGGCGCGCTGGCCGGCGGCCGCACGACGACGTCGGTGGTGACGCTGGATGTCACCGAGGGCCAGCGCGCCCAGCGCCGCAACGACGCGCTGCTGCGCGAGCTAGGCGGCATCCTCGAGACTTCCACGGCCGGCATCGCCTCCGTGCGCTGGCCGCTGCTGGTGCGCTGCAACCGGCGCTTCGAGCGCCTGCTCGGCTTCGAGCCGGGCGCCGCCGCCGGCGCCACCCTGGGCGAGGTGTTCGTGCGCCAGGGTGCCGCCGCCGAGGACGCCGAGGCGGTGCTCGAAGCGCTGCGCGCCGGGCGCGCCTACGAGACCGAGTTGCCGCTGGCGCCCGACGCCGGCGGCCTGCCGCGCTGGGCCTCGCTGTCGGTGCGGCGCGCCGAAGGGGCCGAGCCGCTGCGCGCCGGCGAGCCGATCGAGGCGGTGGTGGTGCTCACCGAGATCACGCGTCTGAAGACCCAGCAGGCCGAGCTCGAACGGCTGCTGCGCGAGCGCGAGCTGATGTTCGACCTCTCGGAGGTGGGCATCGTGTACCTGCGCGGCGCACGCATCGAGCGCGCCAACCAGACGATGGCGCAGTTGTCGGGCTACGCCGTGCCCGAACTCACCGCGCTCGACCCGGCCGAGCTGTATGTCGACGCGCGCGAATGCGTCGCCTTCGAAGCGCGCATGGCCGAGGCCCTCGCCGCCAGCGGCCGCTTCGTCGGCGAGCGGCGTCTGCGCCGGCGCGACGGCCGCCATTGCTGGGTGCAGGTGTCGGCGCGCCCGGTGACGCCGGAGGAGACGGCGGCTGCAGGCGCGGGCGCCGCCGCACCGGGCGAAGACCTGATCTGCTCGTTCGTCGACGTCGACGAACGCCACCGCAGCCGCGACGCGCTGGCGGCGCAGGCCGAGCGCACGCGCGCGATGCTGGACTCGGTGTTCGTCGGCATCGTGACGATCGGCCGGCACGGCATCGAGTGGATGAACCGCTCGGCGCGCCGCATGTTCGGCGGCGAGCTGGCCGACTTCGTCGGCGAGTCGATCGCCACCGTCGCCACGCCCGAGCGCGGACACCCGCTGCGCCGCAGCGACTGGTTCGAGCGGCTGCGCGACGGCCAGAGCGAAGGCTTCGAGTGCCGGCTGCGCGGCCACGACGGGCGCGAGTTCTGGGTCGTCGGCAACGCCGTCGCCGCCGGCGGCGACGACGACGGTGCGCACCGCATCACCTTCGCGCTGCTCGACATCGAGCGCCGCCGCCAGGCCGAGCTGCGCATCGCCCAGGCGCAGGCCTCGCTGCAGCGCGTGATCGAGCTGGCGCCGCTGGCGATCGCGCTGTTCGACGCGACCAGCCTGCGCATCGTCCAGGTCAACCAGGCAGCGGCCGCGTTCTTCGGCCGCGGCGCCGAGGAGCTGGCGGGGGCAACCCCGGCCGTCTTGTTCGACGCGGATCGCGCCGACGCGCTCGGGCGCTGGCTGCAGGCGGCGCTGCAGCTCGGCGAGACCGCCCAGCACGAGTGGCAGGACCCGGTCGGTGCGTCGAGCCCGCGCGTCTGGGACATGCGCATCGCGCCCATCGCCGCCGGCCCGGGCGGCACGCCGCAGCTGCTGCTCGTGGCCAGCGACGTGACCGGCCGGCGCCTGGCCGAGCAGGCGCGGCTGCAGGCCGCGATCGCCCAGCGCGAGGTGCTGGTGCGCGAGGTGCACCACCGCATCAAGAACAACCTGCAGGGCGTGGCCGGGCTGCTGCGCCAGAACGCCGAGCGTCATCCCGAGGTCGCAGCGACGCTCACCGAGGCCATCGGCCAGGTGCAGGCCATCGCGCAGGTCTACGGGCTGCAGGTGGGAGCCCAGGGGCCGCTCGGCGTGGCGCCGCTGCTGGAGGCGATCGCGCAGTCGGTCCAGCGCATGTTCCGCTGCCGCATCGGCGTCGACGCCGCCGCGGCGCGTCACCTGCTGCCCGAGACCGAGGCGATCCCGGTCGCACTGACGCTCAACGAGCTGCTCACCAACGCGATCAAGCATGGCGCCGGCGACGAGGTGCACTGCCGGCTGCTCGCCGACGGCGAGCGCGTGACGATCCGCATCGCCAGCCGCGCGCGGCTGCCCGCGGGCTTCGATCTGGCGAAGGTGCGCGGCGGCGTGTCCGGGCTCGGCCTGGTGCGCGCGCTGCTGCCCCGCCGCAGTGCGGCACTGGACATCCGTCAGATGGATGACGAGGTGGTGGCCGAGCTGGCGTTGCGCGCTCCGAGCGTGCGTCTCGATGGGTGACAATGCCTGCATGGACGCAGCGGCAGCGGCGCACGGCAAGGGCAGGATCCTCGTGGTCGACGACGACCGCCTGGTCCTGGCCACCGTCAGCCACGGCCTGGCCCAGGCCGGCTACGAAGTGATCGACGCCGACAACGGCGACGACGCGATCCTGCTCGCGCGCGAGCACCGCCCGGCGTTGGCGCTGCTCGACATCCGCATGGAGGGCAAGAGCGGGTTCGACGTCGCGCAGACGCTGCGCGACGCCTATCGCATCCCGTTCGTGTTCCTTTCGGCCTTCGCCGACGAGGCCACGATGGCCGAGGTGCAGCGGCTCGGGGCGCTGGCCTACCTGGTCAAGCCGCTCGACGTCGGCCAGATCGTGCCGACGGTGGCAGGGGCGCTGGCGCGCATCGCGGCCGAGCGGCCTTCGCCGGCCGGCGAAACGGTGGCCGACGATCCGACCGCCGACCCCGTGCCGCTGGCCATCGGCGTGCTGATGCACCGGCACGCGCTGGCGCGTGCGGCGGCGCTGCAGCGGCTCGAGCGCATGGCCGTCGAACAGGGCATCGGCCTCGCGGCCCAGGCCGAGCGGCTGCTCGCGGCGGTGGAGGAGCTGGCGCGCAGCGCGCCTTGATCACGCCAGCGTGAAGGAGAACGTCGCGCCGCGCCCCGGCTCGGCCTGCGCCCAGATGTCGCCGCCGTGCCGCTGCACGATGCGGCGCACCGAGGCCAGCCCGACGCCGTGCCCGGTGAAATCGGCCTGGCTGTGCAGGCGCTGGAACAGGCCGAACAGGCGATCGGCCGATCGCATGTCGAAGCCGGCGCCGTTGTCGATCACCTGGAAGCAGACGCGCCCCTCGTGTTCGCCGCGGCGCAGCACGATGCGCGCGCGCGGCGTGCGGGCGGTGTACTTCCAGGCGTTGCCCAGCAGGTTCTCGAGCACCAGGCGCAGCAGCGTCGGATCGCCCTGCGCCGCAAGACCGGGCTCGATGTCGACCTCGACGCTGCGCTCGGGAGCGCCGCGCCGCAGATCGTCGACGACGAAGCCGGCCAGCTGCGACAGGTTGACGGGCTGGCGCGCGAGCGGCTGCGCCGACAGCCGCGCCAGCGTCAGCAGGGCGTCGATCATCAGGTTCATGCGCGCCGCGGCGCCGAGCACGCGGTCGAGGTGGTCGTTGGCGACGCGGTCGAGCTGGCGCCCGTAGTCCTCCTTGACGATGCGCGTGAAGCCCTCGACGACACGGATCGGCGCGCGCAGGTCGTGCGAAAGCGTCTGGCCGAAGGCCTCGGCTTCGGTGCCGCCGGCCGGTGCGACGCGCGCCAGCAGCGCGCCCTCGGTTTCGGCACCGAGCGCGAAGCGCGTGCAGCTCCAGCCCTCCGATTCGGCAGCGCCGGCAGCGCTCGCGCCGCCCTGCGCCGCCGGCCCCGCAAACCCGCGTGCGACGCGTGCGGGCAAGGCGGCAAGCAGCAGCCCCAGCTCGTCGCCTTGTTGCAGGCGCGGCCAGTGGGCGCGCGCCGCGTCGTTGTGCTGCAGCACGTGCAGCCGTGGCGCCGTGCCCGTGGCGAGCACGGCCGGGCCGGGCCAGGCCGCGACGATCGCGCCGAGCGCGGTACGCAGCAGCCGCGTCTCGTCGGCCTCGGCGGCCAGGCGGGCGCTGCCGCGAAACCCCGTGAGGCTGCCGAGCGTGTCGCGCACCGGTTCGCCGTCGAGCAGCCAGCATGTGCTGCCGTCGGCCGCCGGCAGGCGCCGGTCGCGAAACGGGCGCTCGTCGGCGAGCAAGCCGGCGAGGGCAGCCTGGGCCGGCGCTGTGCCGCCGCCTTCTGCGTGCCAGCCCACCAGCGCATGCGCAGCATCGGTGTGCCAGGTGGCCGCCCGCTGCAGCAGCCGCCAGGCGCTGCGCTCGGCCGCGCTCGCCTGCAACGCCCGCTGCGTGCGCGCGCGCTCGCGCCAGCTGCCGAGCACGAACGCAGCGCCCCCGGCCGCGACGAAGGCGAGCACGACGAACAGCCACTGCAGCGATGCCGCCGCCACGGCGCCGTCGACCGCGGCCGCGGCGCCGCTGGCGGCCGGGCACAGCCACGCTACGAGGCGCGACGCCTTGCCCGGCGGCGCGCCCGGTGACCATCGCGGGGGCGATTCGAACATGGCGCGGGAATTGTAGGGATCGCCCCGAGGCAGCCGCTCAAGTTGCCCCAGGAGGCGCCGAAACAGCCCGCCATGCGGGTGCACGAGCGCCCCACCCGAGTCGCCCAGCCATGTCCGACCTCGTCAGCCCGCGCCGGTTCGTGCAGCGTTGCCGCGCCGCGCGCTGCGCAACGTGCCACACTCGCGCCCGCTCCTGTCCGCACAGGCCCGCCGCACCGGTTGAACCGATCCGTCAGGTGACCGCCTCGAGTCCCGCCCGATGAACCAGCCGTCCGCCCGATCCGCTGCGCCCGCGTCGCTCGACGCGGCCGCGCTCGAGCGGCTGCGCCTGCTCGACCCGGACGGCCGCAACCGCGTGCTCGGCCGCGTGTTCGGCGCGTTCGAGGCCTCGCTCGTGCGCACGCTCGAGCAGCTCGCGACGCAGGCCGACGCCCTCGATGCCGCCGCGCTCGGCGGCATCGCGCATGCGCTGAAGAGCTCGTCGGCCAGCGTCGGCGCGCTGCAGCTGTCGGCCGCCTGCGCCGAGGTCGAGCGCCATGCGCGCGGCGGCGCGGGCAAGGCGCGGCCCGAGGATCTCGCGCGCCTGCTCGCCGAGGGCGAGGCGGCGCTGGCGGCGGTGCGCTCACTGCCGCGCAACTGAGAGCCGGGCCGCGATGACGCACGCGCTCGACGACGCCTGCGCACTGCTCCCGGCGCGACCCGAAGTGCTGCTCGTCGACGACGACGAGGTGAACCTGCTGCTGACGGGCATCGCGCTGCGCGAACGGGGTTTCGGGCTGGCCGAGGCCTCGAGCGGCGAGCGCGCGCTCGAGCGGCTGCGCAGCGGGGTGCCCGACGTGATCGTGCTCGACGCCGTCATGCCCGGGCTCGACGGTTTCGCGACCTGCCGCGCGATCCGCGCGCTGCCGGGTTTCGAGAACGTGCCGGTGCTGATGCTCACCGGGCTCGACGACGACGAGTCGATCACGCGCGCCTACCAGGCCGGAGCCACGGACTTCTTCGTCAAGAGCCCGCAGTGGAGCCTGCTGGCGGGACGCCTGCGCTACTTGCTGCGCGCCTCGCGCACAAGGCTCGAACTCGAGCGCAGCAAGGCCAAGCTGGCGCGTGCCCAGGACCTGGCCCGCATGGGCAGCTTCGACTGGCGGCGCGGCGAGCGCGGCGGGCATCCCGGGCTGCTGCTCTCGCCCGAAGCGCTGCGCGTGTTCGGCTGCGGCCCGCACGAGCGCCTGGGGCTGCGCACGCTGCTGCGCATGGTGCCGCCGGACGAGCGCCGCTTGCTGCAGCGTCAGTTGCACGACGCGCTGCGCCACAGCTCGGTGCTGGGCAGCGACGCGCCGATCGTCCTGCTCGACGGCCGCCAGCGCGTCATCCACGTCGAGGCCGAGCCCGACTTCAACGAGCAGGGCCAGGCCGTCGGCTACACCGGCATCGTGCAGGACGTGACCGATCGCCGTCAGGCCGAGGACAAGATCCGGCACCTGGCCAACTTCGACGCGCTCACCGGGCTGCCGAACCGCCGCCAGCTCATCTGGCGCGCCGAGCGCGCGCTCGAGCAGGCGCGCCGCTTGGCGCACCAGTTCGCGCTGCTGCTGATCGACCTGGACCGCTTCAAGGTCATCAACGACACCCTCGGCCACGGCGCCGGCGACGAACTTCTGGCCGAAGTCGGCCGCCGGCTGCGCGCCTGCGTGCGCCACAGCGACCAGATCGTCGAAGGCGCACTCGAAAGCGCCGGGGCGCGTTCGCACCGCGCGCTCGAGGCGGTCGGCCGGCTCGGCGGCGACGAGTTCGTCGCGCTGCTGCCCGAGGTGACGTCCGACGCCGACGCCGACCGCGTGGCGCAGCGCATCCTCGACACGCTGCGCGAGCCCGTCTTCGTCGGCGGCCAGGAATGCTTCGTCAGCGCCAGCATCGGCGTCGCGGTCTACCCGCGCGACGGCGCCAGCGTGGTCGACCTGCTGCGCAACTCCGACGTCGCGATGTACTCGGTCAAGTCGCAGGGCCGCAACGCGGCGGCGATCTACAACCCGCTGCTGTCGGGCCGCGGCCGCGAGAAGCTCGAGCTCGAGACCGCGCTGCACAAGGCGATCGAGCGCGACGAGCTCGTGCTGCACTACCAGCCCAAGGTCGACGTGCGCGGCGCGCGCATGGTGGGCGCCGAGGCCCTGATCCGCTGGCAGCGCGGCGGCAAGCTCGTGCCGCCGGGGGAGTTCATCCCGCTGGCCGAGGAGACCGGCCTGATCGTGCCGCTGTCGGAATGGGCGCTGCGCGAGGCGGCGCGCCAGGTGCGGGCCTGGCAGCAGGCGTTCGCCTTCGCCGACGCGGTGGCCGTCAACCTGCCCAGCCGGCTGTTCGAGCGCAGCGACCTCGTCGAGCACATCCATCAGTGCGTCACCGCGGTCAACGTGCCGCACCGCGTGATCCAGCTCGAGATCACCGAAGACAACCTGATGAAGGAGCTGCAGAACGTCATCCCGGCGCTGCACCGGCTCAACGAGATCGGCGTCGAGATCTCGATCGACGACTTCGGCACCGGCTACTCGAGCCTGGCCTACCTGACGGCGCTGCCGATCTCCGAGCTCAAGATCGACCGCAGCTTCGTGCGCGAGCTGGGCATCACGCCGCAGAGCTCGGCGGTGGTGACGGCGATCATCGCGCTGGCGCGTTCGCTCGGCCTGCGCGTGGTGGCCGAGGGCGTCGAGACGCTGCGCCAGATGGAGGTGCTGCACCGGCTGGGCTGCAGCGTGATGCAGGGCTTCCTGTTCAGCCGCGCGCTGCCGCCCGACGAACTGCAGCGCTGGCTCGAGCAGACGGTGCTGCCGCGCAAGGCGGCGTGGATCGGCAGTGCCGACACGCAGGAAGTGCTGCCGGGCGCGGCCGCCGCCGGTGGCGCGCGCGCGCTGCGCTTCTTCTGACGACGGAGAAGGGACGTGAACCTCGTCGACCCCCGCGCCACGACGCCCGCCGAGCTGGCCAAGGCGGCATTGAAGCGGCTGGCCCTGGCGCGCCAGGCGCCGACGCCCGAGAACTACGCCCGTGCCTGGGCCGAAGAGACCGGCGGCGCGTCGCCGGCGCGTGCCGACGACGCGGCAGCCAGCCGCGAACTCGAGGCACAGGGGCAGGCCTGGGCCTCGCTCACCGAACGCCTGGTCGCGGGCCTGGAGCGTGGCGGCCGCCAGTGGACCGCGGCACGGCGCAAGCAAAGCCTGCAGCGCGTGCTGCAGACCAGCCGCAACGACCCGGCGCGGCTGCTGCAGCGCCTGAAGCCGCTGGTGCAGGCCTGGCACGGCGACCATGCGCTGGACGCACCGGAACTGGCCGAGTCGATCGAGGCCTCGGGCGCGGCAGACGACGCGGCGGCGCCCGCGCGCGCGGCCGACGCCGTGTCACACATTCGGCCCGGCGACGGCGGCCGGCGCGCGGTCGCTGCGCTGGCCGGCGCGCTCGAAAGCGCGCTGCCGGCCAGCGACGCGCGGGCCGCGGAACTGGCGCAGCGGCTCGCGGCCCTGGGCGACCGTCTGGCCGGCGCGGGCGCCGACGCGACCCAGGCGCCCGAGCTCGACGCGACCTGCGCCGAGGCGCAGCGCTGGTTCGGCCAGCATCACCGGCTCGTCGACCAACTGGCGGCGCTGTGCCGCGAGCTGACCCAGGGCCTGAGCGAGCTGGCCGAGGACAGCAGCTGGGTACGCGGCCAGTGTGCCGGCCTCGAAGCCCAGCTCGCCGAGGGCCTGAGCCTGCGCGCGCTGCGCGCGGCCGCCGACGCCTTGCGCGAGACGCGGCGCCACCAGCAGCGCCTGTGCGGCGAACGCGCCGCGGCGCGCGACGCGCTCAAGCAACTGCTGGCGCACATGCTGGGCGAGGTGGGCGAGCTCGGTCAGCACACCGGGGTCTTCATGCAGGCGGTGCAACGCCACGCCGAGGGCATCGCCGGCGCCGACAGCGTCGAAGGCCTGACCGAGGTCGTGCAGGCGATGCTGGCCGACAGCCGCGCGGTGCACGACGCGGTCGGCGCCTCGCAGGTGCGGCTGCAGGCGCAGCAGTCGCGGGCGAGCGAACTCGAAGAGCGCGTGCGCTCGCTCGAGGCCGAGCTGCGCCGCATCTCCGACGAGGCATCGACCGACGCGCTCACGCAGGTCGCGAATCGACGCGGCCTCGAACAGGCCTTCGCCGCCGAGAGTACGCGCTGCGCCGCCGGCAGCGCGCTCGCGGTCGGCCTGATCGACATCGACAACTTCAAGAGGCTCAACGATCGCCTCGGTCACGCCGCGGGCGACCGCGCGCTCAAGGCGCTCGCCGCGGCGGTGCGCGAGCGGCTGCGGCCGCTGGACCATGTCGCCCGCTTCGGCGGCGAGGAGTTCGTCGTGCTCTTGCCCGACACGGAACTCGACGCTGCCGCGCAGACGCTGACGCGGCTGCAGCGCAGCCTCAGCGCGAGCCTGTTCCTGCACGAGGGCGAGGAGGTGTTCGTCACCTTCTCGGCCGGCGTCACGCTGTGGCGGCCCGGCGAAGCGCTCGAAGCCGCGCTGGCGCGCGCCGACGAGGCGCTGTACGAGGCCAAGCAGACCGGCAAGAACCGCACCTGCCGGACCTGAAGCTGCGCATCCGCCTGCCGCAGGCGTAACGGCTTGCAGCCGGCGCGCGCAGAATCGAGCGCATCGGTCACATCTGTTTGCGCCGATGCGCTGAAGCGCGGGCCGGCGGAGGTCGATAACGCGCCATGGCCGAAGGAACCGATCCGCCGCCGGCAAGAGCCAAGGCACCGGGCTCGCTGCAGCGCCTCGTGCGGCCGCTGCGCCACGCTGCCGCCGCCTTCTTCAAGCGCGATCTCGCCTTGCGCCGCGAGGGCCTGGCCCTGCACCTGGTGCTCGAGGAGCGGCCGGCCGCGGCGCCGCTCGAGCTTGGCCGCGCCGAGCAGGCGCGGCGCAAGGACGGCGAGGATCTCGCCCGCATACGCGCCGAGCTGGCGGCCCTGCTCGACGAGCTGCCCGACACGCGCGCCACGATGCGGCACCTCGTCTTCGTCGAGCACGCGCTCGCCAAGAAGGGGCTGCGCGCGCTGCACAAGGTGCCGCTCGACGTGCTCCAGCGCGCGCACGAACAGCTCGAGGGGCTGGTCGTCAACTGGTCGCCGCTGGGCCTGGCCGCTCTGCGCTCCAAGATGGCGGTGGCGGTGATGGAGCGCGAGCACATGGAGCCGCCGGCGCCGGGCGCGGCACCGCGCGGCGAGTCGGTACTCGACGCGCTGCCCGCCGAAGCGCCTGCGCAGGCGCCGGCCGGCCAGGACGACGACGCGCTGGCGGCAGCCTACGCCGGCCTTGGCCTGCTCGCCTCGCAGGCCGGCACGGGCGAACCCGCCGGGATCGAGCTGCAGACCGAGCTCGGTGCGCGTTCGCGCAGGGCAGTGCCGCGTGCCGCCGCCGACGCCGCGCCACAGCCCGACACCGAGCCGGCGATCCGCATTCGCGCGCTGGAAAGCTGAGCCTTCCCGGCGCGCGCGCCGGGCATGTGGTGGGCGCGCTGCACCGCGCGCCACGATGACGCCCAAGTGACGCCGAGGTGACGGACAAGCGGCAATGCCCGGTGCAGCATGCCGAACCCGACGTCCCCGCGCAGGAGCCCCCCGATGGATTTCGCCTTGCCCGAACCGGTGCAGCAGCTGCAAGGCCGCCTGCGCGCGTTCATGGAGCAGCATGTGCTGCCCGCCGACGCCGAGTGGCACCGCCTAGTCGCTGCCGGCAGCTACCCGCTGGCGATCGTCGACGACCTCAAGCGCAAGGCGCGCGCGCTCGGCCTGTGGAACCTGTTCCTGCCCGGCCTCGCGCCCGACGAGCCGGGCACGCGGCTTGCCAACGCCGAATACGCGCCGCTGGCCGAGATCATGGGTCGCGTGTCGTGGTCGAGCGAGGTCTTCAACTGCAACGCCCCCGACACCGGCAACATGGAGCTGCTGCACCTGTTCGCCACGCCCGAGCAGCGCACGCGCTGGCTGCGGCCGCTGCTCGAAGGCGAGATCCGCTCGTGCTTCGGCATGACCGAGCCCGACGTCGCCTCGTCCGACGCCACCAACATCGCCGCCACGATCCGCCGCGACGGCGACGCCTACGTGATCAACGGCCGCAAGTGGTTCACGACCAACGCGCTGCATCCGAACTGCCGGCTGTGCATCTTCATGGGCGTCACCGATGTCGACGGCGACGCGCACCGGCGGCACTCGATGGTGCTCGTGCCGATGGATGCGCCGGGCGTGCGCATCGTGCGCAACCTGCCGGTCATGAACCACGTCGCGATCGAGGGGCACTGCGAGGTGGTGTTCCGCGACGTGCGCGTACCCGCGGCCAACCTGCTGGGCGCCGAGGGCCGGGGCTTCGCGCTCGCGCAGGCGCGCCTCGGCCCGGGGCGCGTGCACCACTGCATGCGCACGATCGGCGCCTGCGAACTGGCGCTCGAGCTGATGTGCGAGCGCGCGCTCGGCCGGCGCGCGTTCGGCCGCACCCTGGCCGACTTCGCCAACATCCAGGACTGGATCGCGCGCGCGCGCGTCGAGATCGACCAGGCGCGGCTGCTCGTCATGCGTGCGGCCTGGACGATGGACCAGGCAGGCAACGCCGCCGCGCGCGTCGACGTCTCGGCCATCAAGCTGGTGGCGGCCGATCTGCACACGCGCGTGCTCGACCGTGCGATCCAGGTCTTCGGCGCGATGGGCCTCACGCCCGACACGCCGCTGGCCGACATCTGGACCTGGGGCCGCGCGATGCACTTCCTCGACGGCCCCGACGAGGTGCACCTGCGCACCGTCGCGCGCCACGAGCTCGGGCTGGCGCGCAAACGCATGGGCAGTACGGCGGCGTACTACCGCACGCCGGCCGAGCGCTGAGGCAGGGACAGGCCCGCCGCATCAGGCGCGAGGCCCGGCTCCGCTGTCCCTTCCGAGCTGCGCCGGGCGCGATCGGCGGTCGATCGGCGGTCGATCGGCGGTCGATCGCGCCATCGCTGCGCCGTCCAGCGCGTAGACTTGCGCGCACCCGCCCGCTGCCGCGCAGCGCCGCCCTGTGCCGCTGGAACATGCCCATGAGCGCCATTCGCCCCGATCCGCACGCGTCGGCCGTCCCGCCGCAACCCCAGGCGCTGCTCGAGCCGCAGCTCATGGCGGCGCATTTCATCGTGCTCGGCATCGTGTCCGGTGCCGCCGCCGAGGAGCGCGTGCGCGCGTTCCTCGGCAGCGCGGCGGGTCTGGTGCGCAGCGTCGCGCAACGCGAACCCGAGCAGCGGCTGAGCCTGGTGGTCGGCATCGGTTCGGCCGCCTGGGACCGGCTGTTCGGCGCGCCCAGGCCGGCCAGGCTGCACGAATTCAAGGCCCTGCGCGGCGCCAGGCACCACGCGCCGTCGACGCCCGGCGATGTGCTGCTGCACATCCGCGCGCGCTCCGAGCGCATGTGCTTCGAGTTGTCGATGCAGATCATGCGCGCGCTGGGCGAGGCCGCCGTCGGCGTCGACGAGGTGCACGGTTTCCGCTACTTCGACCTGCGCGCCATGATCGGCTTCGTCGACGGCGTCGAGAACCCGGTCGGCCCCGAGGCGGCCGACGCGGCGCTGGTCGGCGACGAAGACCCCGGTTTCGCCGGCGGCAGCTACGTCATCGTGCAGAAGTACCTGCACGACATGTCGGCCTGGAACGCGCTCACGACCGAGGAGCAGGAGCGCGCGGTCGGCCGCACCAAGCACGACAACATCGAACTGGCCGACGACGTGATGCCGACCAACTCGCATGTCGCGCTCAACGTGATCGAGGACGAGGCGGGCGCGGAACTCGCGATCGTGCGCGGCAATCTGCCGTTCGCCGTGCCCTCGCGCGGCGAGTACGGCACCTACTTCATCGGCTACGCACGCGATCCGGCCGTCACCGAGCAGATGCTCGCCAACATGTTCATCGGCCGCCCCGAGGGCAACTACGACCGCCTGCTCGACTTCAGCCGCGCCGTCACCGGCACGCTGTTCTTCGTGCCGTCGCAGGCGCTGCTCGAAGCGCTGGCCGACGGCCATCCGCTGGCCGGCGGCTGACGCGGCGGCGCCCGGGTGCAGCGGCAGTCCGCGCCCGCTTGCGCGACAGGGCCGCAGCGCGGCGGGCGCGGGACCTGCCAGACCATGCCCTGTCTGCGCCGAGGCGAGCCGGCGCTGCCGCCGCCAAGGCGCCGCCGAGGCTGGCGGAAGCGGTGGGATTCGAACCCACGGAGGGGGTGAACCCTCGCCGGTTTTCAAGTTCTCAGCAGAACTCAACGGAATCAATAGCTTAGGCCAGTTTCGTCTCCGCAACTTGCCCAAGTGAGCTTCAGATGTACGCCCGGTCGGTCGGGGTTCTGGCTGGCAGTTGCGGAGATCATTCGGGGACTGGTGGCCTTGGTCCGCACGTGCGTCGGAGACTGACGTTCAGTCGGCCGCTGACTGAACCACCAGGAGGACCTCGTGCGCGCATCTTCGTGCGCGTATGACCGGTGTACGGCGCCCAGCGGTCTGTCGCTGCGGTCGTCTGTGTGGCGCTGGACGGCCACAAGCAGTCGGACACGTTCGTGCCAGGAAGCTGCCGTTCGGCGGCCTGCTGATCTCTGTCGCAGAGCCGGAAGCAGGCAATCTCACTCAAACACTTCCAGACAGCGACAGCACTTCATCCCGCACTCGGTCAAGCCTGCCAACGCTCAGTGAGCTCCGCGGACGTGGCGCCTGACGGCCGTCGGCGGTTTTGCCCCCGCGTGGTCTATGCCCTGCAGAATGCCGCAGTCGGCGGCTGCATGCGGCACTGGACAAGCCGCCCGAAGCGCACGCAGCTCCTTCTCCAGGGCGCGCAGGGCCTGGATCCGTTCGGCCACATGGCCGATGTGCTCATCGAGCAGGCTGTTGACTTCGCCGCAGTCAGC
>JADYZZ010000093.1 GCA_020852865.1 Rubrivivax sp.
ATGTTCTGCACCTGCTCGCGCATCTGCTCGATCAGCACCTTCATCTCGACCGCGATCGCGCTCAGCTCGAGCGCCGCCGACTTCGAGCCCAGCGTGTTGGCTTCGCGCTGCAGCTCCTGGATGAGGAAGTCCAGGCGCTTGCCGAGCTCGCCGCCGGCGCCGAGCAGCCGCTCGATCTCGTCGAGGTGCGCCTCGAGGCGGGAGAGCTCCTCGGCGACGTCGATGCGCAGCGCGTACGAGGCGGCTTCGGCCAGGGCGCGCTCGTGCAGCGCGGTGCTGGCCACGGCGGCGCCGGCCTGCACCGCGCCCAGCGCCTCGTTCCAGCGCTCGACGAAGCGCTCTTGCTGGCGCCGCACGACGGCCGGCACCAGCGGCGCGGCGCGCGCGGCGAGCGCGCGCAGCTGCGCGCTGCGCTCGCGCAGCATGGCCACGAGCCGCTCGCCCTCGCGCGCACGCGCCGCGCGCAGCTCGTCGACGCAGCGCCGCGCCGCGTCGAGCACGCCCGCGTCGGGTCGGGCCGGCGGCGGCGCGGCGCGGCACCAGGCCAGCACCTCGTCGACGCTCAGGCCTCGGCTCTCGGGCAGCCAGCCCTGGATGGCGGACTGCAGGTGCGCGAGCCGGTTGAGTTGCTCGGCGCTCGGCCGCGGCCAGGCGTCGGCGCCGTCGCGCGCGCGCGCGACGCGCAACTCGACCTTGCCGCGGCGCAGCGCGCCGGCAAGCAGCTCGCGCAGCGCCGGCTCGAGTGCGCGCAGATCGTCGGGCAGCCGCAAGGCCAGGTCGAGAAAACGCCCGTTCACCGAGCGCGCCTCGACGACGAGGCCTTCGGCGTCGCCCGCCCCGGCCTCGGCGCCGACGCTGGCGTAACCCGTCATGCTATAAACAGCCATCGTCGCCATGCCCTCAGGGCCCTCGAAGACAAGCGCGAAATTATGTCAAAGCCCAAGCCCGCGCCCCTGCCTTCGGGCACCGTGGTCGGCGGCTACCAGGTCGTCAAGAAGCTGGCCGCCGGGGGCTTCGGCGTCGTCTACCTGGCCGAGGGCGAGAACCGGCAGCTGGTGGCGATCAAGGAATACCTGCCGGCCTCGCTGGCCGAGCGCTCGCCGGGCGAGCTGACGCCGCGCGTCAAGCCCGACAAGCAGCCGCTGTACCGCCTCGGCCTCAAGAGCTTCTTCGAGGAGGGGCGCAGCCTCGCGCAGATCAGCCATCCGAGCGTGGTCTCGGTGCTGAACTTCTTCCGCGAGAACGAGACGGTCTACATGGTGATGAACTACCTGCAGGGCGACACGCTGCAGGATTTCATCGTCACCGCGCGCGAGTTGAAGCGCGACAAGGTCTTTCGCGAAAGCACGATCCGCAGCCTGTTCGACGAGATCCTGCGCGGCCTGCGCATCGTGCACCAGCACAAGATGCTGCACCTGGACATCAAGCCGGCCAACATCTTCGTCACCAACGACAACAAGGCCGTGATGCTCGACTTCGGCGCCGCGCGCGAGGTGCTGAGCAAGGAGGGCAATTTCATCCGCCCGATGTACACGCCCGGCTTCGCCGCACCCGAGATGTACCGGCGCGACGGTACCCTCGGCCCCTGGACCGACATCTACGCCATCGGTGCCTGCATCTACGCGTGCATGCAGGGCTACCCGCCCAACGATTCGCCGCAGCGCCTCGAGAAGGACCGCCTGGCGCTGTCGCTCTCGCGCCTGCGCAACATCTACTCCGACAACCTGATCGAGGTCACCGAGTGGTGCATGTCGCTCGATCCGCTGTCGCGCCCGCAAAGCGTGTTCGCGCTGCAAAAGGAGCTGGCGCGCGAGACCGAGCGCCGCTACACCAAGCTCAGCTTCGGCGAACGCCTCAAGCTGCAGATCGAGACACTGAAGACGGGCGCCAAGGCCTGACGCCCGGGGGCCCGCCGCATGCGATTCGCCGTCTACCAGATCAGCCGCAAGGGCGGCCGCGAGAAGAACGAAGACCGCATGGGCTACTGCTACACGCGCGACTCGGGCCTGTTCGCGCTGGCCGACGGCATGGGCGGTCATCCCGAGGGCGAGGTGGCCTCGCAGCTGGCGCTGCAGACGCTGGCGGCGATGTTCCAGCGCGAGGCCAGGCCGCGCCTGCCCGATCCGCTGCGCTTCCTGCACGACGCCATCATCGCCGGCCACCACCGGCTGCTGCACTACGCCACCGAACGCGCGCTCGTCGACACGCCGCGCACCACGGTCGTCGCCTGCCTGCTGCAGGGCAACGCGGCGTACTGGGCGCACTGCGGCGACTCGCGCCTGTACCTCGTGCGCGGCGACAAGCTCGTGGCGCGCACGCGCGACCACAGCTACACCGAGCTGCAGGAGACGCTCGCGCATGTCGTGCCGATGCACGACAAGCTCAACCGCAACGTGCTCTTCACCTGTCTGGGCAGCCCGGGCAAGCCGGTGGTCGACACCGCCGGCCCGCTGCGCATGCACGCCAAGGACCGCGTGCTGCTGTGCTCCGACGGCCTGTGGGCCAGCGTCGCCGACGCCGACATCACCGAGGTGCTGGCGCGCGGCCCGATCTCCGACGCCGTGCCCGAGCTCGTCGAGCGCGCGCTGCGCGTGGCCGGCGAGCGCAGCGACAACGTCACCGCGCTCGCCGTCGAGTGGGACGGCGCCGAGGTCAGCGACGCCGGCGTGTCGACGCATGCGCTCGGCGAGGAGGTCTTCGCCTCGACCATCCAGGCCAGCCTGGGCGGGGAGGGCGCGAGCGGCGACGAGCTCGACGAGGCCGAGATCGAGCGCTCGATCCGCGAGATCAACGAGGCCATCCAGCGCAGCTCGGGCCGCCGGCGCTGAGCCGGCGCTGAGCCGCCGCCGAGCCGGTGCCGAGCGCCGCGCGGGCGGCAAACGGCACCGGCCGCGCGCCCAGCAGCGACAATGCGCGCCATGGACTATCGACGCACGGGCGGACGCGCCCACGACGCGCTGCGCGCGGTGACGATCGAGCGCGCCTGCCTGCTTCACGCCGAGGGCTCGGCCCTGGTGAGCTTCGGCGCCACGCGCGTGCTGTGCACCGCGTCGGTGGAGGAGCGCGTGCCGCCGCACAAGCGGGGCAGCGGTCAGGGCTGGGTCACGGCCGAGTACGGGATGCTTCCGCGCAGCACGCACACGCGCAGCGAGCGCGAGGCGGCCAAGGGCAGGCAGAGCGGACGCACGCAGGAGATCCAGCGCCTGATCGGCCGTTCGCTGCGCAGCGTGTTCGACCTCGCCGCGCTCGGCGAGCGCACGATCCAGCTCGACTGCGACGTGCTGCAGGCCGACGGCGGCACGCGCACCGCGGCCATCACCGGCGCCTACGTCGCCGCGCACGACGCCGTCGCCTGGCTGCTCGGCCAGGGGCGCATCCAGGCCAGCCCGATCCGCGATGCCGTCGCCGCGGTCTCGGTGGGCATCGTGCAGGGCACGCCGCTGCTCGACCTCGATTACGGCGAGGACTCGTCCTGCGACACCGACATGAACGTCGTGATGAGCGGCGCGGGCGGCTTCGTCGAAGTGCAGGGCACGGCCGAGGGGGCGCCGTTCACGCGCGCGCAGATGGACGCGCTGCTCGCGCTGGCCGCGCGCGGCATCGGCGAGCTGATGGCCCTGCAGCGGCGCGCGCTCGGGTCGGCTTGAGCGGCCCTGGCCGCCGCGGCGATGCGCATCGTCCTCGCGTCGAACAACGCCAACAAGCTCGTCGAGCTGCGCAGCCTGCTCGGCGGCCTGGCGCTCGAGCTCGTGGCGCAGGCCGAGCTCGGCATCGCCGAGGCCGACGAGCCGCACCTCACCTTCGTCGAGAACGCGCTGGCCAAGGCGCGCCACGCGGCGGCGGCCGCCGGTGCTGCGGCCCTGGCCGACGACTCCGGGCTCGTCGTGCCGGCGTTGGGCGGTGCGCCGGGCGTCGCTTCGGCGCTCTATGCGGCGGCCCCGCCGGCCGCCGGCGAGCGCGAGGCGCGGCGGCGCGCGCAGGATGCCGCCAACAACGCACTGCTGCTCGAGCGCCTGCGCGGCTGCGCCGAGCGCGGCGCCTACTTCGTGAGCACGCTCGTGGCGCTGCGCCATGCCGCCGACCCCGAACCGCTGGTGGCCACCGCACGCTGGCCGGGCGAGATCCTCGCTGCCGCGCGCGGCAGCGGCGGCTTCGGCTACGACCCGCTGCTCTTCATTCCGGCGCTCGGCGCCACGGTGGCCGAGCTCGCGCCCGAGGCGAAGAACCGCCACAGCCACCGCGCGCAGGCGGCGGCGCGGCTGCGCGCGCTGCTGGCCGAGGTCTGGCGGCTGTGAGGCGGGCCGGCCGAGCCAGCCGCGCGCCGGGGGCGGGTGACGCAGGTGTGCGCCTGGCCGCTCCAGGGAGCTCGCACCGCAGCGCGCGGCGCACGGACGCCTGCCATGCAAGCCCCTGAGTCGGACTCCCGCGGCGCGGGCGCGGGCGCGCCGGGCGACTCCGCGGCCGCCGCGCTGCACCACCTGCGGCCCGGCACGCTGCAGATCGGCGCGCTGCCGCCGCTCGCGCTCTACGTGCACCTGCCCTGGTGCCTGCGCAAGTGCCCGTACTGCGACTTCAACTCGCACGCCTTGACCGATGCGCTGCCCGAGCGGCGCTACCTCGACGCGCTCGTCGCCGACCTCGAGCAGGCGCTGCCCCTCGTCTGGGGCCGGCCGGTCACGAGCGTATTCCTCGGCGGCGGCACGCCGAGCCTCGTCTCGCCGGCCGGCATCGACCGGCTGCTCGGCGCCATCCGGGCCCGGCTGCCGCTCGAGCCGCTGGCCGAAATCACGCTCGAGGCCAATCCGGGCAGCTTCGAGCACGGGCGCTTCCCGGAGTACCGCGCCGCCGGCGTGACGCGGCTGTCGCTCGGCGTGCAGAGCTTCGACGACGCGCTGCTGGCGCGCATCGGCCGCGTGCACGACGCGGCGCAGGCGCGCGCCGCGGCCGGCGAGGCCGCTGCCGCCTTCGAGCAATTCAACCTCGACCTGATGTACGCGCTGCCCGGGCAGACGGCGGGGCAGCTCGACGCCGATCTGGACGCCGCGCTCGCCTTCGCGCCGCCGCATCTGTCCGTCTACCACCTGACGCTCGAGCCCGGCACCGAGTTCGCGCGCCGTCCGCCGACGCTGCCCGACGAGGATGCGGCGGCCGCGCTGTTCGAGCACATCGTCGCGCGCGCCGCCGCCGCCGGGCTCGAGCGCTACGAAGTCTCGGCCTTCGCGCGCGCGGGCGCGCGCTGCCGGCACAACCTCAACTACTGGCGCTTCGGCGACTATCTCGGCATCGGCGCCGGGGCGCACGGTAAGCTGAGCTTCCCGCACCGCGTGCTGCGCGAGCAGCGCTGGCGCGAGCCCGCGCAGTACATGGCCAGGGCGCTGGCCGGAGGGCCGGTGAGCCGGACGCAGGAGGTGGCGCGGCGCGATCTGCCCTTCGAGTTCATGCTCAACGCGCTGCGCCTGCGCGCGGGCTTCGAGTTGCGCCTGTTCGGCGAGCGCACCGGGCTGCCGCCGTCGGCGCTCGAGCCGGCGTTGACGCGGGCGCTGGCGCAGGGGCTGCTCGAGCGCGAGGGCGATCTCGTGCGGCCGAGCGCGCGCGGTTACGACTTCCTGAGCGACCTGCAGGCGCTGTTCCTGCCCGAGCCCAAGCCGGCCGCACCAGCCGGCTGAGGCGGGACCTGCGCGCCTGCCTGCGCAAGCCCGCGCGCCTGCCGAAGGTTTGCGCGCGTCGCGCACGCGCCGCGCGGCCTGCAAGGCTCATGCACTGGTACAGGTGCTGTTCGTGCATCGCTGCGCGCGTCGCGCACGCGCCGCGCCGCGCCGCCTGCAAGGCCGAGGCTGCGAGCGGGCGGCGCCGCCTACACGCGCGAAGTCGCCAGCCCCGCCGTGCTGCGCAGCCGCTCGATCAGGCGCGGTGCGATGCGCGCCAGCGGCAGCACCTCGTCGGCCGCGCCGTGCGCGATGGCCTCGCGCGGCATGCCGAAGACGACGCAGCTCGCCTCGTCCTGGCAGATGTTCCAGCTGCCGGCGTCGCGCATCGCGCGCATCGCGCGCGCGCCGTCGGCGCCCATGCCGGTGAGCATCACGCCCAGCGCGTTGCGCCCGGCCACGCGCGCGGCCGATTCGAACAGCACCTCCACCGACGGCTTGTGGCGGTTCACCGGCTCGCCGTCGCGCACACGCGCGATGTAGTTGGCGCCCGAGCGTTCCACCGACAGGTGCAGGCCCCCGGGCGCGATGTAGGCATGGCCGGGCAGCACGCGCTCGCCGTTGACCGCCTCCGACACGCGGATGCGGCACAGGCCGTCGAGCCGCGCCGCGTAGCTCTTCGTGAAGCCCGGCGGCATGTGCTGCGTGATGAGCACCGCCGGCGCGTCGGCCGGCAGCTGGACGAGCACTTCGCGCGTGGCCTCGGTGCCGCCGGTGGACGCACCGATGAAGATCAGCTTTTCGGTCGACAGGCGCCCGATCGGAGCTGTCGCGCCGGCCGCCGCGGCGGCCGCGCCGACGGCCGGCGCCGCGGCCGCCAGCCGATGCACGCGCGCACGCGCCGCGATGCGGATCTTCTCGGTGATCTCGTCGCCCAGGCGCTGCAGGCCGTCGGCGATGCCGATCTTGGGCTTGGCCACGAAATCCACCGCGCCCAGCTCGAGCGCCTTGAGCGTGACGTCGGCGCCGCGCTCGGTGAGGGTGGACACCATCACCACCGGCATCGGCCGCAGGCGCATCAGCCGCGCCAGGAAGTCCAGGCCGTCCATGCGCGGCATCTCGACGTCGAGCGTGATCACGTCGGGGTCGAGGCTGCGGATCATCTCGCGCGCCACGAGCGGGTCGCTCGCCGCGCCGATGCAGCACAGGTCGGGCTCGCGGTTGATGATCTCGGTGAGCAGCGAGCGCACCAGCGCGGAGTCGTCGACGACGATGACACGGGTCTTCACGCCGCTCTCCTCAGAACAGTTCCACCGTGCCGGTGGCGGCGGCGGCCGGCGCGCGCACGGCCGCGGCGCGCTCCTGCGCCGCCAGCGCGTCGACATTGGTCGTGGCCAGGCGCTTGACCATCGCCTTGCCGCTGGCCGGCAGGAAGCACACCTTGCGCGGGTGCACGTCGAGCACGTCCTTGCTCACCACCGTGATGCGCTCGGTGCGCAGGTACTCGAGCACGAAGGCGGTGTTGCGCTCGCCGACGTTGATCGTGCTCATGCCGCTGATCACCGCCGCGCCGCCGAACACCTTGGCCTCCATCGTGCTGCGCGTGGCGCCGCGCTTGACGAGCTCGCCGATCAGCAGCTCCATCGCGTAGCTGCCGTAGCGTCCGCTCGCGTCGCCGCCGCCGTCGGGCAGCAGGAAGTGGTTCATGCCGCCGATGCGCCGCTCGCGGTCCCACAGGCAGGCGGCGATGCACGAGCCGAGCGTGGTCATCACCAGGATGTCCTCGCCGTGCACGAAGAACTCGCCGGGCAGCACCTTGACCGCGTCGTTGCGGAAATGCGCGTCCCAGAAGAAGAACGAGGCCTCGCCCGGCTTGCGCGGCGCGCTGCGCAAGCGCTCGAGCCGCGAGGGCGGGGCTTCGGCCGCGCGCGGCAGGCCCTGGGCAGGGGTGAAGGAAGGAGTCTGCATGATGCCGATCGCAGCCGCCTTATCGGCGGCGCGGGTGTGGCGCTTGAGCCCGCGCGCGCCTCACAGGCGCTCGTAGGTCGTCTTGCCGCGCAGCCGGAACAGCTCGCGCGCGTCGGTGAAGTTCTCCGAGTGGCCGACGTAGAGCAGGCCGCCGGCGCGCAGCGTGCCGTGGATGCGCGCGAGCACGCGGCGCTGCGTGGCGTTGTCGAAGTAGATCATCACGTTGCGGCAGAACACGATGTCGAAGGGCTCGCCCAGGGCGCTCCAGTCGGTGTTCATCAGGTTGAAGGTGCGGAACTCGACGAGGCGCGCCAGCTCGGGCCGCACGCGGATCGCGCCGGCGTTGGCGCCGGTGCCGCGCAGGAAATGGCGCTTGAGCCGCTCGGCCGACAGGCCGCGCGCGTCGGCCGCGTAGACGCCGCGCTGCGCGCTGGCCAGCACCTTGGTGTCGATGTCGCTGGCGACGATGCGCGCGGCGGCCGAGGCGCCGAGCGCCTCCACCACCGTCATTGCCAGCGTGTACGGCTCCTCGCCGGTGCTGGCGGCGCTGCACCAGATGCGCAGCGGGCGGCCCTGCAGCCGCGCGGCGCGCGTGCGCAAGTCGTCGACGAGCGCGTGGAAATGGTGCTCCTCGCGGAAGAACGAGGTCAGGTTGGTGGTCAGGCAGTTCACGAACTCCTGCCATTCGGCCGCGCTGCCGCCGCGCTCGAGCGCCTGCAGGTACTCGGCGAACGAGCGCCGCCCGGTCTCGCGCAGGCGGCGCGCGAGCCGGCTGTAGACCATGGCCTGCTTGCCCGCGTGCAGGCTGATGCCGGCGCGTTGGTAGATGAGCTGGCGCACGCGCTCGAAGTCGGCCGCCGACATCGTGTACTCGGGTTCGGCCAGGGCAGCGGAAGGGGAATCGAGCTCGGCCATGCGGGGCGGTGGGTGGATCGCGACGGCGGCAGGCCGCCCCCGGGCACGCACCCGCAGCGCGCAACGAGGGCGCGCCGCGCGGGTCCGGCGACAAACACCCTATCGGCACGCGCGGCGTCCGACCAAAGCGGCAAATGCGCCTGGGGCGACGTTCTTTTCACGCACGGGCGCCGCGGGCGGCGCTGCTAGACTGCCCGCCGCCTGCCTGCCCCGGTGCGCCCCGGCGCAGCCGGGTCCGCCGTTGAACAAGCCCGCCAAGCCTGCGCCACCGCCCGCGAGCCCGCTGCAGCTCGAGCAGGCGCTGCTGCTGCTCGCGCAATCGGGCCGCGCGCCGCCGCCGGGCGACGCCGGCAGCCCCGAATGGGTGCAGGCGCTGATCGACGGCCTGGTCGAGCTGTCCTCGCGCGACGCGCTCACCGGCCTGGCCAACCGGCGCGCCTTCGAGATGACGCTCACGCGCGAGGTCGACCGCGTCGCGCGCAGCGGCGAGTCGGCGCTGCTGCTCGTGCTCGACATCGACCACTTCAAGCGCGTCAACGACGGCTGGGGCCACGCCGCCGGCGACGAAGTCATCAAGGCGGTGGCCGCCGCGCTGCTCGAATGCGTGCGTCCGATGGACCTGGTGGCGCGCATCGGCGGCGAGGAGTTCGCCATCATCCTGCCCAACTGCGGCGTCGCCTTCGGCGAGGCGGTGGCCGAGCGGCTGCGCCGGCGCATCGAGGCCAGCCCGGTGACGCTGGGCTCGCGCGAGACGATCGCCGTCACCATCAGCATCGGCGGCGCCTTCGCGCCGCAATGGGTGCGCTCGACGCCGCAGCTGTGGCTCGAGCGCGCCGACCAGCAGCTCTACCGCGCCAAGGCGCAGGGGCGCAACCTCGTGCGGCTCGAGCCGGCCGCCGTGCCGGTGGTCAGCGCCGAGGAAAAGCAGCTGCTCTTCGACTCCTTCCAGCTCCAGGACCACGAATGACCGACTCCGGATCGCCTGCGGCCGCCCCGGCCGCAGCGCCGCCCGCCGCGCGCCGCATCAGTGCCGTCACCAGCGGCAAGGGCGGCGTCGGCAAGACCTTCCTGTCGGCCAACCTGGCCGCGGCGCTGGCGCGCGCCGGCCGCCGCGTGCTCGTGCTCGACGCCGACCTCGGGCTGGCCAACCTCGACGTCGTGCTCAACCTGTTCCCCAAGCTCACGCTGCACGACGTGTTCACCGGCAAGGTCAGGCTGCACGAGGCCATCCTGCCCGCGCCCGGCGGCTTCAGCGTGCTGCTGGCGGGCTCGGGCATGGTCGAGTACTCGCGCATGACGCCCGAGGTGCGCGCGCAGCTGCAGGGCGTCATCGACGAGGTCGCGCCGCGCTATGACCACGTGCTGCTCGACACCGGCGCAGGCATCTCCGACGTCGTGCTCTACACGGTCTCGCTGGCCGGTCAGGTGCTGGTCACGGCCACGCCCGAGCCGACCTCGCTCACCGACGCCTACGCCACGATCAAGGTGTTGGCCGCCACGCAGGGCCGGCGTCGCATCCACCTCGTCGTCAACCAGGTGCGCCGCCCGGGCGAAGGCCGCCAGGTGCGCGCGCAACTGCAGCAGGTGGTCGACCGCTACGTCAATCCGACGCTGGACGCGCCCGTGCGCATCGAGCTGCTGGGCGAAGTGCCGGCCGATCCGGCGGTGCGCGACGCCGTGCTGCGCCGCCAGCTGCTGCTCGACACGCTGCCGGGCACCGCCGCTTCGCTGGCGCTGGTGGCGCTGGCCGCACGCATGCTCGAGTGAGAGCCCGCGCCGGCGCCGACCGCGCCGCCGCCGGCCCCGCCGGCCTGTCGGCGCCCGCCGGCCCCGCCGGCCTCTCGGCGTCCGCCGGCCAGCAGCACGACGAGGGCGCCGGCGCCGCCCTGCGCCGCACCGGCCTGGGCGAAGGCGAGCACGGCATCGCTGTGCGCCAGCCAGCGCTGTACCTTGGCCTTGAGCACCGGCGCGCGGCCCGGCGAGCCCAGGCCCTTGCCGTGCACCACGCGCACGCAGCGCCAGCCCTGGCGCGAGGCGGCGGCGAGGAAGGCCGCCAGGGCTTCGCGCGCGGCGTCGCGCCGCAGGCCGTGCAGATCGAGCTGGGCCTGGATCGCCCAGTGGCCGCGCCGCAGCCGCGTCGGCACGTCGGGGCCGACCTCGGGGCGGCGGAACGACAGTGCGTCGTCCGTGTGCAGCAGCGACTCGACGTCCACGATGTCCGACCAGGTCGCGCGCAGCGCCGCCTCTTCGTCGAGCGCGCGCTGCCTGGGCAGCGGCGGCGGACGTTCGAGCCGATGCTCGGCGCGCGGCGCGTGCGCCAGCGGCGTCACCGCGCCCACGGCGTCGGCGAAGGCGCGGCGCTCGCCCTCGGCGCGCGCGCGTTCGCAGCGCGCGCGTTCGCCGCGCTCACGTTCGCAGCGCTCGCGTTCGCAGCGCTCGCGCGCCGCCGCCGCCTCGGCCGCCGCCCGAGGGCCCGTCCGCAGCGCCTCGCGCAGCGCGCCCAGCTCATGCAGCCCGTGCAGCCTCACAGCAGCCTCACAGCAGCCTCACAGCAGCCCGCGTTCGGCCAGCGAGACCACCTGGCCCTGGCCGACCACCACATGGTCGAGCACGCGCACGTCCACCAGCGCGAGCGCGCTCTTGAGCGTTTGCGTGAGGTACTCGTCGGCGCGCGAGGGCTCGGCCAGACCCGAGGGGTGGTTGTGCGCCAGCACCACCGCACCGGCGTTGAGCGCGAGCGCGCGCCGCACCACTTCGCGCGGGTACACGCTGGTCTGCGACAGCGTGCCCTGGAACATCTTCTCGAGCGCGACGAGCCG
>JADYZZ010000094.1 GCA_020852865.1 Rubrivivax sp.
CGCCGCGGTGCTTGAGGCGCTTGTACTTGCCGCACAGGCACTCGTAGTCCTTGATCGGCCCGAAGATCTTGGCGCAGAACAGGCCGTCGCGCTCGGGCTTGAAGGTGCGGTAGTTGATGGTCTCGGGCTTCTTCACCTCGCCGAACGACCACGAGCGGATCTTCTCGGGCGATGCGAGCCCGATCTTGATGGCGTCGAAGTGCTCGTCGGCGGTGATCTGCTTGAACAGGTCGAGCAAGCCTTTCATATGAGTCTCTCCAGGTGGACTGCGTGTCGGACGGGGCTGGGACAGGGCGATCGCGGCGCCGCGATCAGTTGCGCTCCAGCTCCATGTCGATGCCCAGCGAACGGATCTCCTTGACCAGCACGTTGAACGATTCCGGCATGCCGGCCTCGATGGCGTGCTCGCCCTTGACGATGCTCTCGTAGACCTTGGTGCGGCCGGTCACGTCGTCGGACTTGACGGTGAGCATCTCCTGCAGCACGTAGCTCGCGCCGTAGGCTTCGAGCGCCCACACCTCCATCTCGCCGAAGCGCTGGCCGCCGAACTGCGCCTTGCCGCCGAGCGGCTGCTGCGTCACCAGGCTGTACGGGCCGGTCGAGCGGGCGTGCATCTTGTCGTCGACGAGATGGTGCAGCTTGAGCACGTGCATGTAGCCGATCGTCACCGGGCGCTCGAAGGCGTCGCCGGTGCGCCCGTCGTGCAGCGTGGCCTGCGTGCGCGTCGCCGTGAGACCCTTGCGCGCCGCCACCTCGTCGGGGAAGGCGAGCGCCAGCATGCCGCGGATCTCGTCCTCGGCGGCGCCGTCGAAGACCGGCGTGGCGAACGGCACGCCCTGGCTCAGGTTGCCGGCCATCTCGCGCACCTCGTCGTCGCCGAGCGCGTCCAGCCGCTCGGCCTTGCCGCCGCTGCGGTTGTACAGCTCGTCGAGGAAGCCGCGCAGCTCGGCGGCGCGCGCCTCGTGCTGCAGCATCTGGCCCAGGCGCTCGCCGATGCCCTTGCCGGCCCAGCCCAGGTGCACCTCGAGCACCTGGCCGACGTTCATGCGCGAGGGCACGCCCAGCGGGTTGAGCACGATGTCCACCGGGGTGCCGTCGGCCATGTAGGGCATGTCCTCGACGGCGACGATCTTGGAGACCACGCCCTTGTTGCCGTGGCGGCCGGCCATCTTGTCGCCGGGCTGCAGGCGGCGCTTGACGGCGAGGTAGACCTTCACCATCTTCAGCACGCCGGCGGGCAGTTCGTCGCCCTGCGTGAGCTTCTTCCTCTTCTCCTCGAACGCGAGGTCGAAGCTGTGGCGCGTCTGCTCGAGCGAGTTCTTGATCGATTCGAGCTGGTTGGCCAGGTCCTCGTCGGCCGGGCGGATGTCGAACCAGTGGTAGCGCTCGATCGAGGCCAGGTACTCGGCCGTGATTGTGGTGCCCTTGGCGATGCGGTTCGGGCCGCCGTTGGCCGGCTTGCCGGCGAGCAGCTTGGCGATGCGGTCGAAGGCGTCGGCCTCGACGATGCGCAGCTGGTCGTTCAGGTCGAGGCGGAAGCGCTTCAGTTCGTCGTCGATGATCTGCTGCGCGCGCTTGTCGCGCTGGATGCCCTCGCGCGTGTAGACCTGCACGTCGATGACGGTGCCGCTGGTGCCCTGGTCGACGCGCAGCGAGGTGTCCTTCACGTCGCTCGCCTTCTCGCCGAAGATCGCGCGCAGCAGCTTCTCCTCGGGCGTGAGCGTGGTCTCGCCCTTGGGCGTGACCTTGCCCACCAGCACGTCGCCGGGGTTGACCTCGGCGCCGATGTAGACGATGCCCGACTCGTCCAGGCGCGCCAGCTGCTGCTCCGACAGGTTGGGGATGTCGCGCGTGATCTCCTCGCTGCCGAGCTTGGTGTCGCGCGCGTTGACCACCAGCTCCTCGATGTGGATCGAGGTGTAGCGGTCCTCGGCGACGACGCGCTCGCTGATGAGGATCGAGTCCTCGAAGTTGTAGCCGTTCCAGGGCATGAAGGCGACCAGCATGTTCTGGCCGAGCGCGAGCTCGCCCAGGTCGGTGCTGGCGCCGTCGGCGATGACGTCGCCCCTGGCCAGCCGGTCGCCGCGCCGCACGATCGGGCGCTGGTGGATGTTGGTGTCCTGGTTGCTGCGCTGGTACTTGATGAGGTTGTAGATGTCGACGCCGACCTCGCCGGCCACCGTCTCGTCGTCGTTGACGCGGATCACGATGCGGTTGGTGTCGACGTAGTCGACCAGGCCGCCGCGGCGCGCCGTCACCACGGTGCCCGAGTCGACCGCGGCCACGCGCTCGACGCCGGTGCCGACCAGCGCCTTCTCGGGGCGCAGCACCGGCACCGCCTGGCGCTGCATGTTGGCGCCCATCAGCGCGCGGTTGGCGTCGTCGTGCTCGAGGAAGGGCACGAGCGAGGCCGCCACCGAGACGATCTGCGCCGGCGCCACGTCCATGTACTGAACGCGCTCGGGGCCGACGAACATCGACTCGCCCCGCTCGCGCGCGCTCACCAGCTCGTCGGTGAGGCGGCCGTCCTTGGCGAGCGCAGCGTTGGCCTGCGCGATGATGTACTTGCCCTCCTCGATCGCCGAGAGGTAGTCGATCTGATCGGTGACGCGGCCGCCCTCGACGCGGCGGTACGGCGTCTCGAGGAAGCCGTACTCGTTGAGCTGCGCATAGAGCGCGAGCGAATTGATGAGGCCGATGTTCGGGCCTTCCGGCGTCTCGATCGGACACACGCGCCCGTAGTGCGTGACGTGCACGTCGCGCACCTCGAAGCCGGCACGCTCGCGCGTCAGGCCGCCCGGGCCCAGCGCCGAGACGCGGCGCTTGTGCGTGATCTCCGACAGCGGGTTGGTCTGGTCCATGAACTGGCTGAGCTGGCTCGCACCGAAGAACTCCTTGAGCGCGGCCGAGATCGGCTTGGAGTTGATCAGGTCGTGCGGCATCAGCGGCTCGCTCTCGGCCTGGCCGAGGCGCTCCTTGACCGCCTTCTCGATGCGCGCCAGGCCCGAGCGGTACTGGTTCTCGGCCAGCTCGCCGACGCAGCGCACGCGGCGGTTGCCCAGATGGTCGATGTCGTCGACGTCGCCGTTGCCGTTGCGCAGCTCGACCAGGATCTTGACGACGTCGAGGATGTCCTCGTTGCTGAGCGTCATCTTGCCCTCGGGCACCTGGCGGCCGACGCGGGCGTTGAACTTCATGCGGCCGACGCGCGACAGGTCGTAGGTGTCCTCGCTGTAGAACAGCCGGTGGAACAGCGCCTGCACCGCGTCCTCGGTGGGCGGCTCGCCGGGGCGCATCATGCGGTAGATGGCCACGCGCGCGGCGAGTTCGTCGGCGGTTTCGTCGCTGGCCAGCGTCTGGCTGATGTAGGCGCCCTGGTTCAGCTCGTTCGTGTACAGGCAGGCCAGCTCCTTGATGCCGGCGCCGCGCAGCTTCTTGAGCAGGCTCTCGGTGATCTCGTCGTTGGCCTTGGCGACGATCTCGCCGGTCTCGGCGTCGACCATGTTGCGCGCGACGACGCGGCCGACGAGGAAGTCCTCGGGCACCGAGATGAAGCCGGTGCCGTTGGCCTCGAGCTGGCGCACGTGGCGCGCCGTGATGCGCTTGTCCTTCTCCACCACCACCTTGCCGTCGCGGTCGGTGAGGTCGAAGCGCGCCACCTCGCCCTTGAGCCGCTCGGGCACGAACTCCATCTGCGCGCCCGCGTCCATCAGGCGGAAGTTGTCGAAGACGAAGAAGTTGGCGAGGATCTGCTCGGGGTTGAGGCCGATCGCCTTGAGCAGGATCGTCACCGGCATCTTGCGGCGGCGGTCGACGCGGAAGTACAGGATGTCCTTCGGGTCGAACTCGAAGTCCAGCCACGAGCCGCGGTAGGGGATGATGCGGGCGCTGAACAGCAGCTTGCCCGAGCTGTGCGTCTTGCCCTTGTCGTGCTCGAAGAACACGCCCGGCGAGCGGTGCAGCTGGCTGACGATCACGCGCTCGGTGCCGTTGACGATGAACGAGCCGTAGTCGGTCATGAGCGGCACCTCGCCCATGTAGACCTCCTGCTCCTTGATCTCCTTGACCACCTTCTGCGGCAGACTCTCGCGGTCGTTGATGATCATCTGCAGCCGCGCGCGCACGGCCGCGGCGTAGGTCAGGCCGCGCTGCTGGCACTCGCGCACGTCGAACGGCGGCTTGGCGATGTGGAACTCGATGAACTTCATCTCCACCAGGCCGTTGTGGCTGGTGATGGGGAAGGCGGACAGGAAGGCCGCCTGCAGCCCCTCGGGCTTGCGCTTGGCCGGCGGCACGTCCTTTTGCAGGAAGGCGACGTACGAGTCGCGCTGCATCGTCAGCAGGTAGGGGACGTTCAGCACCGCTTCGCGCTTGCCGAAACTCTTGCGGATGCGCTTGCGCTCGGTGTAGGTGTAGGGGGTTGCTTGCGCCATGGAATGCTCCGTGTCGAGAGCGCGCGCCGGGCCCGCGGCGGCGCTCATCGGCGACTGGCTGCCCGGAGATTGCGTCCGGTTGCTTGGTGGCAGGCCACTACCTGCCGCTGGCGGACAACCCCGGCGTTGCACCGGGGTCCGACCAAAGCCGTCCTCTGCAGTCGGATCAGAGGACACGTGCAAGCGCGGGCCCGCCGCGCTTGCAGGTGCCCCCGGAACGCGGCGCGCTCCGGGAGACCCGCCCTGGCCGGCTTACTTCAGTTCGGCCTTGGCGCCGGCGTCGAGCAGCTTCTTGAGCGCGGCTTCGGCGTCGGCCTTCGCGATGGCCTCCTTGACGGGCTTGGGCGCGCCGTCGACCAGATCCTTGGCCTCCTTCAGGCCCAGCCCGGTGATCTCGCGCACCGCCTTGATGACCGACACCTTGTTGGCGCCGGCCTCGAGCAGCATCACGTTGAACTCGGTCTTCTCCTCGACCGGGGCGGCGGCGGCGGCGCCGGCGCCGGCGGCCGGTGCGGCCATCGCCGCGGCGGACACGCCGAACTTCTCTTCGATGGCCTTGACGAGGTCGTTCAGTTCCATCACCGACATGCTGTCCATCGCGGACAGGAAGGCGTCTTTGTCGAATGCCATGGGGTTCTCTCCGTATTTCGTTGGGTTGGATGCGGGGCGGGCGCCTCAGGCGGCGGCCGTCTCGGCAGCGGCCGCGCCGCCGCCCTTCTTCTCGGCCAGGGCGGCGAGCACGCCGGCCAGGCGCTGGATCGGCGACATCAGCAAGCCGGCGATCTGGGCGATCAGCACTTCGCGGCTCGGGATGGACGCCAGGGCCTTGACCCCGTCCGCGTCCAGCGCCCGGCCGGCAAAGGCGCCGCCCTTGACGACCAGCTTGTCGTTGGCCTTGGCGAAGTCGGCGATGACTTTCGCCGCCGCCACGGCGTCTTCACTGAAGCCGTAGATCAGCGGGCCGACCATGGCACCGGAGGCGGCCTCGAACGGCGTGCCGGCGACGGCGCGGCGCGCAAGCGTGTTCTTCACGACGTGAAGGTAGACACCCTTGGCACGCGCGTCGACGCGCAGCTTGTTCAGGCTTTCCACGGTGAGGCCACGGTACTCGGCCAGCGCCAGCGTCTGCGAACGCGCGGCCTGGGCCGACACGTCCGCCACCACGGCGGCCTTCTCGTTGCGGTTGAGACTCAAAGGTCTGCTCCTCACTCAGGATGATGCTTGCGGGGCGCGCGCCCCGCAGGCACCGGTTGCAGCGACCTTCTGCGCCCGGGTACCCTCGGGTGGAGGAAACCCATTCACAGCGGGTACGCCATCTGCGCTGGCGTCGGGCCGGGGCGCTGGCCCCGGCCTTCGATTACGGTGCCGCGGCACCACCAGCGGTCTTGGACGGCCCGGCGCAGCGGCTTGCACCGCCGCGCCGGCCCACCAATCCCTTCGGGCCGCCCGCCGCCGCCTTTCCCGGCGCCGGACGACCGCACGTTTGCATCGCCGCGCCTCAGGCGGCCGGCGCGATCGACGCGGTGTCGACGCGCACGCCGACGCCCATCGTCGAGGACAGCGCCACCTTGCGCAGGTACACGCCCTTGCTGCTCGCCGGCTTGGCCTTGTTCAGCGCATCGAGCAGCGCGCGCAGGTTGGCGCCGAGCTTGTCGCCGTCGAACGAGCGCCGGCCGATCGTGGCGTGCACGATGCCGGCCTTGTCGACGCGGAACTGCACCTGGCCGGCCTTGGCATTCCTCACCGCGGTGGCCACGTCGGGCGTGACGGTGCCGACCTTGGGGTTGGGCATGAGGCCGCGCGGGCCCAGAATCTGGCCCAGCGTGCCGACGACGCGCATCGTGTCGGGCGACGCGATCACGACGTCGAAGTCCAGCTTGCCGGCCTTCACTTCGGCCGCCAGGTCGTCCATGCCGACGATGTCGGCGCCGGCGGCCTTGGCCTCCTCGGCCTTCGCGCCCTGGGCGAACACCGCCACGCGCTTGGTCTTGCCGGTGCCCGCGGGCAGCACGACCGCACCGCGCACCACCTGGTCGGACTTCTTGGCGTCGATGCCGAGCTGCACGGCGACGTCGATCGACTCGTCGAACTTCGCCGTGGCGCATTCCTTGACGAGCGCCAGCGCGGCGTCCAGCGCGTACAGCTTGCCGCTGTCGACCTTGCCCTGCGTGGACTTGGCTTTCTTGGTGGGCTTGGCCATGGCGTCAGACTCCTTCCACCGTCAGGCCCATCGAGCGGGCCGAGCCGGCGATGATCTTCACGGCGCCGTCGAGGTCGGCGGCGTTGAGGTCCTTCTGCTTGATCCTGGCGATCTCCTCGAGCTGTGCGCGCGTCACCTGGCCCACCTTGTCGAGGTGGGCCTTGGCCGAGCCCTTGTCGATCTTGGCCGCCTTCATCAGCAGCACCGTCGCCGGCGGCGACTTGATGACGAAGGTGAAGCTCTTGTCGGCGAACGCGGTGATCACCACCGGCAGCTTCATGCCGGGCTCGAAGCCCTGCTGCGTCTGCGCGTTGAACGCCTTGCAGAACTCCATGATGTTGAGGCCGCGCTGGCCGAGCGCGGGGCCGATGGGCGGTGACGGGTTGGCCTTGCCTGCCGGCACCTGCAGCTTGATGAAGCCGACGATCTTCTTGGCCATGAATGGCTCTCCTCGAGTTCGAACGACCGTGGACGCGCGCGTCCGGCGGTCTCCTCGTCACTCAACCCTGGGGATCGCTGACAGGCCGGGGTTGCGGCGGCATGTCTTCACGGAACCTTGCCTGCGGCGCAGGCCGAACCGCAGCGTGGCTCAGACCTTCTCGACCTGCGCGAAATCGAGCTCGACCGGCGTGGCGCGACCGAAGATCGTCACCGACACGCGCACCTTGCTCTTTTCGTAGTTGACTTCCTCCACGGCGCCGTTGAAGTCGGTGAAGGGGCCGTCCTTGACGCGCACCAGCTCGCCGACGGTCCACTCGACCTTGGGCTTGGGTTTGTCGACGCCTTCGCGCATCTGGTTGACGATCTTGTCGACCTCGGCCTCGGAGATCGGCGCCGGGCGGTTGCGCGCGCCGCCGATGAACCCGGTGACCTTGCTCGTGTGCTTGACCAGGTGCCAGGTGTCGTCGGCCATCTCCATCTCGACCAGCACGTAGCCGGGATAGATGCGCCGCTCGGTGACGGCCTTCTTGCCGTGCTTGAGCTCGACCACTTCCTCGGTCGGCACGAGGATGCGGCCGAACTTGTCCTGCATGCCGGCGCGCTCGATGCGCTCCTTGAGGTTGCGCTCGACGGCCTTCTCCATGCCCGAGTAGGCGTGCACGATGTACCAGCGCTTGGCCGACGGCGCGGACGCGGCGGGGGATTGAACTTGCTCGGTCATCGTTCGGTCCTCAGCGGCGCCAGCCCAGGATCAGGTCGTACAGCAGCCACTCGAGCGTCTTGTCGGTGAGCCACAGGTACAGCGCCATGACGAACACGAAGGCGAAGACGTAGCCCGTCATCTGCACCGCCTCCTTGCGCGTCGGCCAGACGACCTTCTTGACTTCGCGCAGCGAATCGCGACCGAAGCCGATGAGCTGGCGGCCGGGTTCGGAGACGAAGAACAGCGCCACGGCGCCGGCCAGCAGCGCGAACAGCGCCGCCACGCGCAGCCACAGGTCCTGCTTGCCGAGCAGGTAGAACGCGACGACCGACGCCAGCAGCAAGGCTGCGGCGCCGGCCAGCTTGGCCTTGTCCGCGCCGCTGGAGACGGTCTCGACGGTAGGAGGGTTGGGCATGGTTGCTTGCTCGTGGCGGCCGCAACGGGCCGCGGCCAGGGCGCTCTGTCTTCGACTGGGGAACCCTGCGCGCGGCAGGCCTTGGGCGGGCCCGCCGCGCGTGCTTCGGTCCGCTGGACCGCTGCCGGGTTCGGATGGCAGGGGCAGAGGGGATCGAACCCCCGACCTTCGGTTTTGGAGACCGACGCTCTGCCAGTTGAGCTATGCCCCTGCGGTGAAACCTGTTCGCTGAACCTCTGCCCTTACTCGATGATCTTGGCGACGACGCCGGCGCCGACGGTGCGTCCGCCCTCGCGGATGGCGAAGCGCAGGCCTTCTTCCATGGCGATGGGGGCGATGAGCTTGACGGTGATGCCCACGTTGTC
>JADYZZ010000095.1 GCA_020852865.1 Rubrivivax sp.
AAGACGCGCGTGGCCAAGGCCACCGCACAGACCAAGGACGAGCTCAAGACCATGGTGACCAGAACGCTGCATCGCTTGCAGAAGCTTCCCGACATTGTTGCCGGATTCTTCCGCGCGCCGACTTGTCGATATGCGGCAGCATGAGGCTTTATTAGTGAATTGTTTAGTAGCGGCGGTGTCGGGGGCAAATTGAGAAGGACGGGCTAGGGTTCAATACCGTTAAGTTAGCTCCAAAGCGGCTATGATGCGTTCCCGTATTCCCACGGAGACGGCTCATGGCTCGAACCAAGGCAGGGCTGAGCCCCGGCGCACGGCTGCCGGATTACCTGAGCGCCAGCCTCATGGTGCGCGTGGTGCCTCCGGAGCTCGTCCACGAAGTGCTGAACGCCCACGGGCGCAACAGCCAGCGCGTCCGGGCGTTTCCTGCCGTGGCCGGCGTGTACTACGTGATGGCGCTCAGCCTGTACCCGGAGGCCTCGTACGAGGCGGTGTTCTCCGCCGTCTCGCAAGGCCTGGCGTGGGAAGCCGGCGCACCTGCGCCGGCAGAGGTGAGCAAGGTGGCCATCAGCGTGCTGCGTTCGCGCATCGGCGCGCAGCCGCTGGCCGATCTCGTGCAACGCTGCTGCGTCCCGCTGGCCGATCCGCGTATCCACCCCGGGGCGTTCTATCGCAGCCTGCGCCTGGTGGCCATCGACGGCAGCACCTTCGAGTTGCCCGACGCACCGCAGAACGAGCAGGCGTTCGGCCGCCCTGGCGGGCGACACGGCCGCGCCGGCTACCCGCAGGCTCGCTGCGTACTGCTGGCCGAGTGCGCGACCCATGCAGTGCTCGCCGCCAACATCGGCGAGTACCGCAGCGGCGAGTGGGCGCTGTGTGCGCCGCTGCTGCGCAGCCTTCAGCCGGGCATGCTGTGCATGGCCGACCGGGGCTTCAACGGCTTCGAGCACTGGGAGCAGGCGCGCGCCACCGGTGCGGATCTCCTGTGGCGCTGTGCCGTCAACCGCGACCTGCCGGTCGAGCAGTCGCTGGCCGATGGCAGCTATCTCGGCGCGATCTGGCCCACGGGCGTGAGCGTTGCCGAGGCCAGGGCCCGCGCGATCACCGTTCGGGTGATCGACTACAGGCTGCCGAGCCTGCCCGATGGCCAGCCGCACTACCGGCTGCTGAGCACGCTGCTCGATCCCGAGGCGGCGCCGGCGATGGAACTCGCCGAGCTGTACCACCGGCGCTGGGAGATGGAGGCGATCTACGACGAGCTGAAGACGCACCTGCGCCAGGCACGCCGAGGGTTGCGCAGCAAGACGGCCGAGTTGGTGCGCCAGGAGTTCTACGGCTGGGTGCTGATGCACTACGCGGCGCGCTGGCTGCTGCACCAGGGCGCGGCGCGCCACCGGATACCGCACGAGGACCTGTCCTTCACCCGACATGTGCAGTTGCTGCGCCAGGAACAGCCCCTGTCAGGGGCCTTCCCCCCCAGAGCGGCGCAGAAAGCGCGCCGCCTGGTTCGCACGGCTGCTTGACCGATGCGCCCGGACGCGGGCAAGCCGCACGATCAACCGGCGCTGGCCGCGCATGGTCAAGCGGCGCAACTCGCGGTACAAGGCGTTCGACTGGGGTGCGCCGCGGCGCGTGCCCATCGACTGCACGCCGCAGCCGACCGGGCCGATGCTGGCGGCTCCGCCCGGAAGAACGCGCAAGCGGCGGGCTTGGCGGCCGGGCAATCCGGCAGGGCCGTTCATCATATAAATTAACTGTATTTGGCTAGGGTTGCTACGGATTTCTGATCACCGGACGAGTCACTACACTGCATACGTATGCATTTCTGGTTCTCCGATCGAAATCGATGACTGCATGCGACGTCTACGGGCCAGTCGCGCCGTCGTTTCGGCTCGACGGCCGTCGCGCACTGGTTGCCGGGGCCGGGCGCGGCATCGGCGCCGCCGCGGCGCTCGCCCTGACCGACGCCGGCGCGCACGTCACGCTGGCTGCGCGCAGCGCGGACGAACTCGAACGAGTGGCTCGGCAGGTGCGCGGCCGCGGCGGCCAGGCCGACATCATGCCTCTGGACGTGACCGATCCCGTCGCGGTCGCACGGGCCGTTGCCGCCCACGGTCCGTTCACGATCCTCGTCAACAGCGCCGGCACCAACCGCCCGGCGCTCATCACCGAAACCCGCGACGAGGACCTCGAGGCCGTGCTTGCGCTCAACGTCAAGGCAGCGATCTGCCTGGCCCGCGAAGCGGCACGCGGAATGATCGACGCGGGCCTACCCGGCTCGATCATCACGATTTCGTCGCAGATGGGGCATGTGGGCGGCCCGCGGCGCACCGTCTACTGTGCGACCAAGCACGCTGTCGAGGGTATGACCAAGGCCCTGGCCTGGGAGTTGGGTCCGAGACAGATCCGAGTCAATACGCTGTGTCCCACCTTCATCGTGACGACCATGACCGAGCCGATGTTCCGCGACGCGGCGTTTCGCGACTTCGTGCTCTCGCGCATCGCGCTCGGTCGCCTGGGCCGGCCCGAGGACGTGATGGGAGCGCTGGTGTTCCTCGCCAGCGATGCCGCAGCCATGGTCACCGGCAGCGCCCTGATGGTCGACGGCGGCTGGACCGCGGCATGAATGGCCGGGCCGCCTCGTTCGACGCCGCGCGGCACGCGGCCGCGTCGGCGTTCGATCGTGACCCGCCCCGGCGCGCCGCCGCCCTGCAAGCGCCAGGCGTCTGCGGCAGCGCTCGGATGCGGCGGCCGGCCCGATGCTCGCGCCCGCGACCTGGTCGCCGGTCGCCCGAGGCGCGTCGCGCCGATCCCCATACGCCTGGGGAACCAGCTTCGCGCGGACACGCCCCAGCGGCTTGCGCCTCGACTGGACAGCAGGAGTCGCCCAGTCCCGGTCTTGGCCCGGCAACTTCATCCCGGCGATGGCCGGATCGGCGAATTTCCGCGCCAGAACGACGATCGGATCGTCTTGACGGCGATTGCGTTGCCGCCTTCACGCGCCCACGCACGCGCCGGTCCGAGCGTGCCGGCGGCTCTGACCAAACGGCTGTTCGCCGGCCCGATGCGGCAGGCTTGGCGTGGCATCGAGCGCTGCTGCCGCTTCGATCCCATGCTCGGGGCGCGTGCCCGCGCGGCGTGGACACCGAGATCTCGACAGACCAATTCGAGGCGCCCTCGAGGGCTGACGCGTGCGCAGCCCGGCAAGTCCGACCCTTCATCGCCCAGGAGTAAACATGGGCAGACGTACGATGATTGGCGCCACCGGCGCTGCCGCCTTTGGCCTGGGAACCGGCACCGCGCTCGCGCAAAGCGCCTCGCTGCTCAAGCCGGGCAAGCCGTACGCCGGAACGACGGTCAACGTGCTCACCGTGGTTGCGCCGCAGTTCAGCGCGCACGAGGCCCCGCACATGACGATAGAGCGGAACATCGGCTATCCGCTCAAGCTGCGCGGCGTGGCCAGGGATGAGCGGGCAGTACAGGTACGCAAGGCAGCCGAGCGGGTCGACCTTGGGCCGCTGCTGGGCCGACTGCCGCGCCAGCTTTCGGGTGGACAGCGCCAGCGCGTGGCGCTCGCGCGCAGCATCGTGCGCCGGCCCCGGGTCTACTTGATGGATGAGCCGCTGTCGAATCTGGACGCGAAGTTGCGCGTCACCGCGCGGGCGCAGATCAAACACCTCGCGCAGGAACTTCAAGTGACGACGATCTACGTCACGCACGACCAGGTCGAGGCGATGACGCTGGCGCATCGGGTGGCCGTAATGGATGCCGGCGTGATCCGTCAGCTCGGCACGCCCGAACAAATCTACAAGGACCCGGCAGACGTCTTCGTCGCGGGGTTCATCGGCAGCCCGGCGATGAACCTCCTGCCGGTGCACGCCGGGGCCGAAGGCCTAAGTGCCGAGGGAGGCCTCGCGATTCGGTTGCCTGCGCCGCGCATGGGCGACCTGGTGCTCGGCGTCCGGGCCGAGGACATGCAGATGGCCGACCTCGGCGACGCGCACTTCCACGTCGCCGTCTACACGTTCGAACTGCTCGGCGATTGCACGATGGCAACCGTGTTGGTCGGTCAGCGGCTGCTGGCGATCAAGGGATCGAAAGCACTACGGCTCGAATCGGGCCAGCGCATCGGCGTTCGCCTCGATCCAGTCCATTTGTACTGGTTCGATGCCGGTTCGGGCCGACGCTTTCGCGCGCGATGAACGCCACGGGACGCATGAGCCGAGCCTGCGCGTACGAGACGCCTGTCTTCCCTGCTGCCGAGCGCGTCCGGCGTGCCGCCGGCCTTTCGGAATCCAGGCGCGGATCGCCCGTTCAGCGCTCGCATCGCATCATTGCGCCCGCTGCCGGGCACCCAGATCGAGGCGGCCCCGCGGCCGGCCGTCGCTTGGGGCCGACCCGGCACCCGCTCGACGGGAGAACGGATGGTTGAACCCAAGAGCGGGGCCTGCGGCGACGGGGATCCCTGCAGGCCCTGCCTGTTGATGATTCCCGGAAGCTTCTGCGACGAACGCCTCTTCGCGGCCCAGGTGCGTGCGCTGAACCGAAAGGCCCGACTGATCTCGGCCGACTTCAGCCGCCTGCGCGATCGCGAGGCCTGGCTGGCGCGGCTGCTGCAGCGACTGCCCGAGCGTTTCTCGGTGGTCGGCTTCTCGCTCGGCGGGCTGATTGCCCTGGAACTGCTGCGCCGCGCACCAGAACGGGTCGAACGCCTGGCGATGATCGCAAGCAACGCGGAGGCAGCGACGCGCCGCACGGATCTTCGCACCCGCGCGCAGTGGCGGCTGTGGCGCCAGCACGGCCCGCTGGCCGCGTTGCAGCCGGTCTGGCCGAATTACTTCGGCCGCGCGCGTCGACTGACGCGCGAGCGGGCCCTCGTGCGCAGGATGGCGCAGGCTACGCCCGCGAAGTCGGCACGGGCCCAGCTCACATGGGCCGCCGAGCGGCCGCAAGGCCGGTCTACGCTGGCTTCGTTCCAGGCCCCGCTGTTGATCGTTAGCGGCCGGCGCGATCGTCTGTGTCCCCGCAGCGCGCAGCAGCACATGCTGCGTGCGCAGCCGCATGCCCGCTGGCATGAGTTGCGGCATTGCGGTCACCTCATCCCCCTCGAAGCCCCGCGCCGTCTCGGCCGGCTGCTCGCCTGCTGGCTGGCCGAGCCTTCCGACGTCTCACCCAGGAGCTCCTCATGATCACACCCGACGAAGTCAAGCGGCGAGCGATTCCCTTCGACAGCCTTCGGTCGACGACCGAGGCCTTCATCGATTACTGCCTGCCCGAGAGCAAGCCGAAGTTCAACTACGCGCTGATCGGACCGGGGGTGTCGCAGAGCCCGGAGCAACCGGTCAACTTGCGCGAGCCACACGGCTTCCAGGTCGGCGGCGTGTCGATGCCGCATGGCAAGACCAATCCGGCCCACATGCACTTCACTTGCGAAGTGTTCATCTGCACCCGCGGCACCTGGCGCATCGAGTGGGGCTTCAACCCCGAGGTCAGCTGCGCCGAGATCGGTGACGGCGACATCGTCTCGGTGCCGACCTGGCTTTACCGCGGCTTCACCAACATCGGCGTCGACGACGCGTTCATGTTCACGGCGCTCGGGGGAGACAACGCCGGCGGTGTGCTCTGGGGCCCGACCGCCATCGCAGCGGCGCAGCGCCGAGGCGTATACCTGACCAGCGACCACCGAATGGTCGACACCACGCGCGGCGCCGCAGCGCCGGCGCAGGCCGAGCTCTTCGAGCCGATGACGGCCGACGAGATTGCCGCGCTGCGCGTATGGCGGCCCGACCAGATGGCCGGGCGCATTGTGCGCTTTTCCGACCTGCGCTGGTCGCAACACGGATTTCTCGACAGCATGCTGCCGGGCTGCGGCGCGCAGCTGGCGGCCGCGGTCGGACTGGGCATCGTCGAAGACCGCGACCAGCAGGCGCCGGTGACCAATGCCCATGGCCTGTCGATCGAATGGTTGCGCATCCCCCCGGGTGGTTGCGTCTCGCGCCACCGGATCGAAGAGAAGCAGGTTCTGATCACGCGGCGCGGCTCGGTAGCGCTGACGATCGACACGAGCGCCGGTCCGTTGACCAGAACCCTCGTCGGCACCGAGACCGGCTGGGACAGTTTCTCGGTACCACGCGGTGAGTGGCGCAGTCTGCGAAATCACGGTGACGGCGACGCCCTGCTGCTGGTGATGACCGCGGGTGACGCGCGCAAACGAATCACCTGGGACGAAGGCGTGCAACGGCGCGCTGCCGCTGCAGGCTGGGTGCACGACGCCGGCGGCTTCGTGGCGCCGCGCAGCTACGTCGAGAGGGCGCAGAAGTGAGCCGGAACCGGCGGCGATTGCCCCGGCCAACCGCGTGACCATCGACTAGCCGGTGAAGATATGAACATCCCGCCCAACCACCCACTCGACGCACGGTTGCCCGAGCGATTGCGCAGCGGCAAGCCGTTGAACGGCATCTTCAACAGCATCCCTTCGCCGGCGCTGGTGGAGATGTGCGCGTACGCGGGTTTCGACTTCATCGTCATTGACAACGAGCATGGCAGCGCCGACCTGCAGACCACCGAGCACATGCTGCGAGCGGCGCGCGCCGCGGGCATCGCGCCCATCGTGCGCTGTTTCGAGCACGATATTCCGCGCCTGCTGGATATGGGCGCGAGCGGCGTGCAGGTGCCGATGGTCGAAACGGCGACGCAGGCCGAGCGGCTCGCCGCTCAGGTGCGCTACCCGTTGCCGCCTGGGCGCGAAGGCCGGCGCGGCCAGCGCGGCAGCGCGTTCAGCAGCCGCGCGGCAGGCTACGGCTTCTTCGGCGGCACGGCACACACCGCACTCAGCAATGAAGCGGTAGTGTTCGTCGCCATGGTCGAGACGCCACTGGGCGTGAGCAATGCGGGAGCGATTGCCGCCGTGCCCGGCGTCGACGCGGTGTTCGTCGGACCCAACGACCTGGCGCACAGCATGGGCTGCGAGAACCGCTGGCAGGAGCCCGCGGTGCAGCAGGCGATCGAGGCGACGCTGCGCGCCGTGGCCGCCGCCGGCAAGTGCCCGGGCATCCTGGCACTGAATGCCGTTGAACGTGAGCGCTACGCCGCCTGGGGCGCACGCTACCTCGCCCAGGTGACCACAGGCCTCATCACACGCGCCCTGCGCGCTGCGGCACAGGGTGTCGAATCGGCCTCGAGCTACTGACGCCCTTGGCGCGCGGGCGGGCGGGACACGACATCACCAGCCGCGGATCGTCGAGGCGGATCGCTGCGCAGCAGGACGCTTCCCTGCGGGGGCAAGGTCAACCGCAAGTCGGTGCGCTGCAAGCCCGGGCGGTGGGCCGACCTCGTGTCGGCCCGACCTTCCGATGCGCTCCACGATCGTCCCTGCCAGCGCAGCGGCAGACGCAGCGTGATCCGACGCGTGTGGTCGGCGTCGTCGCGCAAGCCCTCTTCGAGGTTGCCGACGAGCACGCGCAGCCCACCGCCGCGCAGTTCCCAGGCCGAGACTGCCGCCGTCTGCGCGAGCTCGATCTTCGCGAGCCGAGGGGCGTCACGCAGCGCCAGCTGGTCGGCCATCGACGCGGCCGCGAGCGCATACGGCCTCGGGTCGCCGTTCAGGTTGTCGCGGATTGGCCGGTACCAGTAGTCGGTGATCGGCGGAGGGTCCCAGAGCAGCACGTCGACGCCCTTCGATCGCCGGCGCGACATGCCCACGCTGTCGGCGAAGCGGTAGACCACGTCGGCGTCGGCGGTCCGGTTACTGCGCGTCGGCGGCGGCGCGCTGAAGCGCCTTCCGGCGCCGGCGACGGACACCGCGCGTGGCCCGAGCCTGGCTTGCAGCATGCGATCCTGCAGCGGCGGATCATAGGCCGCCACGGACGCACCGCCGAGGGCGAGCAAGGCGGCATCGGTGGCGCTGCCGAAAGCACCGAGGAAGGCCATCGGCTGCCCGGCTTCAGCCTTGTCGACGATCGCCTCGCGCAGCGCAGCGTTGATGCCGGCGGTCGCGCCAAACACGAACAGATCGGATGAGATGTCGGGCACCCATTCGGCTCGCGTGGCCGAGAGCATCGGCACGCCCCACTTGGCGATCGTGCCGATCTGTTCGTCGGTGCGGTCGCGCACATCGAACTCGGGGCTCAGCACTTCGAACTGAGCGGCGAACGCCTCGCGGCTGTACACCAACGTCGGTCCTCGGAGGTCGACGGTCGCCGCCGCGTCGTGCGCGGCCTCGTCGAGCGTGCGCGCGAGAAAGGCCACGTCTTCGGCCGCGATCAGGTCGTGCCCGCTGTTGCCCCAGCTCACGTAGGTACCGGCCATCATTTCGAGCCCGCCGGGCGTCTTCGCGCCGACATGCGACCAGGCCCAGATCGCCCAGCGCAAGCGCGCGCGCGCGGTGCGGATCGTGTTCCAGCTTTCCCAGGCGTCGAAGGTCTCGGTGAGGAAGTAATGCCGCACCCGCGTGCCCGAGAGCATCGCGCGGTGCAACAGCAGAGTGCCCAGTTGGTAGGTCCAGCCCAGGATCGGAGCGTTCCAGAAGGTCTGGCGGCGCACGCCGACCTCGTTCCAGGCGCCCGCCCAGGTCTGGTCGACGAAGATGTCGAGGTCACCGGCGCGCGCGATGCGTTCGAGATCGAGGCCGTTGGCGCGCCAGTCCGACGTCGCGGTCGCGGCGGTCGAGTACATCATCGTCAACGTACGTGGGGCGATCTGCTTGATGCCGCGCAGCAGCGCCGCCATGCCGCCGGTGATCTTCTCCGCTGCCGCGCGGTCGGGCACGGCCAGGCCCCAGGGCCCGTAGCGCGTGTACGCACGCGGGAAGCCCATGCCGTCGCGGAACATGATCGCGTCCAGACCCACGGCTCGTGCAAGCGCGGCCCATTGCGCGACAAACACTTCATGCGCGGCGGTGCCCTGAGCGATGCCGCCGGGCAATCCGGCAAAGCAGCCGCGGTCGGCGTTCAGCGGCGCGCTCGGATCGAAGTACGCACTCGAATCGAGCAGGTCGGCCGCCGGCCGCCAGCGCGTCCAAGCTTCGGGGTGCGCTTGGGCGAACGGAGCCACTTCGCCGTACGCGTTGCGGAAGGCGACGACGAAGCTGCCGACCCGGAAGTCCTCGATGCCGCGCCGCGCACCCTCGGCCCGCAGCGCCGCCGTCAGGGCCTGGAGTGCGCGATAGCTCCATTGGCCGTAGCCGATCTGCGGCCCCGCGTCATGCCGGCCCGAGAACCGTCTGCGCCAGGCCGCCTGTCGCGCAGCGCTGTCGCCGGCAAGCGCGCCTTCGAGCCTGGGCCCGAGCTCCTGACCGCTCGGCTTCGGCAGGGCAATGGCCTGATCGAGCTCGCAGTAGGCCATCACGTGGTTGACCGTGAAGCCGACGTTGAGGATCACGCCCCGATGGCCGCGGCTGCCGCGGTACATCGGTTCGTAGCGTTCCCAGTACGCCGCTGCCGAGCGCTCGGGGGCCTGCGCGTCGAACCAGTACAGGTCGATCTCCACCCAGCGGTCGACCGCGGGCGGCGCGTCGGCCCGAGCCACGGACACCAGGCTCATGCACCCGAGCAGCCACCCAGTCAGCATGCGTACGAACGCGCCGGCCGGGCGGCGCGCGCCCATGGCGCCGAGGGCCCATGGCCGGCGGCCGGAGCAGACGCGCGTCACCCGCACGGGAGTGCCTCGAACCGTTCGTGCATCACCGCGGGCTCGTCCCGGACGCGGTCGGCGACCAACGCACCGCAGCCGGCAAAGCCGCCCAAGCCGCCGTCGCTGCCCGCGATCACCCGCGCGGCGCCGACCACTTCGCCGAGGCGCCGCTGGCGCTGCGCGATCGGACGGCAATGCCGAAGGGAGAGCGTCGTCGTGCCGCTTTCCTCCGCGCTGGGCACCCCGTGCTCGCCGGTCCGCCGCTTCATCGCGCCCTTGCGCGCGCGGATCGAATCGACTACCGGCTGGTCACCCGGCCGACTGGCGGAACGCGTGGCGAGCGAGCGCGGCACGAACCGGTCTAGAAACGGTAGCTGCCGCTCAGGCCGTAGGTTCGAGACGGCGCGTAGTTCACCAGCAGCGCGCGGTGGTTTGTGTACGCGGCCCGCGTGATGATCGCCTTGTCTTCGATGTTGTTGACGAATGCCTGCAACGAGAACTTGCCATCGTGCGTGCGGTAGGTGATCCGCAAGTCGGTCTTCGTGTAGGCGTCGTTCTTGCCGTAATCGGGCGTCAGGTCCGTCAGGATGTAGCCGGAGTTGTAGTAGGTCTGGATCTCCGGCGTCAGCGTCCCGGCGCCGCCGAGGCCGATGTCGTAGGCAATGCCGAACTGGATCGTCACCTTCGGCGAGAACGCCTTCTTCGAGGTGTATCGCGTGCCGTCGCGGCCGGCGCCCGCGATCACGTAGCGGTATTGCGGCACGCCGCCGGAGACCACCTGATTGCCGTTCGCATCGAGTACGGGCACAAAACGGTTGGGGTCGGTGCGCGCGTTCGGGAAGGGCGTGCCCTGCACCGTATTCGCCTCGCCGGAGGCGGCCACGCAGCTCGGCGTAATGCCGCAGAAGCTCGCCGTGCCGCCGAAGTTGAAGGTGTTGACCGCGTACTCTATTTCCTTGGCGTCAAGCCAGTTGTACGCTAGGCTCATGCGCAGATCCTTCGTGGGCCGCAGCACGGCGTCGAGGTCGATGCCGTAGGCGCGGTCCTTGCCGATGTTCTGCACGAGCGCGATGACGCTGGTCAGCGGCGCGTTCGGGTTCGGAATCGAAGTCTGCGCCTGCAGGTCGCGGTAGTCGTTCAGGAAGGCCGCCGCATTGAGCGTCAGCGTGCGGTTGAACAAGGTGTTCTTCGTGCCGATCTCGAAGGCCTTCACGTACTCCGGCGCAAACGGCAGCAGCGTCGGTACGCCGTTGATCGACACCGGTCCGGTGTTGAAGCCGCCGGCGTGGGTACCGGTCGAATAGCTCGCGTAGACCATGCGCTCGCGATCGAGCTTGTAGTCGGCCGCGAAACGATAGGTGGAATAGCTGTAGGACTTGCTTGCACAGACGAAGTTGTAGGCCTGCTGCACCGCGGTCGTCGATTGCGACACCGAAGCCGCATTCGCCGCGATGTAGCCACCGCAGGCATAATCCACCGGATCGTCGATGCTGTGCGCGAAGTACGCGCCCGGGCCGGTGGCGGCCATATTGAAGCGCGAAGCCAGCACGTCCTTGTCGTCGCGTGTGCGACGCAGGCCCGCCGTCAGCGTCAAATTGTTAAGCGTGTACGACAACTGCCCGTAGGCGGCGAGCGACTTGGTCTTCTGCTCCTGTGCGCCAAAGCTGTCGTACGCGGCCGTCTGGTTGAAACCGGCGCCCGACGGCATGTAGGTGAAGCCGAACGGGTAGTACTGCTGGCCGGCCGGTGCGGTGGCGGTGACGTAGCCGCGGTTGACATTCGTGACGCCGCGGTCGCGCGCCGTGTCATTGAAGTAGTACAAACCGGCAATCCATTCGAACGGACTGCGCGTGGCGTCGCCGGACATGATCTGCAGTTCCTGCGTCAGCGTCCTGGCGGTGGTTTGCGCATACGAGTAGTTGAGCAGCACGGGGGTCAAGCTGCCGCCGGTGCGGATCACGTCGAAGTCGGTATAGCTGGTGATCGAGCGCAGCCGCACCGGGCCCACGTCGAGGCTCACCGTCGCGCCGTACTGGTTCTGCGCGCCCTTGCGGAAGATATTGCCCGCGTAGTTGACCTTGTACGGGTCGTCGACCGTCGGGATGCCGATGTCGGCGCCGTTCACGTCGGCGATCCCATCGCGGTAGCGGGTGTCGATCGGCATGCCCACGCCGGTCCAACTGTTGCCGTTGAAGCCGTTCGGCAAGGCATAGGTCACGCCGTTGTAGGTCAGCGACTCGCCGGGTGCGCGGATCATGCTCGGGTCGACGAGGGTGCCGAGGATCTTGTAGCCGAAGCCGCCGAGACCTTCGCCGCCAAGACTCAGGTGCGACGCGCGCAGCACAACCTCGAGATCGGGAAACGAATGCGGCGCGATGCGCAGCGTGCCGCGCAGGAACTTCTGGTCTTCGCCGCCGTAGTCGTTGCCGCTGCCGATGTTCTTGACGTAGCCTCTATTGTCTTCGGTCAGCCCCGCCAGGCGCAATCCGATGCCCTCGCCGAGCGGAAGGTTCAGGTAGCCCTCGGCGCGGTACCGGGTGTAGTTGCCGGTCATCAGGTTGATGCCGCCGTCGAACTTCTCGGTCGGCAGCGCCGAGTGGAAGACGATGTTGCCGCCGAAGCTGTTGCGGCCGTACAGCGTGCCCTGCGGGCCCTTCTGAACCTCGACACGCGCGAGGTCGACGATCGGCGGCACTTGGCTCGTGCGCGACTGGTAGATGTCGTCGATGTAGATGCCGAAGCGCGGGTCCCCGTTCGCGGCGACGTTCTCGGTGTAGGTGCCGCGCATCGCCGGCCGCAGGTCCGAACCCGAGCGGCCCATGCGCAAACTGGGAACCAGCTGTTCGAGCCGGTCGGCGCTGGTGACGCCGGCGTTCTGGAGTTGCGCGCCGCTCAGCGTGATGACCGAAAGCGGCACTTCCTGCAGCGGCTCGATGCGCCGCTGGGCGGTGACGACCAAGGTCTCGGCATCGCCGGCCGCGGGAGCGGCAGCGCCTTGCGCCCGTGCGCCGTGCAAGACGGCGATCGATCCGATCGCGGTCGATGACGCCAACAGGAAATGAAACGGGCGCGAGCGGAGCGAGTTCGAACTCATCGATATTCCTCGTGGGCCGTATGGAATCGCCGCGATCGTAACCGCATACGCATGCAATCATATTAGGGTTGACGCGAATATCGAACCGCCTTTCCTTGAGAAAATGAACGAACGCAGTGTTGCATGCGCCTGCACAGCTAGATATCATCGCGGCATGCAGACAGCCACTGCGGAATCGGTCCCCTCTGGTCTCCCATTCGCGCTGCCGCCGCGCCCAGCGCTGACACGGATCCGGCGCGTCGACCCGAACGCGCTGCGCGCGATCAAGTCCGTGCGCCGGCAGCCGATGGCCGGCTTCGATGCCGGCTATTGCGACATCGTCGACTTCATCGTCCGCATCACGGAAGAGATCTGGGTCGACCGCGCGGTCGGCCGGATCTACGAAACCTACGATCACGCGTGCACGGTCTACTCGCCCTACGGCGTCGTGCGTTCGGTGGAGGAAGTCATCGCGTCGACCGTGGCGACGCTGGACGCCTTTCCCGACGGCGAACTGCACCACCTGAACGTGGCCTGGGGCGGCGACGACGGCCAGGGCTACTACAGCTCGCACCTGGGCTTCAGCCGCTCCACGAACCGCGGACCGTCGACCTGGGGTCCGGCCACCGGCAGGCGTATCGCGGTGCACTTCGTCGCCGACTGCGTGACCCGCGGCAACTTCATCCAGACCGAATGGCTGGTGCGCGACAACGGTGCGGTGGTGCGCCAGCTGGGGTTGGACGCCAACGAAGTCGCGCGCCGGATCGCGCAACGCGCACCTGCCGAGCAGCGCGTGAACTCGCCGCACACCGCCTTGGCGGGGCAGGCGCCGCGCGTCGCACTGGTACGCAAGGACGACAGCGTCGAGGTCTGGGCGCGCGTGATGTTCGACCAGCTCTGGAATCGGCGCCGGCTCGATCGTATGGGGCAGTATTTCGGCCCTGATTCGGTGTGCCACGCCGGCGGCGGCCGCGTTGCCGCGGGCCTGCGCAACCAGCAGGCGTTGATGCTGCTGATCTTCGCCGCCCTGCCCGACGCGACGATGCACGTTGAGCATGTCTGCCATTCCGCCGAAACCGATGGCGTCATCGTTGCCGTGCGCTGGCGGCTCGAAGGCACGAGCCGTGCCGGCTCGCTCTTCGGCGCCTGCCCCGAGCACAAGCCCGTCGCGCTCATGGGCATGAGCCACCTGCGGCTGTGCGGCCCCCTCGTGCTGGAGCACTGGATGATCTTCGACGAAATCGGCGCCCTCGTGCAGGCGTACCGCGAATGAGCGACGGCATCGCCTGGAACCAGCTGCCCGAGGTGCGGTCGCCGGCGGGCCGCACCGCGGCCGAACTGCTCGACCGGCGTGCGCGCCGGCAGGCGCTGTCCGGCTTCGACCCGGTGTACAGCGACATCGTTGACTACATCGTTCGCTGCACGCACCGGATCTGGGAAGAGAAGGACATCGGACTGTGCCGCACGCACTACGCCGATTCCTGCGTGATGCACACCTTGAACGGCCCGAGCTGCGGGCTCGACAACGTGGTGCAGGGCACGCTCGGTACGCTTGCGGCGTATGCGGACCGGCAGGTGATCGCCGAGGACGTGGTCTGGAGCGAAGACCGCCCCGGCCTCTTCTACTCCTCGCACCGCATCACCAGCCGCTCCACGCTCGAAGGCAGCGACCCGCTCTACGGTGATGCCTGCGGCTCGGCCCAGATGGCCACCACGGTGGCCGACTGCATGGTGCGCGAGAACCTCATCGTCGAGGAGTGGCTGTTCCGCGACAACGCCCGAGCCTGCTTGCAGATGGGACAGCAGCCGGGCGCCGTGGCGCGTGCACAAGCCGAGGTCGATCGCCAGGGCGACCCGGCGCGCCACCAGTGGAGAAGCGCGTGGATCGACCATGTGCGTGGCTTCGAACAGACCTGGCCCGACCGCAGCCACCCAGCCTACGGTCCCGCGCGCCTGCTGCACACCGCCTGGTGTCAAGACCTCTACGGCGAGGCCGCAAGCCAGGTTTCGCCGAGCATCGAGGTGCTGTGGCCGACCGGCCGCAGCGGCTGGGGCCGCGGCTGCTGGGTCGGCTGCCTGGTGCAGTTGCGCGCCATGCTGCATCGCTTCGGGCTGGCGATCGAACATTGGTGCGCTCGGCCGTTGCCGAATGACGAGGTCGCGGTGGCCTTGCGCTGGTCGGCCTGCGGCGTGCACGCCGGCGCGGGACCCTGGGGGAAGCCGACAGGGCGCGAGATCCTCGTCGCCGGCAGCAGCCATTACGTGCTTCGCCAGGGCCGCATCGTGCGCGACCAGACGGTGTTTGACGAGCTCGCCGTGCTGCGCCAGGTGCACGGCGGCTCGGGCGCCGCCGCGCCGACCGAGAGGGCGGCATGAGCGAAGCCCTGCGGATACTTGCCGCCTTGTTGCGGGGCGAAGCCTCGGCTGCGGACGCGATGGCCAACACCTTGCGCACTGAAGCCCTGGGCTTCGCCGCCTTCGGCCGCACCGATGCGCTCGACTTGTTCGCCGCGCACCCGCTGGCCTTGTCGGCGACGCCGCATGTGCTCGAGTCGTCGCGCGCGCTCGCGGTGCTCGACGCGACGCACGATGGCCGCTTGTTCGGCGTGTACGCCGAGTTGGCCGACGGCGTGCTCGCGCGCGTCTGGGTGGCGGGCGCCACCGCGGCCGACGCACGTTGCGAGCCCGCCGTGCCGCTCGCGCGCGACGATTTCCTCTCGCAACTGCGCGTGCCTTGCCAGGGCGATGCGAGAGATCATCCCGGCATCGACGCGGCCCGCTGGCCGGCGGTGCTAGCGCTCGGAACCGAGGCGCTCGCCGCATCCAGCACGAACGGCAGGCCGATCGCGGCCAGCAGCAGCCGGGCGGTGGTAATGCATGCGTTCGGCGCCGACGGTCGGTTTGCCGCGCTGTACGACCTGCGCATCCTGGAAGACACCTCGCCGCGCCGTTCGCACCGCAGGCTGGCCCTGGCCGCGGCGCGATGCGACGGGGCCGGCACCGTGCTGCACAGCCGGCTTGCGATCTCCGACGCGCTGCCGACGCCCGCGATGGCGATTTTCTGATGCCTGCCGGCGCCGCCGCCCCGGCGCTGACCTGGCGCATGAAGTGGGCCTTCGGCCTGGGCAGCACGGCCGAGGCCGTCGTCATCACGACGACGAGCGCGTTCCTGATGCTGTTCTACAACCAGGTGCGCGGGCTCGATCCCGCGGCGATCGGTATCGCCCTGGCGATCGGCCTCGCGGTGAACGCGGTGTTCGACCCGCTCGTGGGTTCGTGGTCCGACCGCACGCGCAGCCGCTGGGGCCGGCGCCACCCGTTCATGTTCGGCGCGATCCTGCCCGCCGCGCTGCTCTTTTGCGGCCTGTTCAACCCGCCCGACGGTCTCTCGGCCGCGCAGCAGCTCGTGTGGCTCACGTTCTTCAACGTGATGCTGCTGCAGGCCATGACGGTGTTCCACACGCCGCACCTCGCCCTCGGCGGCGAGATGAGCGACGACTACCTCGAACGCTCGAGCATCATGGGCGTGAACACCTTCTTCCTGTGGATCGGCGACACGGCGGGCTGGTTGCTGTGCTTCCTGGTCTTCTTCCGCGCCAACGAGAAGTTCCCGAACGGCGCTTTGGACCCGTCGCGCTGGGAGCCCTTCTCGATCACAATTGCGCTGATCGTGCTCGCCTGCCTGTTCGTCTCGAGCCAGGTGACGAAGCGGCGCATCCCCTACCTCGTACAGCCGGCTGCGGCGACGCCCCGGTTCGGTGCGCGCGAGTGGGGCCGCGACGTCTGGCGCGTGCTGCGCAACCGCAACTACTTCGTGCTCCTGCTCGGTCTGTTCTTCCTATCGATGATGACAGGCGTGCGCGGCGGGCTGTGGATCTACAACGCCACGTACTTCTGGCAGTTGCGCAACGACCAGCTTGCGTTCTTCACGGTCGGCAGCTTCTTCGGCTACGTCTTCGCGGCCTTCTGCGTCAAGTGGCTGCACGATCGATTCGACAAGCGCTGGACGGGCATGCTCGCGCTCGTCATCTACTGTGTCGGCCCGGCCTTGCCGCTCGCCTTGGGCTACGCGGGCGTGCTCTCGGCGCGGACGCCGGGACTGCTGTGGATGCTGATCGGCTTCTCGCTGCTGCAGCACGCGCCTTACAGCATCCTCACCACTACCGTGTACTCGGCGCTGGCCGACATCGCCGACGAAAACGAGCTGAAGTACGGAATCCGGCAAGAAGGCGCGCTGTACGCCACCCGCACGTTGTTCGCGCGCGTCGATCAGGCGCTGGGCACGGCACTCGCCGGCTGGGTGCTGTCGTGGATTGCCTTCCCGGCCCGGGCGACGCCGGGCCAGGTGAGTGAGCCGGTCCTGATGGGGCTGGCCGCGGCGTTCGTGCTCTCGACGATTCCCGGGCTCATCGCCGCCGTCTTCTACGGCATGTTGAACGTCACGCGCGCGACGCACGACGCGACGCGCCAGGCACTCGAAGCCCGCCGCCGCCCCGAGCCGGCGGGGCTGCTGCCGAAGGCCGGCGCGGGCCCGACGCCGCAAGCCGGGGCCACCGCCACTCCATGACGCCATGAACACGACCGTCCACGCAGCCAACAAGCGCCGTCTTGCCGAGTTCCTCCAGCGCCTGAGCAATGCCGAAGGCAGCGCGATCGGCCAGACGCTCGACGCGTTCTGCGAGCGCGACACCCTGTGGCGATGCTTCCATCCCTTCAATGACCTGCACGGCAACCAGGCCGGCACCGAGCGCTTGTGGGCGCCCCTGCGCGCTGCGCTCCCGGACTGGGAGGCGCGCATGGCGTTCTTCATCGCCGGCGCATACGAGGGCCGCGAGGTCGTCAGCACCTGGGGCGTGCTGATGGGAAACCTGTCTGCATCCTGGCTCGGCATCGCACCGACGCACGGCCTGTGCCACTTGCGCTTCGGCCTGAACGCGGTATTTCGCGCCGGCTGCATCGTGCAGGTGCATGTGCTGCTCGACGTGGTCGACATGATGCGCCAGGCCGGCTACTACCCCTTCCGCCGCATGCCCGGTTCGCCCGAGGCTTGGGCTTTCCCCCCTTGCGACAGTGGAGCCACGGCACAGAGCGTCGATGCCGAACTCGGCGCCGCCACGCTGCGGGCCGTGCGCGAGATGCAACTGGGTCTGGCCAAGGGCGACGAACTGAAGAACCTCGGTGCCACGCGCAGCAAGCACAGTCCGCACTGGCACCGGAACATGATGTGGTACGGGCCTGCCGGCATCGGCTCGAGCCGCGGCCAACGGGGTTTCCTGGACTATCACGGCGCGCTCTTCATTCAGGCCTTCCCGGATCGCGAAGGCATCGCGCGCGACCACGCCGCGGGCGCCATCGACATCGACGCTCCGGGCCACTACATTCGCTGCGGCGACGGGCACTTCGCCGTCACCGCCGGTTGGCCGTCGCTTTACGGCACGCACCTGGGCGGCCAGTGGCTCGGCCTCGCGCCGTCGGGCAGGCGCGTCGCGATGCGCGTGGCCGACTGGTACCGCACCGACGAGGCCGGCAAGATCATCGACAACTGGGTCATGATCGACTTGCTGCACATCCTCGACCAGATCGGGTTGGACGTGCTGGACGACCTGCGCTACATCGTCCGGCCCGATCTCGCGCGTTGGCCCGCATGAACCCGCGCTGAACCTCGCCGACTTCGCGAATTCACCAGACCGTCCGGCCGATCGGCGCGCGGCGGCAGCGAGCGCGCAGCGCGCCCGGCCCCGGCCGGCGCCCGCGCACGGCATCATGCGCGCATGTCTGCAGCCCCTGCCCGCGCAACGGCCTGCCGCTGGTGCGGGCGCCCGCTCGGCGCGCTGCAGCAGCGCAATGGCGATGCCTGCGGCGAGGCCGCCTGCCGCTGGCGCGCCGACCGCGAGCGCCGTCGCGAGCAGGCGCTGCATGCGCTGCAGCGCTGCCGCGACGCGGCACCGGCGCGGCAGCGCGCAGGCCTGGCCGCCGCGCCCGTGGTGTGGATTCAGCCGCTCGAAGCCGCGCAGGTGGAGCTCGACGACGACGAGCGCGCCGAGCACCTGGACTTCCTCATGCGCGTGGCCGCCGCGCCGCAGGACTTCACCCGCGATGCAGTGCACGCGTACCCGGCCCGCGCCCAGCGCGCGCACGCTGCCGATGCGCCGGTATGCGGCCTGTGCGCCGGGCGCTGCTGCCTGCTGGGCCGGGCGCGTCACGGCTTCATCGACGGCCCGCTGCTGCTGCGGCGGGCCGCCGCAGCGGGCGGCAGCCTGGCCGCGGCCGCGGCCTGGTACGCCGCGCGGCTGCCGCCGCGGCATGTGCGCCATTCCTGCCTGTACCACGGCGCGCAGGGCTGCGTGCTGCCGCGCGCGGCGCGCGCACCGGTGTGCCGCGGCTACGCCTGCGAAGCGCTGCACGACGCGCGCGCCGCGCTGGCGACGCCAGGCGCCGGCGTGCTGCTCGCCGGCTGGCACCCGGACGCTGCCGGCGCGATGCCGCAGGTCGCCTGGCTGCGCGCCGGCGCGCGGGCGGAGCGAACGCCGGCCGCGGGCGGCGACGCCGAGGCTCGGCGCCGGCGCGGCCGACCCCATCCTCGATAGCCGCTCGAAGCGCGCTCGATCCTCACCCGGTCCCCGCGGCAGCCTCGGTCCGAGCGCGCTCCCGGCTCGAGCGCATCGGCGCGACGCCCCGGGGCGACCGGCGTCCGGTGCCCGGCACCGATCTCGACGGCCCCTTCCGGTGCCCGCAGGCCGCTGTGCCGCTGCGACGCCGCCGCGCCCGCCCCTTCAGCGCGCCAGCGGCCGCTGCAGCGCCGCCAGCAGCGCCCCGAGCGCGAGCGCCGTCGCGCTGAGCACGAAGCCGCGCTCCAGGCCGCCGGGCCCGTCGGCGATCAGCCCGACCAGGCTGGGGCCGACGATCTGCCCGGCCGCGAACACGATCGTGAAGGCGCCGATCCCGGCCGGCCAGGCGGCGCTGGCGCAGTTGTGCCGCACCAGCGCCGTCGTCGAGGCCACCACCGAGAGGAACACGCCGCCGAACAGCAGTCCCGAGGCGAACACCGCCGAACGCGCCGTCCATGCCACCGGCAGCGCGGTGGCCAGCGCCAGCAGCGCATTGAGCAACGCCAGCGGCAGCCCCGAGCGGTGGCGCTGCAGCAGGCCCGACCACAGCCACGACGAAGCCACCGCGCCGCAGCCCAGCAGCACGTAGAACGCGACGACGACGCCGGCGGGCTGCCCCTGCTCGCGCAGCAGCGTGACGATGAAAGTCATGTAGCCGATGTAGCCGACGCCGAACAGCGCGTAGCCGGCCAGCGCGAAGACGAAGGCGCGAAGCGGGAACGGCGCCAGCCGGTTGCCCGGAGCCGGCGGCGCGTGCAGCGCGCGTGTGGCCGCCGCGGTGACGAGCGTCGCGGCGAAGGCGACGATGCCCAGCGCAGCCCAGGCCGCCGGCCAGCGCGCGGCGGCACGCGCCGCGCCGGCCGCATCGGCGCCCGCGGCCGGCACCAGCGCCGGCACGCTGAACGCCGGCACGATGAGCGCCGAGACCACGATGCCCAGGCCGACGCCGCCGTAGTACACGCCGAGCACGAGGCCGGCGCGCGTCGCGTGCACACCGGCCAGCCGCGCGGCCAGCAGCCCGCCGCCGACGAAGCTGGCGGCGCTGGCCACGCCGGTGAGGCCGCGCAGCAGCATCAGCGCCGCATCGCTGCGCACGGCGGCATGGGCCACCAGCAGCAGCGCCGCGGCGGCACCGCCGGCCAGCAGCACGGCGCGCGCGTCGCGGCGTACCAGCACGCGCGGCGCGAGCAGCGCGCCCAGCAGGTAGCCGGCGGCATTGACGGTGTTCATCGTCCCGGCGGTGAAGTAGCTCCAGCCCAGGTCGGCGCGCATCGGCGGCAGCAGCAGCGCGTAGGAAAAGCGCGCCAGCCCGAGCGACACGGCAGCGGCCAGCGCCAGGCCGAAGGCGGCACCGAGGCCGGGCGCGGCGTGGCCGGGCGCGGTGCGGCCGGCCGGCGACTTGTCGGCTTCAGCAGCAGCGCGGCCGGCCGGCGACTCGTCGGCTTCGGCGGCAGCGCGGCCGGCCGGCGACTTGTCTGCTTCAGCGGCAGCGCGGCCGCAAGGCAAGGGGTCGGCCGCGTCGCGGCGCGCTTCGTCGCCCGCGCCACCCGCGTCGCCCGCATCGCCGGCGCAGCGCAGCCCGTTCGCCTTGCGCGCCCCGCCCTCTTCGCTCGTCACGCGCGCGCGGCCAGCAAGGCGTCGGCCACTTCGGCAAAGCCCGCGCCGCGTTCGCCTTCGGTGAGGTAGGCCGGCCAGACCTCGAGCTCGGCGGCGAAGCGCAGCAGGTTGGCCACGCCGACGCCGAGCGCGAAGCGCTCGAACATCGGCTGGTCGTTGGTCGAGTCGCCGACGTAGATCCAGCGCCCGAGGTCGGGGGCGAGCGCGCGGCCAAACAGCCGCTCGCTCATCCAGCAGGCGCCGCTCCACTTGCCGTGGCTGCCGTACCAGCCGTTGACATGGATCGAGCTCACGGTGGCGGTCATGCCCGCCTCGCGCATCAGCGCCACCACCTGCCCGACGGCGGCGGGCGCGAGATGGGCGAACTCGGAGTGGTCGACGGCGATGTCGGTCACGCGGCCGGCGCTGTCGCGCGCCAGGGTCGCGCCGGGCACTTCGCGCAGGATGCGCCGGGCGGCGGCAGCCAGGCGCGCGGCGTTGGCCGTGCGCGTGGTCTCGTCCTGCGCGTACTCGACCATGACGCCGCCGGCGCCCGGGATCAGCGCCACGGCGCCGTTCTCGGCGACGATGGCCGCCAGCGGCCAGGCGCGCGCGAAGCCCTCGCTCCAGCCCATCGGCCGCCCGGTGATCGCGATCACCGGCACGCCGGCGGCGTGCAGGCGCCGCAGCGCGGCCAGCGCGGCCGGCTCGATCGCGCCGTCGCGCGTGAGCGTATCGTCGATGTCGGTCATCACGCCGAGCACCCGGCGCAGCTCGGACTGCGGCGCCTCGGCCCAGCGGCGCGGGCGGCGACGCCCGCATTGCGCATCGTCAAGCGGCCGCGTGCCGGCGCTGTCGATCATTTCAGGTTCATCCACGCCACGCGCCACCCATGACGAAGCATTCTGCCGCAAGCCCCTCGACAACCCGTGCCGCCGCCGTGAAGCGCAAGGCGCGTCGTGCGGCACCGGCGGCGCGCGCGGCGCGCGGCGCCGGCACGCGCCCGGGCAGCGAAGCCGCGCCGCGCGCGGTGGCGGCAGGCGACGCGCCGGCTGCGCTCGACCGCCGCGCACTCGAGAGCGATCGCGTCGCCAGGGCCCAGACGCGCACCGACACCGTGCGCGCGCTCGCGCTGGGCGACTTGCTGGCCGCGCACGCCGAGGGCCGCGGCTTCGGCGACGGGCCGCCCGGCGAATGGCTGCGCGAGCTGCAGGCGCTGATCGAGGGCGCGTCGCCCGACGAGGCCAAGGCGCTGCGCAGGCTGCTCTTCGCCCGCCCGGCGCCGGCCGCGAGCGGCGTCGATCCCGACCAGGAACTCGCCGCCGGCTGGCGCGAAGGCGGCTATCCGTACAAGAACCTGCTCTCGCGCAGGCGCTACGAGCGGCAGAAGTACCGGCTGCAGGTGGAACTGCTCAAGCTGCAGGCCTGGGTCAAGGAGACCGGCCAGCGCGTCGTCATCCTGTTCGAGGGCCGCGACGCCGCCGGCAAGGGCGGCGCCATCAAGCGCTTCATGGAGCACCTCAACCCGCGCGGTGCGCGCGTCGTCGCGCTGGACAAGCCCAGCGAAGTCGAGCGCGGCCAGTGGTACTTCCAGCGCTACGTCGAGCACCTGCCCACGCGCGGCGAGATCGTGCTGTTCGACCGCAGCTGGTACAACCGCGCCGGCGTCGAGCGCGTGATGGGCTTTTGCACGCCGGCCGCGTACGACGAGTTCATGCGCCAGTGCCCGGAGTTCGAGCGCCACCTCGTGCGCTCGGGCGTGCACCTGTTCAAGTTCTGGTTCAGCGTCAGCCGCGGCGAGCAGCGCCGCCGCTTCAAGGAGCGCAAGGCGCACCCGCTCAAGCAGTGGAAGCTGAGCGCGGTCGACCTGGCCAGCCTGGACAAGTGGGACGAGTACACCGTCGCCAAGGAGCAGATGTTCCTGCACACCGACACCAGCGACGCGCCCTGGACCGTGATCAAGAGCGACTGCAAGAAGCGCGCGCGCCTGAACGCGATGCGCTACCTGCTGCACCGGCTGCCCTACGCCAACAAGGACAGCGGCGTCATCGGTACGGTGGATCCGCTGCTCGTGGGGCGCGCAGCGCTCGTCAACAGCCGCCACGAGGAATTCGTCGCGCCGATCGTCGAGCGCTGAGCGCGGCCCTGTCTCGTTGCCGAGGAGGCACCGGACTCAGGCTGCAAGGGCCGGTTCGGTGCCGCGGCGCCGCCAGGCTGCCGGCGGCAGCCCGGTGGCGCGCTTGAAGGCGCGCGCGAACGCCGCCTCCGACTCGTAGCCGACCTCCTGCGCGATGCCGGCCACGGTGGCGTGGCCGCCGCGCAGCAGCCGGGCGCCGAGTTGCATGCGCCAGCCCGCGAGGTACTGCATCGGGGGCATGCCGACGAAGCGCACGAAACGCTCGTGCAGCGCCGAACGCGACAGCCCGACCTCGCGCCCGAGCGCCTCGAGCGTCCACGGCTCGGCGGCGCGCGCGTGCAGCAGCGCGAGCGCGCGCCCCACCTGGCGGTCGCGCAGCCCGGCGAGCCAGCCGCTGCCGCCGCCTTCGGGCAGCTGCTCGAGCCAGCGACGCACGCCGTCGACGAACACCATCTCGCTCACGCGCTCGAGCACGGCGGCGCTGCCCGAGCGGCTGCGCAGCGACTCGGCCACGGCCTGGTCGAGCATCGGCGCCACCCAGGCGCCAAGCGCGCCGGCGCCCAGGTGCAGCAGGCGCGGCAGCGCCGCGATCAGCGGGTTGAAGGGCGCGAGGTCGCAGGTCACGAAGCCGCACACGACGACCGCACTCGCCTCCTCGGCCGGCTGCGGCGCGCCCGGGCGCAGCACGCCCTGGTGGTAGCCGACGACGATCGGCTTGGGATCGGCGCGCGTGGCGAAGCGCCAGTCGCTGGCGTCGGGCGTGGCGTGCAGGCCCGGCGCGCTGGAGATGACGTGGTGGTCGCCGCGCGGGAACATCACGATGTCGCCGCGCGCCAGCCGCACCGGAGGCTGGCCGTCGGTGGCGGCCCAGGCGTCGCCGCGCGCGATGAAGTGGTAGGCCATCACGTGCTCGGCGCCGGGCAGCAGCGCCTCGGCCAGCGCGCGCGAGCCGGGCGTCTCGGCAGCCCAGGGCTCGCGGCAGCTCACGTAATAGAACACCGCGCCGCGCAGGTGCACGCTGGCGAGCACGTCGGAGAGCGGGTCGATGGTCATCGCGCGCAGGTCCTCCGCGCGGGTCGTGGCGCCGGGAGCCGGACGGGCGGGCAAATCCGCGCGACGCACGGGAAAGCGCAGGCAACCGGGACGCCGAATGATGGCACCCGCGGCCGCCCCCCGATGCAGCGCGCCGCCATCACCCCTACTGCAAGGAAGACATCATGAACGCCATCGCCCGACCGCCCATTGCCCAGACGCCCATCGCCCAACCGCCCGCCGAGCTGCCGTCCCTCGATCAGAACGCCTGGTCGCCGCTCAAGCAGCGCCAGCAGGCGACCTGGGCCAGCGGCGACTACGCCGTCATCGGCGTGACGCTGCAGATCGTCGGCGAGCGGCTGGCCGAAGCGGCCGACATCCGCGCCGGCGAGCGCGTGCTCGACGTCGCCGCCGGCAACGGCAACGCCACGCTGGCGGCGGCGCGGCGCTTCGCGCGCGTCACCGCCGCCGACTACGTGCCGCAGCTGCTCGAGCGCGGTGCCGCGCGCGCCCGCGCCGAAGGCCTGGCGGTGGAGTTCCGCGTCGCCGACGCCGAGGCGCTGCCGTTCGCCGACGCGAGCTTCGACGTCGCGCTGTCGAGCTTCGGCGTGATGTTCGCCGCCGATCCGCGCGCGGCCGCCGGCGAGCTGCTGCGCGTCGTGCGGCCGGGCGGGCGCATCGCGCTGGCCTGCTGGACGCCGGCCGGCTTCATCGGCGAGCTGCTGCGCATCGTGGCCGAGCTGGTGCCGCCGCCGGCCGGCGCCGCCTCGCCGCTGGCCTGGGGCACCGAGAGCCGCCTTGTCGAGCTGTTCGGGCCGGCCGCCGCCGACATCCGCTCGCAGCGGCGCGAGTTCGTGTTCCGCTACCGCTCGCCCGAGCATTGGCTGCAGGTGTTCCGCGACTTCTACGGGCCCACGCACAAGGCGTTCGCGGCGCTCGACGAGGCCGGCGGCGGGCGCCTGGCCGACAACATCCTCGCGCTGCTGCAGCGGCGCAACCGCGCCGCCGACGGCACGCTGGTGCTGCCGGGCGAATACCTCGAGGCCGTGATCGCGCGCGCGTGAACTGCGCACGCCCGGTGCCGGCCGCAGGGCCCGGCGGCGCCGGCGCGGCCGGCGCCCGCCCTGCGCTGCCGATAGAATCCGCGCCTTCCGAGGAGCGTTGCAACCCCCGTCCGTGCACGACCGGGGCCAGGCTCGGACCGCTGCTGCAACCGCGCTCACCCGTACGACGACGTCGCAGGGGTGGGCTCGATCCTTCGCTCAGCGTCGCCGGCGTGCGGGCCATCCCACCGACCGGAGCCCGATCATGAACGCCGTCCTCGAGCCGACGCCCACCGCCCCGCACGCCGTTGCCGACCTCTCGCTCGCCGACTGGGGGCGCAAGGAGATCCGCATCGCCGAGCACGAGATGCCCGCGCTGATGCAGATCCGCCGCGAGTACGCGGCCAGCCGCCCGCTGCAAGGCGCGCGCATCGCCGGCAGCCTGCACATGACGATCCAGACCGCCGTGCTGGTCGAGACGCTGCAGGCGCTTGGCGCCGAGGTGCGCTGGGCCTCGTGCAACATCTTCAGCACGCAGGATCACGCGGCCGCCGCGCTGGCCGCCGCCGGCACCCCGGTGTTCGCGTACAAGGGCGAGAGCCTCGAGGACTACTGGGACTACACGCACCGCATCTTCGAGTTCGGCAACGGGCCCGCAGGAGCCGCTGCCGGGGTCGCGGGCACGCGCGGCGAAGGCCCGAACATGATCCTCGACGACGGCGGCGACGCCACGCTGCTGATGCACCTGGGCCGGCGCGCCGAGAAGGACGCCTCGGTGCTGGCGCATCCGACGAGCGAGGAGGAGCGCGCACTGTACGCGGCCATCCGGGCCCGGCTGGCCGTCGATTCCACCTGGTACAGCCGCAAGAGCGCCGAGATCATCGGCGTGACCGAGGAAACGACCACCGGCGTGCACCGCCTCAAGGAGATGAGCGCCAGGGGCACGCTGATGTTCCGCGCCATCAACGTCAACGATAGCGTCACCAAGAGCAAGTTCGACAACCTCTACGGCTGCCGCGAAAGCCTGGTCGACGGCATCAAGCGCGCCACCGACGTCATGGTGGCCGGCAAGATCGCGCTGGTGGCCGGCTACGGCGACGTCGGCAAGGGCAGCGCGCAGGCGCTGCGCGCGCTCTCGGCGCAGGTCTGGGTGACCGAGATCGACCCCATCAACGCGCTGCAAGCGGCGATGGAGGGCTACCGCGTCGTGACCATGGACTGGGCCGCCGACAAGGCCGACATCTTCGTCACCGCCACCGGCAACAAGGACGTCATCACGCACGCGCACATGCTGCGCATGAAGCACAACGCCATCGTGTGCAACATCGGCCACTTCGACAACGAGATCCAGGTCGCGGCGCTCGAGCAGTACCGCTGGGAGGAGATCAAGCCGCAGGTCGACCACGTGATCTTCCCGGCGCAGGACGGCAAGCCGGGCAAGCGCATCATCCTGCTGGCCAAGGGCCGGCTCGTGAACCTGGGCTGCGCCACCGGGCACCCGAGCTACGTGATGAGCAGCTCGTTCGCCAACCAGACGATCGCGCAGATCGAGCTCTTCACGCACGCCGACTTCTACGAGCAGGGCAAGGTCTACGTGCTGCCCAAGCACCTCGACGAGAAGGTGGCGCGGCTGCAGCTCCAGACGCTCAACGCCGAGCTCACCGAACTCAGTGAGGAGCAGGCGGCCTACATCGGCGTGCCCAAGGCCGGGCCGTACAAGCCCGACAGCTATCGGTATTGAGCCGCAGGCGGCCAGCGCGGGCTTGACCGGTGAAGGCGATTGGATCCAAAATGCCTCCATGGATCCATTTCGGAGGCGCGACATGGGAATCAATCTGTCGATCAAGGACGTGCCCGAAGACGTGGCCGAACGGCTGCGCCGGCGTGCCGCGCGTCACCACAGGTCGTTGCAGGGCGAACTCATGGCCATCGTCGAACAGGCTGCGCGCGCCGAGGCCGACGAAGGCCGGCAGGCCGCGCCCGGCTCGAGCCGCACGCAGGGCTGGAAGACCATCGAGCAGCTCGTGGCCGAACGCGAGGCCGCCGGCTGGAAGCCCGACCCGGCGATGGCCCGGCTGCCGCGCGGCGTGGACATCGTCCGCGCCGATCGCGACCGGCGTTGAAGCGGGCCCGAGCGACGAGGCCATGCCGCGCAGCACCGCGCCGATGATCGCCGAGCCCACCGCCGTCTGGCGGGCCCGGCCGGCGCTGGTGGTCGATTGCAGTGTGGTCGTCGCGGCGCTGTTCGAGGAAGCCGGAGCCGAAGACAACACGCAGGTCATGGCGGGGCATTCGTTGCACGCGCCCGCCCTGCTGCCGTTCGAATTCGCCAACGTCGCCCGCAGCAAGGTCAAGGCCGGCGCGCCGGCGCGCAAGGTCGAGGTCGCGCTGCAGACCTTCGCCGACCTGCGCATCGAACTGCACTCGGTGCCCGTGGCTGCGCTGCACGCGCTGGCGCTGGCGTGCGAACTCAGCGCCTGCGACGCGGCCTACCTCTGGGTGGCCGCCAGCGTGCAGGCGCCGCTGGCCACGCTCGACCAGCGGCTGCTCGAGGCGGCGCAGCGCCACCTGGGCAGCCGCGGCTGAGATCATGATCCGCGTCCCCGGCTTGGGGCCGCAGCGCCTGCGCACCGGCGCCGACGAAACAAGAGCCGCACCCGACCGATGACCGCATCGCCCCCCATCAGCTTCGAGTTTTTCCCCCCCAACACGCCGGTGGGCAGCGAGAAGCTGAAGAGCGTGGTGGCCGAACTCGCCACTGTGCAGCCCGAGTACTTCAGCGTCACCTACGGCGCCGGCGGCAGCACGCGCGACAAGACGCTGGCCACGGTGCGCGACATCGCCGCGCTCGGCCACGAGGCGGCGCCGCACCTGTCGTGCATCGGCAGCACGCGGCGCAGCATCGCCGAGCTGCTCGACACCTACCGCGCGCAGGGCATCCGGCGCCTGGTGGCGCTGCGCGGCGACCTGCCCAGCGGCGCCGTCACCGCGGGCGAGTTCCGCTACGCGAGCGAACTCGTGGCCTTCATCCGCGGCACGCAGGGCGGCGACTGGACGATCGAGGTCGCCGCCTACCCCGAATACCACCCGCAGCAGCGCCATGCGCGCAAGGACCTCGAGCATTTCGCGCACAAGGTCCAAGCCGGCGCCGACGCGGCGATCACGCAGTTCTTCTACAACGCCGACGCTTACTTCCATTTCGTCGACGAGGTGCGCCGTCTGGGCGTCGGCGTGCCCATCGTGCCGGGCGTCATGCCCTTCCACAACTACGCGCGCATCGCGCAGTTCGCGGCGCGTGACGGCATCGAGATCCCGCGCTGGGTGGCGCTGAAGATGGAAGGCTACATGGACGACGCGGCCTCGATCCGCGCCTTCGGCCTGGACGTCGTCACCGGGCTGTGCCGGCGGCTGATCGAAGGCGGCGCGCCGGGCATCCACTTCTACACGCTCAACCAGAGCGCGCTGTCGCTCGAGGTCTGCCGGCGGCTGGGGTATTGAGGGCAGCGGCCGGCCGCCTGCCGGCCCTCGCGCGGCGCGGCGGCCCGCGTTCGCCGGAGGCTCGCGCGGCAGCCGCCGGCGCCGCGCAGCGCCCCTACGCGATGCGCCGCAGCGCCTCGGGCGCCTCGAGGTAGTCGCAGGTCAGATGCGCGAGCGCGCGCACGCCCAGCAGCAGCCCGGCCTCGTCGACGTGGAAGCGCGGCGAGTGGTTCGGGGCGGCCTTGGTCGGATCGTGCCCCGGCGGCGTGGCGCCGACGAAGAAGAACATGCCCGGCACCACCTTCTGGCAGCAGGAGAGGTCCTCCGAGCCGGTGACCTTGGGCACGATCTGCGCGCGCTCGGCGCCGGCGACGCGGCGCAGCGTGGGCAGCATCGCCTCGGTGAGCTGGGCGTCGTTCACGGTGACGTCGTAGCCGCGCTCGATGCACACCTCGGATTGCGCGCGCGCCGCCTGGGCGATGCCTTCGGCGGTGTCGCGGATGCGGCCGTGGATGTCCTCGCGCATCGCTTCGTCGAAGCTGCGTACCGTGCCCAGCATCTCCACCTTGTCGGGGATGATGTTCTGGCGCACGCCGCCCTTGATGGCGCCCACCGTCACCACCGCCGCCTCGCGCGTGATGTCGAGCTGCCGTGCGACGATGGTCTGCAGGCCGAGCACGACCTGCGCCGCGGTGACGATGGGGTCGACGCCGGCCCAGGGCGCGGCGCCGTGCGTCTGGCGTCCGCGCACGGCGATGCGGAACTGGTCGGCGCTGGCCATCGGCGGGCCGCTGCGCAGCCCGATCGTCGTCGTGTTCAGCCGCGAGGTCACGTGCAGGCCGAAGATCGCGTCGGGCTCGGGGTGGCTCAGCGCGCCTTCCTCGATCATCAGCTCGGCGCCGCCGCGCTCGCCTTCGGGCGGGCGCTCCTCGGCGGGCTGGAAGATGAATTTCACGCTGCCGGCAAGCTGCGCGCGCAGCCCGGCGAGCAGCGCGGCCACCGCCATCAGGATGGCCGTGTGCGCGTCGTGGCCGCAGGCGTGCATGACGCCGCAGTCCTCGCCGTTCCAGCGTGCGCGTGCCTTGCTCGCGAAGGGCAGGTCCACCTCCTCGCTGACCGGCAGCGCATCCATGTCGGCGCGCAGCGCCGCCACCGGGCCGGGTGGGCCGTCCTTCGTCCCCTTCAGCAGCCCCACGACGCCGGTGTGCGCGACGCCGGTGCGCACTTCGACCAGGCCGAGCGCGCGCGGTGCTCGGCCACCACGTGGGCGGTACGGAACTCGCGGTTGCCGAGCTCGGGGTGCTGGTGCAGGTCGCGCCGCCAGGCGACGAGCTGCGGCTCGATGGCGGCGGCGGCGCGGTCGATGGCCTCGGCGAGCGTATTCGGGGCTATGAGGTGACGGTCCACGGTGTCTCCTCGGTCTTGGCGCGTCGGCCTGCGCGCATCGTCGCACGGCCCGCGTCGTGCCTATGTCCTGCGTTCCCAGGCCAGGCCCTCGTCGGTCAGGATGGCGTCCAGCGGCACGTCGTGCGCCTCGGCCTCGAGCCAGGGCACGAAACCGTGCGCGTACGCCACGCCCACCGTCGCCGGGCGCGGCACGAGCGCGGCCAGCGTGCGGTCGTAGAAGCCGCCGCCGTAGCCCAGGCGCAGGCCATGCGGCCCGTAGCCCACGCAGGGCACGAGCAGCAGCTCGGGGTGGAAGGCCTCGGTACCCTTGGGCTTGGGGATGCCGTAGGCATCGTCCTCCATCTCGCAGCCCGGGTACCAGATGTGGAAGCGCAACTGCTTGGTCTGCCTGTCGCTCACCGGCAGGCCGATGCGGCGCCTCGGGTCGGCCTCGCTCCAGCGGTACAGCGCCGGCAGCGCATCGAACTCGCCCTTGATCGGCCAGTACGCACCGATCGAGCGCTCGCGGCGGCCCACCAGCCACACGCGCAGCACCTCCTGCAGCTGCATCGAGCGCTGGTGGCGGTCGACCAGGTTCATGCGCTCGGCCTGCAGCTGGCGGCGCAGCGCCTTCTTGTCGCGCGAGGGCTCGAGCGGGGGGAGCGTGAGGGTCATCGGCGACTCGGGGCGGGCAGCGCTGCCGCACGGCGTGGGGTCGGGCGGTCGATTGTCGCGCCACGCCGCGACGGCATCCAGCCGAAGCCGAAGCCGAAGCCGAAGCCGAAGCCGAAGCCGAAGCCGAAGCCGAAGCCGAAGCCGAAGCCGCAGCCGCAGCCGCAGCCGCAGCCGAAGCCGCAGCCGCAGCCGCAGCCGCATCCGCATCCGCATCCGCATCCGCATCCGCATCCGCATCCGCACCCGCACCCGCACCCGCACCCGCACCCGCACCCGCACCTGCGTCAGCGTGCGCCGCGAACCCGTCCGGCCGTCGAAGGTCGAAGCCCCTGCGGGCGCAACCGCGGCATGCCGCAGCGGCGACAAATGCCCCTCTGCCTGAGCTAAATTCGCCGCCATGCCGATGCTGCCCGCACCTACATTGGCCGACATGAAGCGCCGCCTCGTCGCGCTGGCCGGATTCGCGCTCGCCGCCGCGGCCCTTGCCGCGCCGGCGCCGGCGGCGCGCGCCCAGGCCAGCAGCGCCGCAGGCGGCAACGCCGCCGGCAACGGCACCGGCAACGTCCAGCCCGGCGCCCCCGCCGACCTGGCGCTGCAGGCGCGCGACGCCTACCGCCTGAAGGACCGCGCGCGGCTGGCCGCCCTGCGTGCCGCCGCCGAGGCCGCCGGGCATCCCCTGGCCGGCTGGGTGGCGTACTGGGAGCTCGCCAACCGCCTGGCCGACGCGCAGCAAGGCGAGCTCGATGCCTTCGCGGCGCGCTGGTCCGGCAGCTACGTCGAGGACCGGCTGCGCAACGACTGGCTGCTCGAGCTGGGCCGGCGGCGCGACTGGGCCAACTTCCGCGCCGAGCACCCGCGCTTTCGCATGAACGACGACCGCGAGGTCGCCTGCTATGCGCTCGTCGCGCAGCACGCCGAGGGGCAGGACCTGCGCGAGCCGGCCAAGGCCGCCTGGTACGCGCAGCGCGACGGCGACGACGGCTGCCAGTTGCTCGGCCAGACGATGTTCGACGCGCGCCGCTTCACGCGTGACGACGTCTGGCACGAAGTGCGGCTCGCGGTCGAGGCCAACCGCCCGCGCACGGCGCGCGCGGCGGCGGCGCTGCTCGGCAGCACCTTTGCCGCGCGCATCGACGCGCTGTTCAAGGATCCGGCGCGCGCTCTGCGCAAGCGGCGCGAGCCGCAGACGCAGGCCGCCGAGCTGCTCGCCGTGTTCGCGCTGTGGCGGCTGGCCGCCGCCGACGTCGACGACGCCGCGGCGCGCATCGAGCAGCACTTCGCCGGCCTGCTGTCCGACCGCGAACTGGCTGACGCCTGGGCCGGCGTGGCGCGGCAGGCGGCGTTCCGGCTGCACCCGCGCGCCGGCGACATGGCCGCCGCGGCCTGGCGCCATTGGGAGCGCGCCGGCGGACATGTGGAGGGCCGCGGCGGCAGGACCGCCCAGCCTCCGGCCTGGAGCGACGAGACGCTCGCCTGGCTGGTGCGCGGCGCGCTGCGCGGCAGCGGCGCCGAACGCTGGAGCGTGGTGCAGCGCTCGATCGACGCGATGAGCGCGGCCGAGCAGCGCGAGCCGGTCTGGCAGTACTGGCGCGCGCGCGCACTGCAGGCGCGGGCGCCGGCGGGCCCCGAGGGCGAAGGGGCGCGCGCACTGGCGCGCCTGACGCTGCAGGGCATCGCCTCGCCGTTGGCCTTCTATGGCCAGCTCGCGCAGGACGAGCTCGGCGCGCGCACGCCGCTGCCCGCGCTGCCGGCGCCGCCCACGGCCGGCGAGCGCGAAGCCGCACGCAGCCAGCCGGCGCTGGCGCGCGCGCTGCAGCTCATCGCGCTCGGCTTGCGCTCCGAAGGCGTGCGCGAATGGAACTTCACGCTGCGCGGCATGGGCGAGCGCGAGCTGCTGGCGGCGGCGCAATGGGCCTGCGAGCGCGAGGTCTGGGACCGCTGCATCAACACCAGCGAGCGCACGCGCGCCGAGATCGACCTGGCGCAGCGCTACCCGACGCCGTTCCGCGAGCAGGTGCTGGCGCGGGCCGGCGAGGTGGGCATCGATCCGGCGCTCGTCTACGGACTGATCCGCCAGGAGTCGCGCTTCATCCTCGACGCGCGCTCCGCCGTCGGCGCCTCGGGCCTGATGCAGCTGATGCCGGCCACCGCGCGCTGGACGGCCAGGAAGGTGGGGCTGGAATGGCGGCCGAGCCTGATCACCGACCGCGACGTCAACCTGAAGCTCGGCATGAGCTACCTCAAGCTGCTGGTCGACGACTTCGGCGGCTCGGTCGCGCTCGCCGCCGCCGCCTACAACGCCGGCCCCGGGCGCCCGCGCCGCTGGCGCGAAGGCGGCAGCTTCGAGCCGGCCGCCTGGGTCGAAGGCATTCCGTTCGCCGAGACGCGCGACTACGTCAAGAAGGTGCTCGCCAACGCGCTCGTCTACAGCGTCGTGCTCGGCGCGCCGGCGGCGCCCCCGCTCAAGGCGCGCCTGGGCGCGCTCATCGGCCCGCGCGCGCCGGGCGCGCCGGCCGCCGACGGCGAGCTGCCGTGATCGGGAGGAGCTGAGTGGAGCGCATCGTCGTCCTCGGCGGCACCGGCTTCGTCGGGCGTGCGCTGTGCGAGCGGCTGGTGCAGCGCGGCGGCCTGCGCCTGGTCGTGCCGAGCCGGCGCGCACCGCACGACCAGGCCGTGCGCCTGTTGCCCGGGCTCGATCTCGTGCGCGCCGACGTGCACGACGACGCGACCCTCGGGCGCCTGCTGGCCGGCGCCGACGCCGCCGTCAACCTGGTGGCCATCCTGCACGGCGACGCCGCAGCGTTCGAGCGCGTGCACGCGCACTTGCCGCGCCGCCTTGCCGCGGCCTGCGACGCAGCCGGCTGTCGCCTGGTGCACCTGAGCGCGCTGGGCGTCGGCGCCGACGCGCCCTCGCACTACCTGCGCTCGAAGTGGGCGGGCGAGGAGGTGCTGCGCGCGGCCGGCGTGCCGCTCACGATCCTGCGGCCTTCGGTGATCTTCGGTGCCGGCGACCGCTTCATGAACCTGTTCGCGCGGCTGCAGGCGCTGGCGCCGGTCGTGCCGCTGGCCGGCAGCGCTTCGCGCTACCAGCCGGTCTGGGTGGAGGACGTGGCGCTGGCCGTGCTGCGCGCGCTCGAGCGGCCGGCGAGCATCGGCCAGACCTACGAGGCCGCCGGCCCGCGCGTGTACACGCTGGCCGAGCTGGTGCGCCTGGCGGGGCGCTGGTCCGGGCACGAGCGCGCGCAGCTCGCGCTGCCCGGCTTCGCCGGCTGGCTGCAGGCGCTGGCGCTGGAGCGGCTGCCGGGGCCGCCGCTGCTGTCGCGCGACAACCTGCGCTCGATGCGCGTGGCCAACGTCGCCGGCGGCCGGCTGCCGGGTCTGCCCGCGCTGGGCATCGAGCCGACGCCGCTCGAAGCGGTGGCGCCGCGCTATCTCGCCCGCGGGCGCGACTGCGCGCGGCTCGACCGCTGGCGCAGCCAGGCCGGCGGCGGCTGAGCCTGTGAAGATGTGAATCGCGCCCGCGCAGGGGTGCCCAAGGGCGCTGGGCAAGGCGCGGCGCGCAGCGCGGCCGGCGCGACGGCGGTTCGGCCCGGCCGCCCGGACACAGCGCGCGGGCCGGGCTCGTACGATCACGGTCCGGCATACCCACGGAGATTTCGATGCAGCTCGTGATCGGCAACAAGAACTACTCGTCGTGGTCGATGCGGCCCTGGGTGCTCATGAAGCAGCTCGGCATCGCGTTCGACGAGATCCGCCTCAGCTTCAACCTCGGCATGGGCGCGGGCTTCGGCGACGCGATGCTGCGCTACAGCCCGGCGCGGCGCGTGCCGGTGCTGCTCGACGAGGGCTTGGCCGTCTGGGACAGCCTGGCGATCGTCGAGTACCTGCACGAGCGCTTTCCCGGGCTGGGCGTGTGGCCGACCGAGGTGCGAGCGCGCGCGCGCGCGCGCTCGCTCGCCGCCGAGATGCACGCGGGCTTTGCCGCGCTGCGCTCGAACTTCCCGATGAACGTCGAGGCGGCGCTGCCCGAGATCGGCGCGCGCGCGCTGGCCGAGCAGCCGGCGCTGCGCAAGGACGTCGCGCGCATCGAGTCGATGTGGGCCGAGGCGCTGGCGGCCAGCGGCGGGCCGTACCTCTTCGGCGCCTGGTCGGCCGCCGACGCCTTCTACACGCCCGTTGCGCAGCGCCTGCGCACCTACGCCGTGCCGGTGGCGCCGGCCACGCACGAGTTCGCCGAGCGGCTGCTCGCGGCCCCTGGCGCGGCGGCCTGGATCGCCGGGGCGCTCGCCGAAGCCGAGTTCGTGCCCGACGACGAGCCCTACCGCAAAAGCCGCTGAAGCGGCCGGCGGGGCCTTCGCGTGCGCCTGTACGTCGTCGGCGGCGCGGTGCGCGACCGGCTGATGGGCCTGCCGGCGCACGATCGCGACTGGGTCGCCGTCGGCGCCACGCCCGAGGCGCTCCTGGCCCTGGGCTACCGGCCGGTGGGGCGCGACTTCCCGGTCTTCCTGCACCCCGACACCGGCGAGGAAGTGGCGCTGGCGCGCACCGAGCGCAAGAGCGCGCCGGGCTACCACGGCTTCGTCTTCCACGCCGCGCCCGATGTCACGCTCGCGCAGGACCTGGCACGGCGCGACCTCACGATCAACGCCATCGCCCAGGCCGAGGACGGCACGCTGATCGATCCCTTCGGCGGCCGGCGCGACCTCGAGGCCAAGGTGCTGCGCCATGTCTCGCCGGCCTTCGCCGAGGACCCGGTGCGCGTGCTGCGCGTGGCGCGCTTCGCCGCGCGCTGGCCCGAGTTCGCGCTCGCGCCCGAGACCGCCGAACTGCTGGCGACGATGGTGGCCGCGGGCGAGGTCGACGCCCTCGTGCCCGAGCGCGTGTGGCAGGAGCTGGCGCGCGGCCTGATGACGCCGCGGCCCAGCCGCATGTTCGAGCTGCTGCGCGCCTGCGGTGCGCTGGCGCGCCTGCTGCCCGAGCTGGACCGGCTCTGGGGCGTCCCGCAGCCGCCCGAGCACCACCCCGAGATCGACAGCGGCGTGCACGTCATGCTGGTGCTCGACATGGCCGCGCGCCTCGCGGCACCGCTGGCCGTGCGCTGGGCCTGCCTGGGCCACGACCTGGGCAAGGGCACGACGCCGCGCGCGCAGTGGCCGCGCCACCTCGGCCACGAGGAGCGCGGAGTGCGGCTGCTGCGCGGCGTGCACGCACGGCTGCGCGTGCCCGTCGATTGCCGCGAGCTGGCCGAACTGCTGGCGCGCGAGCATGTGCACGTGCACCAGAGCGCGGGCTTCGGCGCCGCCGCGCTGGTCCGGCTGTTCGACCGCTGCGACGCCTGGCGCCGGCCCGAGCGCTTCGCGCTGCTGCTGCAGGGCTGCGAGTGCGACGCGCGCGGCCGCGGCGGCCACGCCGAGCTCGAATACGTGCCGGCGCGGCGCCTGCCACGGCTCGTGGCCGCCGCGCGCGGCGTCGACACCGCGGCCGTGGCCGCCGCCGCCGCGGCGCGCGGCGCCGCCGGCCCGGCCATCGGCGCCGCGGTGCATGAGGCGCGCGTGGCGGCCGTGCGGGCGGTGCTGAGCGGCATGAGTTGAGCGGCAGGCCCGACGCGGCCGCGCAGCCCAACGGCTCGAGTCGATCCGGCTCCGCCCGGCGCGGCCAAACCCCTCGCCGGGCGGGCCGGGCCGGCCGGACTCAGGGGTTACTCAGAACTGCGCGATCGGCAGCGGCCGCCCGGTGAGGTAGCCCTGGATCAGGTCGAAGCCGAGCTCGCGACACACGCGCGCCTCGCCCTCGGTCTCGACGCCCTCGGCCAGCGCCACCGCGCCCAGCTCGTGCACCAGGCGCACGAGGTCGCCCACGACCTTCACCTTGGTGGCCGGCGCTTCGTCGATGCCGCGCACCAGGCCCATGTCGAACTTGACGAAATGCGCCGGCACCTCGCCCAGCTCGTTCAGGCGCGCCTGGCCGGCGCCGAAGTCGTCGTAGGCAAAGCGCATGCCGAGCGCAGCCAGCCGCGCCGCCAGCTCGCGCATGCGCGCCACTTCCATCACCGCCGATTCGTGCACCTCGACCACGAGCTGCAGGTCCACGCCTTCGTGCCGCAGCCGCTCGAGCCCGGCGAGGAAGGCCGGCTCGAAGGTCTCCTTCGGGTGCGTGTTCACGAACACCGTCTTGCCGGCCAGCCGCTCGGCGGCGGCCTTCAGGCCGTGGTCGCGGAAGGCGCACGACAGCTCGACCTCGAGCCCGAGCCGCTCGGCCAGGTGGAACAGATGCACCGGCGAGGCCGGCAGCACCGGATGCGCCGCGCGCCCGAGCAGCTCGTAGGCGAAGGGCACTCCGCTGCGTGCGTCGACGATGCGCTGCAGCGCGCCGGTGAGGCCCTGGCCGGCGAGCAGTTCCATGAATTCGCGCTCGTGCGGCACGAAGTGCGATGCCAGCGCGGTGCCCGGCGGCACGAGCTGCGTGCGACCGTCGCCGGGCAGCTCGGCGCCGGCGCGTCGCCCGAGGCGGAACTCGGCATTGCCGAAGTGGATGACGTCGTGCTCGGCGAGCCGGCGCGGGGCCGTCAGGCGCTCGCGGTTGACGAAGGTGCCGTTGGTGCTGCCGAGGTCGGCGATGACGAGCGCGCCGCCGGCATCGGCGGTCAGCTCGGCGTGGCGCCGGCTCAGCCCGAGCGCCGGCACGACAAGATGGTTGCCCGCGTCGCGCCCGATCGTGAACGGCAGCGCGACGACATCGTGCAGCACATGCGAGCCGTCGGCGGCCACGCCCTCGAGGGTCCAGACGACCGTCATCTGCCGCGCCCCTGCTCCGCTTGTCGACGAGGCGCCCACTCTAACGCCGAGTGCGGCGCACCGGCACGCCGCGAGCGGGCCATCGATCACGTCCGGCGCCCGCTCGGGCTGCCGCAGGCTGCCGAGCCGGTGCGTGCGGGCGCGTTCGGACCTGCGGGAAGGCCGCGCATCGGCCGGCCGATGTCGTCGCCGCGTTGCCTGCGCGCGCCGGGCCCGCACAAGCGCCGCATCGACGGGCAAGGTCGCCGCGGCGACACCGATCGGCGGCGGCAGCGGCGCCGCAGCGATACTCGCCGCATGACTGCCGCCGGACATCCTCGAGCGCGCCGCTCGCTGTTGCGGCCCCCCGGTGCCGATCATGGCCGCGTCGGCATGGCCGAGCTGTTCTTCGATCTGGTGTTCGTCTTCGCCGTCACGCAGTTCTCGCACGCACTGCTGGCGCACTCGAGCTGGGCCGAGGCGCTGCGGCTGGCGCTGCTGTTCGTGGCGGTGTGGATGGTGTGGATGTACACGGTGTGGTTCACCAACTACGCCGACCCGGAGCGCGCGCCGGTGCGCATCGCGCTGTTCGTGGCGATGGCCCTGGGGCTGCTGCTGTCGGTGTCGATCCCGCAGGCCTTCGGCGCGCTCGGCGCGCTCTTCGCCTGCGCCTACGTCGCGATGCAGCTCGGGCGCACGTCGTACTTCGTGTTCATCCTGCGCGACGAGCAGCCTCAGCTGCGCCGCAACAACCAGCGCGTCGCCGTGTGGCAGGCGGTCGCGGCGGTCTTCTGGCTGATCGGCGGCTTTGCCGAGCCGGGCGCGCGCCTGGGCTGGTGGGTGCTCGCGTTCGCGATCGACTTCGCCTCACCCTGGTGCGCGTACTGGGTACCGGGACTGGGCGCCGCGCGCATCGGCGAATGGACCGTGGACGGCAACCACATGGCCGAGCGCTGCGCACTGTTCGTCATCATCGCGCTCGGCGAGTCCCTGCTCGTCACCGGCGCCACGTTCGCCCGGCTCGAGTGGACCGCGGCCGTGCGTGCCGTCTTTGCCAGCGCCTTCGTCGGCACGGTGGCGATGTGGTGGCTCTACTTCGACCGCGGCATGGTCGAGGCGCACCACCGCATCGCGCACTCGTCCGACCCCGGGCGACAGGCGCGTGCCGACTATTCGTACCTGCACTTCTTCATCGTCGCCGCGATCATCGTGTGCGCCGCCGGCGACGAACTGGCCATGGCGCATCCCGCGCATGCCGACGGTGCCGCGGTGGCGGTGATGGTCGGCGGGCCGGCGCTGTACCTGCTGTCGGTCGGCGGCTTCAAGTGGCTCAGCCGCCGCCGCACGCGACCGCCGCTGTCGCATCTGGTCGGTCTGGGCTTGCTGGCGCTGCTCGGCTGGGCCGGCCTGCGGCATGCGCCGAGTGCGCTGGCGCTGCACGCGGCCGCCACCGCGGTCCTGCTGCTGTGCGCGGTGTGGGAACACCTGTCGCTGCGCGGCAGCACGCCGGCGCATGCCGGCGCCGTCACGGCGGCCAGGCCGCGCTGAGCTCGGGCGCAGCCCGCGGGCTCTGAGAGCCTGTGAAGAAGTGAATCACGCCCGCGCCGGGGTGCCCAAGGGCGCCGGGCAAGGCGCGGCGTGCTGCCATCCGGTCGGCGCGCGGGTCCGGTCTTGCCCGATGTCGGCCGGAGCCGGGACTCTCACTCCAGCGCCGAGCGCGACGCGGCGGCACCCTGCGAGCGGGCAATCAGCCACAGGCCGGCGAAGGTCAGCGCGCCATTGACGGCGAGCAGCTCGAGGCCGATGCGCCAGGCGCCGAACAGCCGCGCCTGATTCAGGTCGATCCAGCCGCAGACCAGTGGCGCCGCCAGCGCGACCACCGGCACCCAGGGCCCGGCGAGCGGGCGGCGCGCCACGAGCGCGAAGGCGAACAGGCCGAGCAGCGGCCCGTAGGTGTAGGCCGCGACGCGCAGGATGAGCCAGATCATGTTCGGGTCGGCCAGCGCGGCGAAACCGAGCACGAGCAGGTAGAAGGCGAGAGCGAACGCCAGGTGCACCGCCTGGCGCACGCGGCGCTGCCGCCGTTCGCTCCAGCCGCGGCGCTGCGGCAGCCCGAGCAGGTCGAGGCAGAACGACGACGTGAGCGCAGTGAGCGCGCCGTCGGCGCTGGGAAACAGCGCCGACACCAGCGCCAGCACGAACAGCAGCTGCACCGCCGGCGCCAGCGCCTGCACGACGAGCGCGGGAAACAACCGGTCGCCGCGCGCCGTCACCCCGAGCGCCGGCGCCGCCAGGTGCAGCAGCCCGCCCAGGTAGACGAACAGCGTCACCACCGCCAGCATCACCGCGGCCAGCACGATGAGGTTCTTCTGCGCGTCGCGCAGCGCGCCGATGCTGATGCTCTTTTGCATCATCTCCTGGTCGAGCCCGGTCATCGCGATCGCGATGAACACGCCCGCCGTCAGCTGCTTGACGAAGAAGTCGGCGCGCTGCGGGTCGGTGCCGACCAGCCGCGCCAGCCCCTGCGCGCGCATCGCCGCGAGCGCGTCGAACGCGCCGAGGTCCAGGCGCGCGAGCAACATCGCCGTGCACAGCGCGAGCCCGGCGAGCATCGTCGCCGTCTGCAGCGTGTCGGTCCAGACGATGGTGCGCACGCCGCCCTCGAAGGTGTAGAGCAGGATCAGCACGACGATCGCCGCCGCCGTGAGCGCCAGCGGCACGCCCAGCGCGTCGAGCACGCTGAGTTGCAGCACCTCGATCACGAGGTACAGGCGCGCCGTCGCGCCGAGCGTGCGCGACAGCAGGAAGAAGGCCGCGCCGGTGCGGTGCGCCGACGCGCCGAGCCGCGCGCCCAGCACGCCGTAGATCGAGCTCACGCCGAGCCGGTGATACAGCGGCATCAGCACGAAGGCGACGACGGCATAGCCGAGCGCCTGGCCGGCGACGATCTGCAGATAGGTGAAGCCGCTCGTTCCCACCGCCCCCGGCACGCTGACGAAGGTGACGCCCGACAGCGAGGTGCCCACCATGCCGAAGGCCACCAGGGGCCAGGCGCTGCGCCGGTTGCCGACGAAGAAGCTCTCGTTGTCGGCGTGCCGCGACGTCGCCCAGGCCACGCCGAGCAGCAGCGCGAAGTAGCCGAGCACGACGGCCAGCAGCAGGGTCGGCGACATCGGCGTGGCGGCCCGCGGCGGCGCGTGCGGCGCGTCGTCAGAGCCGGTGCGTGCGGTCGCCCGCGGCGAAGCCGATCCAGTCCGCGCCGGCCTCCGGCCGCACGCCGCGCGTCAGCCCGATCACCTTGAACAGCTCGCCCATCTCGTGCTCGTTGACGAGCCGCAGCGCCGCCGTGCGCGCACGCAGGTCGGCGCCCTGCAGCAGCTCGGCCAGCCCGCAGTTCAGCAGGAAGCGCGCCTGCGAGGTGTAGCCGATCACGTCCAGCCCGGCGTCCTGCGCGGCCAGCGCGATGCCGCTGAAGTCGACATGCGCGGTGATGTCCTTGGCGCCGACGTCGACCAGCGGATCGGCGTCGGCGCGATGCCGGCGGTGGCACATCAGCGTGCCCTGGTGGCGCTGCGGCAGGTAGTACTCGGCTGCCGGATAGCCGTAGTCGACGAAGAACGCGGCGCCGCGCACGAGGCGCTCGGCGAGCGAGCGCACGAAGGCCTCGGCCTGCGGGTGGATCTCGGTCACGGTGCCGGGCACGAAGGCCGCGTCCACCGGCGGGCGCTGCGCGGTGGGCCGATCGGCCCAGGCGAAGGCGCCGGCCGCGTCGCGCGTCACGCCGCGCTCGTGCCAGGCCGCACCGTCGAAGGCGAGCAGCGTTACCGGCATGGCGTCGAGCACCTCGTTGCCGATGACCACGCCTTCGATGCGCTCGGGCCAGGCGTCGAGCCAGCGCACGCGCTCGCCAAAGGGCGCGAGGCGCTCGCGTTGGCGCGCGCGCAGCGCGCCGGACAGCTCGACGATGGTGCAGCGCGCGACGCGCACGCCCAGCGCCGCGAGCGCTTCGAGCAGCTGCGCGGCCAGCGCCCCCGAGCCGGCGCCGAACTCGTAGAGCTCGCCGGCGCCGCCGCGGCCGGCCACGGCGTCGAGCGCCTGCGCGAGCTGGCGCGCCAGTGCCTGCGCGAACAGCGGCGAGAGCTCGGGCGCGGTGACGAAATCGCTGCCGTCGCCCGGCATCGTGCCGAAGACCGGCGCGCCGCGCGCGTAGTAGCCCAGGCCCGGCTCGTACAGCGCGATCGACATGAAGCGCTCGAAGGACAGCCAGCCGTCGGCGCCGGCGATCGCCTGCGCCAGACGCTGCCGCAGCCGCCCCGATAAACTGCCGGCCCCGGCCTCGTGCCCCGCGTCGTCCACGTCCGGGATCGTAGCAAGCATGGAACCGCGTCCCGTCCCTCCTCCACCCGCCGCGGCCGCAGGTCGCCCGCTGGCCCTGGTCACCGGCGCCGCGCAGCGCATCGGCCGCGCCATCGCGCTCGAGCTGGCCGCGCACGGCTGGGACGTCGCCCTGCACTACCGCCATTCGGCCGCCGAGGCCGAGAACACGGCGAGCGCCGTGCGCGCCGCTGGCGGCCGGGCCCGGCTGTGCGCCGCCGATCTGACCGTCGAGGCCGAATGCGAGGCGCTGGTGCCAGCGGTGCTGCAAGCTTGCGGGCGCATCGACGCGCTCGTCAACAACGCCTCGCTCTTCGAGCCCGACGACGTAACCAGCTTCGGCCATGCCGCGCTGGAGCGCCACTGGCGCGCCAACACCGCGGCACCGGTGCTGCTGGCGCGCGCACTGCAGCGTGCCGGCGGCAGTGCGGTCGTCAACCTGCTCGACCAGAAGCTGTGGAACCCGAACCCCGACTACTTCTCGTACACGCTGTCGAAGGCGGCACTGGAGGCGGCGACGACGATGCTCGCACTGGCGCTGGCCCCGCAGGTGCGCGTGTGCGGCGTGGCGCCGGGCCTCACGCTGCGCTCGGGCGACATGAGCGACGCCGAGTTCGAGCGCGCGCACGCGATGACGCCGCTGGGCCGCGGCGCGACGGCCGAGGACATCGCGCGCAGCGTGCGCTTCTTGCTCGAGTCGCCCGCCGTCACCGGCACGACGCTGCTCGTCGACGGCGGCCAGCACCTGGCCGCGCAGCGCCGCGACGTCGCGCACCTGGCGCGCGCGGCCGGGCGCGCATGAAGCCGACCGCCGGACCGCTGGCGCCGCTGGCCGAGTGCCGGCGGCTGTTCCTGCGCAATCACGAGGTCACGATCGCGATCGGCGTGCACGCGTTCGAGAAGACGGCCCGGCAGCGCGTGCGCATCAACGTCGATCTGTACGTGCCGCTGGCGCAGTCGACGCCGCGCGCCGACCGCCTCGACGAGGTGGTCGACTACGACTTCGTGCGCCACGAGATCGCGGCGCTCGTCGCGCAGGGCCCGATCGAGCTGCAAGAGACGCTGGCCGACGCCATCGTCGCGCGCATGCTCGCGCATCCGCAGGTGCGCGCGGCGCGCGTGAGCACCGACAAGCCCGACGTCTACCCCGACTGCGAGACGGTCGGCGTCGAGGTCTTCCGCATCAAGGACGCGCCGTGAACGCCGGCACCGACGCCGCCGCCGCGCGCAAGGCCGCCTTCGAGGCCAACAAGCTCGCCAAGCGCCTGTACCGCGAGCTGGGGCGCGCGATCGCCGACTTCCGGATGATCGAGCCCGGCGACAAGGTCATGGTGTGCCTGTCGGGCGGCAAGGACAGCCATGCGCTGCTCGACCTCCTGCTCGGCCTGCGCGCGCGCGCGCCGGTGCCCTTCGAGCTGGTGGCCGTCAACCTCGACCAGAAGCAGCCGGGCTTTCCGGCGCATGTGCTGCCCGAGTATCTGGCCGGCCGCGGCGTTCCCTTCCACATCGAGAACCAGGACACCTACGCCATCGTCAAGCGCCTCGTGCCCGAGGGGCAGACGATGTGCAGCCTGTGCTCGCGCCTGCGCCGCGGCATCCTGTACCGCGTGGCGAGCGAGTTGGGCGCGACCAAGATCGCGCTCGGCCACCACCGCGACGACATCGTCGTCACGCTCCTGATGAACATGTTCTTCGGCGGGCGCCTGAAGGCCATGCCGCCCAAGCTGGTGAGCGACGACGGCCGCCATGTCGTGATCCGGCCGCTGGCCTACGTGGCCGAGACCGATCTCGAGCGCTGGGCCGCGCAGCGCGCCTTCCCGATCATCCCGTGCAGCCTGTGCGGCAGCCAGGACAACCTGCAGCGCGTGCAGGTCAAGAAGATGCTGCGCGAATGGGAGCGGCAGTACCCGGGACGCAGTGACAACATGCTGCGCGCGCTGGCGCACGCGGTGCCCTCGCACCTGATGGACCGGAACCTCTATCCGTTCGCGACGCTCAAACCGACCGGCGTGCCCGACGCGATGGGCGATATCGCATTCGACGAAGAGCCTTGCGCGCCGCCGCCCGCGGCCGAGGCCGTGGTGGCGCTGCCGACAGCGCAACGCGGCACCGACGAGGAATGACGGCCATGAAGCACCCGAGTACCGATCCCGCGCCGCGCCGGCGCCTGCTGCGCGCCGGTCTGGCATTGACGACGCTGGCGCTGGCCGCCGCCGCGCTCGGCGGCTGCGCCGCGCTGCGCAGCGTGGCCAGCGACGTCTCCACCTTCGGCGACTGGCCCGCCGACCGCAAGCCGGGCAGCTACGCCTTCGATCGCCTGCCCTCGCAGCAGGCCCGGGCAGCCGAGACCGAGCGCATCGAGAACGCCGCGCGCGCCGCGCTGGCCAAGGCCGGCTTCGTGCCGGCCGCCGCGGGCCGGCAGCCCGACGTGCTGGTGCAGGTGGGCGCGCGCGTCACGCGCACCGACATCTACCCCTGGGCCGACCCGCTGTGGTGGCGCGGCGGCTTCGGCTACTGGCGCCACGGCCCGTGGATGGGCCCGTCGTGGTCGCTGTCGATGCGCTACGACGCCAGCCGCTACGAGCGCGAAGTGGCGCTGCTGATCCGCGACCGCGCCAGCGGCAAGCCGCTGTTCGAGGCACGCGCCAGCAACGAAGGCGGCACCGCCGCCGGCGACGACACGCTGGCAGCGATGTTCGAGGCGGCGCTGATGGACTTCCCCAGGACCGGCGTCAATCCGCGCCGCGTGGTGGTGACGCCGGACGAGGCGCCGCGGTAGGGCCCGCGCCGCGCCTGCGGCACGCCCCATGCCCGCCACGATGGCAGGCATGCTGTCGGCGCCGCGGCAGGGCCGGCGCCGCGCCTGCGGCACGGGCGCGCCAGCGGCGCCATGTGCGGCGCCGGTCACGCACCCTCGGCCCGCGCCGGCACCGTCGGCGCCGCCATCAGCGCGCGCAGGTCCTGCTCCCAGCCCGCGAGGTTCTCGCGCGCCTGCTGGCGCTGCGCCGGCGTGGTGGCGTTGTGCAGCCGCGCGACGAGGCCGCAGTTGTATTCGGTGAGGCGGCGCTGGCGCTCGCGGTACGCGGGGTCGGGCGAGCGCTCGCTGCGCTCGGCCAGCGCACGCAGCGCGGCCACGCGCGTGTCGCGGCCGGCCTGGTCGGCCACCAGGCGGCGCAACGTCGCCACCGTGTCGCGCTGGCGCGCCTGGCGTTCGCGGATCCAGGCCTCGGGGTCGAAGGGCGAGGCCGCCACCGCGTCGGCCAGCACCCGGCGCTGCGCCGCGCCGAGCGTGCCGTAGATCTGCTCGGCGCGGTCGAGCGCGCGCTTGAATGCGGCACGCTGGCGCTGCGCGGGGTCGGGCTGAAGGTAGTCCTCGCGCAGATCGTCGATGTTCTTCGCGTAGCGTTGCTCGAGGTGGCGCAACTGCGCCTCGCCGAGCAGGGGCACGAGGTCGGCGCCGGCGCGCAGCGCACGGTCGAGCGCGGGTTCGGCCTGCTCGCGCCACTGCGTCCACAGGCTGCAGGCGGCGGCGGCGTTCGCCGGCTCCAGCACCTGCGCCTGCATCTGCGCGAGCAGCGCCGCGTAGCCGCCGAGCTGCGTCGCGCGGTGCCATTCGAACCAGCGGTCGATCGCGCCGCGCGCCGCGGCGGCGGGCTCGCGCGGCAGGTCGAGGTAGCCGTCGAGCCACCACCAGGCCAGCTGCGCGCCGTTGTTGTAGCCCAGGCGCAGCGCGCTGCAGCCGGCCAGCGTGACGAGCGCCGCTGCCAGCACCAGCGCGGCGGCCAGGCGCCCACGGATAATCCTCCGCGGCAGGCAGCGCAGCAAGGACAGGACAAGGGACATCTGCATGGCACTCAACGTCGTGATCATGGCCGCGGGCAAGGGCACGCGGATGAAGTCGGCGCAGCCCAAGGTGCTGCACCGGCTGGCCGGGCGCAGCCTATTGCAGCATGTCCTGGACTGCGCCGCCGGGCTGGGCGCCGGGCGCGTCGTCGTCGTCACCGGTCACGGCGCCGCGACGGTGGAAGCCAGCGTCGCCGGCAGCGGCGCCGTCTGCGTGCGCCAGGAGCCGCAACTGGGCACCGGGCACGCCGTGCAGCAGGCGGTGCCGGCGCTCGATGCCGCCTGCGACACGACCCTCATCCTCTACGGCGACGTGCCGCTCATCCGCAGCGAGACCGCCGCCGCACTGGTGGCGGCCTGCGGCGGCAATGCGCTCGCACTGCTCACCGTCGAGCTGGCCGACCCGAGCGGCTACGGCCGCATCGTGCGCGCGGGCGATGCCGTGCGCGCCATCGTCGAGCACAAGGACGCCAGCGCCGACGAGCGCGCCATCTGCGAGGTCTACAGCGGCATCATGGCCGCGCCCACCGCGGCCCTCGTGCGCTGGGTGCGCGCGCTGCGCAACGACAACGCGCAACGCGAGTTCTATCTCACCGACGTGGTGGCGCTGGCGGTGGCCGAGGGCGTGCCGGTGGTGGCGCGCAGCGTCGCCGACCCGATGGAGGTGGAAGGCGTCAACAGCCCGGCACAACTGGCCGACCTCGAGCGCCGGCTGCAGCGTCGGCACGCCGACGCGCTGCTCGAGGCCGGCGTGCGCCTGGCCGACCCCGCGCGGCTGGACGTGCGCGGCACGCTCGTCTGCGGCAGCGACGTCGAGATCGACGTCAACTGCATCTTCGACGGCGAGGTCACCCTCGCCGACGGCGCGCGCATCGGCGCGCACTGCGTGCTGCGCGACGCCCAAATCGGCGCCGACGCCGTGATCCACCCCTTCACGCACATCGAGGGGGCCACCGTGGGCGCGGGCGCGCTCGTCGGCCCGTACGCGCGGCTGCGCCCCGGCGCCGAACTCGGGCCCGAAGTGCACGTGGGCAACTTCGTCGAGGTGAAGAACAGCCGGCTGGCCGCCGGCGCCAAGGCCAACCACCTCGCCTACCTCGGCGACGCCACCGTGGGCGAGCGCGTGAACTACGGCGCCGGCAGCATCACCGCCAACTACGACGGCGCCCACAAGCACCGCACCGTGATCGGCGACGATGCGCACATCGGCAGCAACTGCGTGCTGGTGGCGCCGGTGACGGTGGGCGCCGGAGCGACGATCGGCGGCGGCTCGACGATCGCCAGGGACGCGCCGGCCGGCGCACTCACGCTGGCACGCGCGCGCCAGGTCACGATCGCCGGCTGGCAGCGGCCCAGGAAGGCGTCCAAGCAGGGCTGATCGCGCAGCCGTCGCGCGCGATGCGCGGTCAGTCGCCGGCCTGCTCGACCACCTGCGCCGCCAGGCACAGGTCTTCCCAGGCGCGCGCCTTGTCGGCGAGGTTGCGCAGCAGGTAGGCCGGGTGGTAGGTGACGATCAGCGGCACGCCCTGATAGCGGTGCACACGCCCGCGCAGGCGGCCGACGGCCTCGCTCGTACGCAGCAGCGACTGCACCGCGAAGCGCCCCATCGCGAGGATGACGCGCGGGCGCACGAGCGCGATCTGGCGCAGCAGGAAGGGCTCGCACTGCGCCAGTTCGTCGGGCTGCGGATTGCGGTTGCCCGGCGGGCGGCACTTGAGCGTGTTGGCGATGTAGACGCGCCGCGCCGGATCGCCCTCGGCCGCGCGCGTGAGCGCGAGCGCGCGCAGCATGTTGTCGAGCAGCTGGCCGGCCGCGCCGACGAAGGGCTCGCCCTGCTCGTCTTCCTGCGCGCCCGGGGCTTCGCCGACGACCATCCACTGCGCATGCTCGTGGCCGACGCCGAACACGGTCTGCGTACGCGTTTCACACAGGCGGCAGGCGCTGCAGGCGGCCACGGCGGCGCGCAGCGCGGGCCAGTCGAGCGCGGCCACGGCGTCGGGCGGTGCGGGAGCCGCGCTGACGTCCCCGGCCGCATCCGCACGCGACGGCGCAGGCTGCGCGACCATGACCGCAGACGGCCGCGCCGCCGCGCGCCCGGGCGCCGCCGCGGCTGCGCCGGCCGTCCTCGCCGGTGCGGCTGCCGGCTCGCGCGCGGGTGCGGCTGCCGGCTCGCGCGCGGGTGCGGGTGCCGGCTCGCGCGCGGGTGCGGGTGCAGCCGGCGGCGCGAACAGCCGCACGCCCATCGCCCGCAGCATCGCGAGCTGGCGCTCGCTCCAGGCCATCACGGTGCTCCGGGCGGCAGGTCCAGGCTCATCAGCACCGCGTCCTCGCGGCCGAGGGCGGCCGGGTAGTAGCCGCGGCGGCGGCCGACGGCGGTGAAGCCGCGGCGCCGGTACAGCGCCTGCGCGCGCTCGTTGCTCACGCGCACCTCGAGCCACAGCCTGGACAGCCTGCGTGCGCGCGCGTGCGCGGCCACGGCGTCGAGCAGCAGCGTGCCGCAGCCGCCGCCCTGCCGGGCCGGCGCGATCGTGATGTTGAGCAGGTGCATCTCGTCGACGCCGGCCAGCGCGATGAAGTAGCCGACGAGCGCCTCGGCCTCGAGCACCTCGGCGAGGTTGCCGGCGCTCAGCGCGTCGGCGAAATTGGCGCGGCTCCACGGGAAGGCGTAGACGCCGGCCTCGATCGCCGCCACCGCGTCGAGATCGGCGAGCATCATCGGTCGCCGCCACGGCCGGCCCGGCGCGGGCAGCGCGTTCATCGCGCCGCCCCGGACGCGGCGCGCGCGGCTTCGCGCTCGGCGCTCGTCAGTGCCACCTTGTCGCGCAGGTACAGCGGCAGCGCGGCGGCGGCGTCCATCGCCTCGCCGCGCGCGACCGCTTCCTCGGCCAGATGCAGCAGCGCGGCGGCGCGATCGTGCTCGCGCTCGACGCGCCGGGCGCCTGGCGGCCAGTGCAGGCGCGCGCCGAGGGCGGCAAGCGCCGATCCGGCCACGACCGCGGGTGCGGCGTGCCGCCAGGCCGCTTCGAGCGCGGCCGCAGTGCGCAGCGCCGGCGCCTCGAGCATGTGCCAGCGGCTGCCGTCGAAGCGGTAGCGCGCGGCATAGGCCTCGTCCATGCGTGCATCCATCGCCACGGCCACGTCGCAGCGCAGCGCGCCGCCGCAGGCCTGCGCGCGCGCGTCCTCGGCAACGACGAGCAGGCTGTCGATGGGCACGAGCGGCCGTACCAGACCGAAGCCGAGCCCCTGCGCCACCGCGCAGCTCGTGCGCAGCCCGGTGAAGGCGCCGGGGCCGCGCCCGAAGGCGATGGCGTCGAGCGCTGCGAGCGCGATGCCGGCCTGCGCCAGCAGCGCCTCGATGCGCGGCAGCAGCGTCGCCGACGCGGCCGCGCCGCCCGGCGCGAGCGCCGTGCGGCGCCGGCCCTGCGCGCTCACGCCGAGCGCCATCGTCTCGGTGGAGGTGTCGAAGGCGAGCAGGTTCATCGCGGCTCGGCCGGCGCCGCTGCGGCAGCGCCGCCGCGACGCCGCGGCCCGCGCGCCGGCGACGGCACGGCACCGGTGCCCAGCAGCAGCCCGGCGGTGACCAGCGCCAGGCCACCCAGCGCCGCCGGCGACAGCGCCTCGTCGAGCAGCGGCACGGCCGCCAGCGCCGACAGCACCGGCACCATGGCCGTGATCATCGTCGTGCGCATCGGCCCGTAGGTGGCCACCACCTGCGTATAGGCGAGGCCGGCGACGAGCATCGACACTCCGCCCTGGTACAGACCCTGGAACAGGATTTCGCCCCAGGGCGCGGCGGCCAGGCGGCTGGGCACGAGACCGAGCAGCGCGGCCAGCGCGTACGGCGGCACCACGCACACGAGGCAGCCGACGGCGACGGCCAGCGTCGCCTCGACGGCGCCGAGCTGCCAGCGCCGGCACAGCACGCCGTACAAGGCCCAGCACAGGCTCGCCGCGAGGAACAGCAGGTCGCCGCGCCAGGTGCCCGCCCCGTCGAAGGCGGCCAGCAGGCTGGCGCCGCCCACCAGCAGGTCGCCGGCAACGATGAGCCCGAGGCCGGCCGCGCCCGCCGCCGTCAGACGCTCGCCGAGCAGCAGTGCGGCCGCGAGGGCGGTCCACAGCGGCAGCGATCCGGGCAGCAGCACCGCGGCGTGCCCGACCGGGGCGAAGAAGAAGCCGGAGTACGCGAGCATGCAGTAGCCCAGACCGGCCAGGAACGCGAGCACGGCGCCGCGCGCGAGTGCCGCGCCGGCGCGGCCCTCGCTGCCACGCCCGAGCGCCGCGCGCAGCGCGTTGCCGCGCCAGGCCAGCAGAGGCAGCGCCAGCACGCCGGAGAACAGGAAACGCAGCCAGGCGATGTCCCAGGCCGCCAGCGTGCGCGTGGCGCTGGCACGCGCCACGAGGATGAAGCCGGTCCAGACCACCAGCACGACGAACGCCGAACCGGCCCCCAGCGCCTGCCCGCGCGCCGACTTCATGGTGCGCGCGGCGGCTGCGTGTCGCCCCAGGACTGGACCATGCCGGGCAGTGTAGCCGTGCGATCATCGACTGCCATGCGCGCAGGGGCGATGCTCCGTCGGTCCGCGCTGCCGGCCGTGGTGCGGCAGGCGGCGGGAGGGCTCGCGCTCGTCGCGGCCGTGGCCGCGCAGGCCGCCGCGCTGCCGCCGGCCGTGCGGGCCGCGCTGCGCAGTGCCGGCGTGCCCGAGGAGGCGCTCTCGGCGACGCTGCTCGACGCCGCCAGCGGCCGCGTGCTCGCCGACTGGCGCGGCGACGCGCCGCGCAACCCGGCCTCGCTGGCCAAGCTGCTCACCACGGCGGCAGCGCTCGAACTGCTCGGCCCGGCCTGGCGCTGGAGCACGCGGGTGTGGCTGGCCGGCCCGGTGAAGGACGGCGTGCTCGACGGCGCGCTGCATCTCGAGGGCAGCGGCGACCCCAAGCTCGTCGTCGAGCGGCTGTGGCTGCTGCTGCGCCGGCTGCAGCAGCTGGGCGTGCGCGAGATCCGCGGCGACATCGTGCTCGACCAGAGCGCCTTCGCCGTGCCCGAAACGCCGCCGGGCCAGTTCGACGGCGAGGCGCTGCGGCCGTACAACGTGCAGCCGGCCGCGCTGCTGCTGAACTACCGCAGCGTCGTCTACACCTTCGTGCCCGACCCCGCGGCGGCCGTGGCGCGCGTGCTGGTCGAGCCGCCGCTGGCGCGCGCGCAGACCGAGCGCAGCGTGCCGCTGGCCGCGGGCGCCTGCGGCGACTGGCGCGGCGCCCTCGAGGCGAGCTTCGGCGCCGACGGCCGCACGCGCTTCGGCGGCCGCTATCCGCTCGCCTGCGGCGAGCAGTCCTGGGCGGTGGCCGACCCGGCCCCGGCGAGCTACGACGCGCGGCTGCTCGAAGGCCTGTGGCACGAGATGGGCGGCGTGCTGGGCGGGCGGGTGCGCGAAGGCGCGGCACCGGCCGCGCCGCCGAGCTTCGAGCTGCGCTCGCCGACGCTGGCCGAAGTCGTGCGCGAGATCAACAAGTTCAGCAACAACGTGATGGCCGAGCAGCTCTTGCTCACGCTGGCGGCCGAGGCCGAGCCGGGCCGGCCGGCCACGCCGCAGGCGGCACGCGCGACGCTGCAGCGCTGGCTCGCCGCGCGCCTGGGCGAGGCGGCCGCCGAGATCAACGTCGACAACGGCTCGGGCCTGTCGCGCGAGGCGCGCGTGTCGACGCGCGCGCTGGCGCGGCTGCTGGCGGTGATGTTCGCCGGCCCGCTGATGCCCGAGCTGATGGCCTCGCTGCCGCTGGCCGGCAGCGACGGCACGCTGCGGCGCTCGCGCACGGCCGTCGGGCGCGCGCACCTGAAGACCGGCTCGCTGCGCGACGTGACCGGCGTGGCCGGCTATATGCTGCCGCCCGACGGCCGCCGGCTCGTGCTCGCCGCCATCGTCAACCACCCCAACGCGAAGGCGGCCCGGCCGGCGCTCGAGGCCCTCGTGCAATGGGCGCTCGCGCGCGCGCCGCAGCGCGCCGGCGCCGCGCCCGAAACGGCGAACCCGAACGGCAATCCACCATGAACCTCAACGATCTGATCGGCTACAGCGCCGCCGCGCTCACCACCGCCTCGTTCGTGCCGCAGGCCGCGCTCACGCTGCGCACGCGCGACGTGAGCGGGATCTCGCTGGCGATGTACGCGGCGTTCACTCTCGGCGTCGGCCTGTGGCTGGCCTACGGCCTGGCGCTCGGCGAATGGCCGATCATCGTCGCCAACGCCATCACGCTGGCGCTGGCGGCGACGATCCTCGCCGTCAAGCTGCAGGAGAACCGGCGCGCCGGACCGCCGCGCTGAACCCGTGAAGACGCGGTCGCGCCCGCGATTCGTGTCTTCACAGGCGCCGCGGCCGACCGGAGCGCGCACCGCAGCCCGGCGGGCGATGGTTTGCGGAGCCGGGCCGCGGCCCGACCCCGGAGGCGCTCAGAAACGGTACGCGACGCCGAGCGCGTAGCTCCAGGGGTCGAGCTTGATGTCGAGTGTCTGGCCGGTGGACAGCGTCGTGCGCGTCTTCAGGGCGGTCTTCATCACCGCCGCGTCGAGGTACCAGCGCGGCGCGAATGCCCAGCTCGCGCCGATCTGCGCCGTGTAGGCCCACTTCGACTGCACCGACAGCGTGGTCGGGTTCGACGGCAGCCCGCCCGTGAGCGCGCTCAGCACGGCGGTGCTGCGTGCCTTGTAGAAGCGCGCGTAGGTCGGGCCGAAGCCGACGTAGGGCCGCAGGGGCGCGTCGGGCGACAGCAGCCGGTACTGCACGAGCAGCGTCAGCGGCAGCGCACGCACCTCGCCGATCTTGCCCACGCCGTCGATGGCGCCGGCCCCGACGAGATCGAACTTGAAGCCCGCAGCGAGCGGCAGGTCGAGCGCGATGTGGTCGCTCAACATCCAGGTCAGCCCGGCGCTGGGCTGGGTGTCGGACCGCACGCCGGCCTGGGTGCCGGGCAGGCTGGGCGGCGTGAGGTCGCCGCTCGAGACGTCGGGCGCGATCTGGGTGGCGCCGATGCGGCCGAGCAGCGTGCCCGCCGACTGCGCGTGCACGCCGGCGGCTCCCAGGCTGGCCGCGGCGGCGACGAGCGCCGCGCGGAGGACATCGAAGCGTTGGGTCATTCGGGTTCTCCTCGGCGCGGTTCAGAGCCAGCCGGCGCGCGCCAGCGCGAGCGCGATCAGCTCGGCGAACTGCTGGTGCGCGTAGGGCGTCGGATGGAAGCCATCGGAGAAGGCCCAGGTCGCGTACCACTTGCTGCCGACGGCGGCGCCGGCCGGCGGCTTGGCCTGCAGCGCGGCGTCGGTGCAGGTCGGGAAGCTGTAGGTCGGCAGGCCGTCGGCGCCGACGCCGACGGACGGGCAGGCGGTATGCACGACGTCGGTGAAGCCGAACTGGGCCGGGATCGTGACCATGTCGTTGAAGGCCTTGTAGGCGTCGACGATGGCCACGCCGGCGTTGCCCGCGAAGCGCCGCGCCAGCTCGGCGTTGAAGGCCTCGAACCAGCCCTTGAACAGCGCCTCGGCCTGCGCGCGCGCGGCGGCGCCGTTGGCGCCGTTGGCCAGCGCGATGCCGTCGAGCACGGCCTGGAAGCGCGGCGTCACGGTGATGGCCGGCATGTTGACGAGCACGATGCGCGTGGCGCCCTTGTCCAGCGCGCCGGTCTTGATCGTCGTGTAGAAGCTGCCGGCCAGCGCCGTCATGTAGGTCGCGCCGGCCGCGGCCAGCCCGGCCGCGCCGCCGGCCGCGGCGGCCTGCACCTGCGCCGCGCTGAGCTGCGTGCCGATCAGGGCCAGGTACGACGCACCGCCGTCGCCCGCCGGTGCCGGCTGCCCGGCGCGCAGGTAGGCCGTGACCAGCGCCGCGGCGTCGTTGCCGCCGCCGTCGACGACGAGCAGGTCGCCGGGCGCGAAGTTGCCCGCTGCGGTGGCCGTGGCGAACTGCACGCCGATGCCGCGCGGGTCGGCCGCCGCGAGCCTGCTGCTGGCCGGGTTGATGACCCCGCCGCCGATCGCGTAGTTGGTGCAGCCGGCGTTGCTGTTGGCGACGAAGGTGGCGCCGGTGTAGACGAAGTAGTTGCAGCCCTTGCCCAGGCCGTAGGTCTGCGAGATGCGCTCGGGGTACATGTCGTTGCCCTGGATCGTCGCCTTCACCCCTCCGAAGGCGCCGATGTCGGCCAGGCTGTCGCCCATCACCTTGACCGCGCTGACGGTGGTGCGCGGCGTGGTGTCGGCGCCGCCGCCGCCGCAGCCGGCCAACCCGGCTGCGAGCGCCACCGACGCCAGCAGCGCCAGCGAACGGGTTCGGAATCGCATCATGCTGTCTCCTCGCGAAGATGGGACCGGGCCGCGCATGACGCGCGCCGCCCTCATGCCATCGGGCTCGGGGACTATACGGCCCGCCCGCGACGCCGCCGGCATCGGTGAAACCCGCAGCGGCGCGCCCGGGCAAGCGGCGGCTCGCCCGCTCGCCCGATCCCGGCGGGGCGCGGGCCGGCCGCGCCCGAGCCCGGGCACTCAGAACGGGTTGTGGCGCGCGCGGTCGATGGCCAGCGTGGCGATCTGGTTCTGGCCGCCGGCGGAGAACCAGCGGTCGTCGGCCCAGAGGTAGCCGCCCGCGCTGCCTCCGGCGATCAGCGTCGCCGTCGTGCAGGCGGGCAGCGCGACCGTGCACACGGCCGTGGCGACGTTGTCGAAGCCGAGCGCGGTGCCCGCGCGCGCCAGCACCTGCGAGCGCTGGTCGAGCTGCACCAGACCGACGTAGCGGCCGTCGAGCAGGATCTTCACGCCGAGCTGCTGGTTGAACGCCGCCGTCAGCCGCGAGATCAGTGCGGCGCGGTCGGTGTCGGAGTTGAGCAGTCTCTCGTTGCCCGCGTAGGGCGTGAACCCGAGGTCGGGCAGGTTCACGACGATGACCTTGGCGCCGAAGGCGACCAGCCGGTTGACCTGCTGCGCTGCCTGCTCGCCGCGCGCGCTGGCCTCGGCGGCGAGGTCGGCCTCGCTGCGCATCGGGTACTGCGCGTACAGGTCGAGGATGTCGTTGATGCCGACGAAGACGGTCGCCAGGTCGCGGTCGCGAAAGCCCCCGGCGGCGATCTGCGCGTCGATCTGCGCCGTCACGTCGGCCACCTTGGCGCCGGCCGCGGCCCAGCTGCGGGCGTGCGGATCGGCGAGGTTGTCGCGGTTGCACTGCGGGAACACGAGGCCGAAGGCCGCCGCCAGCGATTCGGTCCAGATCGGCAGCACGCTGCAGTCGAAGTTGCCGTAGGTGTCGAGCCCGTTGACGCTGTAGGTGCTGCCGTCGGGATTGATCGTGCTGGCCTCGTCGCCGAAGGTGAACAGGCGCTCGGGCACGAAGGGGTCGTACTGCGAGGTGCCTCCGCCGCAGGCTGCAAACAGCACGGCAAGCAGGGCAGCGCACAGGGCCGCGGCCGCGCCACGCCAGGGCAGCCTCGGCACGAGATCGCAACAGGTCATCGAGACTCCGGGGGCAAGGTGCGCAAGACGGCGCAAGGGGCTGGAGGGACGGCGATGGCGGGAACGGCGACGTTGACGGCAGCGCAGGATCGCGCGGCGCGCGCCCGGCGCTCAGGGCTCGCCGCAGCGGGCGGCAGGCGCCGACGCCGCGGCGCGCCGCAGGCGATCGTGCACGCCTTCCCACCCGGGCTGCGCCGGGGGCTGCTCGACCCAGATCGCCGCCGCGCCCTGATCGTCGAACGCGCGCAGCACGGCGAACAGCTCGCGCGCTGCAGCGGCGGCATCGTCGGGCATCGGGCGATGGCGCCAGCCCGCCGCAGGCACGAGGCGCGAATATACCGCGACCCATGCGCCGGCCGGCATCGGCGCCGGTGGCGCGGCCACGCGCGCGGCCAGCTCGTCGTGCGCGAACAGCCGCACCGGGGCACGCGGCGCGTAGTGCGCCTCGAGCGTGCCCGAGGCACGCGGCGCACCGGCCGCGCGCGCGGCCAGCGGCGCGCCCAGCACGGCCTCGATGCGCGCGCGGCCGATCTGGCCCGGCCGCAGCAGCGCCGGACGCGCCGGCGGCACGCCCGTGCAGTCGACGATCGCCGACTCGATGCCCACCGCGCAGGCGCCGCCGTCGAGCACGAGCAGGTCGGCGCCGAACTCGGCCGCCACATGCGCCGCCGTGGTGGGGCTGACGCGACCGAAGCGATTGGCGCTGGGCGCCGCCAACCCCGCCACGCCGCGCGCCGCACAGGCGCGCAGCAGCGCCAGCGCGACCGGGTGCGCGGGCATGCGCAGGCCGATGCTCGGCTGCCCGCCCGCGGCCGCGGCGGCACGCGCCGGGTGGCGCGGCACGATCACCGTCAGCGGGCCGGGCCAGAGCGCGGCCATCAGCGCCTGCGCCGCCGCGCCCGGCCGCGGCGCGAAGTGCAAGGCGCTCTCGATGCTCGCCACGTGCACGATGAGCGGATGGTCGGCCGGCCGCCCCTTGGCCGCGAAGATGCGCGCCACCGCAGCGTCGTCGTCGGCGCGCGCGCCCAGGCCGTAGACGGTCTCGGTCGGAAAGGCCACCAGAGCGCCGGCCGCGAGCCGATCGGCCGCGTGCTCGATCGCCGCCGGGTCATCGCCCGCGAGCACGGTCATCGCCGGGTTCCGTTCGTCCCGCCCGATCGACCGCGCGCGCCCGAGTCCGCCGGGTCAGAACTTGACGTCGTCACGCTTGACGAACGCGGCATCCTTGCCGTCGAGCGTGACCGACGACGCGCCCTTGTCGCCCATCGATGTCACCGACCAGAACAGGCGCGGCTTGCCCAGCGCCTGGTTGCCGACGACGAGGCCGAGCCCGAGATCCCTGGCGCCCTTGTCGAACTTCAGACCGGCCTTGGCCGCTGCGGCCACGGCCTGATCGCTGTCGACGAAGTCCTTGCCGATCGCGTCGACCGCGGTGTTGCGCACGTCGGCCTCGAGCTCGACCTTGCCGCCGTCGCGCACGGTGACGATCGCACTGCGTCTGGCCTGGGGTGAGTAGTAGCTGCACAGCCAGCTCGCGGCGCGTCCGTCGCCCTGGCCGCGCAGCGTCGACACCTGGGTCAGCACGGCGTCGGGCTGCCACTTCGCTGCGGCCGGTGCGGCCTGCGCGACCGCCGCCTTCGCCGTCTGCGCGGCCTGCGCCGCCGGCGTCGCCGCCAGCGCCGCGCAGACGAGCACGCCGAGCGGCCACGCGAAGGCGCGCCCTGCGCGCCACCGTCGCCCGGGCCCGGGCGACGCCGGGCTGGTGAAGCCTGTGCTGACCTGGTTCATGGCCGGATCTCCTGGTTACTCAGAACGCCGGCAGGTCCAGCCGCTGCGCGGCTTCGAGCGCCACCGCGCGCGCGCTGCCGGCATCGGCCGCGGTGATCGTGAGGTGGCCCATCTTGCGGGCGCGCCGCGCTTCGCTCTTGCCGTACAGGTGCAGGTGCACGCCGGGCAGCGCCAGCACGCGTTCCCAGCGCGGCGCCTGCGGCGCGGCAGCGCCGCGCGTGAACCACAGGTCGCCCAGCAAGTTGAGCATCACCGCGGCCGAGTGCTGGCGCGGCGGGGTCAGGGGTAGGCCGGTAAGCGTTCGCACCTGCAGCTCGAACTGCGAGACGTCGCAGGCGTCGATGCTCCAGTGGCCCGAGTTGTGCGGGCGCGGCGCGATCTCGTTGGCCACCAGCGAACCGTCTGCGAGCACGAAGAATTCGACGCACAGCACGCCGACGTAGGACAGCGCTTCGGCCAGGCGTGCGGCCGCCGCCAGCGCCGCGGCCGCGGCCGCCGCCGCGACGTCGGGCGCCGGCACCTGCGTCACGGCGAGGATGCCGTGGCGGTGCAGGTTCTGCTGCACCGGCAGGTGCACCCAAGCGCCGTCGCGGCCGCGCGCGACGACGACGCTCAGCTCGCAGGCGAGCTCCAGGCGCTTCTCGAGCACGCAGGGCACGCCGCCCAGGGCGCGCCAGGCAGCCGCCAGTTCCGCACGCGTGGTCACCGTGGTCTGCCCCTTGCCGTCGTAGCCCAGACTCGAGGTCTTCAGCAGCCCGGGCAGCAGCGCGTCGAGCGCGGCGGCGTCCAGATCGGCCGCGCGCGCAAGCACGGCGTGCGGCGCGCAGGGCACGTCAGTGCGCAGGAACAGCGCCTTCTCGCGCGCGCGCTGCTGGCAGATCGCGACCGCATCGGCCGGCGGCGCCACCGGCAGCGCAGCGGCAGGCGATGCGCCCTGAGCGAGCCGGCGCAGCGCCGCCGCCGGCACGTTCTCGAACTCGGTCGTCACGGCCGCCGCGCAGCGCGCGACTTCGGCCAGCGCCTGCGCGTCGTCGTAGGCGGCACGCAGGTGCCGATCGGCCGCAGCGCCGGCGGGCGACGCCGCGTCGGGATCGAGCACGAGCACGCGGTAGCCCAGCCGCTGCGCCGCGTGCACGAACATGCGGCCGAGCTGGCCGCCGCCGAGCACGGCGAGCAGCGCGCCCGGGGCGATGATGGGTGCGGCGGTGGCTTCCGGTACAGCGGAAGTGGGCGCTGCGCCGGATGCGACAGGCGCGGCGGATGCGCCCGATGCGGATGCCGCGCATGCCGCGCCGCGCACCGACGGCGAACTCGCGTCTGCAACCACGCGGCTCGTTCCTGAATTCACTTCTTCAGCTCTTGCGTCATCGCGCGCGCGGCTTCGGTCTGCCGCAGACGGTAAGCCGCCAGGCGCTCGCGCAGCGCGCTGTCCTCGCGCGCCAGCATCGCCACCGCAAACAGTGCGGCGTTCGCCGCCCCCGCCGACCCGATCGCGAAGGTGGCCACCGGCACACCCTTGGGCATCTGCACGATCGAATAGAGCGAGTCGAGCCCGTTCAGATGCCTGCTCGCCACCGGCACCCCCAGCACCGGCACCGTCGTCTTGGCCGCGAGCATGCCCGGCAGGTGCGCCGCCCCGCCCGCCCCCGCGATGATCGCAGCCAGCCCGCGCGCCTCGGCCTCGTCGGCGAAGCGGAACATGTCGTCGGGCATGCGGTGCGCCGACACCACGCGAGCCTCGTACGCAACGCCGAACTCGTCCAGCACCTCGGCGGCGGCGCGCAGGGTGTCCCAATCGGAGGAGGAGCCCATGAGGAGGGCGACAAGATTGCGAGCCGTGAAGTCCATCTGCCATCTACCTTCGGGCGGACAGATGAGCGACAGCGTCTGGCAATCCAGGAGCTGATAGCGCATCGAAGCGCTCGATAGCGCTCCTCAGCCCACGCTGTTCAAGTGCGTACGCCGTTCTCGTCGCATCGAGATCGTTCCGCGCCCGCTCAATAGAGAGCACGTCTTCTGCAATCTCTACCATCTGCTCTCGCAGCCATGCCGCGACCAGCTGTTCATCCCGGTGCAAGCCACTCAGATCTACTCTGCGATGAGGAGCAAGCCTCGATGCGGACGCCAAATCACCCATCTTGTAGTGACAATAGGCCAACTCGATATCGATCAATGCTTGGTCAAAGTTGTACGCAGCAAACGGCTCCTTGTAACGCACCTCGCCCAGCGCTGAAATAGCTCCGGAATAGTCACATTGAAGCAGCGATAGGCGCGCCTGCCACAGATCGGCGAAGTTGTTCACGGCGCGTATGCCGATGAGACTCTGGTAGTTCCTCGCAGATGCGATCTGACCAGCGGCATGGGCAATGGCTGCTTGGTCGGGCGATGAAAAGCAAGCCTCGGCCCGGAGCCACCCAACCGTAAAAGCAGCCTCGTTGTAGATCAACGCATCAATTGTCGCCTGATCACCTATTTCAAGTGCATGGTGTCGCGATGAGGTGTACCAGCGTGTGGCCAGCTCAAGAGCCCCGCAACTTGAGTATGCGTTAGCGAGGACCATGCTCGCCCTTGCTAGTGCGTCATGCTCATCCCCTACGCATGTCGAAAAGGTCGCCTCCAGTGAACGCGCCATTCCGTCGAAATCCGATCGTTCCGACTGGAGATGCGCGCGCCACGCGGATGTCCAAGCGATAAGGGTCCGATCGCGCACTGCTAGAGCGAGCGTTTGGGCCCTCATCATTCGATCGTTACCCTCCTCAGAGAGGTCTTCGAATGTGCACACTATGCCTTCAGCGGCCATCGTCCAGATCGAGACTCGAGGGTTCGAGGTGGCTGGAAAACCGCTTCGAAGGTCGCCGATTATTCGACGGGCATCCTCGAACTTCCCTAGCCGTGCGAGATAGGACGCACGCCTGGCGAGCAGTTCGCCTCGCCTAGAGGGCGCATCCTCGATCGCGAGTGCCGCATCGATTCTGGACAGCAAGTCAGCCATTCGATCGGTCCCGGTTTGCCGCGCCAAGTCGCGAACGGAATACATCGTAAGCGCACTCCACACCCAACCCGCCGGTCAGTCCACGGGGTTGCGAGAGGCGGGGCCACGAAGAAAGGCGGGCCCAGCATAGCTGGGCCCGCGTCGGCACGTGCATCACCGCACGCGCCTACCCGATGAGCCTACTTACGGCTTGTTCCCGGTCGGGAAAGGCCAAGCCGCTGCCGGGTTCAATGTGGTCTTCGCAGGGGCCGCAGGGGCAGCCGGGGCAGCCGGAGCGGCCTTCTTGGCGGCCTTCTTCCCGGCCGCGCGCTTGGTTGCCGGCCGCTTCGGCGCCGCCTTCTTGGCGGCCGCCTTCTTGGCCGGCGCCTTCTTCGCCGCGGCCTTCTTGGCCGGGGCCTTCTTCGCCGGGGCCTTCTTGGCGGGTGCCTTCTTGGCCGGGGCCTTCTTCGCGGCGGCCTTCTTGGCCGGGGCCTTCTTGGCGGCGGCCTTCTTCGCGGGCGCCTTCTTCGCGGCGGCCTTCTTGGCCGGGGCTTTCTTGGCCGCAGCCTTCTTCGCAGTTGCCATGACGATCTCCTTGATCAAGTTGCGAAAGACCCCGCGTCGCTGGATGCGGCGCGGGGATTCACCGTCCGGGCTCTGGCTGCGGGGCATGGGCCCCGCGGCGCTCGTCTCGGTGCGGTGAATGGGGACACGAACCCGGCGGGATGACCTTGCGGTCTCCTGCTCTGCGGCATGCCGGGATTCGCCATTCTCGATTTCGTGTGAACGCCGTTGCCGCTAGCAGGCCCGCGGGCCCGCGGGCCCGGGGCGAACGCCATGTACGGGGAGCGGGCTTGCACGGTGCGGCCTTCAGTCCCAGGCCAGCGCGCCGCCGGTCTGGTAGTCGATGACGCGCGTCTCGAAGAAGTTGCGTTCCTTCTTCAGGTCGATCATCTCGCTCATCCAGGGGAAGGGGTTGTCTTCGTTCGGGAACAGCGCGTCGAGGCCGATCTGGTTCGCGCGCCGGTTCGCGATGTAGCGCAGGTAGCCCTTGAACATCGACGCGTTCATGCCGAGCACGCCGTGCGGCATGGTGTCCTCGGCGTAGCGGTACTCGAGCTCGACGGCGCGCTCGAACAGCTCGCGCACGCGCGCCTTGAACGCCGGCGTCCAGAGCTGCGGGTTCTCGAGCTTGATCTGGTTGACGACGTCGATGCCGAAGTTGCAGTGCATCGACTCGTCGCGCAGGATGTACTGGTACTGCTCGGCCGCGCCCGTCATCTTGTTCTGGCGGCCGAGCGCGAGGATCTGCGTGAAGCCGACGTAGAAGAACAGCCCCTCCATCAGGCAGGCGAAGACGATCAGGCTCTCGAGCAGGGTGCGGTCGGCCTCGGGCGTGCCGGTGCGGAAGGAAGGATCCATGATCGCGTCGATGAACGGGATCAGGAACTCGTCCTTGGCGCGGATCGACGCGATCTCGTGGTAGGCGTTGAAGATCTCGCCTTCGTCCAGGCCCAGGCTCTCGACGATGTACTGGTAGGCGTGGGTGTGGATCGCCTCTTCGAAGGCCTGGCGCAGCAGGAACTGCCGGCACTCGGGCGCCGTGATGTGCCGATAGGTGCCGAGCACGATGTTGTTGGCGGCCAGCGAGTCGGCGGTGACGAAGAAGCCGAGGTTGCGCTTGACGATGCGGCGCTCGTCCTCGCTCAGGCCGTTGGGATCCTTCCACAGCGCGATGTCGCGCGACATCGCGATCTCCTGCGGCATCCAGTGGTTGGCGCAGGTGGCGAGGTACTTCTCCCAGGCCCACTTGTACTTGAAGGGGACGAGCTGGTTGACGTCGGTGCGGCCGTTGATGATGCGCTTGTCGGCGACGTCGACGCGGCGCGCGGATGCGGCCGCGACGCGCGCGGTCTGCGGCGCGGCCAGCGCGGCGAGTTCCTGCAGCGAAGGGCGCGGCGCCTGCGCGGTGATCGGCGACAGCGGCAAAGGCAGGACCCGCGGCGCCGCGGCTTTCGGGCCGGGCGTGAGCGGATGCGGAGAAAGCGAGGGAGCCGGGCTCGCGCCCCGTTCGATATGCGGGGGCGTCGCGGTGTCGGGCGTGTGGTGTTCGTCTTCCCAGACCAGCATGTGAGCGCTTCCTGTGCGTCGAATTATCGGAGTGTTGCGCGTGAACGCCAAGCGCTGGTTGACATCGAAGAGCGCCTGTTGTTGCAGCCATGCATCGAAGCGCGCGGCGTCGCGCTGCGATGTACGCGGCACGCCGACCTCGTCTTCATCTGCGTCTGCGCGGTATTCGTTTGCATCGTGCGGCAGCGGCGTGCGCACGGCCGCTACTGGCAGGCCTCGCAGTCGGGTTCGTCGATCGCGCAGAAGCGCACGTCGCCCGCGGTCTGCGGCGCGGCGCCCGGCACGGCGTTCAGCGCGCCCGCCGCGACGGTGCTCTTCTCGGCCTGCGTGGCGCTCGTCGTGCGCAGGTAGTAGGTGGTCTTGAGCCCGCGCAGCCAGGCGAGCTTGTAGGTCTCGTCGAGCTTCCTGCCCGACGCGCCGGCCATGTAGATGTTGAGGCTCTGCGCCTGGTCGATCCACTTCTGGCGGCGCGCGCCGGCCTCGACGAGCCAGGCCGGCTCGATCTCGAAGGCGGTGGCGTAGAGGCGCTTGAGCTCCTCGGGCACGCGGTCGATCGCGCGCAGCGAGCCGTCGAAGTGCTTCAAGTCCATCACCATCACGTCGTCCCACAGGCCGAGCCGCTCGAGGTCGCGCACGAGGTACTCGTTGAGCACCGTGAACTCGCCCGACAGGTTGCTCTTGACCGCAAGGTTGCCGAAGGCGGGCTCGATCGAGGCGTCGACGCCGACGATGTTGCTGATGGTGGCCGTGGGCGCGATGGCCACGCAGTTGCTGTTGCGCATGCCGTGGCGGCGGATGCGCTCGCGCAGCTCGTCCCAGTCGAGCGTGGCCGAGCGGTCGACCTGGACGTAGTCGCCGCCGCCGGCATTGCGCTCGGCGGCCAGCAGCTCGAGCGTGTCGGGCGGCAGGATGCCGCGCTCCCACAGGCTGCCGCGCCAGCTGCTGTAGCGCCCGCGCTCGGCCGCCAGCTCGGTGCTCGCCCGGTAGGCGTGGTAGCACACCGCCTCCATCGAGCGGTCGGCGAAGGCCACCGCCTCGGCACTGGCGTAGGGCAGGCGCAGCTGGTACAGGCAGTCCTGGAAGCCCATGATCCCCAGGCCCACCGGGCGGTGGCGCAGGTTGCTGTCGCGCGCCTTCTTCACGGCGTAGTAGTTGAGGTCGATGACGTTGTCGAGCATGCGCATCGCGGTCGACACGGTGCGGGCGATCTTGGCCAGGTCGAGCTCGCGGCCGCCGGCGCCGTCGCACAGGTGCTGCGCCAGGTTGATGCTGCCCAGGTTGCACACCGCGATCTCGCTGTCGCTGGTGTTGAGCGTGATCTCGGTGCACAGGTTGGAGCTGTGCACGACGCCGGCGTGCTGCTGCGGGCTGCGCAGGTTGCACGCGTCCTTGAAGGTGATCCAGGGGTGGCCGGTCTCGAACAGCATCGAAAGCATGCGGCGCCACAGGTCGACTGCGCGCAGGCGCTTGTACGGCCTGATCTCGCCGCGGTCGGCGCGCGCCTCGTAGGCGGTGTAGGCCTCCTCGAAGGCGCGGCCGAACTTGTCGTGCAGGTCGGGGCAGCTGCTCGGGCTGAACAGCGTCCACTGGCCGCGCGCCGGGTCCTCGGGGTGCTGCTGGCCCTCGATCACGCGCTTCATGAACAGATCCGGGATCCAGTTCGCGGTGTTCATGTCGTGCGCGCGCCGGCGATCGTCGCCGGTGTTCTTGCGCAGCTCGAGGAATTCCTCGATGTCGAGGTGCCAGGCCTCGAGGTAGGCGCACACCGCGCCCTTGCGCTTGCCGCCCTGGTTGACCGCCACCGCGGTGTCGTTGACGACCTTGAGGAAGGGCACCACGCCCTGGCTCTTGCCGTTCGTGCCCTTGATGTGGCTGCCCAGCGCGCGCACGCGTGTCCAGTCGTTGCCCAGGCCGCCGGCGTACTTGGACAGCAGCGCGTTGTCCTTGAGCGCCTCGTAGATGCCCTCGAGGTCGTCGGCCACCGTCGTGAGGTAGCAGCTCGAGAGCTGGCTGCGCCGCGTGCCGCTGTTGAACAGCGTCGGCGTCGAGCTCATGAAATCGAAGCCGGAGAGCACGTCGTAGAACTCGATGGCGCGCGCCTCGCGCTCGATCTCGTTCGACGCCAGCCCCATCGCCACGCGCATGAAGAAGACCTGGGGCAGCTCGATGCGGCGTTCGTCGACGTGCAGGAAATAGCGGTCGTAGAGCGTCTGCAGCCCGAGGTAGTCGAACTGCAGGTCGCGCTCGGGGCGCAGCGCCGCGCCCAGGCGCGCCAGATCGAACTGCGCCAGCCGCTCGTCGAGCAGTTCGGCGGCGATGCCGCGCTTGACGAACTGCGCCAGCGCCTCGGCGTAGCGCTCGCTCATCGCCTCGTGCGGCACCTCCTCGCCCAGCACCTCCTTGCGGATGGTGTGCAGCAGCAGCCGCGCGGTGACGCGGGTATAGGCCGGGTCCTTCTCGATGAGCGTGCGCGCGGCCAGGATGGCGGCCTTGAAGACCTCGTCGAGCGGCACGCCGTCGTACAGGTTGCGTCGCGTCTCGGCGAGGATGGGCTCGGCGCTCAACGCCGCGCTGCCGATCGACGCCAGGCCGGCGCAGGCCGACTCGACGAGCGCGCGCAGCGCGTCCAGATCGAGCGGCCGGCGCACGCCGCCGTCGCTGACGTGCAGCTCGGGCGCCCGCGGCGCGGCCGCCGCCGCCTGGCGCGCGCGCTCCTGCGCGCGCCGCTCGCGGTACAGCACGTAGGCGCGCGCGACCTCGTGGTGGCCGCCGCGCATCAGGCCGAGCTCGACGCTGTCCTGCACGTCCTCGATGTGGAAGGTGCCGCCGCCGGGGCGCGAGCGCAGCAGCGCGCGCACCACGCTCGCGGTGAGCAGCTCGACCGTCTCGCGCACGCTCGCCGAAGCGGCGCCCTGCGTGCCGTGCACGGCGAGGAAGGCCTTCATCAGCGCCACCGAGATCTTGCCCGGCTCGAAGACGACCACGGCGCCGTTGCGACGGATGATCTGGTAGCCGTCGAAGGCCGATGCCGCCGCGCCGGGCGGCGCGGCCGCGCCGACGCGCGCCGGCGCGCCTTCGTGGGTCTGGATGGCGTTGACTTGCATGGCTCCCCTGCGGATGTGCGGTGGCGTTCGGTGAGGACGCTGCGCCCGCCTGCCGGGCGGCGCGGCAACACGCCCGCGCCGCTCGGACTCGGCGCCGCCGCCGCTGCGCGCGGGCCTTGCGGCACGATGCCGCGCTCAGCGCAGTGGACACTATATCTGGGGTCTGGACTCCCCACAAGCCACTAGGGGTAGTGTCGGCTCAGGACCTTCCCGCAGTTTCGCCCGGTGCTGCCCCGAGCGGCGCCAGGCGCGGTCGGCGGCGCCGCAGCGTGCGCGCCAGGCGCGCCCAGTCGAAGCCCGGCCCGGGGTCGTGCTTGCGCCCCGCCGCCACGTGCTCGTGGCCCGCGACTTCGGCAATCGGGTAGCGGCGCGCGAGCGCACGCAGCAGCGCGGCGAGCCGGCGGTACTGCACCGGCTCGAAGCCCTGGCCCTCGAGACCCTCGAGCTCGATGCCGATCGACCAGTCGTTGCACTCCGCGCGTCCGCGCCACTGCGAGCGACCGGCATGCCAGGCGCGCTCGTCGCACGACACGAACTGCACGAGCTCGCCGTCGCGACGCAGGAAAAAATGCGCCGACACCTGCAGGCCGCGCAGCGCTTCGTAGTAGGGGTGCGCGTTGCAGTCGAGCGTGTTCGTGAACAGGCGCTCGACGTCGGGACCGCCATACGCGCCCGGCGGCAGGCTGATGCTGTGCACGACGACCAGCGTGGCTTCGCTGCCCGCCGGGCGCGGGCCGAAGTTGGGCGACGGGCACGCGCGCGCCTCCCGCCACCAGCCGTGCCGCCAGGCCGCATCGGCGCCGCGCGCGGCGCGCGCCGGCACTCAGTCGCCCTCGCCCGGCTCGGCCGCGGCGTCGGCCGTGCCCGCGCCGATGCCCAGGCGCGCCATGCGATAGCGCATCTGGCGCAGCGACAGGCCCAGGCTCGCGCCGGCCGCGGTGCGGTTGTAGCGGTGCAGCGCGAGCGCACGCTCCAGGATGTCGCGCTCGACCGCATCGAGATGCGCGGCCAGATCGCGCGGCAGCGGCTGCGCCGGCAGCCGCGTCGCTTCGGCCGCCGGCGCCGTCTGCGGCAGCGGCAGCGGCAGCGGCAGCGGCAGCGGCAGCGGCGCGGTCTCGGGCGCGTCGCGTTCGCCGAGCAGGTCGTCGGGCAGGCCGAGGTCCTCCTGCGCGATGCGCAGGCCGCCCGCCAGCGCCAGCGCGCGATGCAGCAGGTTCTCGAGCTCGCGCACGTTGCCCGGGAAGGCGTAGCGCCCGAGCTGCGCCAGAGCGGCCGGCTCCAGCACGGGCGCAGGCGCGACCCCGGCATCGCGTGCGATGCGTGCGAGCAGCGCCTGGCACAGCACCGGCAGGTCGGAGCGGCGCTCGCGCAGCGGCGGCAGCGCGATGCGGATCACGTTCAGCCGGTAGTACAGGTCCTGGCGGAAGCGTCCCGCCTGCACCTCGGCGCCCAGGTCACGATGCGTGGCGCTCACGATGCGCACGTTGGTCGGCGCCTCGGCCACCGCGCCCAGCGGGCGCACCGCGCGCTCCTGCACCGCGCGCAGCAGCTTGCTCTGCATCGCCAGCGGCAGGTCGCCGATCTCGTCGAGGAACAGCGTGCCGCCCTGCGCGGCCTGGAAGAAGCCCTCGCGGTCCTCGTGCGCGCCGGTGAATGCGCCCTTGCGGTAGCCGAAGAACTCGGCCTCGAGCAGGGCCTCGGGAATGGCGCCGCAGTTGACGGCGACGAAGGCGCCCGCCGCGCGCGGCGAGAGCTCGTGGATGGCGCGCGCGACGAGCTCCTTGCCGGTGCCCGACTCGCCGGCCACGAGCACCGGCGCCATGCTGCGCGCCACCTTCTCGACGAGCGCGCGCACCTGCTGCATCGCCTGCGAGTCGCCGGCCAGGCGCGCCAGTGCGGCGGGCCGCGCGGCGGTACGCCCCTGACCGGGCTGACCGGGCTGACCGGACTGACCGGGCCGAGCGGGCTTAGCGGCCTGAGCGGCCTGAGCGGCCGGAGGCGGCGCGGGCGGCGCGCTGGTGCGCGCGGCACCGGCCGCGTCACGCGCTGCCCCGGTGCGCCCGAGCGCCGAGCCGACCACCGCGCGGAATTGCCGCAGATCGACCGGCTTGGTGAGGTAGTCGTAGGCGCCGGCCTTGAGCGCCTCGACCGCGTTCTCGGCCGAAGCATAGGCGGTGATCACCATCGCCCGCTCGCTGCGTGCGGCCTGCTCCATGCGCTGCAGCAAGTCGAGACCGCTGCCGTCGGGCAAGCGCATGTCGGTGATGACGAGCTGGTAGCCGCCCTCCTGCAGGCGTGACCAGGCCTCCTCGACGCTGCCGGCGCAGTCGACGTCGTAGCCCTCGCGGACCAGCGTCAGCTCGTACAGCGTGCGCAGGTCGGGCTCGTCGTCGACGACCAGCAGGCGCGGACTCGGTTCGGCGGGGCTCATCGCTCAGCGCTCCTCGAGCGGCAGCGCGCCGGCCTCGAGCGCGGCCGCCGCCAGCGTCACGACGAACTCGTTGCCGAGCCGACCGGCCAGCGCGCGCCGGCGGAACTCGATGCTTGCGCCATGGCGCTCGCACAGTTCGCGGCAAATGTACAGGCCCAGCCCGGCGCCGCGGCTGCGCGTCGACGAGAACGGCTCGAACAGGCGCCGCTCGACCTCGGGCGGCAACGGCTCGCCGTCGGACAGCACCGAGAGCCGGGCGCCGCCGCCCTCGCGCGCGGCCAGCGCGAGCACGATCGAGCCCGCACTGCGGCTGGCGTGGCGGTAGGCGTTGTCGAGCAGGTTGACGAGGATGCGGCGCAGATGCTCGGCGTCGAAGCTAACCCCGAGCGCGCGCGCGCCGAGCTCGACGCGCAGCGCGCTCGCCGCTCCCGGCGCGAGCGGCACGCTCGCTGCCCACTCCGCCGCCGCTGCCGCGACGACGGCGTGCGCGTCGACGGCGTGCGAGACGGGCGCCGCGCCCGGGGCCACTTCCATCACGTCGTCGACGATGCGCTTGAGCCGCAGCACATTGTCGGCGACGATGCGCGCCAGGCGCCGCTGCGTCGGCGCGAGTTCGTCTTCCATCAGCAGCGCGTTGGCCTGCGCGATGGCCGCCAGCGGGTTGCGGAACTCGTGCGCGATGCCGGCCGAGACGCGGCCCATCGCCGCGAGCTTTTCCTGGCGCACGCGCGCCAGCGCCGTGCGCACGTCTTCCAGCAGCAGCACGACGAGCGGGTCGTCGCGCTCGGTCGGCGGCGCCGGATCGACCCCGTCGAGTTCGAGGTCGAGCGCGCGCTCGCGCATGAAGCGCACGCGCACGCGCAGCGTGCAGCCCGCGCCGCCGGGGTGCGCGAGCGTGACCTCGCGCCCGGCCTCGGGCCAGTGGCCCTCGACCAGCGCGCGCTGCACTGCCGCCAGCAGCGCGGCCCAGGCCGGCCGGTCGGCCAGACCGAAGGGCGCCGGCGGCGCCAGCCCGGCTTCGACCAGCAGCGCGCGCGCCGCCGGGTTGGCTGCGCGCACACGCAGCTTGCGGTCGACGACGAGCACGCCGTCGGCCATCTCCTCGATCACCAGGCGGTTGAGCTGCGCTTGCTGGCGCGCCAGCTCGAGGCTGCCGCGGGCAGCGAGCTCCTCGCGCGCCAGGCGCCCGGCGAGCTCGGCGGCCAGCAGCGTGATGATGAACAGGCCCAGTCCGGCCAGCCCCGACTGCAGCATCGGCCCGGGCGCGAGCACGTCGCCGTGGGCGACGCGCCAGGCCACGGCGAGCAGCATCAGCGAGACCGCCGCCGCGGTACCGAGCGCGACCAGGCGCGAGGTCAGCACGCCCGCCATCAGCACCGGCAGCACGAGCAGCGCCGCAAAGTTGAAGCTCGAGCCCAGCTCGAGCAGGTGCAGCGCGGTGAAGGCGGCGAGGTCGACGCCGATCGTCGCCAGCCACTGGCGCCGGCGCCGCGCGCGCGTGGCCTGCGGCACGGCCAGCGGCCGAAAGCGCGGCAGCAGCCACAGCGTGATCGCCTGCGCGGCGTAGGCCAGCGCGATCAGCACGCTCAACTCGGGCCGGCGCTCGCCCAGCAGGCTGCCGGCGCCCAGCAGCAGCACGAGGCCGACGCCGATCGCCGCGCGCGCCGCGGCATAGGTGCGGAACACGCGCGCCAGCGCCGTGTCCTGCGCCGCCGCCAGCCGCCGCACCTGGTGCAGCAGCAGCCGGCTGTCCTGCGGCACGTCGCCTGCGGCCAGCCAGCCGGGGTCGAAGAAGGGCTCGCTGCCCTGGGTGTCGGCGCCGAACAGCGCGTCGTCGCGGCGCCGCCCGTGGACGCGGCGGCGTTCGCTGCCGCGCCGCTCGGTGCTGCGGCGCTCGCCCGGGTTGATCTTCATCGCGGCGGCAGGCGCCCCGACGGGTTCAGAGCGGCCCGGCAAGGCGGTGCGCCTCGCTGCAGTAAGGGCGCCCGGCGGCGTCGAACAGAGCCTCCGGCCGCGGCAGATGCACGCCGCAATGCACGCACGCGAGCATCGCCGTCGGCTCGGAGCGGTGCGCGCCGGCGCGGCGGCCGGCGCCGGGCGCGCCGCCGCGCTCGCCGCGGCTGCGGCGCCGCGCGATCGACAGCCACGCCAGCGCGACGCCGACGACGAGGAGCAGCACGAGATACTTCATCGCCGCGCGCGGCCCGCCCGTTCAGCCCGGCAGCCGGCCGAGCAGCACCTCGAACACGAAGCGCGAGCCCACGTAGGCCAGCAGCAGCAGCACCGCGCCGATGTAGAGCCAGCGCGTGGCCTTGCGCCCGCGCCAGCCGCGCAGGCGGCGGCCGGCCAGCAGCGCCGCGAACACGCACCAGGCCGCCACCGAGAACACCCACTTGTGGTCCCAGCGCCAGCGCTCGACGTTGCTGGCGCCGAGGATCATCGTCGCCGTCAGCACCACGAAGCCGGCCTGAACGAAGCGGAAGGTGATGCGCTCGAGCTGCAGCAGCGGCAGCCCGAGCGCGGCGCCGCCGGACTGCGCCGCACCCGTGCCGGCACGCAGGCGCCGCTCGGCCGCATCGAGCAGCGCGCCGTGCAGCACGGCCGCCGCGAACAAGGCATAGGAGGCGACGCCGAGCGCGAAGTGCAGCGGCGCGAGCCTGTGCTCGATCGGCCGCATCTCGCCCGGGAAAACGAGCGCCGTCAGCACCGCCAGTGCGCCGGCCACCCCCAGCGGCAGACGCACGCCGGGCAGCGGCAGCAGGCGGCTCTCGACGGTATGCACCGCGATCAGCAGCCACACCGTGATCGACAGCACCGGCCCGAAGCCCAGACGTGCGCCGGGTGCGCTCTGGCCGAAGCCGCCGATATCGATGACGAGCAGCACCAGGTGCAGCAGCCAGGCACCGAGCCAGGCCGCGGCCGACACGCGCTGCAGCGCCGCCGCCGGCAGCGCCGCGGCGAGGTACAGCAGCATCGCCGCCGCCGCGAGCAGCAGGCCGCCGCCCGGGGCCAGCAGCGGGGGAGCGCTCGATAGAATCATCGGTCCACAGTGTACCCACCCGGCCCCTGCACGGACCGGGCCCGCGATGGCCTCCAACCTCACCGAGCGCCTGTCGCGCCTCGTCAAGACGATGCGCGGCCAGGCCCGCATCACCGAGAGCAACGTCGCCGACATGCTGCGCGAGGTTCGGCTGGCGCTGCTCGAGGCCGACGTGGCGCTGCCGGTGGTGCGCGACTTCGTCGCCCGCGTCAAGGGCAAGGCACTCGGCCAGGAGGTGGTCGGATCGCTCAACCCCGGCCAGGCGCTGGTGGGGATCGTGCACAAGGAACTCGCCGCGACGATGGGCGAGGTGGATGCCGCCGGCGCGCTCGCGCCGCCGGCCGACATCGACCTCGCGGTGCAGCCGCCGGCCGTCATCCTCATGGCCGGACTGCAGGGCTCGGGCAAGACCACCACCACCGCCAAGCTCGCGCGCCACCTGATCCGCCAGCGCAGGAAGAAGGTGCTCACCGTCTCGGCCGACGTGTACCGGCCGGCCGCGATCGAACAGCTGAAAACCGTCACCGCGCAGGCCGGCGCCGAGTGGTTCCCGAGCACGCCCGAGCAGACGCCGCGCGACATCGCGCTGGCCGCGCTCGACCACGCGCGGCGCCATTACTTCGACGTGCTCATCGTCGACACCGCCGGCCGCCTGGCCGTCGACGAGGCGCTGATGGCCGAGATCCGCGCACTGCACGCCGCGCTCGCGCCGAGCGAGACGCTGTTCGTCGTCGACGCCATGCAGGGCCAGGACGCAGTCAACGTCGCCAGGGCCTTCAAGGAGGCGCTGCCGCTCACCGGCATCGTGCTCACCAAGCTCGACGGCGACGCGCGCGGCGGCGCGGCGCTGTCGGTGCGGCAGGTCACCGGCGCGCCGATCAAGTTCGCCGGCACGAGCGAGAAGATCGACGGCCTCGAGGTGTTCGACGCCGAACGCCACGCCGGGCGCGTGCTCGGCATGGGCGACATCGTCGCGCTGGTCGAGGAAGTGCAGAAGGGCGTCGACCTCGACGACGCGAAGAAGCTCGCCGACAAGGTCAAGAGCGGCGCCGGCTTCGACCTCGAGGACTTCAAGGCGCAGATCTCCCAGATGAAGAAGATGGGCGGGCTGTCCTCGCTCATCGACAAGCTGCCCAGCCAGATCGCGAGCAAGGCCGCCGGCGCCGACATGGACCGCGCCGAGCGCGACGTGCGGCGCATGGAGGGCATCATCAACGCGATGACGCCGACCGAGCGGCACAAGCCCGAGCTCATCAAGGCCAGCCGCAAGCGCCGCATTGCCGCCGGCGCCGGCGTGCCGGTGCAGGAGGTGAACCGCCTGCTCAAGCAGTTCGAGCAGATGCAGGGGATGATGAAGAAGATGAAGGGCGGCGGCCTGATGAAGATGATGCGCCGCATGGGCGGCATGGGCGGCATGGGCGGCATGGGCGGCATGGGCGGGCTGGGCGGCCTCGGCGGTCCGGGCGGCGGCTTCCCCGGCATGCCGCGCTGAAGCGCCTGGTCGGCGGCGGGCGGCAAGAGGCCGGCACGAGGCCGGCAGCCGGGCGCGCGCAACGGGGCCGCGCCGATACGCGTCGATACGTCTGTTGTGCCTGCGCAGCTTCATCCGCGCCGCCGGCGTGCCGAAAGCAGGGATTCGTGCCCGCCTGCCCGCCGTGATGGACTTCCTGCCGCCGATCGATTCGCTCGCCCTTCCCGCAGCGCTCGCGCTGGTGCTGGGCTGGTTCATGCTGCGCCGGCGCCAGCGCGCCGCGTGCAGCCCCGAGCGCGAGGTGCTCGACACGGTCGCCGGATGGCCGCCCGAGGCGGCGCGCGTGCTGACGGTCGACGAGCGCCAGGCGCACGAGCTGCTGCGGCGCGCGCTGCCGGGGTTGCTTGTGCTGGCGCAGGTGCCGCTCGCACGCTTCCTGCGCGTGCCGATGCGCCACTCCTACGCCGACTGGATGCAGCGCGCGGGCTCGCTCGCCGCCGATCTCGTCGTGTGCGACGCCGGCTCGCGCGTGCTGGCCGTGGTCGACATCCGTGCGGCCGAGGAGAGCGCGCGCAGCCGGCGCCGGCACGAACGCATGGCACGCGTGCTCGGGGCGGCCGGTGTGCAGGTCATCACCTGGCGCGCGGGCGACTTGCCGAGCGCGCAGAACGTGCGCAACGCACTCGCGCCGCTGCTCGTGCCGCCCAAGGTCGCCGTGCCGACAGCCAGCGCAAGGCCCGCGCCGCTCATCCCGGTGCCCGAGATGGAGGAGATCCTGGCCGAAGGCGACCGCCTCGCGGCGACGGCCGAGGTGCCCGAGCCGATGCCCTCGGGTTTCCTCGAGGACTACGAGCCCGCCGCGGCGCGCTGAGCGCGCGGCCCGGCGCGGCCTTGTACTCGGCGCGGCCCCGGCGCGTGCAGCGGCGCGCGCGCCGGCTACTGCAGCAGCGCCTGCGCGAATTCACGCGCGTCGAAGGTCTGCAGATCCTCCAGCCGCTCACCGACGCCGACGAAGTAGACCGGCACCACGCGTCCCTGCTCGGCTCCCCAGCGCGCGATGGCCGCCAGCACGCCGCCCTTGGCGGTGCCGTCGAGCTTGGTCACCACGAGCCCGGTCAGGCCGAGCGCGGCGTCGAAGGCCCTGACCTGCGCCAGCGCGTTCTGCCCGCTGTTGCCGTCGACCACCAGCAGCACCTCATGCGGCGCACCGGGCAGCGCCTTGCCGATCGTGCGCTGGATCTTCTTCAGCTCCTCCATCAGGTGCAGCTGCGTCGGCAGGCGTCCGGCGGTGTCGGCGATGACAACGTCGCAACCGCGCGCGCGACCCGCTGCCACCGCGTCGAAGCTGACCGCGGCCGGATCGCCGCCTTGCTGTGCCACCACCTCGACGCGCGTGCGCTCGGCCCACACCGCGAGCTGCTCGCGCGCCGCGGCGCGGAAGGTGTCCGCCGCGGCCAGCAGCACCTTGCAGCCGCCCGCCGCGAGGTGCCAGGTGAGCTTGCCGATCGTCGTCGTCTTGCCGGCGCCGTTGACGCCGCACACCATGACGACCGTCGGCCGCACCTCGCCGATGACGAGCGGACGCGCCAGCGGCGCCAGCAGCTCGGCCAGCGCGTCGGCCAGCAGCGCCTTGACCGCGGCGGCCTCGGTGACCTTGCTCTCCTTGACGCGGCGCTTCAGGTCGGCCAGCAGCGCCTGCGTCGCGGCAACGCCGGTGTCGGCCATCAGCAAGGCCGCTTCCAGCTCCTCGTACAGCGCCTCGTCGATGCGCGTTCCGGTGAAGACCTGCGCGATGCCGCTGCCGGTCTTGCGCAGACCCTGGCGCAGCCGCGCCAGCCAGCTGGCGCGCGGCGGCTCGGGCGGATCTTCCGGCGCCGGCTCGATGGCCGGCGCCTGAGCGGCCTCGCGCTCTGCGGCGGGCAGCGCCGCTCCGGGCAGACTCGGCGCAGCGGCTTCGGCCGCTGCATCCGGAACGACGGTTGCATCGGCCGCAGGCGTTGCCGTCGCGGGGCTCGCACCGGCCTCGGGCGGCGCGGCAGGTGCCTTCTTGCGGAAGAAGCTGAACATCGAACGAGACCGCGCACCGCTATAATCGCGGGCTCCTGGCGCTTTAGCTCAGTTGGTTAGAGCGACGGAATCATAATCCGCAGGTCCGGGGTTCAAGTCCCTGAAGCGCCACCACCCGATGCCGCAGTCTGCGGCTTCGGGAGCAAAGGCCTCGAGTGAATCAAGCACTCGAGGCTTTTTTGCAACGAGGATCGACGCGGATCAGCGAAGGTCGAAGCAGCCTGATGCCCCCCACGTCCGGGGGCACTTCTGCGGGCAACTCCGGAGGCCCAGGATGCAGCTGCCCCAAGGCGGGTCAACCACCGAGGCAACGCATGCACGACCTGAACGAAACCCGCATCCGCACCATCGCCCCGACCGGCAAGACCCAGCGCCACTTCGACGGCGCCGGCCCGTACCTCGAGGTCAGCCCGCAGGGCGCGAGGTGGTGGCGCTGGAAGCACCGCTTCCGCGGCATGTCGCTCTGCCGCCGCCCCGGTGTGCCGATCAGTCCGTCTCGAACCCCTGCGCCTCGAACTTCAAGGTGCGCCCGTTCTCGGTGACGATGCGCACCACGTTCTCCGGCACGCCGTCCGGTACCTCGGCGTCGATCTCGAGGGTCACGCGCACCTCGGCGCCGACCAGTCCGCTCAGATGGGCGATCACCTCGCTGGCGATCTGCCCGGCGTCGCGCCCCACGCGCTCGGCGTTGAGGACGACCGAACCGTAGTACCTCTTCGGACGCTTGGCTGGCGCGCTCGGCGCGCCGCCGCCCGGCGACCCACGCCCGCGGCCGTCCTCGCCAGCGCTTGCCTCACGCTCGCCGCCGCGGTCTGCACCCACACCCGCGTTGCCAGCGTCACTGCCTTCGGACTCCTTGTCCAGTTGCTGCCGCGCGGCGGCGGGCTTCACCAGCAGCCCAGCGTCGTCGGCGCGCAGGGCCAGGTCGACACCGTGCTGCAGCCCGCGATAGCGCCGCGCCCCGGCGTCGCAGCGCTCGGCGTAGGCAAACGTGTCCTGCTCCCAGGTCAACAGCGCGACACCGGCGCGCGCAGCCTCGCTCAGCACCGACGCCCGGATCAGCCGCGGCAAGTACAGGTAGCTCGCGAAGTCCTGCACCAGCTGCGCGATCGCGACATGCTCGCCGCGCCACAGCGGCACGCGGTCGAGCTCCATACGCAACCGCGTGCCGCCCAGACCGGTCAGCAGCAGGTCTTCGCTGCGCAGCTTCTTGAGCGTGCGCGCGGCCAGCGGGTCGCTGCCGGTAAGCTTCAGCGCCTCCCAGGTCACCGCCGCCTGCGGGGTGGCCTGCACCGGCACCAGGACCCACTGGTAGGTCTCGGGCAGGCGCGCCTGCACGGTGCTGCCGGCCGTTCGCAGTTGGGTTTCGGCCTGCCGTGCCTGATGCGCCGTCAGGTTCAGCTCGTCCTTCTGCGCGACGATCGACTGCCACGCCAGGAAGTCGCGCACTGCCGCTTCCAGGTCCTGCAGGCGCGCTGCGTCGGGCGCGGCAAAGACGAGCGTGTTGCGGTACAGCCTGGGCGCGCTGCCGCGCGACTCGAGCACGGCCCGGGCCGCGGCTTCGGCCGCGTTGCCGGGCGCCCTGCTGTACGCATGCTGCGGCCCCAGCACCACCAGGCGCGTATCGAGCTCGTCGGGCACGTCGGCGCCGGTGCTCGGCATCACCACGATGCGCTCGAACTCGCCGCGCTGCGCCACGTCGGCGCGGAGCCGCTCCTCCAGCTCGTGCGCCACCTTGTCGGGCTCGCGCAGCAGTTGGTTGGCACGGTCGCGTGCCAGCTTCGCCACGGTGGGCTGCGTGCTGTACCAGTAGCGCGTGCCGTCCTGGTACAGGAAGGTCGCCGCGCTCGCCAGCCGCCGCATCGCGTCGCCGAAGATCGGCACGGCCTCGCCCGGCATCGCGCTGCCCAGCTTCACGCGCCGGTCGTCCAGCCCCATCGTGGCCGCCGCGGCGAGCGGCGCCGAGCCCAGGTAGATCGTGCGTGCCACGCGCCGCGCCGCCGACAGCTTGCCCAGGTTCGGCGCCTCGGCGTCGATGCGCAGCGGCAGCGAGTTCGGCCCGTCGACGTCGCTCTCGATGATCGGCTTCCAGCTGTCCGAGAGATACCGCGTCAGCTCGTCGCGCACCCGCGCGTCGTCGATCGGCAGCGTGGCGGGCATGATCATCGGGCTGCGGTCGCCGCGTTCCCACAGGCAGTGGATCACCGACGCCATCAGCCTCAGCACGCCGCGCGTGCGCTGGAACTTGGGCAGCGAGCCCCAGTCGCGGTACAGGCGATCGAACACCTCCGGGTGGATCGGGTAGGCCGCGCGCAGCCGACCCTCGTAATCGGACTCGGAGCACTCGGCCGGGAACTCGGCGCGCTGGCCGAGATACAGCTCGTGGAAGGCACGCGCCACCACGTCGCGCTGCTTGAAATGCTCCGGGTCCAGCATCGGCTCGAACAGCCGCCGGCGCACGATCTCGAAACCCTCTTCGGCGGTGGCCGGTGTCCAAGGCGCATCGAGCCGGCCGATCACGTTGCGCAGCCGCAGCAGCGCAGCGCGGCCGCGCTCGCCGCCCACCTCCTCGTCGTCGCCGGCCGCGTGCGGCGACTCGGGCGAGTCCGACGCCGGCAGCGACACGACCAGCAGGCAGTTCTTCGCCAGCTTGGCCGATTCGGTCAGCGCCTGCGCAAAGCTGAACTGCGTTTCGAAGTCGCCACCCGGCAAGTCCTTCTGGTCGTGCAGCTGGCGCGCATAGGCCACCCATTCGTCGATCAGCACGATGCACGGGCCGTGCGCGTTGAACAGCTCGCGCAGCGCGTCCCCCGGGCTCGTCGCGCGGGCATCGTCTTCGACGACGCGGGCAAAGGCCTCGCGCCCGCCGAGCTGCCAGGCCAACTCGCCCCACAGCGTGCGCACCAATGTGCCGTCGCTCTTGCGCGACGGGTTGCCGGGCGAGATCTTGTTGCCCACCAGCACCACACGGCGCGCCGTCGGCAGCTTCGGCACGCCGGCGGCCGCCAGCAGCTCGTCCACGCCCAGCAGCGCACCGGCGTCGCCGCCCGAGAACAGGTGGTACAGCGCCAGCATCGAGTGCGTCTTGCCGCCGCCGAAGTTGGTCTGCAGCTGCACCACCGGGTCGCCACTGCCGTTGGCGATGCGGCGCAGCGCGCCCGTGAGCAGCCGGCGCAGGCTTTCGGTGAGATACGTGCGGCGGAAGAACTCCTCGGGCTTGCGGTATTCGTCCGAGCCCTCGTTCAGGTGCACCTGCCACAGGTCGGCCGCGAACTCGGCGCTCGGGTAGTGGCCGCCGGCCACGTCGCGGTGCGGCGTGATCAGCTCGCGCCAGGGCTTGAGCGTCGTGCTGGCCGCGCCTTCCAGAGGCAGGCTGGCCGTCTTGCGACGCTCGCCGCGCACCTGCTCGTCGGCGACGAGCCGGCGCAGCTCGAGCTTCATGCGCCGCACGTCCTCGGCCTCGGCCGCGGACACCGCCGTCAGCAGCCGCTCCATCGAATCGAGCGCGCGATCGGTGTCGTCGCTGGAGAACGGCTTCTGGTGCGCCCAGTCGTTGCGGAAGGTGCGGATCTCGGACACCAGGCTGCGCTGCGCGAAGCTCAGCGTGCGCCTGAACACCTCGTTCCAGGTGTCCCACATCAGCTTCATCAGCGCCGACACGTCGAAGCTGCCGATCGGCCTGTCGGCCAGCATCGGGTCGTCGAGGAAGCCCTTGACCGCCTGCGGCGACAGCGCGCCCGACTGCACCGCGGCCTGCACCTCGCGCTCCACATAGGGCGCGACGCCGTTGCGGAAGGTGTCCAGCGCCTTGCCGACGCGTTCGTGGTTGGTGATGGCCATGGGGAGGGGATCAGCCCTGATCGAGGATGTTCTTGACCGCCTCGCGCAGCGGCGGCAGTTCCTGGTTGACGGTCTTCCAGACGGTCTCGAGGTCGATCTGGAAGTAGGCATGCACGAGGCGGTGGCGCATGCCGACGATGGCCGGCCAGGGCAGCGCGGGCAGCAGCGCCCGGCCTTCGTCGGACACATGGTGCGCCGCTTCGCCGACGATGCCGATCGCGCGTACGACGGCGAAGGCGAGCATCAGATCGGTATCCAGGTCGGCGCGCGTGCGACCGGCCATGAAACCGAGCGCGGCATCGGCGGCCTCCACCATGTGGCGCAGGCGAACGCGGTCCTCAGCGTTCATAGACGGTGCGGGCGCTGTGCACCACTTCGTCGCGGAAGTGGCGGCTCAGGTCGGCAGCAGTGCGCAGATCGACCTTGAAGCCCAGCACCTGGCCGAGGTCGATCTCGATGCGGCTCAGCTCGATCAGCCCGGGCACGCGGCCCGGTTCGAACTCCACCAGCAGATCGACGTCGCTGTCCGGCCGTGCGGTGCCCTTCAGCCGCGAGCCGAACAGCGCCAGCCGGCGGATGCCGCGCTCGGCGCAAAGCCTGGCCACGTCGGGGTCGGCCAGGTTCGGACGCTCAGCAGCCACTGTTGTCGTCATTTCGTACTCCTCCCGGTCTAGATCAGCGCTTCCTGCGCCGACGCGCCGGCACCGGCCGGCCCCGAATCCGATTCTCCCTGCGCCAGCCGCGCGATCTCGGGCCAGCTCTGCACCAGCGCGTTGTAGGCCAGCGCCTCGGCGGCGCGCTTTCTGCGCTCGCAGAGCTGGTACAGCCGATAGGCCAGCTCGCGCGCCGGCTCGGCGCGGGCGCCGAGCTTGGCGACGAGCCGCGCGGCCGCGCCCTCGCCGCCGGACTCGAGTGCGCGCACCAGGTGGTGCACGGTCTCCCACGCGCTCTGGCGCGGGTCGGTGGCCGGGTCCCAGTCGGCGGGCAGTTCGCCCGGCTTGAGCAGCCGCACCTTGCCGCGTGCCGAGGCCAGGATGCCGGCCTCGCGCATGCCCTCGACGCTGGTGTTCTTGCTCTTGCTGAGCTGCTCGGCACGGCCGTACTCGCCTTCGGCAAAACCGTGTTCGTCGAACCAGGTGATCGCCCAGCGGCTGTCGGCGTCGAAGTCGCCCTCTTGCTCGGCCAGCGCCTCGTCGAGCGTGGCGTTGATCAGCGCCAGCGCCTCGCGCACCGGCATCGCGTGGCCCTCGGCGGCTAGCACCTTGGCATAGCGGGTGAACACCGCCATGCCGGGGCCGATCGCGGCCTGCGCCAGGTCCACCGGCGCGATGTTGCCGCGCTGCAGGTGCGCCAGCGCCTGCGGCAGTTCGGCCTTCAGCGCGGCGACGAATTCGCGACGGGTGGCGGTGCGGGCGTTGGCGGGGCGGGGGCGGCAGACGAGGACGATGCTGGAGGCCAAGGCGTTGGTGCCGATGCCGATCGAGCGCGCGCTGCGCTCGGTGCGCATCGGCCAGGTGCCGCTGATGCCGAAGCCGGCGCGGATCACGGCGTCCAGGAAGGTCTCCCACCCAGTGCTGGCGGTCCCGGCGTCGTCTTCGCTTTCCGACTGCTTGAACGCGTAGTAGATCGTGACCGGAAAGTGCGGATGCGCCTGCGCGGCGAGGCGGTGCATCGCCTGCGTCATGCCGTCGAGGAAGAACGTCTCCGCCTTTTCCTTGCCGCCGTGACGGTAGGGCGTGGCGACCAGTTCCTCGGCCTTCGGAACCGCCATCGTTGCGAGCAAGTCCGGGAACACCGGGCGAAGCGACCGGCGCAGCCAGACGTAGAAGAAGTCGGAGAGGTCCGCGTAGCCGATGTTGTCGTAGTACGGCGGATCCGTGGATACGACCGTGCAAGCGGAGAGCGCCTGTGCGGCGGCATCGAGCTGCACCGCATGCCCTTGGGTTCGCGCCGAGAGCGACATCGCGCAAACACGATGGACGGCATCGGCCAGCTTCGAGGCACTGCCACTCGAATCGGCGAACGGGTTTGCCTCGCCGAAGTCCCACGTCATGGGCAGCGCTTGTCGGCGGAACGTGCTGACCACGAGTTCGTTCTTGGGCATCGCGCTCCATGTGCAGAGTGACGAGTGCGACTCCGCGAGCTTCTCAACGACGAAGGCAAGGAGGGCAGCAATCGCTTCCGCATACGCCGATGCGCCGCGTCCGCCCTCGCGCAGCGGCTTGCGATCGTCGGGTAGTCCTGCGCCATCAGCGTCGCTGCGCACGCGCGCCATCGCCTCGCCGACGAGGTCCGAGAACGTCGTCAGCGCCATGAGCTGGCGGGGGGTGAAGAGGTCGCCCCAGGTCGTCAGCCCGTACGGCGTGCAGTTGCCGCCGGTCATGCGGGCGGGAATGTCGCCTTCCGGCTTCCACGTCGGCACCGCCGATCGGGCAGCGGCTTCGTGCTCTTGCGCGGGCGCGAGGTACACGCGCCCGCGATCGCCCTCTGCCACGATCGCCATCAAGCGCGCGCCCATGCGCCCGGCCCTGCCCTCGGCCTTGATGTAGTCGCCCGAGATCGGCGTGCCGGACATGACACACGCAAAGTTGGCCCGGGCCAGCTTGGTCCCCGCCTTCGCGCCTTGCGCATCCCGCGGCTTGCCGACCTTGACCGTGAAGCGGTAGCCGCCGCCCTCGATCACCGGCTCGACATACGCCTCCTTGCCCGCCTTGGTCGACAGCATGAAGGTCGACGCCAGCGGCACCTCGACGTCGGCAAAGGCCGGGTTCGGGCTCTTCACCGTGCGCGCCCACAGCCACGCGATCACGGTCAGTTTGCGGCCGACGTAGGGCAACAGGTCCGGCCGCGGGTTCGCCGGGTCGTCGGCCATCGCGGCCGTGACCTCGATCGTCGGGTACAGGTGGCCGATGCGCTTGGCGGCCTCGTCGCGCATCCACCGGCCGTACCAGCGCACGTCCTCGGCCAGCCCCTGCGCGCCGCGCCACGAGCCGCCGTGCGCCATGTCCTTGCGCGACTCGGGGTTCACCGGCGGCAGGCCGGCAAAGCGCGGCGGGATCTCGATCATCGCCTTGTTGATCAGCACCGCCACCGGGTTCAGGTCGCTGGCGTGCGCCTCCAGCCCCAGGCGCTGCGCCTCGAGCGGCAGCGCGCCGCCGCCGGCGAAGGGGTCGTGGAACGCGGGCAGCTTGTCGCGGCGGAACAGTTCGGCGGCGCGCGGGTGGTCGGCGTTGTCGGCGCAGGCGCGGCGCCAGCTCTGCCAGATCTCGTCGCGGGCGGCCTGCAGCACCGTCTCGTTGGTGGTGTTCTCCCACTTCACCAGCTCACGGATGATGTCGAACAGCCGCTCGCACTCGATGTCGGCCGCGCAGCCGGCCAGCGTCTGCGGCTCGCCGGGCGAGTGCACCGACGTATCGCCGCTGGCTTGAGCCATCGCCCAGGCATCGCTGCGGCGCTGCCACAGCGCCTGACGTTCCTTCAGCTCGCGCTCGGCGCGGCGCTTCAGCGCCGGGTCGCGCAGCAGCGTGGCTACATAGGTCGACGGGTCGTCGACCATCTGCGCGAAGATCACCGCCCGCGCCGCGGCCAGCGGCCGGCGCGCCCACCACAGGTGCAGCGTGCTCGGGTGGCCATGGCGGATGCTCTTCTCGCGCGCGCTGGCGGCGTTGATGGCGTCCAGCGGCAGCGCCACTTCGATGAGTTTCTTGCGGGTGAGGGTCATGGGGACCGTCCGGGTCGGATGGTGCGCGCCGGGCGCTGCGCCGATGCGGCCCTGCGGAACAGGCCTTTGCGCGGCGGCATCAGCGCGCCATCGCGAACAGCCTGCGCAGCGTCTGCTCGGTGCGCTCGCGGTCGGCCGCCGACAGGCGGCCCAGTTCGCCGCGGATCAGCCGATGGTCGAGCGTGAACAGCTTGCAGCGCAGCTTGGACGGCGCCGGCAGCCCGGCGGAGGCCAGGTCGGCCAGCGGGCAGTCCAGCGGCCACGGCGGGTTGTCGATCGAGGTGATCATGGCCAGCACCGAGTGGCCCGCGGGCGTGCCGAAGGCGCCGGAGTCCGAGATCACCAGCGCCGGCCGGTTCTTGGCCGCGGCGCGGTCGGTGAACGGGAACGGCACGCGCACGACGGTGAACCGCTCAAAGGCCACGATAGGCCTCTTCGTCGGCCGCGCTGTCCCATTCGGACAGCGTGCCCTGCACGGCACGCAGGTAGTCCAGGTCCAGCGGTTGCACGCGGCGCACGCGCGCGCTGCCGTCGGGCTCGGTCTCCCAGACGAGCAGGTCGCCCGGCACCACGTGCAGCGCCGCACGCACCTCCTGCGGGATGGTCGTCTGGCCCTTGGCGGTGACTTTGGCTACGTTCGACATGGTGGAAGGGGTTCCGGTTGGCGCGGCTCGACAAGACCGCGCATTACTTCCTTACGAACTTACCAGACGATCGCGGCCTGGGCAAGCAGCAGGGCGACGCCGCTTGCGGACGAGGGTCATGGCGAGGCCGCGGCGATCGCCGCGGACTTGCGGCACAGGCGGTCGAACGATGGCACCCGACGCGCCGCTTCGAGGTCGAACGCGCGGGTGAACGGCAGCTGGTCGGCGATCGGGTCGTAACGGTGCGGCATCAACCGCCCGAGCCAGCCCTTGGCGTCGCGCGTGGCTTCCGGATCGGCGGGCGCGTCCGCACCCGATGACAGGCCCTGCACGCCGCGTAGCGACTGCGCCGCAGCGACGAACCAGGTCTCGTACACGCGGCGCGCGAGCGCGATGACGATGGCGACGTCGTTCGCGACGGCCCGCGCACGACGCAGCAGATCGGGCCCGAGCGTTGCCGGGCAGTCGTCTTCGCAGTCGAGCCTTCGACGATCGGCGCGACAAAGATCATGCGCCGTTGCCGCTGATCTCGAACAGGCCGAGCTGGCTCTCGCTGCGCACGTCGGCGACGGCTTCGCGGTCCGGTGCGAGCTGGTTCTGCCGCAGCAGTTCGCCGGGCGTGAACAGATTGCGGCGCAGCATCTCGCGGCTGGCGGCATCGATGCGGCCGATGCGGGTGAGGCCGTTCTCGGCCTCGACCGCGTAGATCGAATCGCTGTCGATGTCCGGGTTGTCGAGCAGGTCGGGGCTGTGGCTGGCGACGACGATCTGCGTGCGGCGCGAGGCCTCGCGCAGCGCGGCGAGCAGCACCGATGCGGCCGCGGGGTGCAGCGCGGTCTCGGGCTCTTCGAGCCCGGTCAGCGACGGCGCGGCCGATCCTTCGGCGCCGCTGCGGTGCTGGTGGATGGCGAGCAGGATGCCGAGCGCGCGCAGCGTGTCGTCGGACATCGACGCCGCGAGGAAGTGCCAGGGGTGCGCCTGGCCCACCACCGACTGCCGGAACTCGATCGTCTCCTGCTTGCCGATGGCCTTGACCTGCACCGACTGCACACCCGGCACGACGCGGGCGAGGAAGGCATCGATGCGCTCGCGCACGCCGGCATCGAGCTTGTCCAGCACGCTCGCGGCGTTGGAGCCGTCAGGGCGGAGCAAGTCGCCGGGATCGGGGCGCTGCATCTCGCCGATGCACTCGGGGTTCAGGTTGTAGACCTCGATCGCGCTCAGCGCGTCGTACACCGGCCTGAAGGCCGGCGAACCGGCCGCCGCCACCAGCGCGAGCCGGTCGGGCAGGACCACGGGCAGGCCGCCGTGCGACGCGTGCACGGCCACGCCGGAGCGGACGTGGTAGCTCGCCTCGGGTGCGCCGGGTTCGCCGGGCAATAGGCGGCACTCCTCGTTCTGCACCCCGTAGCCGCCGTTGGGCTTGGCGCCGACGCGAAAGCTGTAATGGCCTGCGCCGCCATCGGCGAGCGCGAAGTCCAGGCGCAACGCGAAGTGGTTGGGGTGACCGCCCGAGCGGCGGCGCACTTCCTTGATCGTGCCGCGGTCGCGCAGTGCATGGTCCAGCGAGGTGCGCAGCGAGTCGGAGACGAAGCGCATGCCATCGAGGAAGTTGCTCTTGCCGGCACCGTTGGCGCCGACGAGGAAGGTCAGCGGCGCCAGCGTCACGTCGCACGCGGCGATGCTCTTGTAGTTGCGCAGCACGACGCGGCGGATCACGACGGGGTGTTCGCTCATGTCAACTCGGCCTCGCTGCGCGGCCGATCAGCTCGGCGAAATGGTAATTGACGCTGCAGGCGCCGAAATCCGGCTCGCGCAGGAACGGCCTGCGCAGGTAGTGCACGCGATGATCGTCGCCGTCGGCGAACTCGACCAGCGCGAGGATGTACTGCACAGGCTGGTTCAACGAGTACAGGATTTCGTTCTTCGTCACCGTCACGGTATCAGCGCCGGCGACGCGGCCCTTGACCTCGATGAAGCGCAGCGCGCCGCTGCGCGAGTCGCGGCTCTCGATGTCGTAGCCCAGTTTCTCGACTTCGCGGTCGACTGGCTCGAAGCCGAGTTCGCGCTCGATGGCCATCACGGCGGCGCGAGCCCGAGCCGCCGAGGCCTGGGTGTCGACCGGCGTGCTCGGTGCCGGCGCGCGGCCGGTCATGGCGGCGACGAGGCCGATCGGTGCGACGACCACACCGCCGAGCACGACCGGCGGCACGGCCGTGATGTGCGCCTCCAGCTCCAGCTGCTGCAGGCGCTTTTGCAGCCGCGCCTGCAGCTCGTCGGCACGGCGGCGCGCCTCCTGCGAGTTCAGGCGTGCGTTGGCCCTGCCGGCGGACTCCTGCTGCCGGATCTGTTGCGCGCGGTGGTCCCAGTAGGCGATTTCCTTGGTCAGCCGGTCCTTGACGGCGGCGCGAGTCTTGTCGATCCAGGCCAGGCGCTGGCCGCGCACCTCCTGCAGATGTTCGGGCACAACGTGCGCGATGGCATGGCGCATCGCCTGCTGTTCCAGCCCGGCGCCGATCCAGGCGCACTCGGCTCGCGCGAGGATCGCGTCGGCCGCGGGCTCGTCCTCGGCCAGCGGCCGGTAGTCGAGATAGGGCGCGTAGTGCAGGTGGCGCGCCTGGCCGGCGGCGTCGATCTCGACATAGAGCATGCGGCGCGACACGCTGCGCCGCTCGCCACTCGGCGTGGCCGAGGCGTCCTGCACGCTGTGCTCCAGATACAGCAGCACACGCGGCTGCGTGCCGGCGTCGCGCTCGTCGACCAGCACGCTGCCGCGGCGCAGCAGCTCACGGTGCCGCTCGAGCGTCAGGTCGATGACGGCGTCGAGCAGCGGATGCCCGGGGCAGACGAACGCCGCCAGCGCCTGCCCGGCCGGCGCGACCAGGTCCTTCTCGAAGGCGATGCGCTCGTAGCGCGACAGCACCGGTTCGATCAGGCCGATCAGCCGGTCACGGTTGCGCACCGGAGCCGGCACATGCGTGACCTCGTAGCGGCGGTGTTCGCGCTGGCGCGAGCTGCCGCCCAGGCGCCTGAAGGCCTCGAGGAAGAACGACTCGATGTAGTGCGGCTGCAGGCGCCGCGCCTCGGCGCGCTGCATGTCGTCGCGGATCTCGGCGACGCGCGCCGCGTCCATCACCGTGTGCGCCAGCGCGCGCTCGTCGATCAGCTCACGCAGGTGGCCGCGATCGACGGCGCCGTCGATCGCTTGCGTCAGCCGCGCCTTGACGTCCGGCTGCTCGCCATAACGGATGGCCTCGACCAGCAGTTCGCGCAGCGGCCGGCCGTCGAACACCAGCTTGCCGAGCACGTCGAAGACCTGCCCGCCCAGCGCCTGGCGGGCCAGCTCGAGCTTTTCAAGCAGGCGCAGGTAGACCTCGCCCTCGCGCGTCTTGTCGGCCACCAGGTTCCACAGGTGGCAGACCTCCGTCTGGCCGATGCGGTGGATGCGGCCGAAGCGCTGCTCCAAGCGGTTGGGGTTCCACGGCAGGTCGTAGTTGACCATCAGGTGGGCGCGCTGCAGGTTGATGCCTTCGCCGGCGGCGTCGGTGGCGACCAGCACCTTGACTTCCGGGTCGTGCTTGAACGCCTCCTGCGCCTTCAGGCGGTCTTCGCGGCCCATGCCGCCGTGGATGACCTGCATCGCTTCCGGGCGACCCAGCCGGTCGGCGATCTTGCGGCGCAGGTAGTTCAGCGTGTCGCGGTGCTCGGTGAAGACGACCAGCTTCTGCGAGGCCGAGGGCACGGGGCGCGGCGGCGCGACGCCGCCATAGGTAGCTTCGGGTTCCTGCGCCACGGCCGCGGCCTGCGGCCGCCCGAAGATTTCGTCGATCAGGCTCGCCAGCTCGTACCACTTCTTGTCGGTGCCGCTGGCGCGCACCTTGGCGGCCAGCGCTTCCAGGTGCGCCAGCAGGCCGATCTCGGTCTTCAGCTCGGCGATCGTGCGCGCGGCGGTGGCCTCGTCGAGCACCTCCTCCTCGGCAGCCTCGACCTCGTCGTCCGGTGCGTCCTCCAGATCCTCGATGTCGTCGGCGTCCAGCGTGCGCCCGTGCAGCAGGGCCGCGGCCGCCAGGCCGCTCTGCTGCGTCTCGAACTCGCGCAGGCGCTTCTCCAGCCGCTCGCGGCGGCGCCGGAGCGATTGGAAGATTGCCTCGGGTGACGAGGCAAGCCGGCGCTGCAGGATGGTGAGCGCGAAGCCGACCGTGCCGGCGCGCTTGTCGTTCTGCAGGGCCTCGGCGCGGTTGAACTCCTCGCGCACGTAGCTCGTGACCTCACTGTAGAGCTGCAGCTCGGCGGGCGTCAGCTCGTAGGGCACGGTGTGGGCCACGCGCTCGGGAAACAGGGGCCGACCGTCGAACTTGACCAGGCTCTCCTTGACCATGCGGCGCATCAGGTCGGTGACGTCGACCTGGTGCACACCGTCGCGAAAGCGGCCCTCGAAGCGATCGCTGTCGAGCAGCGCGAGGAAGAGCTGGAAGTCCTCCTCCTTGCCGTTGTGCGGCGTGGCGGTCATCAGCAGCAGGTGGCGCGTCAGGCCGCCCAGCAGCTGCGCGAGGCGATAGCGCCTGGTGTACTTGACCTCGCCGCCGAAGAAGGTGGCCGAGAGCTTGTGGGCTTCGTCGAAGACGACCAGGTCCCAGCCGGTCTCCGGAGCCTGCAGCCTGGCCTGCACGTCCTCGTTGCGCGACAGCTTGTCCAGCCGGGCGATCACCAGCGGCGTCTCGGTGAACCAGTTGCCGGTGCGCGCGGCTTCGAGCTTGTCGTTGGTGAGGATCTCGAACGGCAGCTGGAAGCGCCGCCACAGTTCGTCCTGCCACTGCTCGGCGAGGCTGCCGGGGCAGACGACGAGGCAGCGCTGCAGGTCGCCGCGGGCGATCAGTTCCTTGATGAGCAGGCCGGCCATGATCGTCTTGCCGGCGCCGGGGTCGTCGGCCAGCAGGAAGCGCAGCGGCTGCCTCGGCAGCATGGCCTCGTAGACGGCGGTGATCTGGTGCGGCAGCGGCTCGACCAGCGAGGTGTGGACGGCCAGCAGCGGGTCGAACAGGTGAGCCAGGCGGATGCGATGGGCCTCCGACACCAGCCGGAACAGGTGGCCGTCGCCGTCGAAGCTCCAGGGGCGGCCGGCCTCGACGAGTTCGAGGCGCGCCTCGTCGTGCCGGTACAGCAGCTCGTTGCCGAGGCGGCCCTCGGCGGTCTTGTAGGTAAGTTCCAGGCTTTCGGAACCGAACCACTGCGCGCCGACCACCGTGACACCTGCGTCGGGCACAACGCCGCGCACCGCGCTGCCTGCCGTAAGGTCTTCGAGCTTCAAGGGGCGGCTCTCGAGGGAGGTGGGACGACAGCGGCTGCGGGGGCAAGCAGGGCGCGGGCGGCGTGCGCGAGAACGTCACGGAACCGCATCCCGATCGGCACACAGCCGCGCCGCGCAAGCATAGCCGCAGGGCTCCATCGCCAGACGGCAGCGAGCCACTCACAGCCGCCGTTCGGCAAGCCGGACTGTTGCATGCGCGCAGCGTGATGCAGGTCGACCGATCGATGGCCCGCTGCGCCCCTCTGCTCGCGCTTCGGGTTCACCTGCATTTCTCACGTTCGCAGCTCGAAGCTAAGTGGGGCCGGCTCGAGTTTGAACTGCAACACCGCGTCCCCACATGAGGTGCTGCAATGGATCAGACAAGGAAGCCCCTGTCGAGCCGCAGCGCACGACAGGGGCTTCGCCCTTGTGCCGTGCCATGACGGGCCATGACGGGCCGCGCCGATCTCCGCCTCGGCCCGATCGGGTCGGGCCGGTGCGACGCACTTCGTAGAATCGCACCGCCTTCCCGCGCGCGGCACGCGCCCGGGCCGCTCCACACCACAGCCCCTGGATCCACACCATGCCCCGCTGTGTCCGATCGCGACGCGACGCGCTGCTCGCCTTCTTTGCTGCCGCCTTGCCCTGGCCCGCGCCGGCGCAGGCGCAGCGCAATTTCCCTGCCACCGCACTGCGCGGCGAACTCGTCTTCACGAATCCGCCCGAGGTGCTGCTCGAGGGCCGGCCGGCGCGGCTGGCGCCGGGCGCACGCATCCGCGGCGAGAACAACCTGCTGCTGGTGCAGTCGGCGCTGGCCGGCCAGCGCCGCGTCGTGCACTACACGCTCGACCTCAGCGGCGCGCTGCTCGACGTGTGGGTGCTCACCGCCGCCGAGCGTGCCAACCGGCCCTGGCCGAGCACGCCGGCACAGGCCGCGGCCTGGAGCTTCGACGCGGTCGCGCAGACCTGGAGCCGGCCATGAGCGGCGCCGCTGCCCCCGAGACACGCGAGGCGGCCGACGCACCCGACGCGCCGGTGCGCGCGGGCACGAAGAAGGTCTACATCCGTACCTTCGGCTGCCAGATGAACGAGTACGACTCGGACAAGATGTCGGACTTGCTGCACGCCGCCGAGGGCTACGAGCGCACCGACGATCCTCGCGCGGCCGATCTCATCCTCTTCAACACCTGCTCGGTGCGCGAGAAGGCGCAGGAGAAGGTGTTCAGCGACCTCGGCCGCGTCAAGCACCTGAAGGCGCGCGGCGCGCTGATCGGCGTGGGCGGCTGCGTGGCCAGCCAGGAGGGCGCGGCCATCGTCGAGCGCGCGCCCTACGTCGACCTCGTGTTCGGCCCGCAGACCCTGCACCGGCTGCCGCAGATGATCGCGGCACGCCGCAGCCAGCGGCGTGCGCAGGTCGACGTGAGCTTTCCCGAGATCGAGAAGTTCGACCACCTGCCGCCGGCGCGCACCGAGGGCGCGAGCGCCTTCGTCTCGGTGATGGAGGGCTGCTCGAAGTACTGTTCGTACTGCGTCGTGCCGTACACGCGCGGCGACGAGGTGAGCCGCCCGTTCGACGACCTGCTCGTCGAGATCGCCGGCCTGGCCGGGCAAGGCGTCAAGGAGGTGACCCTGCTCGGCCAGAACGTCAACGCCTACCGCGGCCGCATGGGCGGCACGGACGAGGTCGCCGACCTCGCGCTGCTGATCGAATACATGCACGAGATCCCCGGGATCGAACGCATCCGCTTCACCACCAGCCACCCGAACGAATTCACGCCGCGCCTGGTGCGCGCCTACGCCGACTGCCCCAAGCTCGTGAGCCACCTGCACCTGCCGGTGCAGCACGGCTGCGACCGCATCCTGATGGCGATGAAGCGCGGCTACACGGCGCTGCAGTACAAGAGCCTGGTGCGGCGGCTGCGCGCAGCGCGCCCGGCGCTGGCGTTGAGCTCGGACTTCATCGTCGGCTTCCCCGGCGAGACCGAGGCCGACCACGCCGCGACGATGAAGCTCGTCGAGGAGCTCGACTACGACGCGAGCTTCAGTTTCGTGTACAGCCCGCGCCCGGGCACGCCGGCCGCGGCACTGGCCGATGACACGCCGCAGGCGACCAAGCTCGCACGGCTGCGGCAGCTGCAGGCGGCGCTCGAGGCCAACGTGCGCCGCCTCTCGGCGGCCCGCGTCGGCAGCGTGCAGCGCGTCCTGGTCGAGGGCCCGTCGCGCAAGGATCCGGCCGAACTGATGGGTCGCACCGAGTGCAACCGCATCGTCAACTTCGCCGCCGGGCCGCAGGCCGCCGGGCTCACGGGCCGCATGATCGAGCTGCGCATCACGGCGGCGCTGCCGCATTCGCTGCGCGGCGAGCTCGTTGCCGCGACCGCCGGCGCGGCTACTTGCGCCAGCGGCTGAAGCCGCGCCACCACAGCGCCAGCGCGCAGGCCAGCACCATTGCACCGTAGGTGGCCATGCGCCCGTCGTGGCCCGTGACGACGAGCCCGCCGAGCGCAGCCGCGGCCGAGCCGGCGGCCGCCGGCAGCGCGAGCGCGCGCCAGCGCACGCCGGCCAGCTCGCGCCGCCACAGCAGCTTGGCCAGCGCCGCGGCCAGCGCGCCGAGCGCGAGCGCGGGCAGCAGGAGGTTGACGATGTGGTTCAGGGCGTCGAGCGGGCCCATGGTCTGGCTCGAATCGGGGGTTGGCCCGGCGGCATGGCGTGGCAGCGTGTTGACGCAGGACAATTTGCGGCGCGGCCGAAATCTACAATGTCCGAAGTGAGCGTCTTCGCCCTCGGCCTGAACCACAACACCGCGCCGCTCGACCTGCGCGGGCGTTTTGCGTTCGCGCCCGAGCAGCTCGGCGGCGCGCTGCGCGGGCTGTCGCTGCGCACGCCGCGGCTCGCGGCCGAGGCCGCGCTGGTGTCCACCTGCAACCGCACCGAGCTGTACGTGGCTGCCGGCGCGCCGGCGCAGGATCTGGCGCGCCCGACGCTCGACTGGCTGGCCGAGCAGGGCGGCGTCCCGGCGAGCCGGCTCGAGGCGCACAGCTACCAGATGCACGACCGCGAAGCGGCGCGCCACGCCTTCCGCGTCGCCTCGGGGCTCGATTCCATGGTGCTGGGCGAGCCGCAGATCCTCGGTCAGATGAAGCAGGCCGTGCGCATGGCCGACGAGGCGGGCACCCTCGGCACGACGCTGCACCAGCTGTTCCAGCGCAGCTTCTCGGTCGCCAAGGAGGTGCGCACGTCGACCGAGATCGGCGCGCACTCGATCAGCATGGCCGCCGCGGCCGTGCGGCTGGCCGCGCAGCTGTTCGAGGATCTCGGCCGCATCCACCTGCTGCTGGTCGGCGCCGGCGAAATGATCGAGCTCGTGGCCACCCATTTCGCGGCGCGCTCGCCGGCGGGCATGGCCGTTGCCAACCGTACGCTCGAACGCGGCGAGAAGCTCGCGGCGCGCTTCGGCGCGCAGGCCATGCGCCTGGCCGACCTGCCGACGAGGCTGCACGAGTTCGATGCCATCGTCTCGTGCACCGCGAGCACGCTGCCGATCATCGGCCTGGGCGCCGTCGAGCGCGCGCTCAAGCAGCGGCGCCGCCGCCCGATGTTCCTGGTCGACCTGGCCGTGCCGCGCGACATCGAACCCGAAGTCGCGCGCCTGGACGACGCCTACCTCTACACCGTCGACGACCTGTCGTCCCTCGTGCAGAGCGCGGGCGAGAAGCGCCAGGCGGCGGTGCAGCAGGCCGAGGCCATCATCGACGCCGGTGTGCAGAGCTTCGCGCATTGGCTCGACCAGCGCGCCGCCGTGCCGCTGATCCAGGCGCTGCAGCGGCAGACGCAGGACTGGCGCGGCGTCGAGCTGGCGCGCGCGCGCCGCATGCTGGCGCGCGGCGAGGCGCCCGAAGCCGTGCTCGACGCGCTCGCGCGCGGCCTGGCCAACAAGATGCTGCACGGCACGCTGGCCGAACTGCACACCGCCGAGGGCGACGAGCGCAAGCGGCTGGCCGAGACCGTCTCGCGCCTGTTCCTGCGCGCCAGCAGCCGCAGCCCCGACGAGGGTCGTTAGCCGGCGCGACACGCCTCGTGCGCGACCGACGTCGTGCGCGCGGCGCCGGTGCCTCGCCCGCCACAGTCCATGAGCCCCAAGATCCGCGAGCAGTTCGAACGCCTTGCGCTGCGCCTGGTCGAGCTGGACCGGACGCTCGCCGATCCGCAGGTGACGACCGACCTCGGCCGCTGGCGCGCACTGGCGCGCGAGCACGCCGAGGTGCAGCGCGCGGTCGACTGCTGGCGCGCGTACCGGCGGCGCGAGCATGACCTCGAGGCGGCCCGCGAGTTGCACGCGGGCGAATCCGATCCGGCGATGGCAGCGCTGGCCGCCGAGGAGATCGCCGCCGCCCAGGCCGACCTGGAGCGCCTGGACGCCGAGCTGCACGAGGCGCTGCTGCCCACCGACCCGGACGACGCGCGCAACGCCTTCGTCGAGATCCGCGCCGGTACGGGCGGCGACGAATCGGCACTGTTCGCCGGCGACCTCGCACGCATGTACCTGCGCTACGCCGAGCGCCGCGGCTGGCGCACCGAGGTCATGAGCGAGAGCGCAGCCGAGCTCGGCGGCTTCAAGGAACTCGTGCTGCGCGTCGAGGGCGAGAACGTCTACGGCCGACTGCGCTTCGAGAGCGGCGGCCATCGCGTGCAGCGCGTGCCGGCCACCGAGAGCCAGGGCCGCATCCATACCAGCGCCTGTACGGTGGCCGTCCTGCCCGAGCCCGACGCGGCCGACGAGATCACCCTCGATCCCTCCGCGCTGCGCATCGACACCTTCCGCGCCAGCGGCGCCGGCGGCCAGCACATCAACAAGACCGACAGCGCGATCCGCATCACGCACCTGCCCACCGGCCTCGTGGCCGAGTGCCAGGACGATCGCAGCCAGCACCGCAACCGCGCCAAGGCGCTGGCGGTGCTGCAGGCCAGGCTGCGCGACAAGGAGCGCAGCGAGCGTCAGGCCCGGGAGGCCGCCACACGCAAGAGCCTCATCGGCAGCGGCGATCGCAGCGACCGCATCCGCACCTACAACTTCCCGCAGGGCCGGCTCACCGACCACCGCATCAACCTCACGCTGTACAGGCTGGGGGCGATCCTGGAAGGCGATCTGGACGACGTCGTCGCGGCACTGCAGGCCGCGCGCGTCGCCGAGCAGCTCGCGCAGCTCGAGGCGGGCGGGCGCGAGGCGGCGTGAGCGCGCAGGCCTTGCCGAGCCGCTTGCGCCAGGCGCGGCCGACCGCAGGCCCCGGGGCGCAGCCATGAGCACCACGCTCGCCGCGCTGCTGGCGCGCGCGCAGGCGGCCGGCGTCGCGCGCCTGGACGCGCAGCTCCTCGCCGCACATTGCCTCGGGCGCGCGCGCGAATGGGTGATCGCGCACGACGATGTCGTGCCGCAGGCGCGGCATGCCGACGCGCTGGAGGCCCTGCTGCGCCGACGCGCCGCCGGCGAGCCTCTTGCCTATCTCGTCGGCGAACGCGAATTCCACGGCCTCGTGCTCGCCGTGACACGCGACGTGCTCGTGCCGCGACCCGAGACCGAACTGCTGGTCGACTGGGCGCTCGAGCGCCTGGCGGCGTGGCAGGCGTTGCCGGCGTTGCCGGCGGCGCCGACGCCTGCCGTGGTCGACCTCGGCACCGGCAGCGGCGCGATCGCACTCGCCGTCGCGCACGCCGCACCCTGGGCATGGCTGACCGCCACCGACGCCAGCGATGCAGCGCTCGCCGTCGCCCGGCACAACGCCGCGCGCCTGGGGCTGCCGCTCGAGCTGCTGGCCGGCGACTGGTGGCAGCCGCTGGCGGGGCGACGTTTCGCGCTCGCACTGGCCAATCCGCCCTACGTCGCGAGCGGGGATCCGCACTTGCGCGCGCTCGCCCATGAGCCGCAGTGCGCGCTCACCTCCGGCTGCGATGGCGTGGACGCACTGCGGCAGATCGTCGCCGAGGCACCCGCCCACCTGCTGCCGGGCGGCTGGCTGCTCGTCGAGCATGGCTTCGATCAGGGTCCGGCGGTGCGCAGGCTGCTCGGCGCCGCCGGCTTCGAAGCCATCGAGACCCGACCCGATCTGGCCCGGCTGCCGCGCTGCACGGGCGGGCGACGCCCGGGCTGAGGCAGATGCCCGGCACGGGCATCGTTCCTGCCGACGCAACGCTTGCCAACTTCTTACCGCCGCGCTCGCCGAGGGCCATGTCGGGAAGGCGGGATCGGCGCATCATCGGTGCTCACGCAACCTTCGGAGCCGAGCATGAGGATCGCCCGATTCGCGTCGCCGACCGCCGCTGCAGCCGCCGCGGCCTGCCTGCTTGCGCTGCCGGCCCTGGCGCAGAACGGCCTGCTGCCCCCCGCCACCGATGCCGTCTGGCCGGCTCTGGAGTGGCGCATCACGCTGCAGACCGCGCCGCTCGGTCCGCTGCCCGCCACGGCGCTCGCTGCGCACGGCGAAGCGGCAGCGCAGCGCACCGTCCAGGGCGGCGCGCTGCTGGGCGACTACGTCTTCGCGCGCAAGCCGCTCGGCAGTCTGCGCGCCACCGGTGGCCTGGTGCTGGGCACACTCTCCGGCACGCCGACGCTGGTGCCGGCAGCCGGCTCACGGCTCGGCCTGAACCTGCTCGAGGGGCCGCTGGCCGCTGGCGGTGATACCGGCGCGCTGCCCTATCTGGGCCTGGGCTACAGCTCACCGCTGCTTTGGCGCACGCTTTCGGTCACGGCCGACCTCGGCCTCGTCGCCGGCCGACCGTCCGGCATGGCCGGCGTCGGTCGGGCGCTGTTCGGTCAGCAAGCGATGGACGTCGCGCTGCGCGAACTGCGCCTCGCACCGATGCTGCAGCTCGGCGTGCGCTACGCGTTCTGAGCATTTCAGGCCCGCCAGCGGGTCCGGTGTTCTTGAAGGAACCGCCACCTTCCGCTATGCCGTGACCGTTTGATATTCCTGTTCCTCGAGAATATCCCCGGTCCCGCCGCCCCTCCGGGCCTGTCCGACTACCGGCCTGCGCGCCTGCCCGCCGTTGCGCCGAGGCGGTCAAGGAGCGCGGCGGCGCGGCGTCGTGCGCAGCACGCGCCGAAGGGCGCGCAGGCCGCCGCGCGGCACCCGCCTCAGGCCGAAAACCCCGCGCTCCCGGCTGCGCAGGCTTTGCCGCATACTGCGCGCCCATCGACACAGCGGCTCCAGGAACACAGCGATGAGCGACGTGCAGCAACGCATCGGCGAATTGGTCAAGGGCCACCGCGTGATGCTCTTCATGAAGGGCACAGCCCAGTTCCCGATGTGCGGCTTCTCGGGCCGGGCGGTGCAGGTGCTCAAGGCCTGCGGGGTGAGCGATTTCGACACCTTCAACGTGCTCGAGGACGAGGAGGTGCGCCAGGGCATCAAGGACTACGCCAACTGGCCGACGATTCCGCAGCTTTACGTCAACGGCGAGTTCGTCGGCGGCTCGGACATCATGATGGAGATGTACCAGTCGGGCGAGCTGCAGCAGCTGCTGGCCAGGACCTGAGAGCCTGCGAAGATATGAATCGCGCCCGCGTGGGGCCGGCGCAGCGCGCCGTGGGGTTCAGGCCGGCCTGATGTCCCAGGCCCGGCGCGCCGCGAACACCGCGTTCGGGTACTCGGCCCGGCCCCGGCTGCCGTTGTAGCGGCCGAGCGCCATGATCTCGTCGCCGCGTTCCTGCTCGAGGTAGTGGCGCAGGATGACGCAGCCGAAGCGCAGATTCGTCTGCAGGTGGAACAGGCGCCGGTCGTCGCCGTCGCCGATCAGGCGCGCCCAGAACGGCATCACCTGCATGTAGCCGCGCGCGCCGGCGCGGCTGATGGCGTACTTGCGAAAGCCGCTCTCGACCTGGATGAGCCCGAGCACGAGCGCGGTGTCCAGGCGCGCCCGCCGGCTCTCGTACGCCACCGCCTCGAGGAACTCGACGCGCGTGTGGTGCTCGCTCTGGCGGCGTCGGAGCCTTTCGCTCGCCGCACCCAGCCAGCGCAGATAGGCCAGGCGCTGCTCGATGGTGTCGAAGCCGAGTCGCGGCGGCGCCTCGTCGGCGATCGACGCCGACAGCGCCGTGCGCACGGCGTCGGCCAGCGGCTCCTCGATCTGGGCACCGGCGCGCGCCCGGCCGGGAGCGAGCGCGCCGGCGCAGGCACCGGCCGCCGCGAGCAGGGTCGCGCGGCGCGTGAGCGTCATGCCCCGTTCACGCCGCGACGCGCTCCTTCACGACGCGGGCGGCGTCGGCCAGCGCCGCCGCCGTGGCCGCGCTCTCGCGCCGGCCCTGCACCTCGACCGTACCCGCTTCGACGCCGCGCGGCGAGACGACGATGCGCACCGGTACGCCGATGAGCTCCCAGTCGGCGAACATCGCACCCGGGCGCTCGCCGCGGTCGTCGAGCACGACGTCGACGCCGAGCGCGACGAGTTCGTCGTGCAGCCGCTCGGCCGCCTCGCGCACGGCCGGCGTGCGCTCGTAGCCTATCGGGCAGATCACGGCCGCGAACGGCGCGATCGCCGCCGGCCAGACGATGCCGCGCTCGTCGTGGTTCTGTTCGATCGCCGCGCCCAGGATGCGCGTCACGCCGATGCCGTAGCAGCCCATCTCGAACGGCTGCGGCTTGCCCTGCTCGTCGAGGAAGGTGGCGTGCATCGGCTCGCTGTACTTCTTGGTGCCCAGGTAGAACACGTGGCCGACCTCGATGCCGCGCTGGATGGCGAGCACGCCCTTGCCGTCGGGCGCGGGGTCGCCGGCGACGACGTTGCGGATGTCGGCGACGAGTTCGGGCTCGGGCAGGTCGCGGCCCCAGTTGACGCCGGTGAGGTGGAAGTCCGCCTCGTTGGCGCCGCACACGAAGTCGGCCATGCGCGCCACCGTGCGGTCGGCCACCACCTTGACCGGCCGGCGCGTCGCCACCGGGCCGAGATAGCCGGGCTGGCAGCCGAAGTGCGCCTCGATCTCGGCCGCGCCGGCGAAGCGGAAACCGCCCTTCAGGCCCGGCAGTTTGCCTGCCTTCACCTCGTTGAGGCTGTGGTCGCCGCGCACGAGCAGCAGCCACAGCGTGGTGCCTGCGACGTCGCCGGCCTCGTTCCTGTCGTCGGCAGCGAGCACGAGCGCCTTGACCGTCGTCGCCAGCGGGATGCCGAGCAGCGCGGCCACGTCCGCGCACGTGGCCTGGCCCGGCGTCGGCGTCTTCGTCATCGGCTTCGAAGGCGCGGCGCGCTCGGGCAGCAGTGCCAGCGCCTCGGCCAGCTCGACATTGGCCGCGTAATCGCTCGTCGGACAGTAGGCGATGGCGTCCTCGCCGGTCTCGGCGATGACCTGGAACTCGTGCGAGGCGTCGCCGCCGATGGCTCCGGTGTCGGCCGCCACCGCGCGGTACTGCAGGCCGAAGCGGTCGAAGATGCGCTTGTAGGCGTCGAACATGAGCCGGTAGCTGGCCAGCGCGCCGGCCTTGTCGCGGTCGAACGAGTAGGCGTCCTTCATCGTGAACTCGCGGCCGCGCATGACGCCGAAGCGCGGCCGGCGCTCGTCGCGGAACTTGGTCTGGATGTGATAGAAGTTGCGCGGCAGCTGCTTGTAGCTGCGCAACTCCTGGCGCGCGATGTCGGTGACCACCTCCTCGCTCGTGGGCTGGATGACGAAATCGCGCTGGTGGCGGTCCTTGACGCGCAGCAGTTCGGGCCCGTAGGCCTGGAAGCGGCCGGTCTCCTGCCATAGCTCGGCCGGCTGCACCACCGGCATCAGCAACTCCACCGCGCCGGCGCGGTTCATCTCTTCGCGGATGATCGCTTCGATCTTGCGGATCACGCGCAAGCCCAGCGGCATGTAGTTGTAGATGCCGGCGCCGAGGCGCTTGATGAGGCCGGCGCGCATCATGAGCCTGTGGCTCACGATCTCGGCGTCGGCGGGCGCTTCCTTGAGCGTGGAGATGAAGGTCGCTGAGGCTTTCATGGCGGCGTTGCGTGGCAATCCGGCGCACCGCGCCCGCTCGGCGACCCTCGAACGAGCGGCCCTGAAAGCCATGCGGGTTAGCGAGGGTTCGCACACCGCACCGGGCCGGTGCAATAATGAAACCAGTCGAAAAATCGGGGTTTGATTATGCTCGACCGGGACGGCTTCAGGCCGAACGTCGGCATCGTCCTCCTCAACTCGCGCAACCAGGTGTTCTGGGGCAAGAGATTGAGGACGCACTCCTGGCAGTTCCCGCAAGGCGGCATCAAGTACGGGGAATCGCCCGAGCAGGCGATGTTCCGCGAGCTGCACGAGGAAGTGGGGCTGCGCCCGGAGCATGTGCAGATCGTCGGCCGCACGCGCGAGTGGCTGCGCTACGAGGTGCCCGACCATTACATCCGGCGCGACGCGCGCGGCCACTACAAGGGCCAGAAGCAGATCTGGTTCCTGCTCAAGCTCGTCGGCCGCGACTGCGACATGAACCTGCGCGCCACCGACCACCCCGAGTTCGATGCCTGGCGCTGGAACGAGTACTGGGTGCCGCTCGACATGGTGATCGAGTTCAAGCGCGGCGTCTACGAGATGGCGCTCACCGAACTGGCGCGCTTCCTGCCCCGCGTCACGCACCACAACCGCTATCTGCGCGCGGGCCTGCGCGCGCAGCGCTGCGCAGGCACGCAGGCTGCCGAGCGCGCCAGTGAGGCGCAGTCCGAGCCGCCGCCGCCGCTGCCCAGCGGCGACGCGTAGGCATCCCGGCGCCGCAGGCGCGGCCGTGCACGCGCGCGTGCGCCGCCCGCCTACACCAGAACCAGATTGGTCCGGTGGATCATCTCGGGCTCGTTGGCGTAGCCGAGCAGCGCCTCGATCTGCGCCGACGGCCTGCGCGCGATGAGCCGCGCCTCGGCCGCCGAGTAGTTGGCCAGGCCGCGCGCGAATTCGACGCCGTCGGCGCCGCGCACGGCAATGACATCGCCGCGCGCGAACTCGCCCAGCACCTCGACGACGCCGATCGGCAGCAGGCTCTTGCCGGCGGCGCGCAGCTTGGCCGCCGCACCGGCGTCGACGACGACGGCGCCGCGCAGCTGCAGATGGTCGAGCATCCACTGCTTGCGCGCCGCGAGCTTGGCGGTGCCGGCCGCGAGCTGGGTGCCGATCGACTCGCCGGCGGCCAGCCGCAGCAGCACGTCGCGCTCGCGGCCCCAGGCGATGACGGTGCCGGTGCCGCTGCGCGCGGCGCGCCGCGCCGCCAGCACCTTGGTCAGCATGCCGCCCTTGCCGAGGCCGCTGCCGGCGCCGCCGGCCATCGCCTCGAGCGCCGGATCGCCCGCGGTGGCGCGGTCGACGAAGCGCGCGTCGGGCACCTTGCGCGGATCGGCGGCGTACAGGCCGCGCTGGTCGGTGAGGATCACGTAGGCGTCGGCGTCGACGAGGTTGGCCACGAGCGCGCCGAGCGTGTCGTTGTCGCCGAACTTGATCTCGTCGGTGACCACGGTGTCGTTCTCGTTGATCACCGGGATCACGCCGTGCGCGAGCAGCGTCAGCAGCGTCGAGCGCGCATTCAGATAGCGTTCGCGGTCGGCCAGGTCGGCGTGCGTGAGCAGCACCTGCGCGCTGCGCATGCCGTGCGCCGCGAGCTGCGTCTCGTACATCTGCACCAGGCCCATCTGGCCCACCGCGGCCGCGGCCTGCAACGCATGCAGCTCCTTGGGTCGCGTCGTCCAGCCCAGGCGCTTCATGCCCTCGGCGATGGCGCCGCTGGACACCATCACGAGCTCGCGTCCCTGGCGCGCGAGCTCGGCGAGCTGGCGCGACCAGTTGTCGATCGCCGCGGCGTCGACGCCGCGCCCCTCGTCGGTGACGAGGCTCGAGCCGACCTTGACGACAATGCGGCGCGCCGCCTGCAGCAGGCCGCTCACGCCGCGGTTCCGTCTTCGTCGGCAGACTGCGCGAAGCGCGGATCGGGCGGCGGCGCTTCGTGTCGTGCGGCGGCGATCTGTTCGTACGCCTTGTCGAGCAGCGGCTGCAGACCCTCGCGCGCCAGCGCCGAGATCGCGAACCATGGACCCGTCCAGCGCAGCCGGCGCAGGTAGCCCTTCAGGCGCCGCTCGCGCTCGTCGACGGGCAGCATGTCGATCTTGTTGAACACGAGCCAGCGCGGCTTGGCGGCCAGCGCCGCGTCGTGCTTCTTCAGCTCGGCGACGATGGCGCGCACCTGCGCCACCGGGTCGACGCCTTCGTCGAACGGCGCCGCGTCGACGATGTGCAGCAGCAGCCGCGTACGCTGAAGGTGGCGCAGGAACTGGTGGCCCAGCCCCGCACCCTCGCTCGCCCCCTCGATCAGGCCCGGAATGTCGGCGACGACGAAGCTCTGCTCGGGCCCGACGCGCACGACGCCCAGGTGCGGATGCAGCGTCGTGAACGGATAGTCGGCAATCCTCGGCCGCGCGTTGCTGACCGCAGCGATCAGCGTGCTCTTGCCGGCGTTGGGCATGCCGAGCAGCCCGACGTCGGCCAGCACGCGCAGCTCGAGCCGCAGCTTCCTCGCCTCGCCCGGCCAGCCCGGCGTCTTCTGGCGCGGCGCGCGGTTGGTGCTGCTCTTGAAGTGCAGGTTGCCGAAGCCGCCGTCGCCGCCCTTGGCCAGCATTGCGCGCTGGTCATGTTCGAGGAGCTCGGCGACGACGGCGTCGGTCTCGGCGTCACGCACGATCGTGCCGACCGGCATGCGCAACTCGACATCGGCGCCGGCGGCGCCGAACTGATCAGAGCCGCGGCCCGGCTCGCCGTTCCTGGCCTCATGACGGCGCGCGTAGCGGTAGTCGACGAGCGTGTTGAGGTTGCGGTCGGCCCGTGCCCAGACGCTGCCGCCGCGGCCGCCGTCGCCGCCGTTGGGGCCGCCGAAGGGCACGAACTTCTCGCGCCGGAAACTCACGCAGCCGGCGCCGCCGTGCCCGGCGGCGACGTCGATCAGTGCTTCGTCGACGAACTTCACAAGTCGATCGTAGCGGCACGCAGCGCGAGAAACGAAGAAGCCCCGGGAGCCGGGGCTTCGCGCGGGCGCCGAACCCGGCTCAGGCCGGCTTGACGCTCACGGTGGCGCGGTTGAGCGCCCCCTTGGTGTCGAAGCGCACGGCGCCGTCGACGAGCGCGAACAGCGTGTGGTCGCGCCCCATGCCGACGTGGGTGCCGGCGTGGAACTTGGTGCCGCGCTGGCGCACGATGATCGAGCCGGCGCTGACCTGCTGCCCGCCGAAGGCCTTGACGCCGAGCATCTTGGGCTGCGAGTCGCGGCCGTTGCGCGTGGAGCCGCCGCCTTTCTTCTGTGCCATGGTGCTTCCCGCTCCTCAGGCGTTGATCGAACCGATCTGCAGCTCGGTGTAGTGCTGACGGTGCCCGGCTTGCTTGCGGTAGTGCTTGCGGCGGCGCATCTTGAAGATGCGCACCTTGTCGTGCCGGCCCTGGGCCACGACGGTGGCGCTGACGCTGGCGCCGGCCACGCAGGGCGTGCCGAGCTTCAGCTCGGCGCCGCTGCCGACCGCGAGCACCTGGTCGAGCACGACATCCTGGCCGACGTCCGCAGCAATCTGCTCTACCTTGATCTTCTCGCCGGCAGCCACCTTGTACTGCTTGCCACCGGTTCTTATGACCGCGTACATGTGAAACCTCTTTCGGGATGAGCTGCGCGCAAGACGGCTGTATCGCGCGCGCAGAGCCGCTCAGTATAGCACGGGCCTGCGTCACGATCGGTGCGCGGCAACGCTACCGGACGCCGACGCCGGTCGCGACGCCCGCCGTTCCTATAATGCCTGCAGCCCGCCTTGCGACCCTTGCTCGAGATCGCCGCCTCAATCGCCGCCGCAGCGGACCCGATCGACGCCGGGCTGCAGCGGGTGGATGCGCTCATCCGCGAGCGGCTGGCCTCGCGCGTCGCCCTGATCGACCAGATCTCGCGCTACATCATCGGCGCCGGCGGCAAGCGCATCCGGCCGCGTCTGGTGCTGCTGTTCGCGGAAGCGATGGGCTTCGAGGGACAGGAGCGCTACGAACTGGCAGCGATCGTCGAGTTCATCCACACCGCCACGCTGCTGCACGACGACGTCGTCGACGAGTCGGCGCTGCGTCGCGGCCGCGCCACCGCCAACGCCATCTTCGGCAACGCCGCCAGCGTGCTGGTGGGCGACTTCCTGTATTCGCGTGCGTTCCAGATGATGGTGTCGGTGAACAGCATGCGCGTACTCGAGGTGCTGGCCGACGCCACCAACGTCATCGCCGAGGGCGAGGTGCTGCAGTTGATGAACATGCACGACCCCGACATCAGCGTCGAGGACTACCTGCGCGTCATCCGCTACAAGACCGCCAAGCTGTTCGAGGCCAGTGCGCGCCTGGGCGCCGTTCTTGGCGGCGCCGACCGGCCGCTCGAGGAGGCGTGCGCCGAATTCGGCCGCTCGCTCGGCACCGCGTTCCAGCTCGTCGACGACCTGCTCGACTACGAGGGCCACACCGACGAGCTCGGCAAGAACGTCGGCGACGACTTGCGCGAAGGCAAGCCGACGCTGCCGCTGCTGCTGGCAATGGAGCGCGCCGCCGAAGACGACCGGGTGCTGATCCGTCGCGCCATCGAGCACGGCGAGAACGAGAAGCTGCCCGAGATCCTCGCCCTCGTGCGGCGCACCGGCGCGCTCGACGCGACGCGCGCCGCGGCCACGCGCGAGGCCGACAAGGCGCGCGCCCTGCTCGGCGCGCTGCCGCCTTCGAGGGCGCGCGACGCTTTGCTAGAATTATGCGTTCGGTCCGTTCACAGGTCTTCCTGAACCGGCCGGTGTGTTACGGAGCGACCGTTCGTCCGCGCGCCCGCAGGGGCCGTGCGGCATCGGACGTATCCACCTCGGGGTGTAGCTTAGCCTGGTAGAGCGCTACGTTCGGGACGTAGAGGCCGGAGGTTCGAATCCTCTCACCCCGACCAGGTCCGCGCGCCGTCGGCGCCGATCGCGGCAGCACCAGGACGCCCGACGGCAGGCGCGGATGGGGTACCGGAATCGGCTTTTTCCGGCGTTTACACCCGCAGGCGGATCGGCGATGATCCCCGCGCCCATGCAGCATCCGAAGTGACTTGATGGCCGCAGAGACCGTCGTCGAACCCCCCAGGTCGTCGCTGACGGGCGTCGCGCGCGTGCTCGTCAACGCCGGCAAGTTGACGGCGAAGACGGCCGAGGAGCTGGCCAAGATGGCACGCGAGCGCAAGAGCAGCTTCGTCGCCGCGATCATGAGCGCGGGCGTGCTCAAGCCCGACGAGCTCGCGCACACGCTGTCGAGCGCGCTCGCGCTGCCGCTGCTCGACCTCAACGCGCTCGACCTGCAGCGCCTGCCGCGCAACCTGGTCGACCCGAAGATCGCGAGCCAGTACCAGCTCGTGGTGCTGGGCCGGCGCGGCAACCGCCTGTTCATCGGCGCCGCCGACCCCACCGACCAGGAAGCGGCCGAACGCATCAAGTTCGCCACCCAGCTTACGCCGGAATGGGTGATCGTCGAGCACGACAAGCTGGCCAAGCAGATCGAGGCGCAGAGCACGTCGGCCAACGAGGTGCTGGAGTCGATCGCGTCGACCGACTTCGATTTCGACGTCAGCGACGAGGACACCTCGGCGCAGGAGAGCGCCGACGCCGCCGCCGACGTCGAGGACGCGCCGGTCGTGCGCTTCTTGCAGAAGATGCTGATCGACGCCATCAACCTGCGCGCGTCGGACCTGCACTTCGAGCCCTACGAGTACCACTACCGGGTGCGCTTTCGCATCGACGGCGAGCTGCGCGAGATCACGCAGCCGCCCTTGGCCATCAAGGAGAAGCTCGCCTCGCGCATCAAGGTCATCAGCCGCATGGACATCGCCGAGAAGCGCGTCCCGCAGGATGGCCGCATGAAGCTCAAGTTCGGCAGCAAGGCGATCGACTTCCGCGTCAGCACGCTGCCTACCCTCTTCGGCGAGAAGGTCGTGATCCGCATCCTCGACTCCAGCAGCGCCAAGCTGGGCATCGAGGCGCTGGGCTACGAGAAGATCGAAAAGGACCGCCTGACGGCGGCCATCCAGCGCCCCTACGGCATGGTGCTCGTCACCGGCCCCACCGGCAGCGGCAAGACGGTGTCGCTCTACACCTGCCTGAACATCCTCAACCAGCCCGGCGTCAACATCGCCACCGTCGAGGACCCGGCCGAAATCAACCTGCCGGGCATCAACCAGGTCAACGTCAACGACAAGGCGGGGCTCAACTTCGCCACCGCGCTCAAGGCTTTCCTGCGCCAGGATCCCGACATCATCATGGTGGGCGAGATCCGCGATCTCGAGACCGCCGACATCGCCATCAAGGCCGCGCAGACCGGTCACCTGGTGATGAGCACGCTGCACACCAACGACGCGCCGACCACGCTCACGCGGCTGGCCAACATGGGCGTGGCGCCGTTCAACATCGCCGCCAGCGTGCTGCTGATCACGGCGCAGCGGCTGGCGCGGCGGCTGTGCGACAACTGCAAGAAGCCGGCCGACTATCCGCGCGAGTCGCTGCTCAAGGCGGGCTTCCAGCCCGAGGATCTGGACGGCAACTGGAAGCCCTACCGTGCGGTCGGTTGCAGCAGTTGCAACAACGGATACAAGGGCCGGGTCGGCATTTACCAGGTCATGCCGATAACCGAGGCGATCCAGCGCATCATCCTCGGCGAAGGCACGGCGCTGGACATCGCCAAGCAGGCGCAGGCCGAAGGCGTGCGCGACCTGCGCCAGTCCGGCCTCGTGAAGGTGCGCGCAGGCGTCACCACGCTCGAGGAGGTGATCACCGTCACCAACGAGTGATCGAACAAGTCCGACCGCCCACCGAACGCAAGATCCATGGCCACTGCAGCAGCCGCCGCCAAGGCGCCCAAGGAGCTCCTCTTCGAGTGGGAGGGCCGCGACAAGAACGGCAAGGTCGTGCGCGGCGAGATGCGCGCCGGCGGCGAGTCGATGGTCAGCGCCAGCCTGCGCCGCCAGGGCATCCTGGTGGGCAAGATCAAGAAGCGCCGCACCAGCGGCGGGCGTTCGATCAAGCAGAAGGACATCGCGATCTTCACGCGCCAGCTGGCAACGATGATGAAGGCCGGCGTGCCGCTGCTGCAATCCTTCGACATCGTCGCGCGCGGCAGCACGAACCCGCGCCTGACCAAGCTGCTGACCGACATCCGCAACGACGTCGAGACCGGCACCAGCCTGTCGGCGGCGTTCCGCCGCCACCCGATGCACTTCGACGCGCTGTACTGCAACCTGGTCGAGGCCGGCGAGGCCGGCGGCATCCTCGAAGCCCTGCTCGACCGCCTGGCGATCTACCAGGAGAAGACGCTCGCCATCAAGCAGAAGATCAAGTCGGCGCTGATGTACCCGATCGCGGTCATCGTCGTCGCCTTCGTCGTGCTGACGGTGATCATGCTGTTCGTGATCCCGGCGTTCGAGGACGTCTTCAAGTCCTTCGGCGGCGAGCTGCCGGCGCCCACGCTGGTCGTGATCGGACTGTCCAAGTTCTTCGTGCAGTGGTGGTGGGCGATCTTCGGGTTGCTGTTCGGCGGCGGCTACTTCTTCTTCCAGGCCTGGCGGCGCAGCCCGAAGATGCAGAAGACGATGGACCGGCTGCTCCTCAAGGTACCGGTGTTCGGCGATCTCATCCACAAGTCGGTGATCGCGCGCTGGACGCGCACGCTGGCCACGATGTTCGCCGCCGGCGTGCCGCTGGTCGAGGCGCTCGATTCGGTCGGCGGCGCCTCGGGCAACGCCGTCTACCAGGAGGCGACCGAGCAGATCCAGAAGGACGTGTCCACCGGCTCGGCGCTGACCACGGCGATGACGACCACCGGCGTCTTCCCGACCATGGTGCTGCAGATGTCGGCCATCGGCGAGGAGTCGGGTTCGCTCGACCACATGCTGGGCAAGGCGGCCGAGTTCTACGAGGACGAGGTCGACGAGATGGTCAAGGGCCTGTCGAGCCTGATGGAGCCCTTCATCATCGTCGTGCTGGGCGTGCTGATCGGCGGCATCGTGGTCTCGATGTACCTGCCGATCTTCAAACTCGGCGCGGTGGTCTGACGCAGCCCGCGCCGGCAACTTGATCGAACTCCTGCTCTCGCCGCCCGCCCTGGGCGTGCTCGGACTGCTCGTCGGCAGCTTCCTCAACGTCGTCGTCCATCGACTGCCGGCGATGTACATGCGCGACTGGTGGCGCCACGACGTCGCCGGCTTCGCGCTCGCCGACCCGCGCAGCTGGCAGGCTGCGTTCGGCGCGGCCGCCAAGCCGCCGCGCGAGCTCGAGGCGGCCAGCCGCGCCGTGCTGCAGCGCCTCGACCAGCTCACGCCGCTCACGCTGCTGCGGCCGCCGTCGCGCTGCCCGGCCTGCGGGCACCGCATCAAGGCGCACGAGAACGTGCCGGTGCTGAGCTGGCTGCTGCTGCGCGGGCGCTGCTCGGCCTGCGGCACGGGCATCGCGCCGCGCTACCTGCTGGTCGAGCTCGCGACCGGCCTGCTGTTCGCGGCCTGCGCCTGGCTGTTCGGCGCCGGCGCCCACGCGCTGGTGAGTTGTGCCGCGCTGGCGCTGCTGATCGTGATGGCACTCGTCGACCTCGACTACACCTTGCTGCCCGACAGCCTGACGATCCCGCTCGTCGTGCTCGGACTTGTCGCCGCGGCGCTGCACTGGACGCCGGTGCGCTGGAGCGACGCGGCCGCCGGCGCCCTCGTCGGCTATGGCGTGCTCTGGGCCTTCGGCGCCTTCTGGCAGCTGGTGCTGCGCAAGGCCAATGCGATGGCCGAGGGCGACATGAAGATGCTGGCCGGCATCGGTGCCGTGCTCGGCTGGCAGGCCGTACCGGGCGTGCTGTTCCTCGCCGCCACGCTGGGCGCGCTGATCGGCGTCGGCCTGATCGTGCTGGGCCGGCACCGGCGCGACGTGCCGATTCCGTTCGGGCCGTATCTGGCGCTCGGCGGCCTGGCCGGCATCCTGTTGCCGAGTGCCGTGGGCGGCTTCGGTGCGGCGCTGGCGCCGCTCGTCGGGCTCTGAGCGCATTGCCGCGCATGACGGCGCTGCGCATCGGCCTGACCGGCGGCATCGGCAGCGGCAAGAGCACGGTCGCCGCCTTGCTCGCGGCACGCGGACTGCACCTGGTCGACACCGACGCCCTTGCGCGCGAGCTCACGCAGGCGGGAGGCGCCGGCATCGCGCCGATCGCCGCCGCCTTCGGCGCCGGCGTCATCGACGCGGCGGGCGCGCTCGACCGCGAGGCCATGCGTGCGCTGGCCTTCGCCGATGCCGGGGCCAAGGCCAGGCTCGAGGCGATCCTGCATCCGCTCATCGGCGAGCAAGCGGGCGCGCGCGCCGCGGCCGCCGGCGGCGCGCCGGTGGTCTTCGACGTGCCGCTGCTCGCCGAGTCGAACCGGTGGCGCGCGCGCGTCGACCGCGTCCTCGTCGTCGACTGCGGCGAGGCCGCGCAGATCGCGCGCGTGGCGGCGCGGCCGGGCTGGAGTGAAGACGCGGCGCGCCGCGTCATCGTCCAGCAGGCGTCGCGCGCGCGGCGCCGTGCGATCGCCGATGCCGTGATCCACAACGACGGCATCACCCTTGCCGCGCTCGCCGCCGAAGTCGCCGCGCTGCTCGCGCTGTGGCTGCCCGGGGCTGCGGCCCTGCCCGGCGCCTAGGAGCGTGGGCGGCGCCGCCGGGCGCTGTGGAACAATGGCCGCGCAGGCTGCACAGGAGCGCCCCCGGGGTGCGCGCGCGGCCTGCCCTCTGCCGAGCCGCCTTGGTCCTGTACGAGTACCCGTTCCACGAAGGCATCCGCACGATGCTGCGGCTCGAGCATCTGTTCGCGCGGCTCGGGTTGCTGGCCGCGCGCGACGACGCGGTCGACCACCACTTCGCGCTCGCCACGATCTTCGAGATCATGGACGTGGCCTCGCGCGCCGACCTCAAGAGCGACCTGCTCAAGGAGCTCGAGCGCCACAACGCGCAGCTTCAGATCTACCGTGGCCGCCCTGGCCTCGACGAGGCGGCGCTGGACGACGTCACGGCGCGGCTCGAACAGGCCTTCGCACGACTGAACCAGTTGCCCGGCAAGGCCGGACAGACGCTGGCTGCCAACGAGTGGCTGATGAGCATCCGCAGCCGCATCAGCATCCCGGGCGGCACCTGCCCGTTCGACCTGCCGGCCTACCACGCCTGGCAGCAGCATCCGCCCGAACGCCGGCGCGCCGATCTGGCCGGCTGGCGTTCGACTTTGATGCCCCTCGAGCAGGCCCTGGTCCTGCTGCTCGGACTGCTGCGCGACAGCGGTCGCGCGCAGCGCATGGTCGCGTCCGGCGGCCAGTACCAGCAGAGTCTGCCGCAGGGCAGGCTGCACCAGTTGCTGCGCGTGCGTGTCGACGAGGGCGTCGTGCCCGAGATCAGCGGCCATCGCCTGCTGGTGTCGATCCGCTTCATGCGGCCCGACGCGGACGGCCGACTGCGGCCGGTCGGCGCCGACACCGCATTCGACCTCACGCTGTGCAGCTGAAGGCGACCATGGAGCGCGCGCCCGAACGCGTCGTCACCTGCCCGGCTTGCCGGGGGCCGGCGCTGTTCGCCCCGGGCAACCGCTGGCGGCCGTTTTGCAGCGAGCGCTGCCGCAGCGTCGATCTCGGCGCCTGGGCGAGCGAGCGCTTCCGTGTGCCGGCCGAGAGCGCGCCCGACCCCGGGGAGGGCGACGGGCACGGCGCGGACGCCGGTGCACCGCTGCGCCACTGACGCCGACGAGAGCGACGCCGCGCTTGGCAGCGATCGAGGGCCACATCCTCACGCCCGCGGGCTTCGTGCACGGGCGCGTCGCGTTCGACGAGCGCATCGTCGCCGTCGCCGGGCAGCCCGTCGACGAGGCGCGCGTACGCGCAAGCTGCGCGCCGATCGTGTTGCCCGGCTTCGTCGACCTGCACGTGCACGGCGGCGGCGGCCACGACACGATGGCCGGCGGCGACGCGGCCGCGGCGCTGGCGCGCACGCACGCGCGCCACGGCACGACGTCGCTGCTGGCCACGACGATGACGGCGCCGCGCGCCGAGATCGAGGCCGCGCTCGCGGCGCTGGCGCCCACGGTTGCGCGGCGTCCGGCGCAGGCCGCGCGCGTGCTCGGCGTGCATCTCGAGGGACCGTACATCAACCGCGACAGACTCGGCGCGCAGCCCGACTTCGCCTGCACCGGCACGCTCGACGAGGTGCTGGCGCTGCACGCGATCGCACCGATCCGGCTGGTGACGCTGGCGCCCGAACTGCCCGGCCACATGGCGCTGGTGGCGGCGCTGCGCGCGCGCGGCTTCGTCGTGCAACTAGGCCACTCGGCCGCGGGCTACGAGGAAAGCCGGGCGGCGTTCGAGGCCGGAGCGCAAGGCGTGACGCATCTGTTCAACGCGATGGGCCCCCTGCACCACCGCGCCCCGGGTCTGGCAGGTGCGGCGCTGGCCCACGCCACGCACGCCGAAATCATTCCCGACCTGCTGCACGTGCACCCTGGAGCGATCCTGGCGGCGCGGCGCGCCATCCCGGGCCTGTACTGCGTCACCGACAGCAGCGCCGCCGCCGGCATGCCCGACGGCGAATACCGCCTGGGCCGCCGAACGGTGACGCGCTGCCTGGGCGGTGTGCGGCTGCCCGACGGCACCCTCGCCGGCAGCACGCTGACGATGGATCAGGCGCTGCGCAATCTGGTCGGCCTGGGGCTGCCGCTGGGCGAAGCCTCGCAGCGCACGGCGACGATCGCGGCGCGACACCTGGGCCTGACCGACCGCGGCGCGATCGAGCCCGGAGCCTGGGCCGATCTGGTCGTGCTCGACGCAAAGCTCGCACTGCACGAGGTGTACATCGAAGGCGAGCCGATCGCACCGACGTCCGCCGAAGCTTAGCGTTTTGCGCGGCCGACACCGCCCGTGCAGCGCGGGCCGCCGCCCGCCTGCCTGGAAACCGACGCAGGCAAGCCCGACATAAGGGGCTTGCCCAGCCGCGTCGGTGCGTTGGACTGGTTGCGCGATCGAACTTACGGCATGCGCGCCAACACAAGGGTTTTCACCAGTCGCGTCCGTTCGTTGCCTGCCTCTTGAAGCGTTCAGTCCAGTACCTATAATGCTCTTGCTGGCACTCATCTACGTTGAGTGCTAACAGGGCGGGCTCACTATCGCGCGCCCTACAAATGTGAGCGTGGATTCACTCTCCCGATTCCTCGCTCCTCGTCTCGTACCCCATCCACAAGGAGATCAAATGAAGCTTCGTCCGTTGCACGATCGCGTGATCGTCAAGCGCCTCGAGCAGGAAACCAAGACCGCCTCGGGCATCGTGATCCCCGACAACGCGGCCGAGAAGCCCGACCAGGGCGAAGTGCTTGCCGTCGGCCCCGGCAAGCGCAACGACAAGGGCGACTTCGTGGCCCTGAACATCAAGGTCGGCGACCGCGTGCTGTTCGGCAAGTACAGCGGCCAGACCGTGAAGGTCGACGGCGACGAGTTGCTCGTGATGCGCGAAGAGGATCTCTTCGCCGTCGTCGAGAAGAAGTGAATCGCGCCCGGCGGCCCCGCACGGTCCGCGTCCGGACGCACCGGACCCCGTTGACCCCCGCATCGGCCGCGTGCCGGCCGGCCGCCAGCGCATCCCCCATTCCCAACCAATTCGGAGAAACAGCACATGGCTGCTAAGGACGTTGTATTCGGCGCCGACGCGCGTCAACGCATGGTCGAGGGCGTGAACATCCTCGCCAACGCCGTCAAGATCACGCTCGGCCCCAAGGGCCGCAATGTGGTGCTCGAGCGCAGCTTCGGCGCACCCACCGTCACCAAGGACGGCGTGTCGGTCGCCAAGGAAGTCGAGCTCAAGGACAAGCTCCAGAACATGGGCGCGCAGATGGTCAAGGAAGTGGCTTCCAAGACCAGCGACGCCGCCGGCGACGGCACCACCACCGCCACCGTGCTCGCGCAGAGCATCGTGCGCGAGGGCATGAAGTACGTGGCTGCGGGCATGAACCCGATGGACCTCAAGCGCGGCATCGACAAGGCCGTCGCCGGCCTGGTCGACGAGCTCAAGAAGGTCAGCAAGCCCACCACCACGAGCAAGGAGATCAGCCAGGTCGGCTCGATCTCGGCCAACAGCGACGAGTCGATCGGCACCATCATCGCCAACGCGATGGACAAGGTCGGCAAGGAAGGCGTCATCACCGTCGAGGACGGCAAGAGCCTGAACAACGAGCTCGACATCGTCGAGGGCATGCAGTTCGACCGCGGCTACCTGTCGCCGTACTTCATCAACAACGCCGACAAGCAGGTCTGCGTGCTCGAGAACCCCTACGTTCTGCTGCACGACAAGAAGATCGCCAACATCCGCGAACTGCTGCCGGCGCTCGAAGCGGTGGCCAAGAGCGGCCGCCCGCTGCTCATCGTGGCCGAGGAAGTCGAAGGCGAGGCGCTGGCCACGCTGGTGGTCAACACCATCCGCGGCATCCTCAAGGTCTGCGCGGTCAAGGCGCCGGGCTTCGGTGATCGCCGCAAGGCCATGCTCGAGGACATCGCCATCCTCACCGGCGGCAAGGTCGTCGCCGAGGAGACCGGCATGACGCTCGAGAAGATCGGCCTCGCCGACCTCGGCCAGGCCAAGCGCATCGAGGTCGCCAAGGAGAACACCACGCTCATCGACGGTGCCGGCAAGGCCGCCGACATCGAGGCGCGCGTCAAGCAGATCCGCGTGCAGATCGAGGAAGCCACCAGCGACTACGACCGCGAGAAGCTGCAGGAGCGCGTGGCCAAGCTCGCCGGCGGCGTGGCCGTCATCAAGGTCGGTGCCGCCACCGAAGTCGAGATGAAGGAAAAGAAGGCGCGCGTCGAGGACGCGCTGCACGCCACGCGCGCGGCGGTGGAAGAAGGCATCGTCGCCGGCGGCGGCGTGGCGCTGCTGCGCGCGCGCCATGCGCTGGGCAAGCTCAAGGGCGACAACCACGACCAGGATGCCGGC
>JADYZZ010000096.1 GCA_020852865.1 Rubrivivax sp.
GATCGACACCGAGTAGAAGTTGCGCACGTCGTGGTGCACGAAGTACTCGGCGATGTCGCCCATCACCTTCAGGCTGAACTCGGTGGAGAAGATGCAGGTGTTCTGGCCCTGGTCTTCCTTCAGGATGTCGGCCTGCACGGTGCCGCGCACGTTGGCCAGCGTCCACTCGCGGATCTTCGCGGCCTCGTCGTCGGTGGGCTCGCGCTTGTTGTCGGCGCGGAACTTGTCTTGCTGCTGGTCGACGGCGGCGTTCATGAACATCGCCAGGATCGTCGGCGCCGGGCCGTTGATCGTCATGCTGACGGACGTGTTCGGCGCGCACAGGTCGAAGCCCGAGTACAGCACCTTCAGGTCGTCGAGCGTGGCGATGCTCACGCCCGAGTTGCCGACCTTGCCGTAGATGTCGGGGCGCGGGTCGGGATCGTGGCCGTACAGCGTGACCGAATCGAAGGCCGTCGACAGGCGCTTGGCCGGCATGCCTGCGCTCACCAGCTTGAAGCGGCGGTTGGTGCGCAAGGCGTCGCCCTCGCCGGCGAACATGCGCGTCGGATCCTCGTTCTCGCGCTTGAACGCGAACACGCCCGCGGTGTAGGGGAAGCTGCCGGGCACGTTCTCGAGGAGCAGCCACTTCAGCAGCTCGCCGTGGTCCTCGTACGGCGGCAGCACGACCTTGCGGATCTTGCTGCCCGAAAGCGTGGTGTGCACGAGGGCGGTGCGGATCTCCCGGTCGCGGATCTTCACGACGTATTCGTCGCCGGCGTAGGCCTTCACCATGTCGGGCCACATCGCGAGCAGCTTCGCGGCCTGCGGGTCGAGCCGCGCCGCGCGCGCCTCGGCAAGAGCGAGCACCGTGCGGCGCGCGCCGGCGCGCGCGGCGTCGTCCTCGTGCAGCATGCGCGCGCTCGCGCGCAGCTGCTGCAGCTCGCGCGCCAGGCCTGCCTGCTCGCGGGCGCGGCGCTTGTAGCCGCGCACGGTGTCGGCGATGTCGGCCAGATAGCGCACGCGCGCCGGCGGCACCACAGGGCGCTCGTGCGTGCTGTGGCGCGTGCTCGCGTGCGGCAGCCGCCCTTCGCCCACGCTCAGGCCCAGGCCCGCCAGCCGCGGCAGCAGCGCCTGGTACAGCGCCGTCACGCCGTCGTCGTCGAAGCGGCTGGCGATGGTGCCGAAGACCGGCATCTGCTCGGGCGCGGTCTCGAACGCCTCGCGGTTGCGCTGCACCTGCTTGCAGACGTCGCGCAGCGCGTCGAGCGCGCCCTTGCGGTCGAACTTGTTGATGGCCACGAACTCGGCGAAGTCGAGCATGTCGATCTTCTCGAGCTGGCTGGCGGCGCCGTACTCGGGCGTCATCACGTACAGCGGCACGTCCACCAGCGGCACGATGGCCGCGTCGCCCTGGCCGATGCCCGAGGTTTCGACGACGACGAGGTCGAAGCCGGCGGCCTTGCAGGCGGTGACGACGCCGGGCAGCGCCCGGCTGATCTCGTGCCCCGACTCGCGCGTGGCCAGGCTGCGCATGAACACGCGCGCGCCGTTCGCCCAGGGCCCGATGGCGTTCATGCGGATGCGGTCGCCGAGCAGCGCGCCGCCGCTCTTGCGCCGGCTCGGGTCGATCGAGACGAGCGCGATGCGCAGCCGGTCGCCCTGGTCCAGGCGCAGGCGGCGGATCAGCTCGTCGGTGAGGCTGGACTTGCCCGCGCCTCCGGTGCCCGTGACGCCGAGCACCGGGATCCGGCGGCCGGCGGCGGCCGCGGTCAGCGACGCCTCGAGCGCCGGCGTCGCCTTGCCGTTCTCGAGCGCCGTGATGGCCTGCGCCAGCGCACGCCAGGCGGCGTCGTCGTGGCCCTGCAGCGCGGCCGCATCGACGGGCGCATGCGCCACGGGATCGACGTCGCAGCGCATGACGATCTCGCCGACCATGCCCTGCAGCCCCATGCGCTGGCCGTCCTCGGGGCTGTAGATGCGCGCCACGCCGTAGTCCTGCAGCGCGCGGATCTCGTCGGGCACGATGACGCCGCCGCCGCCGCCGAAGACCTGCACCTGCGCACCGCCGCGCGCGCGCAGCGCGTCGACCATGTACTTGAAGAACTCGAGGTGGCCGCCCTGGTAGCTGCTGACGGCGATGCCCTGCACGTCCTCCTGCAGCGCCGCCGTCACGATCTCGTCGACCGAGCGGTTGTGGCCGAGGTGGATGACTTCGGCACCCATCGCCTGCAGGATGCGGCGCATGATGTTGATCGCCGCGTCGTGACCGTCGAACAGGCTGGCGGCGGTGACGAGGCGCACGCGGTGCTGCGGGCGGTAGGCGGCAAGGGCCCGGGCTTGGGCGGACAGGTCGGTCATGGCGGTCCTGCGGCTTGGGGGCGGCGCCGCGGCGGCAGCGCGCAGCGTCCGATGATGCCATTCGCCGCCGTGCGCGGATGCGCTCGCCGCCGCGCTGCCGCCTGCCGCCCCGGCCTCGGCTACCATCGCGCGGCGATGAGTTTCCTCGCGATCGACTGCGGCAACACGCGCCTGAAGTGGGCGCTCTACGCCGCGCCGCACCCGGGCGCCGTGCTGCTGCGCCAGGGCGCCGCCTTCCTCGAGACGATCGACACGCTGGCCGAGAGCGAGTGGCGCGGCTTGCCCGCGCCGCACAGCATGCTCGGCTGCGTCGTCGCCGGCGACGCGCTGCGTCGGCGCATCGAGGAGCAGATGGAGCTGTGGGACGTCGAGCCGCACTGGGTGGTGCCGGCGGCACACGCGGCCGGCATCGTCAACGGCTACGACCACCCGAACCGGCTCGGTGCCGACCGCTGGGTGGCGCTGGCCGGCGCGCGCGGCCGCGTGCTGGCCGCGGCGCGGGCCGCCGGCAGCAGCCCGCGCCCGGCGCTGGTGGTGATGGTGGGCACGGCGGTCACGGTGGACGCGCTCGACGCCGAGGGGCGTTTCCTCGGCGGCCTCATCCTGCCCGGCTTCGGCCTCATGCTGCGCGCGCTCGAGATGGGCACCGCGGGCCTCAAGGTGCCCACCGGCGAGATTGTCGACTTCCCCACCAACACCAGCGACGCGCTGATGAGCGGCGGCGCGAACGCGCTGGCCGGCGCCGTCGAGCGTCAGCACCGCCGGCTGGCCGCGCGCAGCGGGCTCGAGCCGCTGCTGTTCATGACCGGCGGCGCGGCGGTCAAGCTGGCGCCGATCATCGACCTGCCCTTCGAGACGGTGGACGCGCTGATCTTCGAGGGCCTGCTCGTCATCCAGTCGCAGCGGCTGGCGCTGTGACGCAGGCTCTGATGCCCCCTCGGGCGCCGCCGGCGGCCGCCAGCCGCTCGCGACTCAGGTCCGCACAGGCTCAGGACTGGATGTAGCTCTCCAGGTGCGCGATCGTGTTCTCGTGGTCGGCGATGATGTCGTCCATGATGTCGCGCACGGAGATCATGCCCAGCACCAGCGGGCCGTCGACCACCGGCAGGTGGCGGATGCGCTTCTCGCTCATCAGCGCCATGCAGGCGCGCGTGCCGGTGCGCGGGCCGACCGTGACGACCTGCCCGCTCATGATCTCGCGCACCTGGGTCGTGCGCGAATTGCGGCCCTGCAGCGCGACCTTGCGCGTGTAGTCGCGCTCGGAGAACACGCCCACCAGGGCACCGCGCTCCATGACCATCAGCGCGCCCGCTTCCCAGCGCTCGAGGGCCTCGAGCGCGGCGTAGACGGTGTCGTCGGGGCGAACATGCCAGAGCGTGCCGTCGCGCTTCTTGAGCAGTTCGGAGACGGGCTTCATCGGGGACCTCCGCTGTGCTGGGTACAGCCCCGAGCGTGCCCAAAAACCGGCGGCAGGGCAAGAGCGGCGGCCCCAGGGACGCCTTGCCCGCGCGCCGCATCGGCCGCGCGCGCAGGGCAGCATGGCCGGCGCGGAGCGCCCGAGCCCGATGCGCGGGATCGCCACCCGGGCGGCATCGGCGCTCGCGCGGCGCCGGTGTGCACGCGGCCGGCGCCGCAGCCGGCGACGACGCCCAAGGCGCGCGCCTCGCGCCCGCGCGATTCATGTCTTCACAGGCTCAGCCCGCGGCCGCCTCCTCGCGCAGCCGGAAGCGCTGCAGCTTGCCGGTCTCGGTGCGCGGCAAGCTGGCGCGGAACTCGATCTCGCGCGGGTACTTGTACGGCGCGATCGTGCGCTTGACGAAGTCCTGCAGCGCCTTGGCCATCGCCGCGTCGCCCGCGTACCCGGGGCGCAGGACGACGTAGGCCTTGACCAGGGTGCCGCGCGCCGCGTCGGGCTTGCCGACGACGCCGCATTCGGCCACCGCCGGGTGCAGCAGCAGCGCGCTCTCGACCTCGGGGCCGGCGAGGTTGTAGCCGCCGCTGACGATCATGTCGTCGGTGCGCGCCTGGAAGACGTACTGGCCGTCGTCGTCCTCGAGGTAGGCGTCGCCGGTGAGGTTCCAGCCGCCCTGCACGTACTGCGTCTGGCGCGCATCGTCGAGGTACCTGCAGCCGGTGGGGCCCTTGACGGCGAGCCGGCCGACCTGGCCGCGCGGCAGCGGCCGGCCGGCCTCGTCGAGGATGGCGGCGCGGTAGCCCGGCACCACCAGGCCGGTGGCGCCGGGCCTGGCGTGCGCCTCGTCGGCGCTGATGAAAATGTGGAACAGCTCGGTCGAGCCGATGCCGTCGATGATCTCGATGCCGGTGGCCTCCTTCCACAGCGCGCGCGTGGCCGCCGGCAGGGCCTCGCCGGCCGAGACGCACTTGCGCAGCGTGGGCAGCGTGGGCAGCGGCTGCCGCTGCTGCGCCAGCTGCAGCGCCATCGCGCGGTACGAGGTGGGCGCGGTGAAGCACACGGTCGCGCCGAACGCGGCGATCGCCGGCAGCAGCGCGTCGGGCGTGGCCTTCTCGATCAGCACCGTGCTCGCGCCGACGGCGAGCGGAAACACCAGCAGCCCGCCCAGCCCGAAGGTGAAGGCCAGCGGCGGGCTGCCGATGAAGACGTCATCGGCGCGCGCGCGCAGCACATGCGGCGGCCAGCAGGCGCAGGCCGCCATCAGGTCGCGGTGGCAATGCAGCGTGCCCTTGGGCACGCCGGTGGTGCCCGAGGTGAAGGCGATGAGGCAGATGTCGTCGGCCGCGGTGTCGACGTCGGCGAAGGTCGCCGGCTTGGCCGCCGCCAACGCCTCCAGCTCGCCGCCGGCCGCACCGGCGAAATGCCGCACCCGGGCGAGCGTCGGGCATTGCGGCCGCGCCAGCTCCAGCTCCTCGGCCAGGCGCGCGTCGCACAGCGCATGCGTGATCTCGGCCTTGGCGATGAGGGTGGCGAGCTCGCGCGCACGCAGCAGCGGCATCGTGCCGACCACGATGCCGCCGGCCTTGACGACGGCGAACCAGCAGGCCGCCAGCGTCGGCGAGTTGGCGCCGCGCAGCAGCACGCGGTTGCCGGGCACCAGGCCCATGTCCTCGACCAGCACATGGGCGATGCGATTGGACTCGGCCAGCAGCTCGGCATAGCTCCAGCGCTGGCGCTGCCCGACGACGCAGGGGCGCGCACCGTCGCCCAGGGCCACGCGGCGGTCGAGCAGTTCGACGGCGCAGTTCAGGCGCGGCGCGAACTGCAGTTCGGGCAGCTCGAACAGGAACTCGGGCAGCTGCGCCGGCGGCGGCAGCCGGTCGCGCGCGAAGGTGTCGAGATGGGCGGTGGCCGGGTTCGCGTGGGCGTCCATCCGCGGCATTCTTCGAGGCGGCCGACGCGCTGTCAATCGCGCCGGCGCCGCTGCGCCCGCCGGCACGGGCGCGCCCGCTTCAGCGCGCCAGCAGCGCGTCGAGCGCGCGCTCGAAGGTGGCCACGGTGCGCTCGACGTTCTTCAGCTTGTCGAGGCCGAACAGGCCGACGCGGAAGGTGCGGAAGTCGGCCGGCTCGTCGCAGGCCAGCGGCACGCCGGCGGCGATCTGCAGGCCCTGCGCGGCCCAGGCCTGGCCGCTGGCCCAGTCGGCGCGCTCGGTGTAGCTGACCACCACGCCGGGCGCCTCGAAGCCGGGCGCGGCCACGCTGGCGATGCCGCGCGCGGCCAGCAGCGCGCGCACGCGCTCGCCCAGCGCCTGCTGCGCGGCGCGCGCGTTGTCGAAGCCGAAGGCGGCCGTCTCCTGCATCACGTCGCGCAACTGCGCCAGGCCGTCGGTGGGCAGCGTGGCGTGGTAGGCGTTGCCGCCCTGCTCGTGCGTCTCCATGATCGCGAGCCACTTCTTCAGGTCCATCGAGAAGCTGGTGCTCGTCGTGCCGTCGATGCGGCGGCGCGCCTCCTCGCCCAGCATGACGAGGCCGGCGCAGGGCGTGCTGCTCCAGCCCTTTTGCGGTGCGCTCACGATCACGTCGACGCCGGTGGCGGCCATGTCGACCCAGATCGCGCCCGAGGCCACGCAGTCGAGCACGAACAGGCCGCCGTGCTCGTGCACCGCCGCCGCCACCGCGCGCAGGTAGTCGTGCGGCAGCAGCAGGCCGGCGGAAGTCTCGGTGTGCGGCGCGAACACGACGTCGGGCCGCAGGCGGCGGATCGTCGTCACCACTTCGTCGAGCGGTGCCGGCGCGAACGGCGCGCGCGGCGCGCTCGCCGTCATGCGCGCCTTGAGCACCGTGCTCTCGGCGGGAATGGCGCCCATCTCGAAGATCTGGCTCCAGCGGTAGCTGAACCAGCCGTTGCGGATGACGAGCACCTTCTTGCCGCTTGCGAACTGGCGCGCCACCGCTTCCATGCCGTAGCTGCCGCTGCCCGGCACGACGACGGCCGAGCGCGCGCCATAGACCTGCTTGAGCGCGGCGCTCACGTCCTGCATCACGCGCTGGAAGCGCCGGGACATGTGGTTGAGGGCTCGGTCGGTGTAGACGACCGAGTACTCGAGCAGGCCGTCGGGGTCGACGTTGGCAAGCAGGCCGGGCATGGGCTCTCCGATTGGGCAGGCAGAGGAACGGGCGAGGTTAGCAGGCCGGCACGCAGCCGACGCGCTGCAGCGGCCCCGCCGCCGACATGGCCTGCGACGCGCAGCCGTGCCGGCCGCCGACTGCGGCGTCGTCGCGGCTTCGTCGCGGCGTTGCGGCGAGGCCCCCGCCCCGCTCCTAGAATGCTGCGCTCCTTCCCGCCGCCGGAGCCGCGATGGACGCCCGCACCTCACCGATCCCTCTGCGCCTGGCCCGGCTGCGCGAGCTGCTCGCGCGCGCAGGCATCGACGCGCTCGTCGTGCCCTCGGCCGATCCGCATCTCTCCGAATACCTGCCTGCGCACTGGCAGGCGCGCGAGTGGCTCTCGGGCTTCACCGGCTCGATGGGCACGCTGGTGGTCGCGCGCGAGCACGCCGCGCTCTTCGCCGACAGCCGCTACTGGGTGCAGGCCGAGGCCGAGCTCGCCGGCAGCGGCATCGAACTGGTGAAGATCGCCACGGCCACGGAGCCGGGCCATGTCGCCTGGCTCGCCGGCACGCTGGCGCGCGGCGCGGTGGTCGCGGTGGACGGCCAGGTGCTGGGTCTGGCCGCGGCGCAGACGCTGAAGACGGCGCTCGACGCCTCCGGCATCACGCTGCGCACGGAGCGCGACTGGCTGGACGCGGTATGGCCCGAGCGCCCGGGGCTGCCGGCCGCCGCCGTGTACGAGCACCTGCCGCCGCATGCCACGGTGCCGCGCGCCGCCAAGCTGGCCGAGCTGCGCGCCGCGATGGCGCGCGCCGGCGCCACGCACCACTTCGTCTCGAGCGTCGACGACGTGGCCTGGATCACCAACCTGCGCGGCAGCGATGTCGCCTACAACCCGGTGTTCCTGGCGCACCTGCTCGTCGACGCCGACGGCGCGCGCCTGTTCGTCGGCGCCGGCAAGGTGCCGCCGGCGCTGGCCGCGCGCCTGGCCGCCGACGGCGTGCAGCTCGCACCCTACGGCGAGGCGGCGGCGGCGCTGGCCGCGCTCGGTGCCGGCTGCACGCTGCTGCTCGACCCCAGGCGCGTCACGCTCGGACTGCGCCAGGCCGTCGGCGCAGGCTGCACGGTGGCCGAGGCGATCAACCCGAGCACGCTGGCCAAGAGCCGCAAGAACGAGGCCGAGGCTGCGCATGTGCGCGAGACGATGGCCGAGGACGGCGCCGCGATGTGCGCCTTCTACGCCTGGTTCGAGCAGGCGCTGGGGCGCGAGCGCATCACCGAACTGACCGTCGACGCCAAGCTGAGCGCCGAGCGCGCGCGCCGTGCCGGCTTCGTCGGTCTCAGCTTTCCGACGATCGCCGGCTTCAATGCCAACGGCGCGATGCCGCATTACCGCGCCACGCCGGCCGCGCACGCCGTGATCGAAGGCGACGGCCTGCTGCTCGTCGACAGCGGCGGGCAGTACCTCGGCGGCACCACCGACATCACGCGCGTGTGGCCGGTGGGCCGCATCACGCCGGCCATGAAGCGCGACTTCACGCTCGTGCTCAGGGGCACGATCGCGCTGTCGCGCGCGCGCTTCCCGCGCGCCACGCCGGCGCCCGCGCTGGACGCGCTCGCGCGCGCCCCGCTCTGGGCCGAGGGCCTCGACTACGGCCACGGCACCGGCCACGGCGTGGGCTACTTCCTCGCGGTGCACGAGGGCCCGCAGAGCATCAGCCGCGCGCTGCCCGAGCCGCACACGGCGATGCAGCCGGGGATGATCACGAGCATCGAGCCGGGCCTGTACCGCCCCGGGCGATGGGGCGTGCGCATCGAGAACCTCGTGCTCGCAGCGCCGGCGCGCGTCGCCCCGGACTCCGGCTGCGGCGAGTTCCTCGAGTTCGAGACGCTGACGCTGTGCCCGATCGACACGCGCTGCATCGAGCGCACGCTGCTCGGCGCCGACGAGATCGCGTGGCTGAACGCCTACCACGCGCGCGTGCGCGAACGCCTCGCGCCGCGCGTGGCCGGCGACGCCCGCGCCTGGCTCGAAGCGCGCACGCAGCCGCTCTGAGCCTGTGAAGACATGAATCGCCGCGCGTGATTCGTGTCTTGTCTGCACCGGCTCCGATGCGATGAACGTCGCCGCGCAGGCACCGATGCTCGGCATCGACCTCGGCGGCACCAAGACCGAGGCCGCGCTGCTGGATGCCGCCGGCGCGCTGCGCTGGCGCCGGCGTGTGCCCACGCCGGCCGGCGACTACGAAGGTACGGTGCGCACCGTGGCCGCACTCGTGGCCGCCGCCGTCGAGGCGACCGGCGACGCGTCGTTCTCGATCGGCATCGGCACGCCGGGCGCGCCGGCGGCGAGCGGGCTCATGAAGAACTGCAACTCGACCTGCCTGAACGGCCGGCCGCTGCAGCGCGATCTCGAGACCGTGCTCGGGCGCAGCGTCGCCCTGGCCAACGACGCCAACTGCCTGGCGCTGTCGGAAGCCACCGACGGCGCCGGCGCCGGCTGCGACATCGTCTTCGCGGCCATCCTCGGCACCGGCGTCGGCGCCGGCATCGCCGTGCACGGCCGCGTGCTCGAGGGGCCGAACCGGATCGCCGGCGAATGGGGCCACAACCCGCTGCCCTGGCTCGGCGACGACGAGCCGCGCCCGCCTTGCTGGTGCGGGCAGCGCGGCTGCATCGAGACGCTGGTGAGCGGCGGCGGCCTCGCGCGCGACCATGCGCGCGTCAGCGGCCAGGCGCTCGGCAGCGAGGCGATCGCGAGCCGGGCCGCCGCCGGCGACGCCGCCTGTGCAGCGACGCTCGAGCGCCACGCCGACCGCCTGGCACGCGCGCTGGCCGGCGTCGTCAACCTGCTCGACCCCGACGTCATCGTGCTCGGCGGCGGCCTGTCGCGGCTGGCCCATCTGTACGAGCGGATCCCGGCGCGCTGGTCGCGCTGGGTCTTCAGCGGCGGACACGCCGACCGCGTGCGAACGCGCCTCGTGCCGGCGCGGCACGGCGACGCCTCGGGCGTGCGCGGCGCCGCCTGGCTCGGGCGGGCGGCGGCGCTCGAGCGCTGAAGCCGCAGCGCCGCGGCGCCGTGGCGAGCGCGGCACCGAGGCCGCCGGATACCGAAGCAGCGCGGCGCACAGGCCGCTGCCCCGTGCCGCGTCAAGCGGCCCGCGCCCAGCCGGCCAAGACGGCCGGGCGGCCTCTCAGTTGTCTATGCAAATACAATCCGCCGCCGCCCACTCCTCCTCCCACGATGGCACGCGCTCCGACTCCGGCCCGCTTCTACCGCGCGGGCCATTGGTTCGCCGAAGACAGCGTCGGCCTGCTGATGAAACGGCTGGTGGTCGAGATGTCCGCCCGGATCGAGCAGCGGCTGGCGCCGCACGGCTTGACCGACGCGCAATGGCGGCCGCTGCTGCGCCTGCGCACCGGCGGCCCGTGCACCGTGCTGGAGATGGCACGCTGGCTGCAGCTCGACCCCAGCTCGACGACGCGGCTGCTCGGCCGGCTCGACCGCAAGGGCCTGTTGCGGCGCACACGCAGCATCGCCGACCGGCGCATCGTGCAGCTGCAGCTCACCGACCAGGGCGAAGCGGCGATCGCCGCCGTACCCGAGGTGCTGGCCGAGCTGATGAACGAGCTGCTGGCCGGATTCACGCGCAGCGAATGGCGCACGCTCGTCGACTTGCTGCAGCGCATGCTCACCAACGGCGCGTTGATCCGCCAGGGCGCGATGAAAGGCCGGCGATGAGGCGGCAGCAGGCCGCGGGCGGCGCCGGGGCCGGCGGCGCGGCCGGGCCCTCACGCGCCCTCGGGCTTCCTCCCGCACCCGTACCCGCACCCGCACCCGCACCCGCACTCGCGTCCGCGCTCGCACCCGCACTCGCGCTCGCGCTCGCGCTCGGCGGCTGCGCCAGCCCGACGGGCATCGCGCCGCAGGCCAGGCCGCTGACGCCCGCTCAGGCCGGCATCGACGCCGGCGCGCCGCCGGCGCCGGCACTCGCCGCCGCATGGTGGCATCGCCTGGGCGATCCGGCACTCGACGCCCTGGTCGCGCAGGCGCTGGCCGAGCAACCCACGCTCAAGGCGGCCGCCGCGCGGCTGGCGCGCGCGCGCGCCGTGCTCGCCACGGCCGAGGCGGCGCGCGAGCCGCAGGCCGGCGTCACGCTCGATGCGACGCGCCAGCGCTTCAGCGCCAACAGCATCTACCCGCCGCCTCTGGGCGGCTCGCTGCGCACGCTGGCCTCGCTGCAGCTCGACGCGAGCTGGGAGATCGACTTCTTCGGCCGCCAGGGCGAGGCGATCGCCGCCGCCGCCGGCAGCGCGCGCGCCGCCGAGGCCGACTTCGCCGCCGCGCGCCTCGTGCTCGCCGCCGGCGTGGTGCGCGCCTGGGCGCAGCTCGGTCGCCTGCACGAGCAGCACGACCTCGTCCGGCGCGCGCTCGCGCAGCGCGAGCAGATGGCCGCGCTCGTCGCCGAGCGTGCACGCGCCGGCCTCGACACCCGGCTCGAGCTGCACCGCAGCGAGGCGGCCCTGCCCGAGCTGCGCCAGCAGATCGAGCAGATCGACGAGCAGATCGGCCTGGTGCGCCATGCGCTGGCCGCGCTCGTCGCCCGGCCCGCAGCGGCACTGCCGCAGCTGCAGCCGAGTGCGGGCGCCGCGAACGCCTTCGCGCTGCCCGACGCGCTGCCGGCCGACCTGCTCGGGCGGCGCGCCGACATCGCCGCCGCGCGCTGGCGCGTCGAGGCCGCCGGCGGCGAGCTGCGCGCGGCGCGCGCGCAGTTCTATCCGAACGTCAACCTGCTGGCCTTCGCCGGCGCCGCCAGCCTCGGGCTCGAGCGGCTGCTGCGCGCCGGCAGCGAGCAGTACGGCGTCGGGCCCGCGCTCAGCCTGCCGCTGTTCGACGCCGGGCGGCTGCGTGCCAACCTGCGCGCCAGGGCCGCCGATCTCGATGCCGCCGTCGAGAGCTACAACGCCGCCGTGCTCGAGGCGGTGCGCGACACGGCCGACCAGCTCGGCTCGCTCGCTGCCATCGCGCGCCAGCAGCACGAGCAGGCCGCGACGGCCGCGGCCATCGACGCCGCCTACGCGCTGGCCGCGCAACGCTACCGCGCCGGGCTGGGCAACCGGCTCGTGCTGCTCGAAGCCGAGTCGGCCGTGCTGGCGCAGCAGCGCTCGGCCAGCGAGCTGCGCTGGCGGCGCCTGGACACCCAGATCGCGCTGGTCAAGGCGCTCGGCGGCGGCTATGTCGCGGCCGACGTCCCGGCCGACCGAGCGCCTGCCAGACCATGAACCTGCCCGGCCCGGCTCGAGCCCTTCACCGGCGCCCGTCACGTCCCGAGGCTCTGACCGCAAGGAAGCCATGACCGCTGCCGAGCCCCCCGCGCCCACGCGCGCACCCAAGGCCCGCCGCAAGGCCCTGCTCGGCGTCGCGGCCGTGGTGGCGCTGGCGGCGCTCGGCTGGGCCCTGTACTGGGCACTGTGGCTGCGTCACGCCGAGAGCACCGACAACGCCTACGTGCAGGCGCCGCTGGTGCAGATCACGCCGCAGATCGGCGGCAGCGTCGTCGAGATCGGCGCCGACGACACCGACCACGTGCGGCCCGGCCGGCTGCTGGTGCGCCTCGACGCGGGCGACGCCCGGGTCGCGCTCGCGCAGGCCGAGGCGCAGCTGGCGCAGACCGTGCGCGACGTGCGCGGCCTGTACGCCAACGACGGCACGCTCGAGGCGCAGATCGCGCTGCGCCAGGCCGAGCTGGCACGCGCGCAGACCGAGCGCGCCCGGGCACAGGACGACGTGGCGCGCCGCAGCGCGCTGGTCGCCAGCGGCGCGGTCGGGCGCGAGGAGTTCCAGCACGCCGAGCGCCAGCTCGAGGCGGCACGCGACGGCGTCGCCGCGGCGCAGGCCGCGCTTGCCGCCGCGCAGGCGCAGCGCATGGCCAACCGCACGCAGACCCAGGGCGTGCCGCTCGAGCGGCACCCGGCCGTGCTGCGCGCCGCGGCCCAGGTGCGCGAGGCGCACCTGACGCTCGGGCGCACGACGCTGCGCGCACCCGTGGAAGGCTACGTCGCCAGGCGCACCGTGCAGCTCGGCCAGCGCGTGGCCGCCGGCGCGCCGCTGATGACGGTGGTCGCACTCGGGCAGCTCTGGGTCGATGCCAACTTCAAGGAAGACCAGTTGCGCGCGCTGCGCATCGGCCAGGACGCCGAGCTCACGGCCGACCTGTACGGGCGCGACGTCGTCTTCCACGGCCGCGTCGCCGGCCTGGGCGCCGGCACCGGCGCCGCCTTCGCGCTGCTGCCCGCGCAGAACGCCACCGGCAACTGGATCAAGATCGTGCAGCGCGTGCCGGTACGCATCGCGCTCGAGCCGGCCGAGCTCGCCGCGCATCCGCTGCGCGTGGGCCTGTCGATGCAGGTCAGGGTCGACACGCGCCGCAGCGACGGCCCGCAGCTCGCAGCCGGCGCCGCGGCCGCGTCGGCCGCAGCCCCCTCGCACCGCCTGGACGCCGACGAGGCCGCGGCCGACGCCGATGTGCAGCGCATCATCGCGCGCCACGCGGGGGCCGCCGCCGAGGCGGCGAGCCGACCGGGCGCCGCGCGCGCCCGGCACTGAGCGCGGCCGAGCGGCGATGGCAGCCGACCCCCGCGCCGCAGCCGCCGGCCCGCCGCCGCTCGAGGGCGGCAAGCGCGTGCTGGGCACGGTCGCGCTGTCGCTGGCCACTTTCATGAACGTGCTCGACACGTCGATCGCCAACGTCTCGATCCCGGCCATTGCCGGCGACCTGGGCGTCAGCCCGACGCAGGGCACCTGGGTCATCACCTCGTTCGCGGTGGCCAACGCGATCGCGGTGCCGCTCACCGGCTGGCTCACGCGCCGCATCGGCCCGGTGCGGCTGTTCACCGCCAGCGTCGGGCTGTTCGTGCTCGCGTCGTGGCTGTGCGGGCTGGCGCCGAGCATCGAGGTGCTGATCGCCTGCCGCGTGTTCCAGGGGCTGGTGGCCGGGCCGATGAACCCGCTGTCGCAGACGCTGCTGCTCACCAGCTACCCGCGCGCCAAGGCCGGCACCGCGCTGGCGATGTGGGGCATCGTCGTGCTCGTGGCGCCGGTGGTCGGCCCGCTGCTCGGCGGCTGGATCACCGAGAACATCTCCTGGCCCTGGATCTTCTACATCAACGTGCCGGTGGGCATCGGCGCGATGGCGCTGACCTGGTCGATCTACCGCCACCGCGACGACGCGCCGCAGCGCGTGCCGCTCGACGCCGTGGGCCTGGTACTGCTGGTGGTCTTCGTCGGCGCGCTGCAGATCATGGTCGACAAGGGCCGCGAGCTCGACTGGTTCGGCTCCGAGCAGATCGTCGTGCTCGCGGTCACCGCGGCGGTGGCCTTCGCGTTCTTCCTGGCCTGGGAGCTGACGGCCGAGCACCCGATCGTCGACCTGCGCCTGTTCGCGCGGCGCAACTTCGCCGCCGGCACGCTGTCGATGGCGGTGGCCTACGGTCTGTTCTTCGGCAACGTCGTGCTGCTGCCGCTGTGGCTGCAGGAGTACATGGGCTACACGCCCACCTGGGCCGGCATCGCGATCGCGCCGGTCGGGCTGCTCGCGATCCTGATCTCGCCCTGGGTCGGCCGCCAGATCGGGCGCATCGACGCGCGCGCCCTGGCCAGCATGGCCTTCGTCTCGTTCGCCTACGTGATGTGGCTGCGTTCGCGCTTCGACACCAACACCGACGTCGGCCCGGTGCTCGAAGCGGCGCTGCTGCAGGGCGTGGGCACGGCGTTCTTCTTCATCCCGCTGCAGGCGATCATCTTCGCCGGCCTGCCGAACCAGCGCCTGGCCTCGGCCGCGGGGCTGTCGAACTTCGCGCGCATCACGGCCGGCGCCATCGGCACCTCGATCTTCACGACGTTGTGGGACAGCCGCGCCGCGCTGCACCACGCGCAACTGGCCGAGGCCGTGAGCCGCGGCAACCTCGCCGCGACGCAGGCGCTCGCCCAGCTGCAGGCGGCCGGACTGGCCGACACGCAGGCGCTCGCGCTCGTCGACCGGCTGGCCGAGCAGCAGGCGTACACGATGGCGGCGACCGATCTGTTCCACCTCTCGTCGGCGCTGTTCGTCGTGCTGATCGCGCTCGTGTGGCTGGCGCGGCCGCGCGGCATGGGCGTGGCCGACGGCGGCGCGCACTGAGCGGGCGGCGGCCGGCGGGTCGCTCCGCTCCGCACCCTTGCTGCGCCGCTGCGCCTCCGATCCGGTCTGCGCGGCTGTGCCGCGGACCGGCGCTTCACGTCGGCGCTCCGGACCCGTGCGTCGCGTCGGCGCTTCGGATCCGCGGCTCCGACCCACGTTATGTAGTCAACTACACTACGGCGTCGTCCTCTGCTGGCAGCCGCCGTGCCGCTCTTCGTGCAACCCCTCGCGTCCAAGCGTGCCGCCCGGGCGCTGTCGGCCTTGTCGGCCTTGTCGGCCTTGTCGGCCTTGTCGGCCTTGTCCGCCTTGCTGGCCGCGCTCGCGCCGCAGTCGGCGGCGGCGGCCGACGTCCAGGTCGCGGTGGCCGCCAATTTCGCCCTGCCGCTCGAGCGCCTCGGCCCCGGCTTCACCGCCGCCACCGGCCACACGCTGAAGTCTTCGAGCGGCGCCACCGGCAAGTTCGAGGCGCAGATCCTGGCCGGGGCGCCGTTCGAGGTGCTGCTCGCCGCCGACGAGGCAACGCCGCGCCGCCTCGTCGCCTCGGGCCACGCCGTGGCCGGCAGCGCGTTCACCTACGCCATCGGCCGGCTCGTGCTGTGGAGCAGGCAGCCCGGGCTGGTCGACGCCGACGGTGCGGTCCTCGCCACCGGGCGCTTCGAACACCTGGCGATCGCCAACCCCAGGACCGCGCCCTACGGCGCCGCGGCGCTGCAGGTGCTGCGCGCACGCGGGCTCGACGCCGCGCTCGCCGGCCGGCTCGTCACCGCCGAGAGCATCGGCCAGGCCTACCAGTTCGTCGCCACCGGCAACGCCGAGCTCGGCTTCGTCGCGCTGTCGCAGCTGAACGTGCCCGGCCGCAGCGCCGGCGGCTCGCAGTGGCTGGTGCCCGCCGCGCTGCACGACGAGATCCGCCAGGACGCGGTGCTGCTGAAGGCGGGCGAGCACAACCCGGCCGCGGCGGCGCTGCTCGCGTACCTGAAGACGCCCGCGGCACGCGAGCTCATCAAGGCCTTCGGCTACGGCGGCTGAGCCTGTGATCCCCGGCCTCTGCGCTGCGTCGAGCCTGCGCCGCTGCGCCGCTTGCACGCTTGGCCGCTTCGCCGCCTCGCCCCGGCACGCGCAGTGACCAGCGCCGACTGGATCACCGTCCGCCTGACCGTCGAGCTCGCGGCGACGGCGACGCTGGTGCTGCTGCTGGCCGGCACGCCGCTGGCCTGGTGGCTGGCGCGCACGCGCACGCCGTTCAAGCCGCTGGCCGCGGCGCTGGTGGCGATGCCGCTGGTGCTGCCGCCCTCGGTGCTGGGCTTCTATCTGCTGCTGCTGATGGGACCGCAAGGGCCGCTGGGCCAGCTCACGCAGGCGCTCGGCCTCGGGCGGCTGCCGTTCACCTTTGCCGGGCTCGTGGTGGGCTCGGTGATCTACTCGCTGCCCTTCGTCGTGCAGCCGCTGCAGCAGGCCTTCGAGGCGATCCCCGAGCGCACGCTGGAAGCGGCGGCGACGCTGCGCGCCGCGCCCTGGGACCGCTTCTTCAGCGTCGCGCTGCCGCTGGCGCGCCCGGGGCTGCTGACGGCCAGCGTGCTCGGCTTCGCGCACACCGTGGGCGAGTTCGGCGTCGTGCTGATGATCGGCGGCAACATCCCGGGGCGCACGCGCGTGCTCTCGGTGGCGGTGTACGACCATGTCGAGGCGCTCGATTTCGCGGCCGCGCACCGCCTGGCTGCCGGCATGGTGGCGTTCGCGCTCGCCGTGCTGGTGCTGCTGTACGTCCTGAACCGGCCGACGGGCCGGCGTGCCGCGTCGTGATCGAGGCCGCGCTGCGCCTGCCGCGTGCCGGCTTCACGCTCGACGTGGCGCTGCGCCTGCCCGCGCGCGGCGTGAGCGCGCTGTTCGGCGCCTCGGGCTGCGGCAAGACCACCGTGCTGCGCGCGCTCGCCGGGCTCGAGCGCGCCGCCGGCCGCGTCGTGCTCGACGGCGAGCCTTGGCAGGACGACGCGCGCGGCCTCTTCGTGCCGACGCACCGGCGCGCGCTCGGCTACGTGATCCAGGAGTCGGCCCTGTTCCCGCACCTGGACGTGCGGCGCAACCTCGAATACGGGCGGCGCCGCGCCGGCGCGTCGGCGCGCGCGGGCACGCTCGACGAGGTGGTGGACCTGCTCGGCCTGGGCGCGCTGCTCGTGCGCCGGCCGGAGACGCTCTCGGGCGGCGAGCGCCAGCGCGTGGCGATCGCGCGCGCCCTCGCCACGCGCCCCCGCCTGCTGCTGATGGACGAGCCGCTCGCCTCGCTCGACGCGGCGCGCAAGGCCGAGGTGCTGCCCTATCTCGAGCGCCTGCACGCCGCGGCGGCGACGCCGATCGTCTACGTCAGCCATGCGCTGGACGAGGTCGCGCGACTCGCGCACCACATGGTGCTGATGGAGGCGGGCCGCGTCGTCGCCGCCGGCACGCCGGCCGAGATGCTCGCGCGGCTGGACCTGCCCACCGCACACGGCGAAGGCGCCGGCGTCGTGCTCGACGCGCGCGTCGCCGAGCGCGACGCGGCGTGGCAGCTCGCGCGGCTCGAAGTCGCCGGCGGCGCCTTCTCGCTGTGGGCGCGCGACCAGGGCCTGCCGCTCGGACGCGCGCTGCGCGTGCGCGTGCTCGCGCGCGACGTGAGCCTGGCGCGCTCGGCGCCGAGCGACAGCAGCATCGGCAACCAGCTTGCCGGCCGGGTCGAGGAGATCGGCGCCGACCTGCACCCGGCGCTCGCACTGGTGCGCGTGCGCGTCGGCGCCGGCGTCGTCGTCGCGCGCCTCACGCGCCGCTCGGCGCACGCGCTGGCGCTGGCGCCCGGCGCGCCGGTGTGGGCGCAGGTCAAGACCGTGGCGCTGCTCGAGTGAACATGAAGGCAAGCGCCGATCCCGGCAGCCTCGTCGGCGGCGAGCTGCGCCTGGCCGGCCGGCTCGACGCGCGCTTCTTCGCGCTGCTCGAAGCGATCGGCGCCACCGGCTCGATCACGCGCGCCGCGCGCACCGCGGGCCTGAGCTACAAGGGCGCCTGGCTGCTGCTCGAGTCGGCCGGCAACCTGGCGGCCGCACCGCTGGTCGCCAGCGCCAGCGGCGGCGCCGGCGGCGGCCGCAGCGAGCTCACCGACGCGGCGCGCGCGCTGCTCGAAGCCTGGCGCACCGTGCACGCCGAACACCGTGCCTTCCTGCTTGCGCAGGACGCACGTCTGGCCACCCTGCCCGCCTTGCACGGGCTGTTGAGGAGAATGTCGATGAAGACGAGTGCGCGCAACCAGTTCGCCGGCAGCGTGAGCGCGCTCACGCTCGGGCCGGTGTCGGCCGAGGTGACGATTGCGCTGGCCGGCGGCGGCGAGATCACCGCGACGATGACCAGCGCGGCGGCGCGCCGCCTGAAGCTGAAGAGAGGCAAGGAGGCGCTCGCGCTCGTCAAGGCCTCGGCGGTGGTGCTGGTGACCGACTTCGCCGGCTGGCAGCTGTCGACGCGCAACCAGCTCGCCGGCACCGTCTCGCGCATCGAGCGCGGCGGCGTCTCCTCGCTCGTCGTGCTCACGCTGCCCGGCGGCGCCACGATCAGCGCCAGCATCACCAACGAGAGCGCCGAGGCGCTCGGGCTGCGCGTGGGCCTGCCGGCCAGCGCGGTGTTCAAGGCCTATGCGGTGATGGTGGCGGCGCAGGCCTGAAGCCGCCCGGCGCATAGGCAAGCGGGCACGGCTCCGAACGGGCACGCCTGCGAACGGGCACACTTTCGAACATGCAGGCTCCGCCGCGGGCGCGCCGGCGACTTGCGCGCCCATCGCGGGGCTGCTCCGCGCCCCCCTTCCCAGGGGCCGCCTTGCACGCAGGGCGCAAGGTGGCTCTGCCGATCGTCCGGGTGCCGCCGGTGCCCGGTACTTGCGCCATCAACAGGGTCTTGGTCGGCGCTTCGACTCGCGGCCATGTCGTTGTCTGAGAATGCGAAGCGTTCTCATATGAAAGACGCAACGCTCTCGATGGCGTCGCCGCAGGCGGCAAGCCCGCGTCGCCCCGGCCGCTGGGCCCGCTTCGCACTGGTCGCCGGCCCGGGCGTCGTCGTGATGCTCGCCGACACCGACGCGGGCTCGATCATCACCGCCGCGCAGAGCGGCGCGCAATGGGGCTACAGCCTGCTGCTGCTGCAGTTGCTGCTGGTGCCGATCCTGTACATCGTGCAGGAACTCGCCGTGCGCCTGGGCGTCGTCACCGGCCAGGGGCATGGGCGCGCGATTCGCGAGCACTTCGGCCGCGGCTGGGCCTGGTTGTCGGTGGGCACGCTGATCGTCGCCTGCGTCGGCGCGCTCGTCACCGAGCTGAGCGGCATCGCGGGCGTCGGTGCGCTGGCCGGCATGCCGGCGCCGCTGAGCATGACGATCGTCGTCGTCGGCCTCACGCTCATGGCCGTCACGGGCTCGTACCGCACGGTCGAGCGCATCGCGCTCGCGGTGGGCCTGTTCGAAGTCGTCTTCCTGGTGGTGGCCTGGCAGGCCCGGCCCGACGCCGGCGCCGCGCTGGCCGCGCTGACCGTGATGCCCTGGCGCAACCCGCAGTACCTGTACCTGGTCGCGGCCAACATCGGCGCCGTGATCATGCCGTGGATGGTCTTCTACCAGCAGTCGGCGGTGATCGAGAAGGGCCTCACGGCGCGCGATCTGCCGGCGGCGCGGCTCGACACCGCCGTCGGCGCGGTGGTGACGCAGCTCATCATGGCCGCCGTGCTGGTGGCGGCGGCGGCGACCCTCGGCCGCACGCACGCCTACCGCGCAGGCTCGCTCGACACCGTGCAGCAGATCGCGCACGCGATCACGCCCTTCCTCGGCGAGCGCGCCGGCACGCTGATGTTCGCGCTGGGCATGATCGGCGCGGCGCTGGTGGCGACCATCGTCGTCACGCTCACCGCCGCACGCACGCTGGGCGAGGTGCTGGGCTTCGAGCACTCGCTCGCGCGCGGCGTGCACGAAGCGCCCTGGTTCTACGGCACCTACACGACGACGCTCGTGCTGGGCGGCGTGCTCGTCGCCTCCGGCGTCGACCTCGTGCGGCTGAGCGTCGGCGTGCAGGTGATGAACGCGCTGCTGCTGCCGCTCGTGCTGGGCCTGCTGTTCCTGCTCGCGCGCCGCGCGCTGCCGCCGCCGCACCGGCTGCAAGGGCTCCATGCGGCGCTCTTCGGCACGGCGATCGGCGTCGCGGCCGGACTCGGGCTGTACGCGGGGATCGCCGGTGCGCTGAGCTGAGAGCCTGTGGAGATAGGAATCGACCCGCGCAGGGGTGCCCAAGGGCGCTGGGCGGCGACGGCTTTGCCGGACCCGGCGGCGCGTTCGGCGAAGACCGCTCGACGCAGCCGGGCACGGCGCAACCGGCAGGATCTCCGGCACCACGACTGCAGCCCGACGACGTCGCCCCTCGTGCGCGGGATCGACGTTCGGGTCCGGCGCCGCCGCGGCCACCGACGCACCAGGTTCGCCGAACGCGGCCGGGACCCGGACGCCGAGTCCGACGCCATGGTGCCGTCGCGCCGGCTTGGACGGCATGCGTGTCCTCCCGGAATCACCGGGCACTTCGTCGCTGTGCACGCAGCGTCGCTCGCGCCGGGACGGCTGATCGCCTGCGCTGCGCCCAGGGCCGTCGATCCGTCCCGGCACGCAGGTCGATCGGGCGCTGCGGCGGCAGGCGCACCGCGCCTGCGCAGCCGGGCGCCGCCGGCTGGCCGCGCGCGCTTCAGTTCTGCGCGGCGGCGAGCGCCTCCTCGAGGTCGGCGATCAGGTCGTCGGCATGTTCGAGGCCCACCGACAGGCGCAGCAGGTCGGCCGGCGCCGGCGTGCCGGGGCCCTCGACGCTGGCGCGGTGTTCGATCAGGCTCTCGGTGCCGCCCAGCGAAGTGGCGCGTTTCCACAGCCGCACGCCGGCTGCCGTGGCCACGGCAGCCGCCTCGCCGCCGCGCACGCACAGCGAGAGCATGCCGCCGAAGCCGCCTTGCATCTGGCGCGCCGCCACGGCGTGGCCGGCAAAGCCCGGCAGCCCCGGATAGAGCAGTTCGCGCACCCGCGGGTGCGCCGCGAAATGCGCGGCGATGCGCGCGGCCGAGGCCGACGCCGCGCGCACGCGCAGCGGCAGCGTGCGCAGGCCGCGCACCAGCAGCCACGACTCGAACGAGCCGAGCGTGGCGCCGCCTTGCACGCGCAGCGCGCGCAGGCGCTGCCAGTACGCGCTCGGCTCGCGCGCGACGAGCACGCCGGCGACGAGATCGCTGTGGCCGTTGAGGTACTTGGTCGCGGCGTGCATCACGAGGTCGGCACCGAGCGCGAGCGGGCGCGTCAGCACCGGCGTGGCCACGGTGGAGTCCACCGCGAGCAGCGCCCCGGCGCCGTGCGCCGCGGCGGCCGCCTCGGCGATGTCGGTGATGCTCCACAGCGGGTTGGCCGGCGTCTCCACCCACACCAGCCGGGTGCGGCCCGGGCGCAGCGCCGCGCGCAGCGCGGCCGGCTCGGCCATGTCGACGAACTCGACCTCGAGCCCCCACTCGCGCGCGAACGCGCCGAGCCAGTCGCGCAGCGACCAGTACATCACGCGCGGCGCGAGCACATGGTCGCCCGGGCGCAGCGCCAGAAAGCAGGCCGTGGCGGCGGCCATGCCGCTGGCGTACAGCATGGCCTCGTGCCCGCCTTCGAGCGCGCTGATCACGGCCTCGGCCTGGTCGAAGGCCGGGTTGTCGGCACGCGCGTAGGCGCGGCCCGAGCGGTAGCGGTTGTCGGGGTCGCGCAGGTAGGTGCTCGAGACGTGCACGGGCGGGATCACCGCGCGCGTGGCCTCGTCGATCCAGCCCAGGGCCTGGGCGGCGATGCTCTCGGGGTGCAGGCGCGGGCCGTCCATCGGCGTCACCGCTGGTAGGCGCCGGGCGACCAGCGCGCGCGGTCGGGCGACAGCGCGCGCGTGCCCAGCGGCCACTCGAACTCGGCGCGCGGCGCGAGGTCGCGTCCGTCCACGTGGCGCGGGTCGACGCCGCGGCCGCGCAGCCAGGAGTCGGGCGGCAGTTCGAAGGCGCCGGTCAGCACGTCGCGCAGCATGCCCAGCGTGGCCGGCCAGTTGCCCTCGAAGCGGCCGGCCGCACCGAGCCAGAAGATGCCGCCGCCGATGACCAGGTTGTTGACGACGAGCGGCTCGGCGCCCATGGGCACGCGGTCGCGGAACACGCGCAGGAACCAGGCCGGCAGCCAGCCCTCGTTGATGAGCGTGTTGTGCGCGAGCACGAGTTCGTTGCGCTCCCAGACCGCGCCTTCGGAGCCGTAGGCGATCAGCACCGGATTCTGCCGGCGCGGGCCCTTGCCGACGACGTTGCCCAGGATCGTCGCCGCGCCGCCGTTGGGCAGGTCGATCTCGTAGCTGGCGCTGCCCTCGCCGGTGTCGCGGATCATGTTGTAGGTGATCACGCTTTCGCGCGCGCGCGACTTCACGAGGTGGCCCTCGTAGCCGCGGTGCAGCCGGCTGCCCGCGAGCGTGAACCTGGCGATGCGGCCGACGTAGACCAGATGCGGCAGCGAACCCTCGACATGCGGCGCGCGGCCGAATTCGCTGGCGCGGATCTCGAGCACCGCATCGGGCTCGTTGCCGGTGAGCAGGCCGGTCTCGTTGTCGAAGAAGGCGCAGTCGCGCACCGCGAGCCGGCCCTTCTCGAAGCGGATGCCCGCGCCGTTGCGGTCGGGCGCGCGTGCGCCGCGCAACTCGAGGTTCTCGATCGTGACCTCGCCGCCGCGCACGACGAGGATCGCCTTGCCTTCGGCCAGCTTGTCGCCGGCCACGAACACCGGCCGCTTGCCGGCGCCGCGGATCGTGAGCCGGCGCTGCTCGAGCACCGCCGCGACGCCGCGGTACTCGCCCGGCAGCACCTCGACGACATCGCCGTCGCGCGCCTGCATGAGCGTGCGCGCAACCGCGGCCGGCTCGTCCGAAGGGCCGACGATCAGGGTTTCGGCGCGTACGCTCCCGGCGGCCAGCGCCAGCGGCAGCAGCATCGACGCCAGCCGCCGCAGCAGCGGGCGCAACGCCGGCCCCCCCGCCGCGCCCGGCCGGCCCGCGACCATGCCATGCCTGCCGATGGTGCCTGCACTCATGGGCCCGAGTATCTCAGCGGCAGGCGCAGCGTCGCTGTCCGGGCTTGCGCCGCGGATGCGGGTTTTCACGGGCTGGCGCGGCGCAGGCTACGATTGCGCGAACCCCGTTCCAACCACAACGCCGCGCGCATGGCGTGCGCGCGGCGCCCACGAAGGAGTCGCCATGATCCGTCGCCACCTCGCGCCCGCGCTCGCAGGCGCCGCCTTGCTGCTCGCGCTCGGCACGAACGCCCGCGCGCAGGAAGGTGGGCAGCTCAACATCATCTGCTCGGTGCAGGCCGAGTGGTGCAACATGATCCAGACCGTGTACGGCCGCACCACCGGCGTCAAGGTCAACATGTCGCTCAAGGGCTCGGGCGAGGCACTGGCGCAGCTCATCGCCGAGAAGGCCAACCCGAAAACCGACATCTGGTTCGGCGGCACGGGCGATCCGCACCTGCAGGCGGCCGAGCTCGGGCTGACGCTCGAGTACAAGAGCCCGTCGCTGCCGCAGCTGCACGCCTGGGCGCAGCAGCAGGCGCAGCAGTCGGGCTACAAGACGGTGGGCATCTACAGCGGGCCGCTGGGCTTCGGCTACAACACCGAGCTGCTGGCCAAGAAGAAGCTGCCGGTGCCCAGGAGCTGGGCCGACCTGCTCAAGCCGATCTACAAGAACGAGATCCAGGTCGCCAACCCGGCCTCCAGCGGCACCGCCTACACGATGATCGCCACGCTGGTGCAGCTGTGGGGCGAGGACAAGGCGTTCGACTACCTCAAGGCGCTGCACAAGAACATCCAGACCTACACGCGCAGCGGCACCGGCCCGATCAAGGCGGTGGCGCGCGGCGAGGCGAGCGTGTCGATCAGCTTCGTGCACGACGGCCCGGGCGAGGCGCTGCAGGGCTTTCCGGTGGCCACCATCACGCCCTCCGAGGGCACGGGCGCCGAGATCGGCTCGATGAGCATCATCAAGGGCGCACGCAACCTCGAGGCGGCCAAGAAGTTCTACGAATGGGCCCTCACCGCGCCGGCACAGGAGCTCGGTGCCGCGGCCAAGCAGTTCCAGGTGCCGAGCAACAAGAGCGCCAAGGTCGACCCGCATGTGCCCGACTTCAAGAAGATCAAGTTCATCGACTACGACTACGCCAAGTACGGCGCCAGCGCCGAGCGCAAGCGGCTGATCGGCAAGTGGGAGAAGGACGTCAACTCGCTGCCGCGTTGACGGGCGCGCCCGGGTTCGCGCCGAAGATCGCCGTGGAGACCGCGCTGCCGTCCGCGCGGACCATTGCGCGGACCACCGCGCGGACCACCGCGCGGACGATCGCGCGGACGATCGCGTGGACCATCACGCGGACGATCACGCGGACCATCGCGTGAACGTTCGCACCGAGCCGCCGCCCGCCGGCTCCGGCATGAACCGCGCGCAGGCGCGCGCCCGGCGCGTGCTGTTCGCCTGGCTGGCGCTGGGCGCGGCGGCGTTCGCGCTGCTGCCCTGGTACTTCCCGCAGAACGTCACGCTGCTGCGCGCGCTGCCGGGCGTCTTCGGCGGCGGCGAGACCGCCAGCGGCCTGGTGCAGGCGCTGCGCCACGGCCGGCCCTGGCTGTGGAGCGGCCTGGCGGGGCTGGCGCTGTGCGCCTGGGCCTGGCGCCTGCCGGCCGGGCGCGGCCAGGGCCGGATGCTGCTGGCCGGCAGCGCCCTGGGGCTGGCGGGCCTGGTCGGCAGCGGCTTCGCGATCGGTGCTGCGGGCTGGTCGTACGAGTGGCTGAACGCCGCCTTCGGCGCCCTGCCCAACGGCCAGTTCGGCATCGGCCTGGGCGGTGCGCTCGTGCTCCTGGCCCTGCTGATGCTGCTGGGCGCCGGCGTGGCCCGCCTGGGCTACTTCCGCGGCGACTTCTTCGTCGCCGGCGCCGTCGTGCTGTGCGCGGCGCTGCTGCTGCTGTTCGTCGCGCTGCCGGTGGGCAAGGCGCTGGTCGGTGCCTTCCTCGACGACAGCGGCGCGTTCTCGCCCGCCGCGCTGATCGAGCGGCTGGCGCACGAGCGTGTCTGGGGCCTGGCCTGCCTGGCCGGCGGCGTGCGCTGCGGCACGGCCTGGAACACGCTGGCCCTGGCCCTGCTCACGGCCGGCGGCACCACGCTGATGGGCACGCTGATCGCGCTGTACGCCGAGCGCGGCAGCGCCGGCCTCACGCGCGGCATGGGGCGCACCCTCAACGTGGTGGCGCTGCTGCCGATCATCACGCCGCCCTTCGTCGTCGGGCTGGGGCTCATCTTGCTGTTCGGTCGTGCCGGGCTCCTGAACCAGTTCCTCGAATGGGCCTTCGGCATCGCGCCGACGCGCTGGTTCTACGGCCTGTTCGGCATCTGGCTGGCGCAGATGTTCGCCTTCACGCCGATCGCCTTCATGATCATGCGCGGCGTCGTCCAGGGCATCGCGCCGAGCATGGAGGAGGCGGCGCAGACGCTGCGCGCCAGCCGGCTGGAGACCTTTCGCACGGTGACGCTGCCGCTGATGAAGCCGGGGCTGGCCAACGCCTTCCTGGTGGGCTTCATCGAGAGCATCGCCGACTTCGGCAATCCGATCGTCGTCGGCGGCCAGTACTCGGTGCTGTCGACCGACATCTTCTTCGCCATCGTCGGCGCGCAGTACGACCAGGGGCGTGCGGCCAGCCTGGCGCTGGTGCTCACGGCGTTCGCGCTGGCCGTGTTCTTCGTGCAGCAGCGCGTGCTCGGGCGCACCAGCTACACCACGGTGTCGGGCAAGGGCGACGCCGGCATCGCGATGCCTCTGCCCGAGCGCGTGCGCCGTCTCGCCCTCGGGCTGGCCGGACCCTGGCTCGCCTTCACGCTGCTCGTGTACCTGTTCGCCTTCACCGGCGGCTTCGTGCAGACCTGGGGCCGCGACTACACGCCCACGCTGCGCCATTTCGTCACCGCGTTCGACCTGCAGTGGGGCGCGCACGGCCTGGTGTGGGCCGGCACGGCGTGGAACTCGCTGTTCACGACGATCCGTCTGGCCGCGCTGGCCGCGCCCGTCTGCGCGCTCATCGGCCTGCTGATCAGCTGGCTGCTCGCGCGCACGCAGTTCGTCGGCCAGCGTGCGTTCGAGTTCGGCGCCCTGCTCGCCTTCGCCATCCCCGGCACGGTGCTCGGCGTGAGCTACATCCTCGCCTTCAACGTGCCGCCGTTCGAGCTCACCGGCACCGGGCTCATCATCGTGCTGTGCTTCGTGTTCCGCGCGCTGCCGGTGGGCGTGCGCGCCGGCACGGCCAGCTTCAAGCAGCTCGACCGCAACCTCGACGAGGCCAGCACGATGCTGCGCGCCAACACCGCCACCACGCTCGCGCGCGTGGTGCTGCCGCTGCTCAAGCCGGCGCTGGTGACGGCGCTGGTCTACAGCTTCGTGCGCAGCATGACCACGGTCTCGGCGGTGATCTTCCTCGTCACCGCCGAGAACGAACTGGCCACCACCTACATCATCGGCCGCGTCGGCAACGGCGACTACGGCGTCGCGCTGGCCTACTGCACGGTGCTGATCGTGCTGATGTCGGCGGCCACCGCGCTCATCCAGTTCCTCGTCGGCGAGCGCCAGCTCGGCCGCAGAAAGGCTGCCGCATGAACCCGCCCGGAGCCGGCATCGAGTTCCGCCAGGTCACCAAGCGCTACGGCGGCGCGGGCGCGCCGCTGGTCGTCAAGGGCGTCGACCTGGCGGTGCCCAAGGGCACGCTCACCACGATCCTCGGCCCCAGCGGCTGCGGCAAGACGACGCTGCTGCGCATGATCGCCGGGCTCGACGCGCCGACCTCGGGCCGCATCCTCATCGACGGCCAGGACGTCACCCCGCTCGGCCCCGCCGAGCGCAACGTGAGCATGGTGTTCCAGAGCTACGCGCTCTTTCCGCACATGAGCGTGATCGAGAACGTGAGCTACGGGCTCGTGGTGAGCGGCGTCGGCCGCGACGAGGCCGCGCGGCGTGCGCGCGCCGCGATGGACAGCGTCGGCCTGACGGGCTACGACCGGCGCGCGCCGAGCGAGCTCTCGGGCGGCCAGCAGCAGCGCGTGGCGGTGGCGCGCTCGCTCGTGCTCGAGCCCAGCGTGATGCTGTTCGACGAGCCGCTGTCCAACCTCGACGCGCGGCTGCGCCGCAGCATGCGCGAGGAGATCCGCGCGCTGCAGCAGCGCCTGGCGCTCACCGTCGCCTACGTCACGCACGACCAGAGCGAGGCGCTGGCGGTGAGCGACCAGATCGTCGTCATGGACGCCGGACGCATCGCGCAGGCGGGCACGCCCGAACAGCTCTACGCGCAGCCCGAGAGCGAATTCGTCGCCGGCTTCATGGGCGAGGCGATGCTGTTCGCGGGCGAGGCGCTGGCCGACGGGCGCGTGCGCCTGGGCCCGCTCGCGGTGCCCGTGCGCCGGCCGGCGCGGCCGGGCAAGGTGAAGCTGGCGGTGCGCCCCGAGGCCTGGCAGGTCGCCGCGCCCGGCGCCGGCACGCTTGCCGGCACGCTCGTCAAGATGGCCTACCTCGGCAGCTTCCTCGAGCTGACGGTGGCCACCGAGCTGGGCGAGATCTTCGTCGTCTCGCCCGATGTCGATCGCCGCTGGCAGCCGGGCGACACGCTCGCGCTCGTGCTCTCCGGGCGCAACGTCTCGGTGGTCGCGGCCGAGTAGCCCGATCAGGCCGAGCGCGCTTGCGCAGGCCGAATCGGCTCGCGCCGCGCGCGCAGCTCGCCCGAGTGCGGCGCGCCGTCGGCGACGAGCCGGCCGCGGTCGAGCACCCACACCCGGTCGGCGGCGAGCGCCGCGGTCACGTCGTGCAGCACCGACACCACGGCCAGGCCGGCGCGCGCGCGCGCGGCCAGGGTCGCGAGC
>JADYZZ010000097.1 GCA_020852865.1 Rubrivivax sp.
AACGCGGCGCGCATCTTCAATGCCGACCACTGCTTCTTCGTCACCAACGGCACCAGCACCAGCAACAAGATGGTCTGGCACCACACGGTGGCACCGGGCGACGTGGTGGTGGTCGACCGCAACTGCCACAAGTCGATCCTGCACGCCATCGTGATGACGGGTGCGGTGCCGGTGTTCCTGACGCCCACGCGCAACCACCACGGCATCATCGGCCCGATCCGCCAGGCCGAGTTCTCGGTCGAGTCGATCAGGAAGAAGATCGCCGCCAACCCGCTGCTGGCCGGCGTCGACGTCGACAAGGTGCGTCCGCGCATCCTCACGCTCACGCAGAGCACCTACGACGGCGTGCTCTACAACACCGAGACGATCAAGCACGCGCTCGACGGCTACATCGAGAACCTGCATTTCGACGAGGCCTGGCTGCCGCACGCCGCCTTCCACGACTTCTACGGCCAGTTCCATGCCATGGGCAAGAAGCGCCCGCGGCCGAAGAACCAGATGGTGTGGGTGACGCAGAGCACGCACAAGCTGCTGGCCGGCCTCAGCCAGGCCAGCCAGGTGCTGGTGCAGGACGCGGCCGAGCTCCGGCTCGACCGCCACCTGTTCAACGAGGCCTACCTGATGCACACCAGCACCTCGCCGCAGTACGCGATCATCGCCAGCTGCGACGTCGCCGCCTCGATGATGGAGGCGCCGGGCGGGCGCGCGCTCGTCGAGGAGAGCATCGCCGAGTCGCTCGACTTCAGGCGCGCGATGCGCAAGGTGCATCGCGAGTTCGGCAAGGACTGGTGGTTCAGCGTCTGGGGGCCGGAGAAGCTCGCGCCCGAGGGCATCGGCCGCCAGGCCGACTGGATGCTCGAGGCGGGCGACCGCTGGCACGGCTTCGGCGCGCTGGCCGAGGGCTTCAACATGCTCGACCCGATAAAGTGCACGATCGTGACGCCCGGGCTGGATCTGTCGGGCAAGTTCGCGCGCAGCGGCATCCCGGCCGGCGTGGTCACCAAGTTCCTCGCCGAGCACGGCGTCGTGGTCGAGAAGACGGGCTTGAACTCGTTCTTCATCATGTTCACGATCGGCATCACCAAGGGCCGCTGGAACACGCTGCTCACCGCGCTGCAGCAGTTCAAGGACGACTACGACAAGAACGCGCCGATGTGGCGCATCCTGCCCGAGTTCATCGCCGCGCACCCGCGCTACGAGCGCATGGGCCTGCGCGACCTGTGCCAGGGCATCCACGAGATGTACGCCAAGGGCGACATCGCGCGCCTGACCACCGAGATGTACCTCTCGGAGCTGCAGCCGGTGATGAAGCCCAGCGACGCCTTCGCGCGCATCGCCCATCGCCAGACCGAGCGCGTGCCGGTCGACGCCCTCGAGGGGCGCGTCACCACCTCGCTGCTCACGCCGTATCCGCCGGGCATCCCGCTGCTGATCCCGGGCGAGCGCTTCAACCGCAAGATCGTCGAGTACCTGCGCTTCACGCGCGAGTTCAACGCCGCCTTCCCCGGGTTCGAGACCGACGTGCACGGCCTGGTCGAGGACGAAAACGGCGGGCCGCGCAAGTACTTCGTCGACTGCGTGGCAGGCGAGTGAGCCGGCGCGGTGCAGCCGCGCACGCGTCCGGATGCGCGGGCGCTCAGCCGGCCGGGGCGTTGTCGGTGATCGCCTGGCTGAAGCCGGCGTCGACGTAGGTGATCTCGGAGGTGATGCCGCTGGCCAGGTCCGACAGCAGGAAGGCCGCCGCGTTGCCCACCTCGTCGATCGTGACGTTGCGCCCGAGCGGCGCGTTGGCCGCGGCGACGCCCAGCAGCCGGCCGAAGTCCTTCACGCCCGAGGCCGCCAGCGTCTTGATCGGCCCGGCCGAGATGGCGTTGACGCGCACGCCGCGCCGCCCCAGGGCCGCTGCGAGGTAGCGCACGCTGGCCTCGAGCGAGGCCTTGGCCAGGCCCATCGTGTTGTAGTTGGGCACCGCGCGCACCGCGCCCAGGTAGGTGAGCGTGAGCAGCGCGGCGTTGGCGCGCAGGTAGGGCAGCGCCGCCTTGGCCATGGCCGGAAAGCTGTACGCCGAGATGTCGTGCGCGATGCGGAAGGCCTCGCGCGACAGGCCGTCGAAGAAATCGCCGCCGATCGACTCGCGCGGGGCGAAACCGATCGAGTGCACGAAGCCGTCGAACTGCCCCCAGCGCGCGCCGAGTTCGGCGAACAGGCGCGCGATCTGCTCGTCGGCGCCGACGTCGCACTCGTAGACCATGTCCGAGCCGAACTCGGCGGCGAACTCGGTGATGCGGCCGCGGAAGCGCTCGCCGACGTAGCTGAAGGCGAGTTCGGCGCCTTCGCGGCGGCAGGCGCGCGCGATGCCGTAGGCGATCGAGCGGTTGGACAGCACCCCGGTGATCAGCAGCCGCTTGCCGGCAAGGAAACCCATCGCTACTCCCTTGTCCTGAAGGTCAGAACTTCCGAACGTCCGAAGGACCGGCATGCGCGGGCGGCGCGCGGACCCTGCCTGCGGCGGCGCCGGTGCGGCCTCCGCCCGCGGGCGCGATTCTGGCATGCGCATGCGCCGCCCCTGCAATTGGGTTGCCCGGGCCCGGCGTGCGCGCTATAATGCGCGCTTTCCCGGATCGTGCTGCGTGGGCGGATTCTTCCAGCCCATTTTTTTTGCTCGACTGCCGCGGGAGCCGGCCGGTGCACTCAGTGCAGAACCGGCGGCGCCGCGAGGGCAGCGAGGCAGGGGATTGCGGCTCGCCGGGAGCATACCGGACGACGAGCGAGCAACGGACCACGCGACTTGGGCAACGACAAGCACGGATCGAGGGCGGCACGGCCCGCGCAGGAGCGACGCACGAGCGCCGCGGCTGCCGGCCGGGCGGCGCCGCGCGGGCGGGCGGCAAGGCCGGCAGAGTCGGCCGCCGGGCGCGTGCGTGCGCGCCCGGCCGCCGTGCCGGCGCTGTCGCACGGCGTCGATGCGCGCCAGGCGGTGGCCGCCACCGTCGCGGGTCTGGGCTACGAACTGGTGGAGCTCGAGCGCGCCGCGCGCGGCCTGCTGCGCGTCACCGTCGAACGCATCGCCGGGCGGCCCTACGCCGAGCCGGGCGACGCCGTGACGCTGGGCGACTGCGAGCAGATCACGCGCCAGCTGCAGTACGCGCTCGAGGTCGAGGGCGTGGACTACGCGCGGCTCGAGGTGTCGTCGCCGGGGCTGGACCGGCCGCTGCGCCAGGCCGCCGACTATGCGCGCTTCGCCGGCGCGCGCGTGCATCTGACGCTGCGCGAGCCGCTCGCGGGCCGTCGCCATTTCGAAGGCCTGCTCGGCGCCGGCGCGCAGGGCCGGTGGCAGCTCGCGCTCGACGACGGCGAAACCGTGCTCGGCTTCACGCTCGACGAGGTGCGCGAGGCACGGCTGGTGCCGGTGCTCGACTTCAAGGGCCGCCGCAGCGCAGGCGCCGCCACGACACAAGAAACGGCGGCGCCAGGCGCGCCGGCCGCCCAGACCGATCGAGAGGTGAGTGGATGAATCGCGAAATGCTGATGCTGGTGGATGCCATCTCGCTCGAGAAGACGGTCGATCGCGAGGTCGTCTTCGAAGCCGTCGAGGCCGCACTCGCCTCGGCGACGAAGAAGCTGCACGGCGGCGAGGTCGACATCCGCGTCGCCGTCGACCGCGACACCGGCGAGTACGAGACCTTCCGGCGCTGGCTCGTGGTGCCCGACAGCGCCGGACTGCAGAACCCCGACGCCGAGGAGATGCTCTCCGACGCGCAGGATCGCATCGACGACATCGAGGAGGGCGACTACATCGAGGAGGCCATCGAGTCGGTGCCGATCGGCCGCATCGGCGCGCAGGCGGCCAAGCAGGTGATCCTGCAGAAGATCCGCGACGCCGAGCGCGAGCAGCTGCTGAGCGACTTTCTCGCGCGCGGCGACAAGATCTTCGTCGGCACCGTCAAGCGCCTCGACAAGGGCGACTTCATCGTCGAGAGCGGCCGCGTCGAGGGGCGCCTGAAGCGCGGCGACACGATCCCCAAGGAGAACCTGCGCTCGGGCGATCGGGTGCGTGCCTTCATCGCCGGCATCGACCCGACGCAGCGCGGCGCGCAGATCATGCTCAGCCGTTCGGCGCCCGGCTTCATGGTCGAGCTGTTCGCGCAGGAAGTGCCCGAGATCGAGCAGGGCCTGCTCGAGATCAAGAGCTGCGCGCGTGACCCGGGCAGCCGCGCCAAGATCGCCGTCGTCAGCCACGACCGCCGCGTCGACCCGATCGGCACCTGCGTCGGCGTGCGCGGCTCGCGCGTCAACGCCGTCACCAACGAACTCGCCGGCGAGCGCGTCGACATCGTGCTGTGGAGCGGCGATCCGGCGCAGTTCGTCATCGGCGCGCTGGCGCCGGCCAACGTGCAGAGCATCGTCGTCGACGAGGAGCGCCATGCGATGGACGTGGTGGTCGACGAGGAGAACCTGGCCATCGCCATCGGCCGCGGCGGCCAGAACGTGCGCCTGGCCTCGGAGCTGACCGGCTGGCGCATCAACATCATGACGGCCGAGGAGTCGGCGGCCAAGCAGACCGAGGAGAGCGACTCGGTGCGCCGCATGTTCGTCGACAAGCTCGACGTCGACGACGAGGTGGCCGACATCCTGATCGCCGAGGGCTTCACCAGCCTCGAGGAGGTCGCCTACGTGCCGCTGCAGGAGATGCTCGAGATCGAATCGTTCGACGAGGAGACCGTGCACGAGCTGCGCACGCGCGCCAAGGATGCGCTGCTGACGCTGGAGATCGAGCAGGAGCAGAAGGTCGGCGAGGTGTCGCAGGACCTGCGCGACCTCGAAGTCGACGGCAAGCCGCTCGCGCCCGATTTCATCGCCAAGCTCGCCGGCAAGGGCATCCAGACGCGCGACGATCTCGCCGACCTCGCCGTCGACGAACTGGTCGAGCTGACCGGTGTCGACGAAGAGCGCGCCAAGGCGTTGATCATGAAGGCGCGCGAACACTGGTTCGCGGCCTGACCGTCCAGCCCGAGCGCACCGCCCAACGCATCCGCACGCACCACCAGCAGGAAACATCGCCTCATGGCCGTGACCACCGTCGCCCAGTTTGCCGCGCAGCTCAACCGCCCGACCGCGGCCCTGCTCGAGCAGCTTCACTCGGCCGGTGTGAGCAAGGCGTCGCCCGACGACGCGCTCACCGAGGTCGACAAGGAGCGCCTGCTCGAGTTCCTGCGCAGCGCGCACGGCACCGCCGCCGGCGCCGAGCGCAAGAAGATCACGCTCGTCAAGAAGAGCACCTCCGAGATCAAGCAGGCCGACGCCAGCGGCCGCGCGCGCACCATCCAGGTCGAGGTCCGCAAGAAGCGCGTCTTCGTCAAGCGCGACGAGGCGGCGCCGGCCGAGGAGGCCGGCCCCAGCGCCGAGGAGCTCGAACTGGCGCGCCGCGAGGAGCAGGCGCGCGCCGAAGCCGAGGCGATCCGTCGGCAGGAAGAGGCGCTGGCCGAGCAGCGGCGCCAGCGCGAGGAGGCCGAGCGCGTCGCGCGCGAGGCCGCCGAGAAGGCTGCGGCCGAGGCGGCGGCGGCGCGTGCCGCGGCCGAAGCGGCGGCCGCGGCCGAAGCGGCGCAGGCGGCCAGCAAGGCGGCGAGCGAGTCCCCAGCGGCTCAGGCCGCCCCAGCTGCCGAGGTGGTCCCGGCGCCCAAGTCCAAGGGCGGCAAGGCCGCCAAGGTCGCCAAGACCGCGGCCGAGCCCGTGGTCGAGCCGGTCGCCGAAGCGGCCGCCGCGCCCGAGGCCGCCAAGCCCGCCGAGCCGCCCAAGCCGACGCTGCGCGTCGTCAAGGCCGCCGACAAGGTGGCCGAGGAAGCGGCGCGCCAGGCCGACCTCGAGCGCCGGCGCAAGGCTGCCGAGGCCGAGGCCGCGGCGATCCGCGCGATGATGGCCGCACCGAAGAAGACGCTGGTTGCGAAGAAGCCCGAGGAAGCCAAGCCCGCCGCCAAGGAGGCGATCAAGGGCACGATCCACAAACCCAAGGCCGCCGCCGGCGCGCCGGCGGCGGCGCCCGGCAGCGCCAAGCCCGGCGACAAGAAGCAGCTCAAGAGCGAGAAGCTCAGCTCGAGCTGGGCCGACGACGCGGCCAAGAAGCGCGCCGGCCTCAAAGGGCGCGGCGACAGCAGCGCCGGCCGCGCCGGCTGGCGCGCGCCGCGCGGCGCCGGGCGCCGCGGCGAGCGCGGCGACGGCTCGCCCGCCGCGCTGCCGGCCGAGTTCCAGGTGCAGGAGGTGCACGTGCCCGAGACGATCTCGGTGGCCGACCTGGCGCACAAGATGAGCGTCAAGGCCTCCGAGGTCATCAAGCAGCTGATGAAGCTCGGACAGATGGTCACCATCAACCAGCAGCTCGACCAGGAGACGGCGATGATCGTCGTCGAGGAGATGGGCCACAAGGCGCTGGCCGCCAAGCTCGACGATCCGGAAGCCTTCACCGAGGAGGAGACCGCGGCGCACGAGGCCGAGGC
>JADYZZ010000098.1 GCA_020852865.1 Rubrivivax sp.
GAGGTGTGGGATTCGGGCGGACGAGCGGGTCACGTGATCTCGGGGCGGGGTGGTGGTTGCGCCGGGCGGGATCTGCGTGTTCGTCTTCCCTGCCCATTGGATGCGCAGCCGACGCGCGGCGTTTCAGGGCTGCGCTGCGGCTGGCGTGGGCGCCCGTGCGGCTTTGCTTGCTGCGCGGGATGCGGTATGCTGGATAGATATCCAGTATCGAAGATCTGGCCGTCGGGGCGACGCATGGGCTTGCGGGATCCCTGGCGGCGGCGTCTTTCTCACCGTGCTTTCGTCAGCCTGCCCTCCAGACCTTGCGTCCGCCGTGCCGGCGTCGCGCGGCGGTGTGCCGCATCGGCCGTCGGCGCCGGCGGCAGCCGAGGCGCTGCACCCGGCGTTGTGGCGTGCCAGTCAACTCGGGCGTCCGCCCGATGCGGTCGTGGGCAGCGGCCATGCCGGGCTCGACGCCGTGCTGCCGGGCGGCGGCTGGCCGACGCACGCGCTTACCGAGCTGCTGCTCCCGCATCCCGGCGTGGGCGAGCTGCGCCTGGTGGCGCCGGCGCTCGAGGCGGTGCAGGCGCGCCAGCGCTGCGTGCTGTGGTTCGATCCGCCCGGCCAGCCCAGCCCCTGGGCGCTCCAGGCGCTGGGCATCGACACGCGGCTGCTGGTGCTGGTGCGGCCGAAGGTCACGCTGCGTGCGCGTGCGCGCGAGCGGCTGCCGGCGGCCGATCTGCTGTGGGCGCTCGAGCAGGCGCTGGCAAGCGGCCAGGCCGGTGCCGTGCTGGCCTGGCTGCCGGCGCGGCTCGGGGCCGAAGCGCTGCGTCGCCTGCAACTGGCGGCGCAGGCACATGCAGGGCCGGCCTTCTTGCTGCGCGATGTCGAGGCGCGCCTGCGCCCGAGCGTGGCGCCGCTGCGCCTGGTGCTGGCCAGCGCCGGCGCCGCTGCGCTGCGCGTGCAGTTGCTCAAGCGGCGCGGCCCGCCGCTGGCCCGGCCGCTCGAGCTGGCGCTGCCGCCGGTGCTGGAGCCGCACGGCCGCGCCCGAAGCGGCGCCATGGCAGCGGGGCCGGCGCCGCAGGTTGCCGCCAGCCTGGCTGCCGGCCTGCGATGAGCCGCCGGCTGCGTGCCGCTGCAGGCGGACCTCGCCCGCGGCCGAGGCCGCCATGAAACACCGTCGCAGCCGGCGCCTCGATGTGGGGCTGCCGGGGCAGCCCGGCCCGTCCACCCGGACCGACCTGCCCGCGGGCACCGGAGTGCTGCCGCCGGCTGCGCTGTGGCTGGCCGTGCACCTGCCGCTGCTGCCGCTCGAAGCCTGGTGTGCCACGCTGCCCGAGGAGCTGCGCACCGCGCGGCGGCCGCTCGTGCTGCTGGCCGGGCAGTGCGTGAGCCGCATCGACGCCGTCGCGGCCGGACGCGGCATCCGCGTGGGCATGAAGCGGGCCACGGCACTGGCGCTGGCGGCCGATCTGCTGTCCGGCACGGCCGACGCCGCGCGCGACGCGGCGGTGCTGCAGGCTCTGGCCCATGCCGCGCTGGCCTTCACGCCGGCCGTGGTGCTGCACGACGAGGCCACGGTGCTGCTCGAAGTGCAGGGCTGCCTGCGCCTGTTCGGCGGCCTGGCGACGCTGGCGCGGCGGCTGCGCGCGGCCATCGAGGCGCTCGCGTGCCACCGCCTGCAGCTCGCGGCGGCGCCCACGCCGCTGGGTGCTGCGCTGCTGGCGTGCTGGGCGCCGGCGGGGCGGGGCGATCTGCTGCTCGGTCCGCATGCCGCGCAGGCGGCCGCGCTCGAGCGCCTGCTCGACGACGCGCCGCTGTCGCTGCTGGGCAGCGGCCGCATGCACGCCCAGGCGTTGCAGGGCATGGGCCTGCAGCGCCTGGGCGAGCTGCGCGCGCTGCCGCGCGCCGGCCTGGCGCGCCGCTTCGGCCCGGGCCTGCTTGCCGAGCTCGACCGTGCATTCGGCCGCTGCGCCGACCCGCGGCGCTGGCTCGAGCCGCCGGTGCAGTTCGAAAGCCGCGTCGAGCTCTTCGCGTGCGCCGAGAGTGCCGAGCAGGTGCTGGCCGGCGCCTCGGTGCTGCTGGCGCGACTGCTCGCCTGGGCAAGGGCGCGGCACGGGCGCATCGGCGGCTTCACGCTGTCGATGCGGCACGAACCGCGCCACGGCGCCTGCCTGCCGGCCACCACGCTCGACATCGAACTGGCCGAGCCGGCGCTCGATCCGGTGCATCTGCAATCGCTGTTGCGCGAGCGCCTGGCGCGCGTGCAACTGGCCGCGCCCACGCTCGAGCTCGAGCTGCACTGCCGGCACCTGGCGGCCGGCGCGGCGCCCAGCGGCGAGCTGTTTCCCACCGGGCAAGCCGAACGGCAGGGGCTGCTGCGCCTGCTCGAGCGGCTGCGCGCCAGGCTGGGCGACGAATGCGTGCAGCGCCTCGAGCCGCTGGCCGACCACCGCCCCGAACGCTCCGGCCGTGGCGTTCCGGCGCTGGGTGCCGCATCGTCGCGCGCGCCGGCCACGCCTGCGGCCGACGCCACCGCGCGGCGGCGCCCGGTCTGGCTGCTGCCCGAGCCGCAGCCGCTGGCGGCGCGCGGCGCGCTGCCGCTGGTCGACGGCCAGGCGGTGCAGCTCGTCGCCGGCCCCGAGCGCATCGAGGCGGGCTGGTGGGACGGCGGCCTGGTCGCGCGCGACTACTTCGTCGGCCAGGCCGCAGACGGCTCGCTGGTGTGGCTGTGGCGCGCGCGCTGGCCCGATGCGGCCGGTGTGCCGGGCGCATCGGGCGCATCGGCGGCGTCTGCTGCCCCGCAGTGGTTCCTGCAGGGGCGCTTCGCCTGATCGGCCCGGCCTCGCCCTCGCGCTGCGCACCCCGGGGCGCACAGCCTGAGCGCGCTCAATCCCGCAACCTCGATGCCGGGCACGATGGTGCGGGCGCCGGCGCCCGTGAACGACGGCCGCCGACCGTGCCGAGATGCGCCCGCCCCGAGACGCCGGGGGGTGGACGCATCGCGATCTGGCCGGCGATGCAGGAGGACCGTCATGACCAAGTCCGCGCTGGCCGTCACGCTCTTGCTGGCGGCGGTGTCGCTGCCCGCGCCGGCACAGGATCTGGCTCGCGCCGAGCAGCTCTTCGAGCGCCATTGCGCCGTATGCCACGGTGCCGATCGCGGCGGCTACATCGGCCCGGCCCTCAACCGCGACGAGACCAGGATCGGGCGCGCCGAGATCGACGGCAAGATCCTGAGCGGCGCGCCGCCTACGCTGATGCCGCAGCATCCTTCGTGGCGCAGCGATCTCTCGGCCCGGGACCGTGCGCTGCTGGTCGAGCTCGTGGCCACGCAGCCCCGGCGCACGGTGGCGTGGGGCCTCGAGGACGTGCGGCGTTCGCTGCAGGTGCTGGTGGCCGACGAGTCCAGACTGCCGGCCGGCCCGCGCTACCGCATCGACAACGTCGACGACCTGATGGCGGTGATGTCGCGCGGCTGGCAGGCGGCGGGCAAGGAGGCCAAGGTGCTGTTCTTCGACGGCCGCACGCACCGCAAGGTGGGCGAGGTGCCGACCGGCTACGCCCCGCACCTGATGGACTTCCACCCGACCGAGCCGCGCTGGGCCTACGTGCGCGACGACGCCGGCTGGGTGCACAAGGTCGATCTGTACTCGATGCGCACCACGCGCAAGGTGCGCGCCGGTCTGAACGGCACCTCGCTCGCGGTGTCGCGCGACGGCCGCTACGTCGCCGCCGGCTCCTACGTGCCGCACACGATGGTGATCCTGGACGCGGTGACGCTCGAGCCGCGCCGCCTGCTCGATCTGGCCGGCGTCGACCCGGACGGCCGGATGGTCGAGGCCGACGCCGGGATGATCCTCGCGCTGCCCACGGCCAACCGCTTCGTCGTGGCGCTCGAGCAGGCCGGCCAGGTGTGGATCGTCGACCTCGACCGGCCCGATCTGCCGGTCACCCGGATCACCGGCGTCGGCCGGCACCTGCACGACGGCTTCCTGTCGCCCGACGGGCGCCACCTGGTGGTGGCTTCGTACGACGACCGCGTGAACACCGTCATCGACCTCGACGAGGCGCGCATCGTGCGCAAGATCCCGGCCGGCTGCAAGCCGCACCTGGGCTCGGGCGCGGTGATCCGCTCCAACGGCCGGCTGCTGGGCATCGGCACCAACATCGGCGAGGCCGACTGCCCTTCGTTCGAGGTGACGGTGTTCGACATGGAGCGCTTCGAGGTCGTCAAGCGCATCGCGGTGATCGGCCCGACCGAGTCGCCGGCGGCGCACCCCGACGCGCCCTATGTCGTCGTCGACATCGTCGGCTCGGGCCCGAACGCGAGCAAGATCCAGTTCATCGACAAGAACACGCTCGAGGTGGCGCATACGCTGGAGGTGGCGGGCACGCTCGGCCACTCGCATTTCCCCGAGTACACCGCGCGCGGCGACGCGTTCTACGTGAGCTCGCGCTACCGCGGCGACCGCAGCATGGGCGCACGCGGCGGACGGCTGGTGGTGTTCGACGCCCGCACGCTGCGCGAGCTGAAGTCGTTCGCCGTCGACGTGCCGGCGGGCGTGTTCTCGCGCGTGCGTGCGCGCACGGTCGTCGTCGGGATGCAGCCGTCGCTGCGCTAGGAGCGTGGGCGGCATGCGCTGCCTGCCGTGCTCGCGGCGCGCGATGGTGCGCGCCGGCTGGGCACGGCGGCGGCGCGCCGCTCAGCGGCGCGTGACCACCGGCGGCATCGGCTGCTCGTTGACGACGAGCTGGAACACGTCGGGCCGGCTGTAGTGGCCGGCGGCGTCGAAGTCGAACTTGCCGCGTCCGATCTCGGCCAGGTCGAGATCGGCGGTGAGGATCGTCTCGCCTTCGAAGTCGGGGCCGGCGAGCACCTTGCCCAGCGGGCTGACGATGGCGCTGCCGCCGCGCATCAGCACGGCCTCGGGCGAGTCGCCCAGGCCGACGCGCACCGTGGCGGGGAAATCCCTGCGGCGCAGGAACTGGCAGGAACTCAGCACGAAGCAGCGGCCCTCGAGCGCGATGTGCTGCATCGAGGGCAGCCAGGTGTCGCGGTCGTCGGCGGTGGGGGCGCAGTACAGCTGCACGTTCTTGGCGTACATCGCCATGCGCAGCATCGGCATGTAGTTCTCCCAGCAGATCACCGAGCCGATGCGGCCGTAGGGGCTGTCGACCACGGTCAGCGTGGAGCCGTCGCCGAAGCCCCAGATCATGCGCTCGAGCGCCGTCGGCATGAGCTTGCGGTGCTTGCCCAGCAGGGTGCCGTCGGGTCCGAAGAACAGCACCGTGCAGTAGCAGGTGCCGAGTTCGCGCTCGATGACGCCGATCACCAGGTACACGCGATGCGCCGCCGCAGCCTCGCCCAGGCGCTGCGTGTGCGGGCCCGGAACCTCGATCGCGGCGTCGAGGTACAGGCGGTACTCCTCGCGCCCGAGCGGATCGCGCGCGCCGATCACCAGACCGTAGTGCAGCCCCTTCGGATAGCCGACGACGAAGGCCTCGGGAAACAGCACCAGCTTGGCGCCGCGGGCCGCGGCGTCGGCGGTCCAGCGCACGGCCTTGTCGACGCAGGCGTCGGTGTCGAAGGGCACCGAGCCGGCCTGCACGACGGCGACGCGAACGCGCGCTTCGTCGGGTGTGAAACTCATCGCTTGCTCCGCTCGGATCTCGTCGGCCAGGGCGCGCGGCGCGCGTGGCGTCGCGCTGCGCCCTGCGCGCGATGCTACCGCCGCGGCGGCCGCCGCGGCGCGCCCCGTCGGTGCCCGCAGAGCTTGCCGTCGGGGCGGCCTGTCGCGCATCAGGGTGAAGGCAGGCGCAGCAGCAGCGCGTCGATCCGATTGTCGCTGCCGGGGGCGGGCAGACGGTGCGCGCGCACGGTGCGAGCCAGCGGCACGGCGGCGAGCAAGCCGGCGTCGATGCGTACGAGTGCACCGGCGATCGCCGCCTGCACCGCCCACGATGGCGTTCGGGCGTACAGGCGAGCGAGCCGTTCGATGACTTCGACCTCGGTGATCTCCTGCCGCGCCAGGGTCTCGAGCGCCAGCACCTGGGCCTCGGACGGCGCCATGCGCGCGACCGCATCGATGGTGCGATGCAACTCGGCCGCTTCCGTGATCGGGCGCTGGCGCAGATAGGCGCGCGCGAGCCGCAGCGCGCCGAGTTCGTCGCCGGCCAGCGCCGCGAGCATGGGCGCACGCGCCGCGGCGTCGCCCAGGCAGGCGCGCAACGCGTCATGTGCGGCGCTTTCGCCTTCGGCGTCGGCGCGCAGGCCGGGCACATCGTGCAGGCCATGCTCGCGCGCCAGCGTGCACGCCAAGGCGACGTCGTCGACGCCGAGCGCGCGCCGTGCGCCGAGCCCGGCCAGCAGCTGCACGAGGCGCGTGCGATGTTCGGCCGGCGTGAGCCATTGCAGATCGCGGGCCAGCTGCAGCAGGCGCGCATGCAATGCCGGCTCGGCGTCGCGCGCGTCGCCGAGGAAGCGGATGCGGCTGAACGCGTCTTCGGCGATCCGGTGCAGTGCCGCCGCGAGCGCGCGCGGCTTGGGGTTGCGATCCGCCAGCTCGGCCGCGAGCCGCCCGATGCGCCCCACATGCGCGCGCAGATGCACGAGATCCCCCCGCAGCAAGCGGTGGATGTGGCGTGCGCGCTCGGCGTCGTCGAGCCTCGCGTCAACGAATCGGCACAGGTCCCAGCCGGCCGCGAGTTCGCTGGCGTCGACACCGCGCACGGCAGTCATCGAGCCGCCGCCCAGGTGCATCAGCAGCGACGTGTCGGGGCGGCCGCGGGCGACCGCAGCCGTCCCGGCGCTGCGCCAATGCTGCTCGAGCATGGCCGCAGCCTGTGGCCCCAGCGGCGCCCCCGCGGTGAAGCCGTAGATGACCGGAACGCCGCGGAAAATCTGACGCATGCGATCGCGGCTGCTCTCGCCCCAGACCGCGGGCGCGGGCGTGGCGGCACAGGCGGTCGGCTCGGGCGCCGTGGTCGCGTCGGCGTCGCGATCGCCGCCCGGATCGAGTGCGGGATTCGGATCGAGCGTCTTGCAGCCGAACAGGTACACCTCGCGCAGCGCAGCGAAGAGCCCGGAGCAAGCGCCGCTGCACGCCGCGCGCTCGAGATCCGAGACGGCGAGCGAGGCCGGCGGCGCCGGCGCGTCGGAGAAGAAGGTGTTGGCGCCGTCGTAGTGGCCCGAGATCACGAGCACATCGCAGCGTATGCCGGCGCGGCAGGCGGCCTGCAGCCAGTCGCTGCGGCCCGGTTGCACCAGCTCGACGAAGCGAAAGCGCGCAGCCGGCAGCTGGCGCATGAAGCTTGCCTTCTCGTCGGCGGAGTTGATGGTCACGGTGCAGACGGTCTCGCGCCGGCCCGCGGCCGCCCCGCTCTGGCCGGCGAGCGCGATCGAGCAAGCGGCGAGCGCGAGCGCGGCGAGGGCGTACGGGCGCCAGGGTGAGGACATCGCGGACATCGTAGTCCGCCCGCAACCCCCGGCGGCGCGGTTCGCCGTGCGTCGCAGGCGTCGCCGCCGGCGCCGACCGCGTCGGCACATGCTGCAGCGCCCGGCATTACGCCACGCCGGCTCGATGTCCGCGCGGCCGACGCGGCCGCGGCGGCCGCAGGCGTGCGGCATCATCGCCGCGCAGCGCCGCTGCACACCGCACGCATGAAGCTCACCCTGTTGCGCCTAGCCCTGCTCGCCGCCGCCGCCGGCGCCGCCGCTGCACCGGCCGCGCTGCACGGCGTGGTCACGCAGGTGCGCGACGGCGACACGCTCGTCGTGCAGCCGGTGGGGGGTGCACCGCTCGAGGTGCGGCTGCGCGACATCGACGCGCCCGAGTCCTGCCAGGCCTGGGGCGCCGAGGCCAGGCTGGCGCTCCAGGAACTGGCGCTGGGCAAGCCGGTCGAGTTGCGCACGCACGGGCGCGACGTCTACGGCCGCGTCATCGGCAGCGTCAGCATCGACGGCGAGGATCTCGGCCGGCGCATGGTCGTCGAGGGCCACGCCTGGAGCACGCGCAGCAAGTGGGACCTGGGCCCGCTGGTCAAGCAGGAGCGCCAGGCGCGCGCGCTCGGCCGCGGGCTGCACGCCGCGGCCGGCGCGGTGCAGCCGCGGGAATTCCGGCGCGTGCACGGGCCCTGCGTGCCGCGCTGAGCGCGCAGGGGGGGGGCGCCGCACGCAGCGGAGGGGCGCCGCACTCAGCGCGGCGTCGGCTGCCGCACGGAGCATGTCACGGCGCGTCGACGCGCCTGTCGGCAGGCGCAGGCAAGGCTCAATTAGGCGTCGCGGCTGCCGATGCTCCTTCGGCAGGCCCGCCCCACCTGGCGGCCGCCGTGCCCGTCTGCCGCTACGCATGAACCCTCGGTTCTTCCAGTTGCTGTTCGCCGTCATGGCGCTCGTCGCCGCCGCCTTGCCGGTGCACGCCGACGCGCGTGCCGACGAGCCTGCCGACGCGCCTGCCGACGCACTGGTGCTCGATGCAGCGCAGGGCACCATCGATGCCTGGCCCGCGCTGCGCGTGCTGGCCGACCCGACGCACGAACTCGGGCTGGCCGACATGCTGCGCCGCCGCGACGCCTTCGAGGCGCCGACGGTGCCGCGCAACAACTTCGGCATGCGCACCGAGGCGCTGTGGCTGCGCTTGCCGCTGGTCGTACGCGGCGCCGGGCGGCGCTGGGTGCTGGAGCTGGACTACCCGCCGCTCAACCGCATCGACGCCTGGCTGCTCGAGGACGGCCGCGTCGTGAAGCAGGTGGCGATGGGCAACACGCTCGCCGCCGCCGCGCGGCCCATTCGGGGACGTTCGCACGCGGCGGACCTCGAGTTCGCCGGCGCCGGTCGCTACGAGCTGTACCTGCGCGTCGTCAGCACGAGCACGCTGGTGGTTCCGGTGCGCCTGCACGAGCCCGACCAGTACGTACGCCAGGAATCGCTGCGCATGCTGGTGCAGGGCGTGGGCTACGGCCTGGCGCTGATGCTGCTGGCGAGCAGCCTGATCCACGCCTTCGCGCTGCGCGACCTGCTGTTCCTGTACTACGCGGCGATGCTGGTGGGCGTGACGACGTTCTTCGTCTCGTTCAGCGGCGTCGGCCATGCCTTCCTGTGGTCGGCCCAGGTCGGGCTGCTGGCCAGGATCAGCCCCTGGAGCACGCTGCTCGCGTTGTCGGCCGCCTGCCTGTTCGTCGTCGAGGCGCTCCAGATGCGGCGCCTGCGGCCGCGCCTGGCGCATGTGCTCGATGGCCTGGCTGCGCTCGGCGTGCTGGCGATCTTGCTGTCGCTGGCCGGCTGGCTCGACTATCGCGCGACGCAGATCGCACCCACCGTGCTCGGCCCGGTGCTGCTGCTGCTGGCCGTGCACGAGTCGCTGCGCCAGGCGCGGGCCGGCAACCGCAGCGCGCGCTATCTGCTGTTCGGCTGGGCCGCGTACACGGTCGGAGCCTTGTCGATGTCCGGGCAGTTGCGCGGCTGGCTGCCGGTCGATTTCTGGACGCAGCACCTGTTCCAGTTCTCGAGCATGCTCGAGATGCTGGCCTGGATGCAGGTGCTCGCGCTGCGTGTCGAGGACATCCGGCGCGACGCCGAACGCTCGCTCGTCGAACGCCAGGCGCTGCACTCGCTCGCGCACACCGATGCGCTCACCGGCCTGCCCAACCGCCGCGGGCTGGACCTCGCCCTCGATGCCGCGTTGCCGCGTGCCGGCGGCGAAGCGCCGCTGGCGCTTTACTTGCTCGATCTGGACGGCTTCAAGGCCGTCAATGACAGCCTGGGCCACGATGGCGGCGACGCGTTGCTGGTGCAGGTGGGCCGGCGGCTGCGCGCGCTGTTGCGCGCCTCCGACATCGTCGCCCGCCTGGGCGGAGACGAGTTCGTCGTCGTCTCGCCCGGCGTTGCCGGCGAGGCGGCGGCCTTCGCCGTGGGCCGCAAGATGCTCGACGCGTTCAAGGAGCCGTTCGTCGTTGCCGGACAGCCCTGCCGCGTCGGCCTGACGATCGGCTTCGCGCTCGCCCCGCACGACGGCACGCAGGCCGCCGACCTGCTGCGCCGTGCCGACGCGGCCATGTACGCCGGCAAGCAGGGCGGCCGCCATTGCATCCGACGCGGCGGTGCGTCGATCGGGCTGGCCGGCACCTGAGCTCGTGCCGGTTCGTGTCGCGGGCGGCGGCCCGCGGCCGGCCGGCAGCCGCAGGGCGCGCTTGGCCTCTCAGGGGGCGCCGCCGTGCAGCCGCAGCGTGGGCCAGCCGCGCGCGGCGGCGATGCGCGCCAGGCGGGGGTCGGCGTGCACCGCCACGGGGTGCTCGACGGCTTCGAGCAACGGCAGGTCGTTCACCGAGTCGCTGTAGGCCCAGCTCTCGTAGTCGGCGAGACGGCGGCCGCGCGCGCCGAGCCATTCCTGCAGCCGCTGCACCTTGCCCTCGCGCATGTTCAGCGTGCCGGCGGGGCGCCCGGTGAAGCCGCCCGAGGCGTCGCGTTCGCATTCGGTGGCAATGAGATGCGCGATGCCCAGGTGCGCCGCCGTGAGTTCGGTGAGGAAGCGGTTGGTGGCCGTCGTGAGCACGACGAGCGCGCCCGCGTGCTGCTGCGTTGCGACCAGCGCGCGCGCCGGCGCACCGATGCGCGGCGCCACCACCTCGTGCACGAAGGCGCGGCGCAGCGGCTCCCAGTCGGCCGCGTGGCGCCCGGCCAGGGTCGAGACGTAGAAGGTGCTGAAGGCCTCGGCGCTCACGCTGCCGGCGCGGTAGTCGCGCTCCATCGCCTCGTTGCGCGGCGCGAAGCGCGCGCGCTCGAGCACGCCGCGCTGCATCAGGAACTCGCACCACAGCATGTCGCTGTCGCCCTCGAGCAGCGTGTGGTCGAGGTCGAACAGCACGAGGCGGGGTCGCTCGCCGGCGCTCGGGATCACGGCACGGATCCGGTGTCCGGTGCGTACCGGGCGCGGGCGCTCAGGCGGGCGAGCGCAGATGCCAGGCCTTGGGCCGCGTGAAGGTGCGGATGCCCTCGACGCCGAGCGTCAGCCCGATGCCCGAGTCGCCGACGCCGCTCCAGGGCAGGCGCGGGCTGACGCGATCGCAGCAGTTCCAGTAGACGCTGCCGGCGCGCACGCGCGCGAGCAGCGCGCGCGCGCCGGCCTCGTCCTTCGTGTAGACGCCGGCGGTGAGACCGTAGCGGGTGTCGTTCATGAGCGCCAGCGCCTCCTCGTCGCTGCGCACCTTCTGGATGCCGACGAGCGGGCCGAAGCTCTCCTCGCGCATCACGTCCATGCGGTGGTCGACCTCGGTGAGCACCGTCGGCTCGAACCAGTTGCCCGGGCCCGCGCCGCGCCGGCCGCCGCAGTGCAGCCGAGCGCCCTTGGCCAGAGCGTCGGCCACCTGGGCCTCGAGCACCTCGATCTGCGCCGCACGCGTGATGGCGCCGATGTAGGTGGCGGGGTCCATCGGGTCGCCGCGCCGGAACCCGGACACCGTGGCGACGAAGCGCGCGACGAAGGCCTCATGCACCGACTCGTGCACGTAGATGCGTTCCACCGAGCAGCAGCTCTGGCCGGTGTTGTACATCGCGCCGTCGGCGAGCGACTCGGCGGCCGCCTCGGGGTCGGCGTCGGCGCGCACGTAGCTCGGGTCCTTGCCGCCGAGCTCGAGCTGCAGCTTCACCAGCCGCCCGGCGAGCGCGCGCGCGATGCGCCGGCCGGTGGCGTGGCTGCCGGTGAAAAAGAGGCCGTCGATCGGCTGATCGAGCAGCGCCGCACCCACCGCGCCGGCGCCGACCAGGCAGTGCAGCACCTCGGCCGGTACCCCGGCCGCGTGCAGCAGCCGCGTGCAGGCCAGGCCGCTCAGCGTGGCGTACTCGCTCGGCTTGTACACCACCGCGTTGCCGGTGAGCAGCGCCGGCACGATGACGTTGTTGCCGACGAACCAGGGGTAGTTCCAGGCCGAGATGTTGGCCACGAGGCCGAGCGGCTCGTGCCCGATCTTCTCGCGCATGCCGGCTTCGTCGAAGACCGGTTCGTCGCGCACGGCGCGTTCGGCCTGCCCGAGGAAGAAGTCCAGCCGCGGCAGCAGCCCCTGGAGCTCGTTCTTCGCCTGCGTGATCGGCTTGCCGACCTCGCGTGTGAGGGTGGCGGCGAGTTCGTCGCTTTGGGCGACGAGCGCCGCGCGATAGCGCTGCACCACCGCCAGCCGTTCGGCCATCGGCAGCGCGGCCCAGGCCGGCTGTGCACGGCGCGCCGCGGCGGCCCTGGCCGCGACCGAGGTCGCGTCGTCGGCCGGCACTTGGGCGATCGGGCGGCCGGCGGCGGGGTCGAAGATCTCGAGAGTGGCGTTCATCTGCGGGCCTTCACGCTGCGGCAGGCGTCGAGGAAGTCGCGCAGCATCGCGCTGTCGTCGAAGTCGTCGGGGCTGTCGGGTTCGTGGAATTCGGGGTGCCACTGCACCGCGGCGACGTAGCCCGGGCCGGTGCGCCGGATCGCCTCGACCGTGCCGTCGTCGGGGCAGCGGGCCTCGACGACGAAGCCCGGCGCCAGCGCCTTCACGCTCTGGTGGTGGATGCTGTTGGTGGTGGCGCGGACGACGCCCGGGTACAGCTGCGCGAGGCGCGTGCCCGGCTCGAGCGTGATGGCGTGGTAGTGGTGCTCGTACTTGCCGAGTTCGCGGTGGGCGCGCGTGCCCGGCACCTGGCTCGCGGTGTCCTGCCACAGGCTGCCGCCGAACATCACGTTGATGAGTTGCAGGCCGCGGCAGATGCCGAACACCGGCTTGCCGGCCTGGACGAAGGCGTCGATCAGCTCGATCTCGTAGCGGTCGCGCACGGCGTCGCCGGCCCATTCGGGGCGCAGCGGCTGCTCGCCGTAGCACTCGGGGGCGACGTCGTTGCCGCCTTGCAGCACGAGGCCGTCGAGCGCAGCGGCGTAGTCGGCGAGATCCAGATCGCTGCGCAGCACGAGGCCGTCCTTGGTGACCGCGGGCACCATCAGCGCCATCGCGCCGCCCGAGAGCACCCAGTGCGCGACGCTCTGTTCGAGGTAGTGCAGCGTCTTGGTGAACACGCCCGGCAGCGGCCCCTGCGAGCCGGGGTAGTAGATGCGTGCCGAAACGCCGATCAGCAGCGGTTGGCCGTTGCCCATGGCGTCACATCGCCTGCCGGAACAGGCGCTCGTAGTCGGCCTCCACGGCCGGGCGCGGGTTGGTGCCGCCGGTGAAGTCGCGCGCGGCCAGCGGCACGAGGCGCGGCAGCATCTCGGGCGTGACGCCGTGCGCGGCCAGGCCGCCGCCGATGCCGATGCGCTGCTTGAGCTCGCGCAGCCAGCCGACGAAGGCCGCGCCGTCGCCGGCGACGCCGGCCGCCTGCGCGAGCGCGTCGAACTTGTGCGGCACGGCCTCCTGGTTCCAGGCGAGCACGATGTCGATCATCAGCGCGTTGGCCAGCCCGTGATGCAGATCGCACACCGCGCCCAGCGCGTGCGCGCAGGCGTGCACCGAGCCCAGGTCCTTCTGGAACGCGACGGCGCCCATCATCGAGCACATCAGCATGTCGGCGCGCGCCTGCAGGTTGCCCGGCTCGGCCACGGCAGCGGCCAGCGCACACGCGCCGATACGCAGGCCTTCGAGGGCGATGCCGTCGCACAGCGGATGGTAGGCCGGTGAGAGATAGCTCTCGATGTTGTGCGTGAGCGCATCCATGCCGGTGGCCGCTGTCAGCGCCGGCGGCAGGCCGACGGTCAGCTCGGGGTCGGCGAACACGGCCCGCGCCAGAATGGCCGGACTGAACACGGTGCGCTTGACGTGGCTGTCGTTCTCGGAGACCACGGCCGAGCGGCCGACCTCGGAGCCGGTGCCCGAGGTGGTGGGCAGCGCGACGAAATACGGCAGCGGGTGCACGATCGGGCGCACCTGCGGGTGGTCCCACACGTATTCGAGGACGTCGCCCTCGTGCGTGGCCATCAGGCCGACCACCTTGCTCACGTCGAGGGCGGCACCGCCGCCGAAGCCGATGACGCAGTCGGCGCCGTGCGCCTTGTAGGCGGCGGCGCCGGCCATCACCTGCGCGCAGCTCGGGTTGCCGCGGACGCCGTCGAAGACCGCGACTTCGAGTCCCGTCAGGTGCGTGCGGAACTCGGCCAGTACCGGCAGCCGGGCGAGCGCGCGGTCGGTGACCACGAGCGGTCGGCGCAGACCCTGCTCGAGCAGGTGCGCGCCGACTTGCCGGCGCGCGCCGGCGCCGAAATGGATGATGGTGGGAAAGGCGAAACGGGTGATGCTCATGGCAGGCTGACGATGGGCTCGGGGCGGTTTGCCGTCCGGGGATCCGAGCGCCCGACGGCGCTCAGATGATCTCGAAATAGCGCTCGAGCTCCCAGTCGGTGACGGCGTCCTGCCACAGCCGGTGCTCCCACTCGCGCGTGGCGGCGAAGTGCTCGACGAAGGTGTCGCCCAGCCAGTCGCGCGCGATGCGCGACTCCCGGAAGGCGCGCGTGGCGCGGATGAGCGAGCGCGGCGCGCGCGGCACCTGCTCGGCGCCGCGATTCGTGCCGGTGATGGGCGGCGTCGTCAGCGCGAGCCCCTTCTCGACGCCGTGCAGTCCGGCGGCGATGACGGCGGCCATCGCCAGGTACGGGTTGATGTCGGCGCCGGGGGAGCGCGTCTCGAGCCGCGTGCTCTTGGCGCCGGCCGTGATGACACGGTAGCTCGCGGTGCGGTTGTCGATGCCCCAGGTCGGCTTGACCGGCGCCCAGTAGCCGTCGACCAGCCGCTTGTAGCTGTTGACGGTGGGCCAGAACATCGGCGCGAACTCCATCAGGCAGGCGAGCTGCCCGGCCAGGTAGCTCTCGAAGAGCCGGCTCATGCGGCGCGGGCTGTGCGCATCGGCGAAGAGGTTGGTCTTGCCGTCCGACAGGCTCTGGTGGATGTGCCCCGAGCAGCCCGGATACTGCTGGTTCCACTTCGCCATGAAGCTGGGCATGATGCCGAAGCGCTTGCCGATCTCCTTGGCACCGGTCTTGAACAGGATGGCCCGGTCGGCCGCCTCGAGGGCGCCGGTGAAGGCGAGCGCGGCTTCGTAGACGCCGGGGCCGGTCTCGGTGTGCAGACCCTCGATCGGCACGCCGAAGGCGGCCATCTCGTCCATCAGCGCGTTCATGAAGCCGCGCTGGTCGCCCATGCGCAGCAGCGAGTAGCCGAACATGCCCGGCGTGATCGGCTCGGGCGCCACGCCGCGCTTGGCGGCCCAGCTCTGCGGCGTCTCGGCGAAGTTGAACCACTCGAACTCGACGCCGGCCATGGGCGCGAAACCGAGCTTGGCGGCGCGCGCGAGCACGCGCTGGAGCACCTGACGCGGGCACACCGGGTGCGGCGCGCCGTCGCTGCCGACGAACGCGGCGATGAAGAAGGGCACGTTGCCGTCCCAGGGCACGCGGCGCGCGGTGTCGAGGTCGATGCGCGCCAGCGCGTCCGGATAGCCATGCTGCCAGCCGGTGACCTCGGTGTTGTCGTAGCAGGCGTCGTGCGCGTCCCAGCCGAACACGACGTCGCAGAAGCCGAAACCGCCGCCCGGAGGCGGCTCGGCGGCGGCGAGGAACTTGTCGCGGCTCAGGTACTTGCCGCGCAGGATGCCGTCGATGTCGCTCACCGCCACCTTGACCTTGGCGGCGTCGCAGGCGCGCAGCGCGGCCAGCGCGGGATGCTCGCGCAGCGAGGCACTGGATCGGGCAGCCTTGGGTCTGGCCATCGGGGGTCTCCTGGTGTTGTTCTCGAAGGGGCGCAGGGCAACGGCGGGCTGCGCTCAGAGCGCAGGCGCGCCGCTGGCGATGCCCATCTCGCGCAGCGTGTCGGCCACCGCGTGCACGGCCTGCTGCATCTCGTTGCGGCCGATGGCGCCGATGCAGCCGACGCGGAAGGTCTCGAGCTGCGTCAGCTTGCCCGGGTAGAGGATGAAGCCGCGCGCCTTGGCCGCGGCGTAGAAGCGCTTGAAGTCGTAGGCCGGATGCGCCGGCGCGTGGAAGGTGACGATGATCGGCGCCTGCACCTCGGGCGCGAGGAAGGGCTCGAAGCCGAGTGCCGCCATGCCGTCGACCAGCGTGCGGCAGTTGTCCCCGTAGCGCGCCAGGCGCGCCGGCTGGCCGCCTTCTTCGACGAACTGCGCGATCGCCGCGTCCAGCGCCGCCAGCACGTGCGTGGGCGGCGTGAAGCGCCACTGGCCGGTCTTGCCCATGTAGACATGCTGGTCGTGCAGGTCCATCGCCAGGCTCTGGCTGTTGCCGGCACAGGCGTCGACGATGGCTCGGCGCAGAAAGACGAAGCCCATGCCGGGCACGCCTTCCAGGCACTTGCCGCTGGCGGCGACGAGGGCATCGAAGCGCACGCTGCGTGCGTCGATCGGCAGCGCCGCGAAGCTCGACATGGCGTCGACGATCAGGCCCCTGCCGCGCCGTTCGCACACGGCCGCCACCTCGGCCAGCGGGTTCTCGACGCCGGTGCCGGTCTCGCAGTGGATCAGGATCACGTGCGTGATCGAGGCGTCGGCGGCGAGCGCGGCGTCGACCGCTGCGGCGTCGACCGGTCGCTCCTCGGCCGCCGGCAGCACGCTGACCCGGCGGCCCATCATCTGCGTCAGCCTGGCGGCGCGCTTGCAGTACGCGCCGTTGTCGGGCACCAGCACATGGCCCTGGCGCGGCACGACGGTGGCCACCGCCGCCTCGACGCTGAAGGTGCCGCTGCCCTGCAGCGGCACGACGACATGACTGTCGTGGCCGTGCACGACGTCGAGCAGGCGCTCGCGCACGCGCGCGGTGACGGCGTTGAAGTCGGCGTCCCAGCTGCCCCAGTCCTTGAGCATTGCCAGCTTGGTGCGCAGCGTGGTCGTCAGCGGGCCGGGCGTGAGGAGGATGGCGTCGCGGTCCATGTCGGTCCTTCGGTAACGGGGTCAGCGCGCGGCGCTGCGCCAGGCCTGCGTGCGCCGATCGATCCACTGGCCGAGCAGGGTGAACAGCACGGTGGCCACGGCGCAGGCGGCGGCGATCAGCACCGCCATCGCCGCCGCCGGGCTGAGCTCGCCGGCCTCGTCCATGTTGAGGATGGCGATCGAGGCCAGCCGCGTCTCGGGCGCATAGAGGAAGACCACGGCCGAGATGGTGGTCATCGCGTTGACGAAGAAATAGCGCGCGATGTCCACCAGCGCCGGCGTGCAGATCGGCAGCGTGACGCGCCAGAAGGTCTTGAAGAACGGCACCTTGAGCGAGGCCGAGACGGCCTCGAACTCGTTGTCCAGCGCCTTGAGCGCGGTGACCGCCGTCAGGTGGCCGGTGGTGTAGAAGTGCACCACGGTGCACAGCGTCATCAGCGTCAGCGTGTGGTACAGGCCGTTGAGCGGATTGGCCGGCTCGTTGAAGAAGAAGATGTAGCCCAGGCCCAGCACCAGGCCCGGCACCGCCATCGGCAGCATCGCCAGCATGCGCAGGACGCTGCGCGCCAGCACGAGGCCGCGCGTCTTCTCCTGCAGGTAGGCGCCGACGAAGACCACGGCCGTGCCCAGCGCGGCGGTGCCGGCGGCCATCTGCAGGCTGTTGAAGAAGCCGGTGCCGACCTCGTTGTCGACCAGGCCGTAGACGTAGTGCTTCAGGCTGGGCGCCAGGTTGTAGGGCCAGAAGGTGGCGAGCGAGGCGAAGACGGCCATGCCGAGCATCGCCAGCATGGCCGCGCTCACCAGGCTGCAGTACAGCGTCATCGCCGTGTCGAAGCCGCGCGCCGGCCGCGGCCGGTAGGGCACGGCGCGCGCGCCCAGCATCGCCGTCTGGCGGCGCTGCACGAAATGGTCGACCGTGAAGGTGAACACGGCCGGCGCCAGCAGCACGATCGCCACCACCGCGCCGCGGGCGAAGTCCTGCTGGCCGATGACGAGCTTGAAGACGTCGGTGGCCAGCACGTTGAAGCTGCCGCCGATGACCTTGGGCACGCCGAAGTCGGTCATCACCAGCGTGAAGCTCACCAGCGCCGCCGAGATGAGGCCGTACTTGGCGCCGGGCAGCGTGATCGTGAAGAACTTGCGCAGCGTGCTCGTGCCCAGGGCGTCGGCGGCCTCGTACAGCCGGGCGTCGGCCAGCGTCAGTGCCGACAGCAGGATCATCAGCGTGTGCGGGAAGATCGCCAGGCATTCGGCGAGCACGATGCCGGCCGCGCCGTAGATCTGCTCGATGCCGAACGGCGCCAGCCAGCTCTTGAGCAGCCCCTGGTTGCCGAACCAGTAGATGAGGGAGATCGCCGACAGCAGCGAAGGCGCCATGAGCGGGATCAGCGCGATGCCGCGGAACAGGCCCTTGGCCGGCAGGCACGAACGCGCCAGCGCGTAGGCAAAGCCGAAGGCGACCGGCACCACCACCAGCGTGACGACGGCGGCCACCCACAGGCTGTTCCACACGCTTTGCAGCAGCGCCGGCGTGCGCGCGTAGTCGACGAAGTTGGCCAGGCCGACGAAGCGGCCGTCCGCCCCTTCGAGCGCCTGGCGCAGGATGCTGGCCAGCGGCAGCGCGAGGAAGGCCAGCAGCGCGAGCACGATGGCGACGACGGCGGCGTGGCCGACGCCGTCGGTCCAGTGTGCGCGCAGCCGCAGCGGCCGCGTCCTCGCGCTCAGCGGCAGCGCCGGCATCAGAAAACCCGCAGCCGCTCGTGCAGCAGGCGCAGGCGCAGCTCCGAGCCGACCTCGAGCTGCTGCTCGGCGAGGAAGTTGAGCGAGAGGTAGACCATCAGCGGCTGCGGCGCCAGGGCCTGCGAGGCCACCTGCACATGGCAGAACGAACCGAGGAACTCGATCTTCTCGATGCGCGCGTCGAAGACATGCGGATCGCCTTCGGCCAGCGGCCGCGCCAGCACGTCCTCGGGGCGCAGGTACACGCGCACCTCGCGATCGGGACCGGCAGCGCCGAACTCCAGCGTGCCCAGCTGCAGGCGGCCCGCGCGCACGCGCCCGGCGAGCGCGTTGACCTTGCCGACGAAGTCGGCGACGAAGGGCGAAGCCGGTTCGCGATAGACCTCGCGCGGCGTGCCGATCTGCTCGATGTGCCCGTGGTCCATGACGACGATGCGGTCGGCCACCGACAGCGCCTCTTCCTGATCGTGCGTGACCATGATGGTGGTGACGCCGAGCTTGCGCTGCAGCGCGCGGATCTCCTGGCGCAGCCGCACCCGCTCGAGCGCGTCGAGCGCCGACAGCGGCTCGTCGAGCAGCAGCAGTCCGGGCGCGGTGGCCAGGGCACGCGCCAGTGCGATGCGCTGCTGCTGGCCGCCCGAGAGCTGCGCCGGATACTTGGCCTCGCTGCCGGGCAGGCCGACCAGACGCACCAGCTCGCGCACGCGCTCGGCGATGCGCGCACGCGGCTGGCGGCGGTTGACCAGGCCGTAGGCCACGTTGTCGGCCACGCTCAGGTTGGGGAACAGCGCGTAGCTCTGGAACACGATGCCGTAGTCGCGCAGCGCCGGCGGCAGGCGCGAGATGTCGCGGCCGTTCTGCACGATCGTGCCGCGCGTCTGCGCCTCGAGCCCGGCGATCACGCGCAGCAGCGTGGTCTTGCCGCAGCCCGAGGGTCCGAGGAAGCACATGAACTCGCCCCGGCGCACCTCGAGGTCGATGTGCTGCAGCGCGACGAACGTGCCGAAGGCCTTGTGGATGCCGCGCAGTTCGAGCGAGAGTTCAGCAGTCATGGGGCGGGGGGGCGCCCGCCCGCCGGGCCGCCGCGCCCGCGCTGCCGCAGGCCGGACGAGCGTCGGGCGGCGCGGGCGGTGGGCGTCAGCGCTTCTCGGACTTGGCGGCGTAGCGCTTGTTCCACTCGGCGAGGATGCGCTCGCGGTTGGTGGCCGCGTAGTCGAAGTTCATCTTGATCAGGCGCGACTCGTAGTCGGCCGGGATGTTGGCCAGCTTGGGTGCGACGCCGGGCTGCGCGGTGACGGCGAAGTTCTTGCCGTAGAGGATCATCGCGTCCTTGCTGCTGGCCCAGTCGGCGAGCTTCTTGGCCGCCGCCAGGTGCTTGGTGCCCTTCATGATCGCGAAGGCCTCCAGGTCCCAGCCCAGGCCCTCCTTCGGGAACACCAGGTCGATCGGCGCGCCCTTGCTCTTGTTGCTGTGGCCGCGGTACTCGAACGAGATGCCCACCGTGTACTCGCCGGCGGCGGCCATGTTGCAGGGCTTGGAGCCCGAGTGCGTGTACTGCGCGATGTTGTCGTGCAGCCCGTCCATGTACTTCCAGCCGCCGCCCTTGCCGTTGTCGTCGCCCCACATCTGCAGCCAGGCCACGACGTCGAAGTAGCCGGTGCCCGAGGAGGCCGGGTTGGGCATCACGACCTGGCCCTTGTAGACGGGCTTGAGCAGGTCCTTCCAGGTCTCGGGCCTGGGGATGTTGCGCTTGCCCGCCTCGATGGTGTTGAAGCAGACCACGGCGCCGTACACGTCCATGCCCCACCAGGCTGGCGGGTTCTTCTTGTCGCGGTACTGCGGCATGATGGCGTCGAGGTTGAGCGGCGCGTAGGGGTCGAGCATGCCGAGCTTGTCGAACAGCGCCAGGCCCGAGGCGGCCACGCCCCAGATCACGTCGGCCTGCGGATTGGCCTTCTCGGCCAGCAGCTTGGCGATGACGACGCCGGTGCTGTCGCGCACCCACTTGATCTCGATGTTGGGCTCGACCTTGGCGAAGCCGTCCTGGTAGGCCTTGATCTGGTCGGTCTCGAGCGCGGTGTAGACCAGAAGCTGGGTCTTCTGGGCGGATGCGCCGGCGCCGGCCAGCGCCAGGGCGATCGCGGCAAGGGTCGGGGTGAAACGCATGGCGGCTCCTGTTCCTGTGGCTGGGGAAGACGACCCTCGACGATGCCGTGGCGGCCGGCAAGCGGGCGCGGGCCGACGAGGTGGCGCGCATGCTGCACGGGCCGGCCGGAGGTGTCAACGGTAGTTTGTCTATTGTTGACAACATCCCCGGCCAGCGCTCCAATCCGATCCATGAAGACCCGGGGCGGCGCGGCAGCGGTACCGGCGTGGCCGGGCGGCGTGTCGGGCGCGCCCGCGGCCGCCGGCGCGCACCCGACGATCGCGCTGCTGCAGACGAGCTCGCTGGCCAGCGTCGTGCAGTCCGAGCTCGAGCGGCTCATCCTCTCGGGCGAGCTGGCGCCCGGCGCCCGCCTCACCGAAATGGCGCTGGCCGCGCGCCTGGGCGTCTCGCGCGGACCGCTGCGCGAGGCCTTCCGCATGCTCGAGCAGGCCGGCCTCGTGCGCACCGAGAAGAACCGCGGCGTCTTCGTGCGCGACATCCCGATCGACGAGGCGATCGAGATCTTCGACCTGCGCGCCGCGCTCGACGAGCTCGTCGGCCGCCAGCTCGCCGCGCGCATCGCGCCGGCCGAGCTCAAGGAGGTGCGGGCGATGGTCGACGCGATGGAGCGCGCCGTGAAGGCGGCCGACGCGCGCAGCTACCACCTGCTGAACCTGCAGTTCCACGATCGGCTCGTCGAGATGACCGGCAACCGCAAGGTGACGGAGATCTACCGCAAGCTGATCAAGGAGCTGTCGCTCTTTCGACGCCTGAACCTGGCCGACGGCTGGCTCATGCCGATCTCGGCCGGCGAGCACCGCGCCATCGTCAGGGCGATCGCCGCCGGCGACGCCGAGGCCGCCGGCCGGGCGATGTTCGACCACGTGATGGAAAGCAAGGAGCGCACCGTGAAGAACCACCTCAGGCGTCAGGGCGCGGCCGCGCCCGCCGCCGCCCCCGACGCGAACGGAGCCCCGCGTGCTCGACGTCAACGCTAGAAGCTACCGCCTGCCCAAGCAGCCCGTCGTCGTCGTCTGCGTCGACGGCTGCGAGCCCGACTACATCGCCCAGGCCGTGTTCGCCGGCCGCATGCCCTGGATGAAGCGCGTGCTGGCCGAAGGCACCGCGCTCGTCGCCGACTGCGTGGTGCCGAGCTTCACCAATCCGAACAATCTGTCGATCGTCACCGGCGTGCCGCCGGCGGTGCACGGCATCTGCGGCAACTACCTGTACGACCCCGCTTCGGGCACCGAGGTGATGATGAACGACCCGAAGTGGCTGCGCGCGCCCACGCTGCTGGCGGCGCTGGCCGCCGCCGGGCAACGCGTGGCCGTCGTCACCGCCAAGGACAAGCTCAGGCGGCTGCTCGGGCACGGCCTGCCGATGGGCGCCAACCAGTGCTTCTCCTCGGAGAAGGCCGACACCGCGACCCTGGCCGACAACGGCATCGACGACCTGCTCGCGTTCGTCGGGCTGCCGCTGCCCGACGTCTACAGCGCGGCGCTCTCGGAATTCGTGTTCGCCGCCGGCGTCGAGCTGATGCAGCGCCCGGCGGGCGTGCGCCCGCAGGTGATGTACCTCAGCACCACCGACTACGTGCAGCACAAGCACGCACCGGGCGAGCCCGAAGCGAACGAGTTCTGCGCGATGATGGACCGCCATCTCGGCCGGCTCGACGCCATGGGCTGCGTGATCGCGCTCACCGCCGACCACGGCATGAACGCCAAGGTGCGGCTCGATGCCGCGCCCGACGTGATCTTCCTGCAGGATCTGCTCGACGCCTGGCTCGGCCCGGCCGCCGCGCGCGTGATCCTGCCGATCACCGACCCCTACGTCGTGCACCACGGCGCGCTCGGTTCGTTCGCCACCGTCTACCTGCCGCCCGCAGCCGACGGCGCGGCGCTGGCCGCGCGCCTGGCCGAGCTGCGCGGCGTGCAGCTCGTGCTCGGGCGCGCGCAGGCGGCCGAGCGCTTCGAGCTGCCGGCCGAGCGCATCGGCGATCTCGTCGTCGTGAGCGAGCGCTCGGTGGTGCTCGGCAGCGCGGCCGCGCGCCACGACCTGGGCGCGCTCGAGCGGCCGCTGCGCTCGCACGGCGGCCTGTCCGAGCAGCGCGTGCCGCTCGTCCTCAACCGCCGCATCGACGGCCTCGACAGGCAGCGCCGCTGGCGCAACTTCGACGCCTTCGACCTCGCGCTCAACCACGCCCAGTGACGATGAAGATCGAAGCCCTGCGCATCGCCGGCGCGAAAGTCGGCGCCGACCGCGGCGGTGACCGCGTGATCGAGGTCCGCAATCCGTTCACGCGCGCTGTCGTCGGCACCGTGCCCAAGGCGACGCTGGAGGAAGTCCGGCGCGCCCTGGCCATCGCCGCCGGCTGGCGCAGCCGCCTCACGCGCGCCGAGCGCGCCGGCATCCTCAACCGCGCCGCCGCGGCGGTGCGCGCGCGCGCGGGCGAGATCGCCGCGCTCATCACCGCCGAGTCGGGCCTGAGCCTCAAGGACAGCAGCTACGAGGCGGGCCGGGTCGCCGACGTGCTGATGTTCGGCGCCAACGAGGCGCTGCGCGACGACGCGCAGACCTTCGCCTGCGACATCACCCCGCACGGGCGCCGGCGGCGCGTGCACACGCTGCGCGAGCCGCTGCCGGGCGCCATCAGCGCGATCACGCCGTTCAACCACCCGATGAACCAGGTGGCGCACAAGGTCGTGCCGAGCGTGGCCACCAACAACCGCATGGTGCTCAAGCCGAGCGAGAAGGTGCCGCTGTCGGCGCTGCTGTTCGCCGACATCCTGTACGAGGCCGGGCTGCCGCCCGAGATGCTGAGCGTCGTCACCGGCGATCCGGCCGAGATCGCCGACGAGCTGATCACCAGCGCGCAGGTCGACCTCGTCACCTTCACCGGCGGCGTGGCGATCGGCAAGTCCATCGCAGCGCGCGCGGGCTACCGGCGCGTCGTTCTCGAGCTCGGCGGCAACGACCCGATCATCGTCATGGAGGACGCCGACCTCGACGAGGCGAGCACGCTGGCGGTGCAGGGCAGCTACAAGAATTCGGGCCAGCGCTGCACGGCGGTGAAGCGCATGCTGGTGCACGAGGCGGTGGCGGCGCGCTTCACCGACCTCGTCGTCGACAAGACGCGCGCCTATGCCTACGGCGACCCGGTCGACCCGCAGGTCGAGATGGGAACGGTGATCGACGAGCCGGCGGCGCGCCTGTTCGAGAGCCGCGTCGACGAGGCCCTGGCCCAGGGCGCGCGCGTGCTGGCCGGCCACCGGCGCGACGGCGCGCTGTTCGCGCCCACCGTGCTCGACCGCGTGCGCCCCGAGATGACGCTGGTGCGCGAGGAGACCTTCGGCCCGGTTTCGCCGATCGTCACCTTCGGCAGCATCGACGAGGCGATCCGCATCGCCAACGGCACCGCCTTCGGCCTGTCGTCGTCGGTGTGCACGAACCGGCTCGACTACATCACGCGCTTCGTCACCGAGCTCGACGTGGGCAGCGTGAACGTGCGCGAAGTGCCGGGCTACCGGCTCGAGCTCACGCCTTTCGGCGGCATCAAGGATTCCGGCCTGGGCTACAAGGAAGGCGTGCAGGAGGCCATGAAGAGCTTCACGAACCTCAAGACCTACACGCTGCCCTGGGTCTGACGGCGCCTGCGCCGCGTGGTCTGATCGCCGCATGCTCCATCTGCTGAACCTGCTCGCCGCCATCGCGCTGCTCGTGTGGGGCACGTCGATCGTGCGCACGGGCATGATCCGGCTGCTCGGCGAGCGGCTGCGCAACGTGCTGTCGCGCTCGTTCCGCAACCGCCTGACGGCGGTGGGCGCCGGCTTCGCCGTCACCGGCCTGGTGCAGTCGAGCACGGCCACCTGCCTGATGCTGGCCAGCTTCGCCGCGCAGGGGCTGGTCACCACCGCCGCGGCGCTGGCGGTGATGCTGGGCGCCGACATCGGCACGGCGGCGATGACGGTGGTCTACGCGTTCGACCTGTCGTGGCTGTCGCCGCTCCTGATCTTCGTCGGCGTCGTGCTCTACATCTCGCGCCAGGCGAGCGAGGCCGGGCAGCTGGGCCGCGTGCTGATCGGCCTGGGCCTGATCACGCTGGCGCTGCAGCTCATCGTCGGCGCCACCCGACCGCTGACGCAGGCGCCGGCGGTGCGCGCGCTGCTCGTCTCGCTGCCCAACGAGGTGCTGCTGGACATCGTCGTCGGCGCCGTGCTGACGGTGCTGGCCTATTCGAGCCTGGCCATCGTGCTGCTCACCGCCACGCTGGCCGCCTCGGGCATGGTGCCGGTGTCGGTGGCGCTGGGCCTGGTGATCGGCGCCAACGTCGGCAGCGCGGTGCTGGCGCTGTTCTCCACCGCCGGTCAGGCGCCGCAGGCGCGCCGCGTGCCGCTGGGCAACCTGGTGTTCAAGCTCGTCGGCACGGCCATCGCGATCCCGCTGCTGCCCGAGGCGCAGGAGCTGCTCGGGCGCTGGATCGGCGAGGTGCACCAGCAGGTGGTGGGCTTCCACCTCGCGTTCAACATCGCGCTGGCGGCGGTCTGCGTGGGCTTCACCGGCGCCGCCGGCCGGCTCGCGACGCGCTTCCTGCCCGATCCGCGGCGCGGCGTCGACGAACGCCACAGCCACCTCGACCCGAGCGCGCTCGGCACGCCCTCGCTGGCCATCGCCTGCGCCGCGCGCGAGGCGCTGCACCAGGCCGACGTCGTCGAGACCATGCTGCGCGGCCTGATGGAGGTGATCCGCAGCAACGATCTGGCGCTGGGCGAGCGGCTGCGCCGCATGGACGACCAGGTCGACGAGCTGTACGCGTCGATCAAGTTCTACCTGACGCAGATCTCGCGCGAGGCGCTCTCGGAGCGCGACGGCCGGCGCTGGACCGACATCGTGAGCTTCACGATCAACATGGAGCAGGTGGCCGACATCATCGAGCGCGTGCTGGAAGACGTCGAAGCCAAGAAGATCCGCAAGAGCCTGAGCTTCAGCGAGGCCGGGCTGACCGAGATCGCCCACCTGCACGAGCGGCTGCTGGCCAACCTGCGGCTGGCGATGAGCGTGTTCCTCGACGGCCACGTGCGCGACGCGCGCAAGCTGCTCGAGGAGAAGGCGCGCTTTCGCGACCTCGAGATCGAGTACGCCGCCAACCACATCGCGCGGCTGCAGGACAACACCGCGCAGAGCATCGAGACGAGCTCGCTGCACCTGGACCTGATCAGCGAGCTCAAGCGCATCAACTCGCACCTGTGCGGCGTGGCCTACCCCATCCTCGAGTCGGCCGGCGTGCTGGCGGCGACGCGGCTGCGCCAGTCGCAGCTGGCCGGCTTCGACGAGCCGGCGGGGTGAAGGCGCGGCCGTTCCGATGGCCGCGCTCCACGGCGCGAAAGGCGACATGACGATGAGAGTCGGCGTTCCGAAGGAGATCAAGAGCGACGAGCATCGCGTCGGCCTGACGCCGGCATCGGTGCACGAGCTGGTGGCGCATGGCCACGAGGTGGTGGTCGAGCACGCGGCCGGCGAAGGCATCGGTGCCGCGGACGACGACTACCGCCGCGCCGGCGCCCGGGTCGCCGCGGCGGCCGCCGAGGTCTGGGACCAGGCGCAGATGATCGTCAAGGTCAAGGAGCCGCAGCCGGCCGAGCGCGCCCGGCTGCGCGCCGACCAGGTGCTCTTCACCTACCTGCACCTGGCGCCCGACCCGGCGCAGTGCGCCGACCTGCTTGCCAGCGGCGCCGCCTGCATCGCCTACGAGACGGTCACGCAGCCCGGCGGCGGGCTGCCGCTGCTGGCGCCGATGTCGGAGGTGGCCGGGCGCCTGGCATTGCAGGTCGGCGCGCGCTGCCTCGAGCGTGCGCAAGGCGGCATGGGCGTGCTGCTGGGCGGCGTGCCGGGCGTGCCGCCGGCGCGCGTCGTCGTCCTCGGCGCCGGCGTCGTCGGGCGCAACGCGGCGCAGATGGCGGTGGGCAGCGGCGCGCAGGTGGTGGTGCTCGACCGCAGCATCGATGCGCTGCGCCGCATCGAGCTGCAGCTGGGCGCGCGTGCGGCCACCGTGTACGCCGACCGGCGCGAGATCGAACACCATGTGCTGCGCGCCGACCTCGTGATCGGCGCCGTGCTCGTTGCCGGCGCCACCGCGCCGCGCCTGGTGAGCCGCGAGCTGGTGGCGCGCATGCGCCCGGGCGCGGCCGTCGTCGACGTCGCGATCGACCAGGGCGGCTGCATCGAGACCGCGCACGCCACCACCCATGCCGCGCCCACCTACGTCGTCGACGGCGTCGTGCACTACGCCGTGGCCAACATGCCCGGCGGCGTGCCGCGCACCAGCACCTACGCGCTCAACCACGCCACGCTGCCCTTCGTGCTGGCGCTGGCCGACAAGGGCTGGCGCCAGGCCCTGCGCGACGATGCGCATCTGAGGGACGGGCTCAACGTCTGCGCCGGCCGCGTCACCTGCGCGGCCGTGGCGCAGGCGCTCGGCCACCCGTTGACCGCCGCCGACGAACTGCTGGCGTGATGGGCGCCGCGCAGCCGCTGGTGCTCGGCTGGCCCGTGGTGGCCGCCGTGCTGTGCGGTGCGCTGCTGCACGCGGGCTGGAACGCGCTCGTCAAGAGCTCGGGCGACAAGCCGTTGGACACCGCGCTCGTGCACCTGATGGGGGCGCTGGTGGCGCTGCCCTTCGCGCTGGCCGTGGGACTGCCGGCGCGCGAGGCCTGGCCTTTCATCGCCGGCTCGCTCGTGATCCACATCGGCTACTACATCGCGCTGGCCGGCGCCTACCAGCACGGCGAGCTCGGCATGACGTATCCGATCATGCGCGGCTTCGCGCCGCTGCTCGTCGCACTGGGCAGCGCCGCGGTGGTGGGCGAGGCGCCGAGCGCCGGCGCCTGGGCGGGCGTGCTCGCCATCACGCTCGGGGTGACGCTGGTCGGCCTGGCGCACCCGGGCGAGGCGCTGCACCACCGCAAGGCGCTCGGCTTCGCCTTCGCCAACGCAGCGATCATCGCGCTCTACACCTTCGTCGACGGGCTGGGCGTGCGCACCGAGCGGCGCGTCGGCGGCGAGGTCTGGTGCTACGTGCTGTGGCTGTTCGCGCTCGACGGCATCGCCTACCCGCTGCTGGTGTGGCTGCGCCGCGCGCCGGCGGCGCGCGCCGCCGCGCTGGCCTATGCGCGCCGGCGTTGGCCGCTGGCGGCGCTGGGCGGCTCGGCCTCGATCGGCTCCTACGCCATCGCGCTGTGGGCGATGACGCGTGCGCCGCTGGCCAGCGTGGCCGCGCTGCGCGAGACCTCGGTGCTGTTCGCCGCCTTGCTCGGCACCTTCATGCTCGGCGAGCGCTTCGGGGCGCAGCGCGCGCTCGGCACGCTGGCCGTGGTGGCCGGCGTGATGGCGCTGCGGCTGGGTTGACGCGCGCGCTGCCGCCGGGTCGCTTCCGTCTTCCCCTGCCGTCCGTCGCCATGAGCCAGGATCTGCCCACCCACGCGCGCGTCGTCGTCGTCGGCGGCGGCATCGCCGGCTGTTCCGCCGCCTACCACCTCGCCCGGCTGGGCATCGGCGACGTCCTGCTGCTCGAGCAAGGCCGCCTGACCAGCGGGACGACCTGGCATGCCGCGGGCCTGGTGGGGCAGATGCGGCCCAACCGCAACCAGACGCGCATGAGCCGCTACGGCATCGAGCTGTACGCGGCGCTCGAGGCCGAGACCGGCCTGGCCACCGGCTGGAAGCGCTGCGGCAGCGTCAACGTCGCGCGCACGCCCGAGCGCATGCAGATGCTCAGGCGCCAAGCGGCGCTGGCGCGCAGCTTCGGCGTCGAGGTGCAGCTGATCTCGCCGCGCGAAGCCGGCGATCTGTGGCCGCTGATGCGCACCGACGATCTGCAAGGCGCGATCTGGATCCCCGGCGACGGCAAGGCCAATCCGGCCGACCTGTGCATGAGTCTGGCCAAGGGGGCCCGCCAGCGCGGCGCGCGGCTGCTCGAAGGCGTCGAGGTCACCGGCGTGCTCCGCGCGGGCGGCGCGCAGCGCCCGCGCGTTGCCGGCGTGCGCACGGCGCAAGGCGAGGTGCGCTGCGAGCTGCTCGTGGTCTGCGCCGGGCTGTGGGCGCGCCAGTTCGGCGCGCTGGCCGGCGTCACGGTGCCGCTCTACGCGGCCGAGCATTTCTACCTCGTGACCGACCGCATCGAAGGCGTGCATCCGATGCTGCCGGTGATGCGCGACCCCGACGGCTGCATCTACTACAAGGAGGAGGTGGGCGGCCTCGTGATGGGCGGCTTCGAGCCGCAGGCCAAACCCTGGCGCGTCGACCCGGTGCCGGCGAGCTTCCAGTTCCAGCTGCTGGGCGAGGACTGGGAGCAGTTCGAGGTGCTGATGACCAACGCCATCCACCGCACGCCCTGCCTCGAGCAGGCCAAGGTGAAGATGCTGCTCAACGGCCCCGAGAGCTTCACGCCCGACGGCAACTTCATCCTCGGCGAGGCGCCCGAGCTGCAGGGCTGCTATGTCTGCGCCGGCTTCAACTCGGCGGGCATCGCCAACAGCGGCGGCGCCGGGCGGCTCATCGCCGAGTGGATCGCCGCGGGCGAGCCCAGCGTCGACCTGTGGGACGTCGACATCCGCCGCTTCGGGCCCTTCATGGCCAACCGCAGGGCGCTGGCCGAACGCAGCGGCGAGACGCTCGGCCTGCACTATGCGATGCGCTGGCCGCGCCAGGAGCTCGAGACGATGCGGCCGCTGCGCACCTCGCCCCTGTACGACCTGCTGGCGGCGAAGAACGCCGAGTTCGGCTGCAGAAACGGCTGGGAGCGCGCCAACTACTTCAGGCCGGCCGGCGCGACGCGGCCGCCGCCCACGCTGGGCCGGCCGGGCTGGCTCGACTGGATGATCGCGGAGCAGCGTGCCACGCGCGAGGCCGTCGCCTTGTACGACCAGACCAGCTTCGGCAAGCTGCTGCTGCAGGGCCGCGACGCGCTGGCCGTGCTGCAGCGCCTGTGCGCCAACGAGATCGACGTCGCCCCGGGCCGCATGGTCTACACCGCGCTGCTCAACGAGCGCGGCGGCTTCGAGAGCGACCTCACGGTGATGCGGCTGGCGCCCGAGCGCTTCTTGCTCGTCACCGGCTCTGCCCAGCCGGTGCGCGACGCCGACTGGATCGGCCGCCACATCGAGGCCGACGAGTTCGCCGTGCTCAGCGACGTGAGCGCGCTCACGAGCGTGCTCTCGGTGATGGGCCCGAAGGCGCGCGAGCTGCTCGCGCGCGTCAGCCCCGACGATCTGTCGCCGCAGGCGCTGCCGCACGCGCACACGCGCGAGATCGACCTCGGCCATGCGCGCGTGCGCGCCGCGCGCATGAGCTATGTCGGCGGGCCCGGCTACGAGCTGTACGTGCCGGTCGAGGTGGCGCGCCATGTCTACCTCGCGCTGCACGAGGCAGGCGCCGGGCTCGGCCTGCGCGACGCCGGCTACTACGCCCTGGACGCGCTGCGCATCGAGGCCGGCCGACGCGCCTGGGGTGCCGAGCTCGGGCCCGACGAGACGCCGTTCGAGGCCGGGCTCACGATCGGCGTGCGCCTGGACAAGGCGAGCGGCTTCATCGGCCGCGAGGCGCTGCGCGCGGCCCGGGGCCAGCCGCTGCGCAAGAAGCTGCTCACCTTCGTTTTCGACGACCCGGCCGTCTACGCCTGGGGCGGCGAGGCGATCGAGATCGACGGCCAGGTGGCGGGCGAGCTGAGCTCGGTGGGCTGGAGTCCGAAGGCCGGCGCTTGCGTCGCCCTGGGCTACGTGCGCGGCCCGGCGGCCGCGGCCGAGCATGCCGGCACGCCGGTGCGCATCGACTTGTGGGGCGAGGGCGCCGGCGCGCGCGCCTTCGATCGCTGGAGCGGTTGAGCCGGTGGCGCCAGCCGGCGTGCGCCGGCACGCTGCACGCCCACGCCGGCGCCCGTCGGGCAGCTCGCCAGGCCGGCCGGCCATGCGCGTTGCGCGCCGCCCGGCCGCAGGGGCGGCCCACGCTCCTAGAGACCGCACGCGAAGCGGCGTGTCGGGTTCGCCGTAATATCGCCCGCATCCCCGGCCTCCGATGGCGAACGCGCAGGCGCAGCCCCCGCAGATGAGTGAACCGATCCCCCGCCTCGACTTCGGCCGCGTCAGCGTCTACCTGGGCCACAAGTCGGGCAAGTACCCCGACGGCAACCAGGTCGTCGTGCGCGGCAGCGACACGCGCGCCGTGTTCGACACGCCGCTGGTGGCCAACCGCATCGGCCCCGAGTTCGATGCCGCCGAACTGGTGCTGCTCGGCCACGCGCACGAGGACCACATGGCCGGGCTGCACCGGCTGCCGCGTGCGCTCGTGCAGGCGCACGAGGACGACCTCGAAGCCGTGCGCAGCTGGCCGGCGCTGTTGCGGCATTACGGCCTGTCGCGCGAGCTGGGCGATCCGATGCTCGCCAAGCTGCAACGCGAGTTCCACTACGCGCCGCGCCCCGACGCCGTCGGCTACCGCGACGGCGCGCTGTGGGAGCTCGGCCGCACGCGGGTGCGTGCGCTGCATACGCCCGGCCACACCGCCGGGCACTGCGTGCTGCTGGTCGAGCCCGAAGGCGTGGCCTTCCTCGGCGACATCGACCTCACGAGCTTCGGCCCCTACTATGCCGACGCCAGCTCGAGCCTGGCGGCCACACGACGCACGCTGGCGCGCGTGGCCGAGCTGCCGGCGCAGGTCTGGGTGACCTCGCATCATCGCGGCGTGTACACCGAGCGCAGCGCCTTCTTGCAGGCGCTGACGGCGTACACGGCGACGATCGACGAACGCGGCGAGCGGCTGCTGGGCATGCTGGCCGACGGGCCCAAGACGATCGACGAGCTGGCCGAGATTCGCCTCATCTACCCGCCCGGCTACGAAGACCTGTGGATCGAATACGCCGAACGCCGCACCATCGAGCAGCACCTCGACGAGCTGCTCGCCGCCGGCCGCGTCGAGGCCGACGGCGAGGGGCGCTTTGCGCGCCGCTGAAGCGCCGCGCGGCCGCAGCGCGCCACGGCCGCCGGCGCCGCTGATCGACCGGCGCGCGGGCATGCAGCCCGCGCCCGGGGGAGCGGGCCGCTCGGCGCACGCGCCATGGCTTCGGACGACGCGCGAGCGCTTGCGTCGCGCCGCAGGCGCGCCGTCGCGCCGGGCCGCAGGCGGGCTGTCGCGCCGGGCCGCCGGAGATCCGATGGGCGCGGCCGCAGGCGGCCTGCTGCGCCGGCTCGCCGGCGGCTTGCGGCGCACCGTGCTGGCGCTGGGCTTGCTCGTGCCGGCGGCCGCGCTGGCCTGGAGCAACCACGCGCTGATCAGCGCTCCAGCGCTGCGCGCGTTGCCCGAATTCGCCGCCTTGCCGGCGCTGCCGGCCGAGCCGCTCGAGGCCTTCCTCGTCGCGCAGGGCGCGCGCCTCGAGCAGGTGCTCGACCAGGAGGAAGTCTGGGCGCGCGCGCATGTGCACGCCTACGCGGCGCGTCCCGACGCGCTGCGCTACCGCGTCGCCGGCGCGGCCGACGGAGCCGAGCTGCGGCGCCGCTTCGTCGCCGCCGTGCGCATCGCGCCCGATGCCCGGCTGGCGCTCTTCGTGCAGCGCGGCGCGATCGGGGAGCCCGACAGCGGGCGCGCGCCGCTGGCCGCGCGCGAGGTCACGACGCTGCCGCACGACAGCACGCTCGAGGCGACGCCGTTCGTGGCGCTGCGCGCGGGCGAGCCGGTGCGGCCGCTCGAGATCGTGACGAGCGCGTCCGACGAACCCGACTACGGGCTCGACATCGGCCTGTGGTCCGACAACGGCACGCCGCAGGGCCGGGCCTACGGCTTCGGGCCGCAGCCCTTCGGCAACCCGGCGCTGGCCTTCGGCACGCAGGCGCCTTTCCACATGGGCTTCTTCCACGAGTCGCGCATCGTCTACCTCGCCGCCGGCTTCCTCGAGCGCACCTATCCCGAATACCGCATCCACCTGTGGAAGACGCTCGCCGAGCACGCGCTGCGCAGCGGCCACGGTTACTGGGGCTGGCGCTTCGCCGGCTGGGCGATGCACTACCTGCAGGATCTCGCGCAGCCCTACCACGCGCGTGTGCTGCCCGGCGTGGGCACCGTGCGCATGCTGTGGATCAACACGCTGCACCTGGCCGGCTGGCCGCGCCTGCGCGACGAGGCGGTGACGTTGGTGTCGAACCGCCATCTCGCGTTCGAGAACTTCCAGCGCACCGTGCTGTGGGCTGCGCGGCGCGACCCGGCGCCGGCCGCCGCCTTGTCCGAGGCACTGGGCGACGCCGCCGCCGACCCGAAGTACGACGACGACAGCGCGCGCAGCGGCGCCGCGCGTCGGGCCGCCGCCGCGGCCGACGCGCTCGACGCGACGCTGGCCGCCACGCTGCCCGCGCGCTACGTGAGCGACCCGGGCTTCGAGTTCGGCGCCGCCGAGCAGGGGATCGATCTCGAGGTGCAGCTTGCGCGCGGCAATCCCGCGGGGCGTGCTGCGCTGGTGCGGGCCCTCGCGCCGCGGCTGGCCGACGCCGGCGCCTACAGCCGAGCCCTGGTGCGCAGCGTGCTGGCGACGCGCTGAGCACGGCGGCGCGCTGAGCACGGCGGCGCGCACTTGGTATGCTGCCCGCCTTCGGCAGGGCGCCGCCGCCGCGAGCGCTGCCGCCACGCCCACAAATCGATCCGGTGCCGCCGCCTTGCGTGCCCTCGAAGCGAAGATCCCCGCGCCGGTGGTGACGCTGGCCGTCGCGCTCGTGATGCGCGGGCTGTTCCTGCAGGCTGCGCCGCAGGTGCAGACCGGCTCGCTGCGGGCGATGGCCACCGTCGTCGTTGCGCTCAGCAGCGCGGCCATTGCGCTGGCTGCGTTCTTCGCCTTCTGGCGTGCCGGCACGACGATCAACCCGATGCGGCCCGAGCGGGCAAGGGTGCTCGTCACGCACGGGATCTACCGCTTCACGCGCAACCCGATGTACCTGAGCTTGCTGCTGCTGCTGCTGGCCTACGCAATCGAGCTGGCGGCGCCGCTCGCGTTGCTCGGGCCGGTCGTCTTCGTCGCGTACATCACGCGCTATCAGGTGCTGCCCGAGGAGCGCGTGCTCGAGCGCAAGTTCGGCGCCGACTGGACGCGCTACCGCAGCATGGTGCGGCGCTGGATCTGAGCGTGCCGCCCACGCTCCTAGGCAAGGCCGCTGAGCCGGCCCAGGGTCTGCCACAGCCCTTCGGACCGTGGTTCGCGGCGGTGCTGGGCGTTGTATTCGCGCAGGCGGCGCAGCTCGCGCACGATGGCCGGCGCAAAGCCGCGACGGCCGCCGCGGCGGTCGACCAGCAGGTCTTCGAGCACCTGCTCGGACAGCCCCATGTCGGCCCAGCACCAGGCGATGCGGTTGGCCACACGCGGATGGGCGACGCACAGGCGCAGCGGCCGGCGGCGCGGCGGCAGCTGGCGCAGCCAGCGACGCGCAGTGCCGGTGAGCGCCTGGTCGCAGGCGCGCGGCGCGCGCCGCTGGCGCGCCCAGCGCTCGGCGTCGGGGTCGTCGTTCGGTGCGATCAGGTCTGCGAGCATGGCGGCGGCCTGCGGGTCGACCCGAGCGGCGGCACGGGTCCGTGCCCGGCTTTTCGGCTGCGCGGCCGGCGCGCTGTAGGCCTGCGCAGGCGTGGCCGGGCGGCAGGGTTGCTCGCCCGTGGCAGGGTTGGCAGAGTGGGGCAGGGCCGGCGACTTCGCGCCGGCGACGGGTTGTCGCGCTGCGGGCGGCCGCGTCAGCGCCGCATTGCGCGGCTGAGCAGCAGCAGCGGCAGCAGCCCGACGGCGACCATCGCCAGCGACGGCAGGGCCGCCTCGGCCAGCCGTTCGTCGCGCGCCAGGTTGTAGGCCACCACCGCCAGCGTGTCGCTGCCGAATGGCCGCAGCACCAGCGTGGCCGGCAGCTCCTTCATCACGTCGACGAAGACCAGCAGCAATGCCGCCAGCAGCGAGCGCCGCAGCAGCGGCAGATGCAGCGCGAGCAGCACGCGACGCGGCCCGGCGCCGAGCAGCTTCGCCGTTTCGTCGACGCTGGCCGGTACGCGTGCGTAGCCGGACTCGATCGATTGCATCGCCACCGCCGTGAAGCGCACCAGATAGGCGGTGAGCAGCCCGGCCGCCGTGCCGGTGAACAACGCCGCCGCTCCCGAATCGGGCCACAGCCGCTGCAGCCAGCCGAGCGGGATCAGCACGCCGACGGCGAGCACCGCGCCCGGCACCGCGTAGCCCAGCGAAAGCGTGCGCGCGGCCAGCGGCAGAACGCGGCCCCGGCGGCCGCGCAGCGCGTGGCCGAGCGCCCAGGCCAGGAGCGTGGCACCGAGCGCGGCCAGCGCGGCGAGCCGCAGGCTCGTCGCCGACCATTGTGCGAAGCGCTCGAGCGGCAGCCCGAACTCGCTGGTGCGCGCCTGCACCCACACCAGCCGCGCCAGCCACAGCACCGGCAGCGCGAAACCCAGCAGCACCGGCAAGGCGCACAGTGCGGTGGCACCCCAGGCGGCGGCGCCCGTGAGCGGCGCCAGGCGCGCGTCGGCCGCGTGCGGCGCGTCGGCGCGGCTGGCCGCCCAGCGCAACCGGCGCTGCGCCGCGCGCTCGGCGGCGAGCACGACGGCCACGACGAGCAGCAGCAGCGAGGCGAGCTGGGCGGCGGCCACGCGATCGTCGAGCACCAGCCAGGCCTTGTAGATGCCGGTGCTGAAGGTCGTCAGGCCGAAGTACGAACCGACGCCGTAATCGGCGAGCACCTCCATCAGGGCCAGCGCGGTGCCGGCAGCGATGGCCGGTCGTGCCATCGGCAGCGCCACTTCGCGCACGCGGCGTCCCAGGGGGGCGCCGAGCAGACGCGCCGCCTCGATCAGCCGCACGGCGCGCTCGCCGAGCGCGGCGCGCGTCAGCAGGTAGACGTAGGGGTACAGGCACAGCACGAACAGCAGCACCGCGCCGGGCAGGCTGCGCACGTCCGGCCACAGCGCGCCGCGCCAGCCGAAGGCCTTGCGCAGTCCGGTCTGCAGCGGCCCGGCGAACTGCAGCGCATCGGTCCAGGCATAGGCCAGCACGTAGGCGGGGATGGCCAGCGGCAGCAGCAGCGCCCATTCGAAGAAGCGCCGTCCCGGGAACTGCGCCAGCGCTACCGCCGCCGCGGTGGCCGTGCCGAGCAGCACGACGCCCGCGCCGGTGCCCAGCACGAGCAGCGTCGACTGCAGCACGTAGCCCGGCAGCACGGTGCGCGCCTGTTCGCGCAGGACATGCCAGGCAGCGGCATCGAAGCTGAACCAGGCGGCCAGCACGGCCAGCACCGGCAGCGCGAGCAGCAGGCACAGGGCGGCGAGCAGCGCGCGCATCATCGCGGCGGCGCCAGGCGACGCGGGTCGACGCCTGCGCCCGTCGCTGGCGGAATCGGCCGGATGGGAATCGTACGCATTCTCTTTCGCTCGATTATCATCGCGCGGTGTTCCTGACGCTCGAAAGCGCCTCGGTCCGATACTCGCGCGCGCCGGCCGGGCGCCGGGCCGTGCACGGCGTTTCGTTCGCGCTCGCCCGAGGCGAGATCGGTGCGCTGATCGGACCTTCGGGCTGCGGCAAGACCACGCTGCTGCGCGCCGTGGCCGGCCTCGAGCCGCTGGACCGCGGCCGCATCGCGATCGACGGACAGATCCTGTCCGACGCGGCGCGGCGCATCCACCTGCCGGCCGAGACCCGCCGTGTCGGCATGGTGTTCCAGGACTACGCGCTGTTCCCGCATCTGAGCGTGTCCGACAACGTCGCCTTCGGCATCGCCGGCACGCCGCGCGCAGAGCGCGGCGAGCGCGTGCGGCGCATGCTCGAGCTGGTGGGGCTGGAAGGCGCCCAGGCGCGCGCGCCGCACGAGCTTTCGGGCGGCCAGCAGCAGCGCGTGGCGCTGGCGCGTGCGCTGGCCCCGGCACCGCGCCTGCTGCTGCTCGACGAGCCGTTCGCCAGCCTGGACGTCGACCTGCGCGAGCGCCTGGCGCAGGAGGTGCGCGCCATCCTGCGCGCCAGCGGCACGACCGCGCTGCTCGTCACCCACGACCAGCTCGAGGCCTTCGCCGTCGCCGACCGCATCGGCGTGATGAACAGCGGCCGCCTCGAGCAGTGGGACGAGGCCTACGCGCTGTATCACCGGCCGGCCACGCGCTTCGTCGCCGGGTTCATCGGCCATGGCGTGTTCGCGCCGGCGCGCATCGTGCCTTGCGCGCACGGCCATTGCGTGCAGACGGCGCTGGGCGAGCTGCACGACGCCGCCAATTGCCCGTTGCCCAGCGCCTACCCGGACGGCGCGTGCGACGTGCTGCTGCGCGCCGACGACATCGTGCACGACGACGCCTCGCCGGTGCGCGCGCTGATCGAGCGCAAGGCCTTCCGCGGCTCCGAATTCCTCTACGCGCTGCGCCTGGCCGACGGCACGGTCGTGCTGGCCCATGTGCCTTCGCACCACGACCACCAGGTGGGCGAGTGGATCGGCATCCGCGCCGAGGTCGACCATGTCGTCACCTTCGCGCGCGCGCCGGCGTGATGCGCGCCACGGCCGCGGCCGGGACACCCCCATTCACGGTGCAACTTCGCGGCCCGGCGGCGTATCCAATGCGGGGGCCGGCCCTATACTGACCAGCCGCTGACCAGGCGGCCCAGGCCCGGCCGGTTCAGCTCTGTCGAAAGGCGCGTCACACGATGGGTGCGAAGATCAAGGTCGTCGGTCTGCTCGCGGTGGGCGCGCTGGCCGGTGCGCTCACGACGATGCAGCTGAGCGCGGTGGCGCGCAGCAACCTCGCGCCGCTGCCGCTCGAGGAGCTGCAGCAGCTCGCCGCGGTGTTCGGGATGATCAAGACCGACTATGTCGAGCCGGTCGACGAGAAGAAGCTGATCTCCGACGCCATCTCCGGCATGGTCGCGGGCCTCGACCCGCACAGCCAGTACTTCGACAAGAAGAGCTTCAAGGAATTCCGCGAGAGCACCGGCGGCAAGTTCGTCGGCATCGGCATCGAGATGAGCATGGAAGACGGCCTCGTGAAGGTCGTCTCGCCGATCGAAGGCTCGCCCGCGTTCCGCGCCGGCCTCAAGCCCGGCGACCTGATCACCCGCATCGACGAGACGCCCGTCAAGGGCATGACGGTCGACCAGGCCGTCAAGCGCATGCGCGGCGACCCCAACACGAAGGTCGTGCTGACGGTGTTCCGCAAGCTCGAGAACCGCAGCTTCCCGGTCACCATCGTGCGCGAGGAGATCCGCGTGCAGAGCGTGCGCGCGAAGATGGTCGAGCCGGGCTACGGCTGGATCCGCGTGAGCCAGTTCCAGGACCGCACGGTCGACGATTTCGCGCGCAAGGTCAGCGAGCTTTACCAGCAGGATCCGAACCTCAAGGGTCTCGTGCTCGACCTGCGCAACGATCCCGGCGGCCTGCTCGACGGCGCGGTGGCATTGGCTGCGGCCTTCCTGCCGGCCGACGTGGTGGTGGTGTCGACGAACGGCCAGATTCCCGAGTCGCGCGCCAGCTTCCGCGCCAGCCCCGAGTTCTACGCGCGCCGCGGCAGCGGCGACCCGCTCAAGAAGCTGCCGGCGGCGCTCAAGACGGTGCCGCTGGTGGTGCTGGTCAACGAGGGCTCGGCCTCGGCCAGCGAGATCGTCGCCGGCGCGCTGCAGGACCACAAGCGCGCCACCGTGATGGGTGCCCAGACCTTCGGCAAGGGCTCGGTCCAGACGGTGCGCCCGCTGTCGGCCGAGACCGCCCTCAAGATCACCACCGCGCGCTACTACACCCCGAGCGGGCGCAGCATCCAGGCGCGCGGCATCGTGCCCGACGTCTTCCTCGACGAGACGGCCGAAGGCAACGTGTTCGCCGCGCTGCGCATGCGCGAGGCCGACCTCGACAAGCATCTGCAGGGCGCCGACGAGAAGAAGGACCCGGCGCGCGAAAAGGCGCGCGAAGAGGCGCGCCTCAAGCTCGAGGAGCAGCTCGCCAAGAGCAAGGAGCCGGTCAAGCCCCTGCCCGAGTTCGGCAGCGCCGAGGACTTCCCGCTGCAGCAGGCGCTCAACCAGCTGCGCGGCCTGCCGGTGCTGGCGAGCAAGACCGCCATCGAGCGCAAGGCCGAGGCGGTGACGAAGTAGCCTCGCTGCCGCCTGCGCGGGCCCGCGCGGCGGCACGCCGGCGGGCCCGGTCCGTTTCGCTCCCCGGCGGCGCCGGTGCGCCGCCGGCCCTGCCGCAGCCCGCCTGCACGCCATGGACGCCAAAGAACAAGCCAAGCAGCGCCTGACCGAGCGCAATTTCCCGAGCGCGGAGCAGGAGGCGTCGATCGCGGCGCCGCTGGCGGCACGGCATCGCTATGCGCGGCCCGGCAGCAGCTACCGGCTCGCCTTCACCGATACCGAGTTCCTTCTGCGCGAGGAGCTGCGCCCGGTGCGCATGCAGCTCGAACTGCTCAAGCCCGAGCTCATCCAGCAGGAACACGGCATCGAGTCGACGGTCGTGCTCTACGGCAGTGCGCGCATCAAGCCGCCCGAGGAGGCTGCCGCGCTGCTCGAGGCCGCACATGCCGCCGGCGACGCGGCGCAGATCCGGCGTGCCGAGACCGCGCTCGAGATGAGCGCCTACTACGCCGAGGCCAGGCGCTTCGCCGCCATCGTCACCGAACGCTCGCGCGCGCACGCCACGCCGATCTACGTCGTCACCGGCGGCGGCCCCGGCATCATGGAGGCGGGCAACCGCGGCGCACACGACGTCGGCGGCAAGAGCATCGGGCTGAACATCGTGCTGCCGCACGAGCAGGCGCCCAATGCGTACATCACGCCCGAACTGTGCTTCCAGTTCCATTACTTCGCGCTGCGCAAGATGCACTTCGTGATGCGCAGCATCGCGCTGGTGTGCTTCCCGGGCGGGTTCGGCACGCTCGACGAGCTGTTCGAAACGCTGACGCTGATCCAGAACCGCAAGAGCCGCGCGCGCCCGGTGCTGCTGTTCGGGCAGCGCTTCTGGCGCAAGCTGTTCGACCTGGATCATCTCGTCGACACCGGCATGATCGCCCCGCAGGACCTGCATCTCGTGCGTTTCGTCGAGAGCGCCGAGGAGGCCTGGGAGGTGCTGGCCTCGCACTACGGCTTCGATCTGCCGCCCACGCAGACGGGCGAGTTCGCCGACGACATCTGAGCGCAGCCGGGCGGCGCCCGGCACGCGACCGCGGGCGATCCGGCGAGGCGGCACGATCGCATTTGCCCGGGGAGGCCGATGGCCGCGACAATCGACGGCATGGCTCGCGAGGTCACCCTCATCGGTGCGCCCACCGACATCGGTGCCGGCAGGCGCGGCGCGAGCATGGGACCCGAGGCGCTGCGCGTGGCCGAACTCGGGCCCACGCTCGAGGGCCAGGGCCTGCGGGTCGAGGATCGGGGCAACCTCGCGGGCCCGGCCAACCCATGGCTCGCGCCCGTCGACGGCTACCGGCACCTGCCGCAGGTCGTTGCCTGGTGTCGCGCCGTGCACGACGCGGTGCACGCCGAACTCGCGCGCGATCGCCTGCCGATCGTCCTGGGCGGCGACCACAGCCTGGCGATCGGCTCGATCGCCGCGGTCGCGCGCCGCTGCCGCGCCGCCGGGCGCAAGCTGCGCGTGCTCTGGCTCGACGCGCACGCCGACTTCAACACCAGTGTGCTCACGCCCAGCGGCAACCTGCACGGCATGCCGGTAGCCTGCCTGTGCGGCCACGGCCCGCGCGAGCTCGTCGAGCTGGCCGGCGCCGCGCCCGCGCTCAACCCGAAGTGGATCCGGCAGATCGGCATCCGCAGCGTCGACGCGGGCGAGAAGCGCTTCGTGCACGCCATGGGTCTCGAGGTCTTCGACATGCGCTACATCGACGAGATGGGCATGCGCCACACGATGGAACTGGCGCTGGCCACGCTCGACGAGCACACCCATCTGCACGTGAGCTTCGACGTCGACTTCCTCGACCCCGAGATCGCGCCCGGCGTCGGCACCACCGTCAACGGCGGGCCGACCTACCGCGAGGCGCAGCTGTGCATGGAGATGATCGCCGACACCGGCCGCCTGGCCAGTCTCGACGTGATGGAGCTCAACCCGGCGCTGGACCTGCGCAACCGCACGGCCGAACTCGCGGTCGACCTGATCGAGAGCCTGTTCGGCAAGAGCACGCTGATGCGCGCCGGCGGGCGCACGGGCTGACGCGCGCGGCGCTCCGGGCGGGTGCCGCGCTCACAGCGCACGGCGCACGGCGCACGGCGCACGGCGCCGGGCCGCTGGCCGCACGACGCTCCTGCCTGCTTGCGGTCGTGGCCCGGGCCTGCGCCTGGTGCCAGGGTGCGGGCCGGCACGATGCGGCGGTCGGACGCCGGCTGCGCCGCCGGACTCGATGTGCATACAAACTGGTCGAGTGATGATCGATGACAGGGTTTTCCCCATGGTCGATTCGGGTTCAGGCGACGAGAATTTGTCTATACAAAGTCTGACTGCAACCCGAATCGACCCAGGAGTGCCCCATGTCCACCACCCCCGAAATCCTCTACAGCGTCAAGGCCCAAGGCGGCAAGGCGCTGCGCTGCAAGGGCTGGAAGCAGGAAACCATCCTGCGCATGCTCGAGAACAACATGGAGAACGCCGAGCGTCCGCAGGACCTCGTCATCTACGGCGGCATCGGCAAGTGCGCGCGCAACTGGGAGTCCTACCACGCCATCGTCAAGGCGCTGAAGGAGCTCGAGAACACCGAGACGCTGGTGATCCAGTCGGGCATGCCGGTGGCGGTGTTCCCGACCAATCCGCTGGCGCCGCGCGTCGTCATGGCGACGACGAACATCATGAAGGCCACCTGGCCGGTGTTCTACGACCTGCAGGAAAAGAACCTGACCATGTTCGCCCAGTACACGGCGGCGCCGTGGGAGTACATCGGCACGCAGGGCGTCATCCAGGGCACGTTCGAGACGCTCAGCTCGATCGGCCGCCTGCACTTCGGCGATTCGCTCGCCGGGCGCATCCTGCTCACCGCCGGCATGGGCGGCATGGGCGGCAACCAGACGCGCGCCATGAGCATGCTGGGCGGCGTGTGTATCTGCGCCGACGTCGACATCGCCGTCATCGCCAAGCGCAAGCAGGTCGGCTACTGCGACGTCGTCACCGAGAGCTTCGACGAAGCGGTCAAGCTGGCGCGCGAGGCGGCCGCGGCCAAGAAGCCGCTGGGCATCGCGCTCTTGGGCAACGCCGCCGACGTGCTGCAGCGCGCGATGGACACCGGCTTCAAGCCCGACATCATCACCGACATGACGCCGGCGCACGACCCGCTGGCCTACGTGCCCACGGGCATGTCGGTCGACGAGGCGCGCCGGCTGCGCGAGACCGATCGCAACGCGTACCTCGAGCGCGCCGGCGCGACGATGGTGCGCCATCTGAAGCTGATGAACGCCTTCATGGACCAGGGCATCCAGGTCTTCGAGTACGGCAACAGCCTGCGCAAGGAAGCGCGCGACGCCGGCATGCCCGAGGCCGAGGCGATGCGCATCCCCGGCTTCGTCGCCGCC
>JADYZZ010000099.1 GCA_020852865.1 Rubrivivax sp.
CAACCTGCTCCAGGCAGCGCTCCATTCCTTGTCGATCCATGTCCGTCTTGCCCCCGTCGTTGAACATCCGGGTGCAAGGTTCTCAGCTTCACGATCGGTGCGGAAGATGGGATTGCGGAACGCATACTGAGCACCGGCGCGACGATGTCTTCGACCAGCAGCGTCGCACCGGGCGGCAGCGGACCGGCAGGCTGGCCACGGATCGCGAGGTCGACGTCCTCGGCCTGCAGATCGACCAGGCGGTCGGAAGCGTCGAGCCGGATCTCGATGCCCGGGTGCTCGCGCTGGAACTGCGCCAGGCGCGGCGCCAGCCACAGCGACGCGAACGACGGGTAGGTGGACAGCGTCACGCGCCGCCCTGCCCCGGCGCCGCGGATCTCGTCGACGCACTGGTCGACCGCAGCGAGCGTCTGGCGCACCGCCTGCTGCAGCCGCGTGCCGGCCGCCGTGAGCTCGAGCGCGCGGATGCGGCGCACGAACAGCGCCTTGCCGAGCTGGCGCTCGAGCGCGGCGATCTGCCGGCTGACCGCCGACTGCGTCAGGTTCAGCTCCTGGGCGGCGAGCGTGAACGACAAGTGGCGTGCGGCGGCCTCGAAGCCGCGCAGCGGCGCCAGAGCGATGGGCCGTCGCCTGCGGCCGGCCGCAGTCGGAGGGGTAGGCATCGCCGCACCATACATGCGCCCCGCGCATCCATCAACCGCGATTCTTTCGTTTGTCGGCGCAGGCGCAGCGCGCTCAAATCGTCCGCAGCCGGGACCATGGATGCGCCCGGCGAATGGAGCAGATCATGAAGATGGCGATGCCGCAGGAGCGGACGGTCGATCTGGCGAACGAGCAGATGCTGGTGCTCGACGGCGATCGCGCGGCGCGCGTGCAGGTGCTGCGCGGCGCGGCCTGGCTGACCGACGAGGGCGACGCCGGCGACCGCGTGGTGCAGGCCGGCGCCGAGGCGACCCTGAGCTGCGGCCGCACGGTGATCGAGGCGCTCGGCCCGGTGCGCTTGCGGGTGGCCGAAGGCGGGACGTCCTGGCGCGCCCGATGGCAGCGCCTGCGGCGCAGGGCCTTCACGCTGCGCCGGCGCTGCCAGTTCGGCGAATCGCGGGGCAGGGACGCCCCCTGATCTGCGACTCCGGACTTGGCGCCGCGAATGCCCCCCGGCAAGCCGAAGCACCCGAGCCGGCCACGGTTCACCGCGCAGGTCGGGGCGCCCGTTGCGTGCCGCATGCCTGCGGCCCGCGCCGCGCAGCTCGTCGAGCGTCTTGTCAGGCATGATCTTGCGCACCAGCACGGGCGTTACGGCCCGTCTTGCCGGGCGGCGCATCGGAGACCGAGCCAACGCCGCGGGCTGGCGCCGCGGGACCCGAACGGCGAGCCCGCGAGCGGACTGCTCACGCGCCTGCGCGCTCCGGCCGGCACCTCCGTCGCACCGCTACTCCACCGTCACCGACTTCGCCAGGTTCCTCGGCTTGTCGACGTCGGTGCCGCGCGCGCAGGCGGTGTGGTACGCCAGCAGCTGCAGCGGCACGACGTGCAGGATCGGGCTCAGGGCGCCGTAGTGCTCCGGCATGCGGATGACGTGCACGCCCGGAGCGCTTTCGATGCGGGTGTCGGCATCGGCGAAGACGTAGAGCTGGCCGGCGCGTGCACGCACCTCCTGCATGTTGCTCTTGAGCTTTTCGAGCAGCGCGTCGTTGGGCGCCACCGTCACCACCGGCATCGCCTCGGTCACCAGCGCCAGCGGCCCGTGCTTGAGCTCGCCGGCCGGGTAGGCCTCGGCGTGGATGTAGCTGATCTCCTTGAGCTTGAGCGCGCCTTCGAGCGCGATCGGGTAGTGCAACCCGCGGCCGAGGAAGAGCGCGTTGTGGCGCCGCGCGAAGTCCTCGCTCCAGCCGATCACCTGAGGCTCGAGCGCGAGCACGGCCTGCAGCGCCGCGGGCAGGTGGCGCAGCGCCTTCAGCTGCTCGGCCGCGGCCGCGGCGTCGAGCCGGCCGCGCTGCTGCGCCAGCACCAGCGTGAGCAGGTACAGCGCGGCGAGCTGCGTCGTGAAGGCCTTGGTGCTGGCCACGCCGATCTCGACGCCGGCGCGCGTGATGTACGCGAGCTTGCACTCGCGCACCATGGCGCTGGTGGCGACGTTGCAGATCGTCAGCGTGTGCGGCATGCCCAGCGCCCGCGCGTGCTTGAGCGCGGCCAGCGTATCGGCCGTCTCGCCGCTCTGGCTGATCGTCACCACCAGCGTGCGCGCATCGGGCACGGTGGCGCGGTAGCGGTACTCGCTGGCGATCTCCACCGTGGCCGGGATGCCGGCGATGGCTTCCAGCCAGTAGCGTGCCACGCTGCCGGCGTAGTAGCTGGTGCCGCAGGCCAGCACGAGCACGCGGTCGATCTGCGCGAAGACCTCCTCGGCGCCCGCGCCGAACAGCTCGGGGCCGATGCGCTCGATGCCTTCGAGCGTATCGGCCAGCGCGCGCGGCTGCTCGAAGATCTCCTTTTGCATGTAGTGGCGGTAGGGGCCGAGCTCGGCCGCGCCGCTGTGCGCGACGACGGTGCGCGCCGCACGCTCGACGGGCAGCCAGCGGCCGGCGGCGTCGGCGCGGCTGACCCAGGCCTTGCCCATCTGCAGGTCGACGACGTCGCCCTCTTCGAGATAGACGATCTGGTCGGTGACGCCGGCCAGCGCCATGGCGTCGCTGGCGAGGAAGGCCTCGCCGGCGCCCTTGGCACCCAGGCCCACCACCAGCGGCGAGCCTTCGCGCGCGCCCACCACGCGGTGCGGCTCGTCGCGGCAGAACACGGCGATCGCGTAGGCGCCGCGCAGCCGCGGCAGCGCGCGCTGAACGGCCTCGAGCAGGTCGCCGTCGTAGCGGCTGTGGATCAGGTGCGCGATGACCTCGGTGTCGGTCTGGCTGTGGAAGACATAGCCCGAGCGCTCGAGCTCGGCGCGCAGCTCGTCGTGGTTCTCGATGATGCCGTTGTGCACGAGCGCGATGCGCCCGCTGGCCGCCTCACTGCCGCCCGGGCCGGCGCTGAAGTGCGGATGCGCGTTGTGCACCGCCGGTGCGCCGTGCGTGGCCCAGCGTGTGTGCGCGATGCCGGTGCCGGCGGCCACCTGGTCGCGCTGCACGTTGGCTTCGAGCTCGGCGACGCGGGCCGTGCTGCGCGCGCGCCGCAGCTCGCCGCCCTGATGCACCGCGACGCCGCAGCTGTCGTAGCCGCGGTATTCGAGGCGCTTGAGACCCTCGACCAGGATGGGAACGATGTTGCGCGTGCTGACCGCGCCGACGATGCCGCACATGGGAGCTGCTCCGGGGCTTGCGATCGCTCGATCGTAGGCAGGAATGCATGCAAGTTTTGATCGAATTAATATCGTTCATGGTCCAAATATTCCTCATGTGACATATGACGATTTATTCAATCATTTCTGTCGACCGTACGACGCTATATTTCACGCTATGGACCTTGATGCCACCGATCTGCGTCTGCTCGACCTGCTGCAGCAGGACGCTGCGCGCTCCAACCAGGACCTGGCCGCCGCCGCGCACACCTCGGCAGCGACGGCGTTGCGCCGGGTGCGCCGTCTCGTCGACGCCGGTGTCATCGAGCGTCAGGTGGCCTTGCTCAGCCCCGATCGCATCGGCGCCGGCCTGGGCGCCATCGTCGAGGTCTCGCTCGACCGCCAGGGCGCCGAGCATCTCGACGCCTTCGAGCAGCGCATGGCCGCCGACGACGAGGTGCAGCAGCTGTGGCGCGTATCGCCGGGCCCCGATTTCGTGCTCGTGGTGCACTGCGCCGACATGGCCGGCTATCACGCATTGGCGCAGCGCCTGTTCACGCAGGACGCCAACGTACGCAACGTGAAGGCCTACTTCGCCGTCAAGCGCGCGAAGTTCGATCCGCGTCTGGTGCTGCGGCGGCCAACGCCGGCCTGAACGAGGGCGGCGCAGCGGGCCGCGGCTTCGAAGCCGGCCTCTGCCGGCCTGCCGCGCGCGCTGGCCGACGCTCGAAGAACGCGCGGTCGATGCGCCCGGCCTCGTCGAAGCGCCGGACGCGCAGGCGGATGCTCACGCGGCCCCTTCGCGCTGCGTGCCGCTCCCCCTTGGGGCAGCAGGCGCCTTCGCAGCGGCCATGCCGTGCCTTGTGCGCCTTCTTGTGCGCCTTATGCGCCTTCGGCCTTGCGCCGGCGCGCCCGCGGGTGCGCGGCGTCGTACACGCGCGCCAGGTGCTGGTGGTCGAGCTTGGTGTAGATCTGCGTCGTCGTGATGCTGGCGTGGCCGAGCAGCTCCTGGACCGCGCGCAGGTCGCCGCTGGACTGCAGCAGATGGCTGGCGAAGCTGTGGCGCAGCATGTGCGGGTGCACATGCGTCGGCAGGCCGGCGGTGAGCGCGCGAGCCTTCAGACGCTGCCTCAGCTGCCCCGGCGTGAGCCGCGCGCCGCGCCGGCCGACGAAGAGCGCCGCCTCGTCGGCCCCGGCCAGGCGCGCCCGCACGTCGAGCCAGTCCGCGAGCGCCTCGAGCGCCGCGCGGCCCACCGGCACGCTGCGCCGCTTCGCTCCCTTGCCCAGCACATGCGCACTGCCCTCCGCACGGTCGATCCAGCCGGCCGCCGCCGCGCCGGCCTGCAGGTCCAGGCCCACGATCTCGGCCACGCGCAGCCCGGCGCCGTAGAGCAGCTCGACGATCGCACGGTCGCGCGCCAGCAGCAGCGCATCGCCCTGCGCCGGCCGATGCTCGGCCAGGGCCACGGCCTGCTCGACCGACAGCGCCTTGGGCAGCGGCCTGGCCGCCTTGGGCGCGCGCAGATTCGCCACCGGATTGGCGGCGACGAGGCCCTGGCGCCCCCACCAGCGGTACAGGCCGCGCCAGGCGGCGAGCGCCAGCGCAATGCTGCGCGGCGCCAGCCCGCGGCTGCGCAGTTGCGCGGCCCAGCCGCGCAGGTGTTGCGGCGCGGCGTGCTCGAGCGGCACGTCGGCCGCCGCCGCCGCGGCCTCGAGCCGCGCCAGCGCCTCGCGGTAGATGGCCACCGTGCGCGCGGCCAGCCGGCGCTCGACGACGAGGTGCTGCACGAAGCGCTCGAGCTCGGGCGCGAGCGCCGCGGCCGCCAGCGCCGTCAAGCCGCGCCCTCCCCCGACCCGGCGCCCGCAACGACGCGAATCGCCGCGCCCGGGATGGCCGTCTTCACGGCACGGCGCCGGCGCCAAAGCCGGCGAGGACATGAATCACGCCGGCGATTCATGTCTGCAGGGGCTCAGCCCGCGCGCAGCCGCATCAGCGCCGCCGCCGCCAGCTCGCCGATGCGCGCGAGGAACTCGGTGCCCATGTCGGCCATGTAGCGCGTCGGGTCGGGCGAGCCGAGCACGAGCAGCCCGAAGCTGGCCGCACCGGCCTCGTGCGGGCGCAGCGGGATCATCGCCAGCGACTTGACGCTGGCCGCGTCGTCGAGCCAATGCGCCGCCTCGAAGCCGGCGTTGATGCCGCAGTACGGCACCGCCAGGCTGGCGGCGAAGCTCCTGACGTCGTCGCTCACGCCCCGCGCGAACGGCGCCGCCTCGAACGTCGGCCCGATGCCCCACAGGCGCACCGCCGCCTGCGGGATCAGGAACTCGTCCTTGAGCGTCTCGACGATCACGCCGGGCAGCTGGCTGCGGTCGGTGGTGCGCAGCATCTGGCGCACGAAGCGGTGCAGCCGATCGGCCAGCGCCACGTTCTCCTGGCCCGCGCGGATCATCTCGACGATCTTGTGCTCGAGGCCGCGGATGCGCTCGCGCAGCATCTCCATCTGCCGCTCCTGCAGCGACACCGCACGCTGGCCATGCGGGCTGGTGAGCCGGATGCTCGCCAGCAGCTCGGCGTGGCGCTCGAAGAAGCCCGGCGTGTTGGCCAGGTAGCTGGCGATGTCGCCCTCGGTGATGCCCTGCACCCCGGGGGTGCCGCCCATGGTCGTCGTCACAGCTCGATCGCTCCTTCGAACACGAATTCGGCCGGGCCCGTGAGCAGCACGCTCGCGCCGCCCTCGGCAACCGCTTCGGCGCCGTCCTCGGCCGCCACGGCCGGCCACTCCACGGCCAGCTCGCCGCCGCGCGTGTGCACGTCGACGCGCCGCTCGAGCCAGCCCAGCCGGACGCCGGCCACCACCGCGGCGCAGGCGCCGGTGCCGCAGGCCAGCGTCTCGCCGGCGCCGCGCTCGTACACGCGCAGGTTCACCTCGCGCGGCGAGAGCACTTCGACGAAGCCGACGTTCACCCGGCGCGCGAAGCGCCGGTGGCGCTCGATGCGCGGGCCGAGCTCGGCCACCGGCGCGCGTGCGATCTCGTCGACGCGCGTCACGGCGTGCGGGTTGCCCATCGACAGCACGGCGAACTCGGCGCCGCCGGCGTCCTCGAGCGGCCACAGCTCGAAGTCGCCGATGCGCCGCGACTCGAGGCCGGCGGCGTCGAACGGGATGTGCGCGTGCTCGAACCAGGGCCGGTTCATGTCGACCGTGACGCGGCCGTCGGGCTGCTCGCGCAGCTCGAGTACGTTGTTCACGGTGGCCACCTTCACCACCGCCTTGTCGGTGTAGCCGCGCGCACGCACGTAGCGCAGGAAGCAGCGCGCGCCGTTGCCGCAATGCTCGACCTCGTCGCCGCTCGAGTTGAAGATGCGGTAGCGGAAGTCGATGCCCGGCATGGCGCTCTTCTCGACGACGAGGATCTGGTCGGCGCCGACGCCGAAGCGCCGGTCGGCCAGACGGCGCGCCTGCTCGGCCGTGAGCTGCACGGCGGCGCGCATGCCGTCGAGCACGACGAAGTCGTTGCCCGCGCCCTGCATCTTGGTGAAATCGACCCGCACGGCGGCATTATCGGCGGCGCGACGCGACGGCGTCGCAGGCGGGGCGGCGCAGGCGCAGCGGCGCGGCGGCGCAGCGGGCGCCGCAGCCCGGACCCCGCGGCGCCCGCGGCTCAATAAAGCGGCGCCGCCCCGGGCGGCCGCGTCTTGAAGCGCTTGTGCACCCACAGGTACTGCGCCGGGTTGCGACGAATCTCGCCTTCGATCCAGCGGTTCATGCGCGCCGCGTCGGCCTCGGCGTCGTCGCCCGGCCAGTCGGTCCAGGGCGCGTGGAAGCGGATGCGGTAGCCGCGCCCGCCGGCGAGGATCTCGCCGGTCACCGGCTGCACGATCATCCCCAGGCTGCGCGCCAGGCGCGCCGGCGCCACCAGCGTGGCTGCCGGCTGGCCGAAGAAGGGCACGAAGGCCGCGTCGCGCAGGCCGAAGTCCATGTCGCAGGGGTTGAAGAAGGCGCAGCCGCTGCGGATCGCCCGCACGAGCGGCAGCGCGCCTTCGCTGCGCGCGAACATCCGGGCGCGCCCGAAGCGCCCGCGGCCCTTCTCGAGCGCGGCATCGATCGCCGGGTTGCTCTGCGCGGTGTAGACGTTGCACACCATGCGCGTCTGGAAGATCTGGGTGGCGGTGCCGGCCACGTCGACCGTGAGGAAATGCGGCACCAGCCACATCACCGGGCGCGCGCTGCGCTCGGCCAGATGCACGTCGCCCTCCACCTGGATGAGCCGCGCCAGACGCGCGCGCGGCGCGTACCACAGCAACGCGCGCTCGAGCAGGCTGCGGCCGAGCCACACGAAATGCTCGCGCACCAGCGCCGCGCGCTCGCGCGCGCCGAGCTCGGGCAGGCACAGCGCGACGTTGGCGAGCGCCACGCGCCGGCGCGTGCCGGCCAAGCGGTGCAGCACGCGCCCGAGCAGACCGCCGGCCAGCGACTGGACTGGCAGCGGCAGCCACTGCCCGAGCCAGGCCAGTGCGAGCACCAGGCGCGCCAGCGCGCCCTTCACGCGGCCTCCGGCCGGCGCGGGCTCTTGTAGCGGTGGTAGCCCCAGAGGTACTGCGACGGACAGGCCGCGATCAGCAGCTCCATCGAGCGGTTGATCGCGGCGGCATCGAGCCGCTGCGCCGCGGCCTCGTCGGCCGGCAGCGCCGCGGCGTCGGCCAGCGGCACCGGCATCGGCAGCACGTGCACGCGGTAGCCGGCGCCGCGCGCCAGCCGCTCGCCCCAGATCGCGTACAGCGCCGCGCCGCTGTGGCGCACCAGGCGCGCGGCCAGCGTCATCGTGTAGGCGTCGCGGCCGAAGAACGGCGCCCACACGCCCATCCCCTCGGGCGGCACCTGGTCGGGCAGCAGGCCCACCGTCTGGCCGCGGCGCAGCGCGCGCAGCAGCTGGCGCACGCCGGCCAGCGTGGCCGGTGCGGTGGCCAGGTGCGGGCGCGCGCGCGCCGTCTCCTCGAGCCGGCGCAGCCAGGCATTGCGCGAGGGCCGGTACAGCACCGTCACCGGCTGGCGCGCGCCGAAGCGCTCGGCGTAGGCCTGCGCACACAGCTCGAAGCTGCCCATGTGCGGCGTGAGGAAGACGAGGCCACGGCCGGCCGCCAGCGCGGCCTCGACCAGCTCGGTGCCCTGCCAGTGCACCGGGTCGGCGATCGGCTCGCCGGCCGGGCGCAGCCACAGGCGCGGCATCTCGAGCGACATGCGGCCGGCTTCGGCCACGGCGGCGCGCCGCGCGGCCGCACTCACGCCGGCGGCCGCGGCGTTGGCGGCCAGCCGCCTGCGGTAGCCGGGCGCCGCCGCCCACACCAGCCAGCCCAGCAGCGCGCCCAAGGCGTGCAAAAGGCGCAGCGAGCGGCGTGCGAGCCAGCGGAGCAGCAGGGTCATCGTTCGTATAATTCGCGGCATCGCCGAGTTAAAGGACAACTTGCGGGGCGATCCGCGGGGTGGCAAGCATAGCGAGCCCCGCCGGGTGCACGGCCAAGGCGGCACAGCGCCGCGCGGCCTGTACTCAACAAATCCGCTAAAGCGTTCGCCGCGGCTCCAGAACACCACCTGACCGGCGACGACGCGAGTCAGAGTGCAACCTCACAGGAGCTTCACACCGTGGCGAACGACTTCCTCTTCACCAGCGAATCGGTCTCCGAAGGCCACCCCGACAAGGTGGCCGACCAGATCTCCGACGCCGTCCTCGACGCGATCTTCGCGCAGACGCAGGCTGCGGTGGCCGCGGGCAAGGCGCCGCCCGAGGCGCTGCACCACACGCGCGTGGCCGCCGAGACGCTGTGCAACACCGGCCTCGTGGTGCTGGCCGGCGAGATCACCACCGACACGCATGTCGACTACATCCAGGTCGCGCGCGACACCATCAAGCGCATCGGCTACGACAACACCGAGTACGGCATCGACTACAAGGGCTGCGAGGTGCTCGTCGCCTACGACAAGCAGAGCAACGACATCGCGCAGGGCGTGGACCACGCGTCCGAAGACCACTTGAACACCGGCGCCGGCGACCAGGGCCTGATGTTCGGCTACGCCTGCGACGAGACGCCGGTGCTGATGCCCGCGCCGATCTACTACGCG
>JADYZZ010000100.1 GCA_020852865.1 Rubrivivax sp.
GCTGCGCGAGGCTGCGCACCTCCCCGGCCACCACCGCAAAGCCGCGCCCCTGCTCGCCCGCGCGCGCCGCCTCCACCGCCGCATTCAGCGCCAGGATGTTGGTCTGGAACGCGATGCCGTCGATCACACCGATGATGTCGGCAATGCGCTTGGACGCGCCGTTGATCTCGTCCATCGTCGCCACCACCTGCCCGACCACCGTGCCGCCGCGTTCGGCCACCTCGGCGGCCGAGGCCGCCAGCTGGCTCGCCGTGCGCGCCGATTCGGCGGTCTGGGCCACGCTGCCGGTGAACTGCGCCATCGACGCCGAGGCGCGCTGCAGGTTGCTCGCGGTGTGCTCGGTGCGCGTCGACAGATCGGCGTTGCCCTGGGCGATCTCGTTGGCGGCCAGCGCCACGCCGTCGGCGCCGCTGCGCATCGCGCCGATCGACTTGCGCAGCTCGGCCTGGAGCTGGCGCAGCGCCTGCTGCGCCTCGGGCGCGGCCGCGCCGTCGTCGGCGATCGGCTGCGTCAAGTCGCCCGCGGCCAGCGCACGCAGGCTCGCGCCCAGGCCTGCCGCGGCCGCGCCGCCGCGGCCGCCGCCGGCGGCCGCGAGTGCCGCGAGTGCGGCGCCGACGAGGCTGGCGCCGATGGTCAGCGCCGGTGCCCAGCCGAGCGCGACGCCGGCGGCGACGGCCGCCTGGCTGGTGCCCAGCAAGGCGAGTGCGAGCAGCGTGCGCGGCTGCATCGGAAGTGAGGTGCTCATCGCGTTGCGTTCCTTGTGCCGTGCGGAAGTCGAGGCTCTCAGTGGCGCGAGCGGCGCACCAGCGAGCCGATGTCGAGGATCAGTGCGACGCGGCCGTCGCCGAGGATGGTGGCGCCCGAGACGTCGGGCACCTTGCGGTAGTTGGCCTCGAGGTTCTTCACCACCACCTGCTGCTGGCCGAGCAGCTCGTCGACGAGCAGCGCGATGCGCCCGCCCTCGGCCTCGACCACCACCATGATGTTGGCGGCGTGCTCGAAGTCGAAGCGCGGCACGTCGAACACGCGCTCGAGGTCGATCACGGGCATGTACTCGCCGCGCACCTCGACGACGCGGCCGCTGGCGCCGATGGTGCGGATCATCCCGCTGCGCACCTGGAACGATTCGACGACGCTGGCCAGCGGCAGGATGTAGCACTCCTCGCCCACGCCCACGCTCATGCCGTCCATGATCGCCAGCGTGAGCGGCAGGCGTACGCGCACCGTCATGCCGTAGCCCTCGGCGCTGTCGATCTCGACCGTGCCGCCCAGTGCCGTGATGTTCTTCTTCACCACGTCCATGCCGACACCGCGCCCGGAGACGTCGGTCACCACGTCGGCGGTGGAGAAGCCGGGCGCGAAGATGAGGCCGTAGACCTCGGAATCTGCGAGCGTGTCGGGCGCGTCGAGCCCGCGCTCGCGCGCCTTGGTCAGCAGCTTGGCGCGATTGAGGCCCTTGCCGTCGTCGCGCACCTCGATCACGATGCTGCCGCCCTGGTGGCTGGCCACGAGCGTGATCGTGCCGTGCTCGGGCTTGCCCCGGGCCGCGCGCTCGGCCGGCGACTCGATGCCGTGGTCGACGCTGTTGCGCACCAGGTGCGTGAGCGGGTCGGTGATCTTCTCCACCAGACCCTTGTCGAGTTCGGTCGCCTCGCCCACCTGCACCAGCTCGACCTTCTTGCCGAGCTTGGCCGCCAGGTCGCGCAGCATACGCGGGAAGCGGTTGAACACGAGCGACATCGGGATCATCCGGATCGACATCACGGCTTCCTGCAGGTCGCGCGTGTTGCGCTCGAGGTCGGCCAGGCCCGAGGCCAGCTGCTGGTGCAGGCCGGGGTCGATGCTCTTGCCGTTCTGCGCCAGCATGGCCTGCGTGATGACGAGCTCGCCGACGAGGTTGATGAGCTGGTCGACCTTCTCGACCGAGACGCGCAGCGTGCTCGACTCGGGGCTGCCGGCGCCGGCCCGGTCCGATGCCCGGTCGGCCGGCTTGGGCGAAACCGGCGGCTGTGCGGCTGCGCCCGCAGGCGCGGCAGCCGGGCCCGCAGCCGTCCCGCGCGGCGCACCGGGCGCGTTGTCGAAGAAGCCGTAGCCCGGGTCGGGCGGCACCTGCGGCGCAGGCGCACCGGGGTTGCCGTGGTGGAAGCCGTAGCCGTCGGCGGCGGGCTCGAGGCGTACCTGCTCGCGCGCGACGTGAAAGCCGAACAGGTCGACGAGCTCGGCGTCGGAGCTGGCGGTGACGACGCGGAAGCGCCGCATGCCGTCGGCTGCGCGGCCGCCGTCCAGAGGCTCGATCGTGCCGAGGTCGGTGATCTCGCGGAACAGCTCGACGAGGTTGTCGGCCAGCGACGGGTCGTCGAGCGGGCCGACGGTGAGATCGAGCGCGCGCGCCGTCGTGCGGATCGGCACGGCCGGCGCGGCGGGCGCGGCTGCCGGCGCGGCCGGCGCAGCCGCCAGCGGCGTCGGCGCGGCCGGCGCCCTTCCTTCGACGAGCGCGCGGATGCCGGCCAGCAGCTCGGCCGTGTCGATCGGCGCCGCGCCGTTGCCCTGGTGGCGCGCCAGCATCGCCTTGAGCGCGTCGCCGGCGGCCAGCAGCGCGTCGACCATCGGATTGGTCGGTGCGAGCTCGCGGCGGCGCAGCTTGTCGAGCAGCGTCTCCATCTGATGCGTGAGCTCGGCCACGTCGGCGAAGCCGAAGGTCGCCGCGCCGCCCTTGACGGAATGGGCGCAGCGGAAGACGGCGTTGAGCTGCTCCTCGTCGGCCTGCTCGAGGTCGAGCCCGAGCAGCATCTGCTCCATCGACTCGAGGTTCTCGGCGGCCTCTTCGAAGAAGACCTGATAGAACTGCGTGAGATCGATGCCGGCGGATCTCTGCGCGCTGTCCTGGCGGGTGTCGGCCACGGTGCTGCTCCCTCGTCGCTGCGCTCAGCGGATGACCTTGCCGATCACCTCGACCAGCTTGGCCGGATCGAAGGGCTTGACGAGCCAGCCGGTGGCGCCGGCGGCGCGCCCGGCCTGCTTCATCTGGTCGCTGCTCTCGGTGGTGAGGATGAGGATCGGCGTCGCCTTGAACTTCGGGTTCTCGCGCAGCTTGCGCGTCAGGCTGATGCCGTCCATGCGCGGCATGTTCTGGTCGGTGAGCACGAGCTGGAAGTCGTTCTTGGCCGCCTTCTCCCAGGCGTCCTGCCCGTCGACCGCCTCGACGACGGCGAAGCCGGCGTTCTTCAGGGTGAACGAGACCATCTGGCGCATCGAGGCGCTGTCGTCGACGGCAAGGATCGAGTGCATGAGTTCTCTCCGGGGCTTGGGTCTGCGGTGGCGGCTGCCGGGCTTCAGAACAGCTCGATGGAGCCCGCGTCCATCTCGTCCTGGGTCACGGGGTTGGGACGCAGCGGCGGCGCCTCGACCAGGGTCTCGCCTTCTTCGTCGTCGCCCATCGCGTCGCGCGCGAGGCGATCGGCGCAGTTGCGCAGGCGCCGCGAGGTATGCGTGATGAGCTGGCTGGCCATGTCCTGGAACTGCAGCGCCGTGATGGCGTTGCCGAGCGTGACGTGCACCTGCCGCACGTGGACGGCTTCGCCCGCAGCCAGCGCCACCTCGATGCGCGCGGTGGCGTCGGTGAAGTGGGCGAGCAGGGTGCGGCTGGCGTCGTCGAGCAGGCGCTGCAGGCGCTCCAGGTCGTTGCTGGCGACCATCAGGTGGTCCTGCAGATCGGCCGCCGCCAGCAGCGGCAGCATGCCGTCCGGCGGGGGCGCTGGCGAGTCCTGAACGAGCATGAGCGCTCCGGCTGGGTCGTGGTTGTTCGGCTCTGATCGGGGCATCGCGATGACCGGCCGCCGCCGCGAACACGCGGGCGACACAGGGCATCCAGCGCCGTTTTCGGCAGCCCCGCGGCGACATTGAGTCCGAGACGGGGCCCTTGGGCAGCGCAATTCGCGGCCGGTGCCGCGAATGCCGGCGCCGCCGCAAGCGCCCGCCGCTCGGCGATACTGGGTCCCATGCGTTCCGCCCGCGACCAGCGCGCACCGATCCGGCTGCTGCACCTGGAGGACTCCGAGCCCGACCACGCACTGGCGCTGGCCCATCTGCAGCGCAGCGGGCTGCGGCTGCGCGCGCGCCGCGTCGAGACGCGGCTCGAGTTCGAGCGTGCACTGGCCGAGCCCTGGGACCTGGTCCTGTCGGACTATCACCTGCCGGGCTTCTCGGGGCTCGAGGCGCTGGCCCTGCTGCGCGAGCAGTCGCCCCTGGTGCCCTTCATCCTGGTGTCGGGCCAGATCGGCGAGGACACCGCGGTCGAGGCGATGCGCCACGGCGCCGCCGACTACCTGCTGAAGAACAACCTGGCGCGCCTGGCGCCCGCCGTCGAGCAGGCCATCGCGGCGAACGAGGCGCGCCGCGCGCGCGCCGCCGCCGACCGCGAACTGGCGGCCTCGCGCCAGCGCCTGTCCGAGCTGGCCCAGCACCTGCAGACCAGCGTCGAGGCCGAACGTCAGGCGATCGCACGCGAGATCCACGACGACGTCGGCGGCTCGCTCACCGCGCTCAAGTTCGAGCTCGACTGGATCCGGCGCCACGCCGGGCAGCCCGCGCTCGAGCAGCGCGCCGCGTCGGCGCTCGAGACGCTGACCGCGGCCATCGAGGCCAGCCAGCGGATCATGCAGAACCTGCGGCCGGCGATTCTCGAACAGGGGCTGGTGGCGGCGCTGCAGTGGATGAGCGCGCGCTTCGAGCGGCGCACCGGCGTCGCCTGCGAACTGCGCACCCATCTCGACGCCGCGGACGAGCCGCTGCAACTGCCCGCCGGCGTGCCGCTGGTCGCGTATCGCACGGCGCAGGAGGCGCTCACGAACGTGGGCAAGCACGCACGCGCCAGCCGGGTCGTGATCGACCTCTCGCTGTCGGGCAGCGTGCTGTCGCTCGAGATCGTCGACAACGGACAAGGCATGACGAGTGACGACCTCGCCAAGGCACAGAGCTTCGGCATCCGCGGCCTGCACGAGCGCGCGTCGACGGTGGGCGGCTGGATCGACCTGTCCAGCGGCGCCGGCGGCACCTCGATGATCCTGTCGGTGCCGCTGGCCGAGTTCGTCACGACCGAATTCGATCAGGGCGAGAATGCCGATGCGGGCGACGACGGCGCCTGGACCATCTACTGACGATGATCGACGTCATCCTCTGCGACGACCACGCGCTGATCCGCCGCGGCATCCGCGACACCTTGTGCGACGCCAGCGACATCCGCGTCGTCGGCGAGGCCGGCGATTACGGCGAGTTGCGCACACTGCTGCGCCAGCCCGGCGCGCAGCGCGCCGGCAAGCCGGCGGCCTGCGACGTGCTCGTGCTCGACATCAACCTGCCCGGCCGCAGCGGCCTGGACGCGCTGCACGCGCTCAAGGACGAGGGCTCGCCCGTGAAGGTGCTGGTCGTGAGCATGTACCCGGAGGACCAGTACGCGCTGCGCGCGCTGCGTGCCGGCGCTTACGGCTACGTCAACAAGGGCGGCGATCCGCAGCTCATCGTGCAGGCGGTGCGCACGGTGGCGCAGGGGCGCAAGTACGTCACGCCCGAGATCGCGCAGATGCTGGTCGAGAACCTGACGGCGCCGGCGCTCGAGACGCCGCACGCCAACCTCTCCGACCGCGAGATGCAGACGCTGCTGCTCATCGCCAGCGGCAAGCGCCTGTCGGACATCGCCGAGCAGCTCGCGCTGTCGCCCAAGACGGTGTCGGTGTACCGCGCACGCGTGCTCGACAAGCTGCAGCTGGCCAACAACGCCGAGCTCACCGTCTACGCGATCCGCAACGGGCTGGTGGGCCAATGACCGAACCGACGGCACGCCCGATCGCGGCGGCGGCGATCGACGACCCGCTGGCGATGCGCCAGGCCGGACGTGAGCTGCTGTCGCTGGCGCTGATCGACGCGCGCAACCGGCTGCTCGCGCGGCTGGCCGCAGAGGAGTCGCCCGCGGCGCTGCGCCTGGCCGCGCACGCCGGCTGGTTCCAGGAGCGCTGGATCGCGCGCAACCTGCAGCGCCGGCGCGGCGAGGCGGCCGACCCAGGCGCCGCGCCGCTGGCCGGCATCGAACCGGCCGCCGAGCGCTGGCTCGAAGGGCACGCAGCGCCGCCGGCCTCGGAGGCGCTGCGGGCCTACCTGTGCGAGACGCTGGAGACCACGCTCGCGCTGCTCGCGCAGGCCGACGAGGACGACGCGGGTCTGTACTTCTACCGCCTCGCATTGCTGCACGAGGATCGGCTGGCCGAAGCGCTCGTCGAGCGGCGGCGTGCGGCGGCGCCGGGTGCGCGCGCCGAGCGCGAAGCGATCTGGCTGCCGGCACGTCGCTGGCGACTGGGCAGCGAGCGCGGCGGCGGCTTCGTGCCGCACAACGAGCGCTGGGCGCACGAGGTCGCTGTGCCCGAGTTCGAAATCGACGCGCAGCCGCTGAACTGGCGTCGCTACACCGAGTTCGTCGAGGACGGCGGCTACGACCGCCGCACCTGCTGGAGCGATGAAGGCTGGGCCTGGCTGCAGGCCGGCGCACGGCGCGCCCCGCTCGGCGTGGAGCAGTTCGCCGGCGGCGTGCTCGTCGAGCGCGGCGGCCGCCTGCAGCGCGCACCCGCCGGTCAGCCGGTGATGCACGTCACGTACCACGAGGCCGAGGCCTGGTGCCGCTGGGCCGGGCGGCGCCTGCCCACCGAGCCGGAGTGGGAGCAGGCGGCCGCCACCGCCGCCAGCCGCGGCTTCGTCTGGGGTGACGTCTTCGAGTGGGTGGCCGGCAGCGTCCGCGCCTGGCCCGACGCGGGCGCCGCCGGCCCGGCCTGCCTCGATCGCATACCAGCGGCCGGCACGATGGGCGTGCTGCGCGGCGCCTCGTTCGCCACCTGCGCGCGGCGCCGCAGCGCCAAGGCCCGGCGCTTCGCGCCGCGCACGCACGACACCCTGCTGTGCGGCTGGCGCAGCTGCGCGCCGTAGCCCGGGGCCGGCGCCTGCCGGCGGGCCGCATCGTCGCCCGCCGCGCCGGGTGCGGCGGTCGGCAACCAGCCGCTACTGCGGGCAGCCGACGTTGGCCTGGACGGCGCCTCCGGGCGCGGCGTCCATCGAGAGGAATTGCGACACCGTGGTGGCCAGGCCGCCGGGCGATGTGAAGGTGACGCTCAGCGTGCCGCTCGTCGTGTCCGGAGCGAACGAGTAGTTGATCGTTGCGCTGCTCGGCGACGTGGTGCTCGGCACCGGGCTGCCGCCGACGACATTGACCGTGAGCCCTTTGGTGCCGCTGACAGCGATCGTCGTGCCGGCCGGCATCGGATTGAAGGCCACCGGGTTGGCATCGGCGACGAAGAAGCTCAAGGTACCCGACCCGCCGAGCCCGTACAGCCCGAGCGCGCCGAACGGCCGGTAGTAGTAAGGGTTGGCCGAACCGTCGGCGTTGTACGCGGGCACGGCGGGATTGGGTGCACCGAAGTTGTCCTTCACCAGCGTGTGGTTGGCCGGGTTCGGGCATTGGAACGGGTTGCCGGCGTAGGCGGACGCCGGCCACCCCAGGCCCCAGCGCGGCCCAGCGCTCGAAGTGGAGAAGATGGTCTGCACCGCCCGGCGCACGTAGGCGCGGCCCCAGGCGCCGGTGCAGGTCTGCGGCCGGCTCGGAATCGAGACGTCGCGTGCCAGCAGCGGCGAGGCCGGCACGGCGCAAGCCTGGGTCGCGCTGGGGTCGCCGAGCGAGAAGTACTGGTCGTTGGCCGGATCGTAGATGCCGTTGAACCGGCGGTTGAGGAACGGGTCGCCCAGATCCTGGAACGGCTCGCCGGTGTCGTAGACGTTGTTGCCGTTGGTGTCGAGGAAGGACTTCTCGCCGATCGCGTACGCGAGCACCGTGATGCGACCGTCGCTCGGTCGCGGCTGCGAACTCTGGAACGCGGCCGTCGCCTGCGACAGCCCGCCGGCGGTGGCCGTCTGCACGATCGACTGCACCTGCCCGCCGGTGGTCACGAGGTTGATCGCCGTGCCGTCGGGGACCGGGTTGCCCAGGCGGTCGGAGGCGATCACCGTGTAGCTGTTCTTCGTGCCGTCGATGTTGTAGCCCTCGATGTTGAGCGTCTTCTGCGAGAGCGAGAAGTTCAGCTGCGAGGGCAGGCCGACGGCCACCGCGAGCGTGCTCGAGACCGTTGAGATCGCGACCCCGCCGACTGTTGTGGCGGCCACCACGCGCACCGGCGTCGGCACGGTGCCGGAGTTGATGCGCACGATGACGTTGCCGTTGGCGTCGCTCACGCGCGTGATCGGGAACTGCGTGATGTCGGAGATGCCCTCGAGCTGCAGGCCGCCGGCCACGGTGCTGGGCGACAGGTTCACGCTCTGCCCGCGCACGCCGTTGCCGCTGGCGTCGGCGACCTGGAAGATCACCGTCGAGTTCTCGACGAAGCCCGAGCCCTTGAGGTAGATGCCGGCGGGCGAGGCCGAGACGAAGCGGATGCTCGAAACGGTGGGCGCGGTCAGGTTGAGCGACAGCGTGCGGGTGGCGGCGCTGCCGGTGATCGAGGCCTGCAGGGTATCGGTGCGGTCGGCGCCGCAGCCGTTGTCGCGGTACATGAAGGTCGCGCTGCCGGTGGACGTGGTCGCCGATGCCGGCGTCAGCGTCGCCAGGCCCCGGCTGACGCACGATGACGACACGGCGATGTTGACCGGGTTGCCCTGCGCACCGTTGGACAGCGCGACGCTGAGCGTGGTCTGGCCGTAGGGCGCGAGCGCGGCCGCCCCGATGTCGGCGGCGAAACCGTCGATCGTCACGTTGGTGGCGGTGAGCTGGAAGCCGGCTGCCGCCATGATCGCCGTGCCGCCGACGGTCGACTTCGCCACGACCAGATCCGCGCCGACGGTCTGGTTCGTGGTCGGCGTGACGGTGACCGAAGCCACGCCGTCGGCGTCGGTGAGCGCGCTCGGGGCACTGAACCTGCCCAGCCCGAGCTGGGTCGAGAACTGCACCACCTGGCCGGCCACGGCCGCCCCGGTGGCCGACACGACGCGCGCCTTCACGGTGCCCGGCGAGGCCGCGGTCACCGTCGTCGGTGCGACGCTGACGGTGATCGCGGGTTCGGCGGTCGGTGCGGCGGTGGCCACCATCTGCACGCCGGCCGCGGCACTGATCGCCTTGCCGCCGACCGTCGTCGTCGCCAGCACGAGGTCGCCTCCGGCAGTCTGGTTCGTCGCCGGCCTGATCGTCACCGAGGCCACGCCGTCGGCATCGGTCAGCGCACTGGCCATGTCGAACTTGCCCAGGCCGAGCTGAGTCGAGAACTGCACCAGCTGGCCCGGCAGCGCGGCACCGGCAGCCGACACGACACGCGCCGTCACCGTGCCCGGCGCCAGCGAGGTCACGCTCGCCGGAGCGACGGCCACCGTCATCGTCGGCTGCGGCGTGCTGCCGTCGCCGCCGCCACCGCCGCCGCCGCCACCGCCCAACGGTGAGGAACCGCTGTTGCCCCCGCCGCCGCCGCAGGCGCTCAGCCACAGCAGTGCGAAGGCCGCAAGAAAACGTACCAGCATCGTCATGTCGAATCCTCGAGGCGCGTTCAGCGCGCCGCCACGCGGTCGGTGACGACCTTCGGCGTGATGAAGATCAGGAGCTCGGTGCGGTCGGCCGAGCGCACCTTGTTCTGGAACAGCAGGCCCACGAGCGGGATGTCGCCGAGCAGCGGCACCTTGTTGATGGTGTCCTTCTCGGTCTGCGTGAAGATGCCGCCGATGACGACGGTGCCGCCGTTCTCGACCAGCACCTGGGTCTTGACGTGCTTGGTGTCGATCGCGAAGCCGGCGGTGGTGGGGATGCCGACGCTGTCTTTGTTGACGTCGACGTCGAGGATCACGTTGCCCTCGGGCGTGATCTGCGGCGTGACCTCCAGCTTGAGATTGGCCTTGCGGAACTGCACCGAGGTCGCGCCGCTCGACGTGGCGGCCTGGTACGGCAGTTCGGTGCCCTGTTCGATCAGCGCCTTGACCTGGTCGGCGGTGATGACGCGCGGGCTCGAGACGATCTTGCCCTTGCCCTCGGACTCGAGCGCCGAGAGCTCGAGGTTCAGGAAGCGGTTGGCGGTGGCGCTGAACAGGCTGAGCGCGAAGCTCGCCGCCGCCGCACCGCCGAAGGCGCTGCCGCTGACGTTGGCCGGCAGATTGACGAACTGCGTGTCGGTGTAGTTGGCCGGGGCGCCGGGCTGCAGCGTGGTGTTGCCGATCGCGCTGTAGTTGCCGCCCGGCACGATGTAGTTGCCGCCGCCGACGCTGTAGCCGGGCACGCCGCCGCGGATGCCGCGCAGGTCGTTCGAGCCGAGCTTGAAGCCGAGCGCGCGCCCGAAGGTGTCGTCGGCCTCGACGATGCGCGCCTCGATCAGCACCTGGCGCACCGGGATGTCGATGCGCTGGATCAGCGCCTGGATCTCCTCGAGCTTGCTCGGGATGTCGCTGACGAAGAGCTGGTTGGTGCGCGCCTCGAAGATCACGCTGCCGCGCACCGACAGGATGCGCGAGGTCTGCTGCCCGCCCCCGCCGCCCTGCTGGGCCTGCGTGTTGCCGAGCAGCCCGCGCGCCACCTCCTCGGCCTTGGTGTAGTTGAGCTGGAAAGCCTGCGTGCGCAGCGGCTCGAGTTCGGCCACCTTCTTCCTGGCCTCGAGCTCCTGCTGCTCGCGCGAAGCGAGCTCGTCCTTGGGCGCGATCCACAGCACGTTGCCGTTCTTGCGCACGCCCAGGCCCTTGCTCTGCAAGATGATGTCGAGCGCCTGGTCCCAGGGCACGTCCTTCAGGCGCAGCGTCACGGTGCCGGTGACGGTGTCGCTGGTGACGACATTGAAGTTCGTGAAGTCGGCGATCACCTGCAGCAACGCCCGCACTTCGATGTTCTGGAAGTTCAGGCTCAGCTTCTCGCCGGCGAAGCCCTGGCCCTGCACGAGCTTGTTCGGGTCGACCTTGACCGGCCGCACCTCGAGCACGAACTGGTTGTCGGTCTGGTAGGCGGAATACTCCCAGGAGCCGGTAGGCTCGACGACCATGCGCACGCGGTCGCCGCTCTGTACCGTGGCCACCGTCTTGACGGGCGTGCCGAAGTCGGTGACGTCGAGACGCCGGCGCAGGTTGTCGGGCAGCGTCGAGCGCAGGAACTCCACCACCAGCGCCTGGCCCTGCTGGCGGATGTCGACGCCCACCTGCGTGCTCGGCAGCGCCACGATGACGCGGCCGGCGCCGTCGGCGCCGCGCCGGAAATCGACGTCGCGCAGGGCCTGCGGCGCCGCGTTCTGCGCCGGCGCGAAGTGCACGCCCGGCTCGGCCGCGGCGGGCCCGGCGGCGGCGACGCCGGCGCCGCCGTCGAGCACCAGCAGCAGCGCCTTGCCCTGGAGTTGCGCGCGGTAACCCGAAGGCTGCTTGAGGTTGAGCACGAGCCGGGTGCGCTCGCTCGTCTGCGCGATGCTGACCGAGCGCAGGCTGCCCTGGTTGATCTCGATGCTGTTGCGCCCCAGCGCGTTGCCCACGCCCGGCAGGTCGATCGCGATGCGCGGCGGCTGCTGGATCGAAAAGCCGCTCGGCAACGCCGCCAGCGGCTCGGCGAGCTCGACGCGCACGACCTCGGTGCCCGCCTGCTGCGTGCTCGTGATCGACTGGATCGCGTTCTGCGCCCAGGCTGCCAGCGGGCCGGCGAGCAGCGCGGCGAGCAGCGCGGCAAAGGCGGCACGCGCGGCGCGGACGCTGCGGCTCGGGAACGTCATGTTGCGGGACTCCTCTCGCGTGATGCTCATCGCGCCTTCTCCTGCAGCTGCAGCGTCGCCGGGCGCTCGATCCATTCGCCGGCCGCGTCCTGCACGATCTCGCGCAGCTTGATCTCGGTCTCGTCGACGCCGGTGACGCGCCCGAAGTTCTGGCCCAGGTAGTCGCCTGCCTTGACCTGGTACAGCAGGTTGTCCACGCGCAGCAATGCGTAGCGCGCGCCCTGCTTGGTGATGCTGCCCACCATCGTCATGCTGTCCAGCGGATACGCCTCGAGCGGCTCCTTGCGCCGGTTGAGCTCGCCGGCCAGCAGGGAGTTGGGCTGCCGCGCCTCCTGCTTGAGCGCCACGGCGAGCTTCTGCGGGCTGAACGGATCGACGCTCTGCGCCTGCGCGTAGGGCTGCGGATCGAACTTCTTGGGCGGCACGAGCGGCGTGACCGCCGGCTTGAGCTCGCGCCGCTGCTGGTCCATCCACTGCGCGAGATCGTCGTGGTCGGCGCTGCAGGCCGCGAGCGCGAGCGCGGCGGCGAGCAGCGCGGTCGCGCGCCGGCAGGCCAGCAGGCGCGCGCTCACTTGCGAGCCCCCGCCTTGGCGCCGCTCTTGGCCTGCTTCTGCGCCTCGACCTCGGCCGCGTCGAGGTAGCGATAGGTGCGCGCGGTGGCGTCCATCGCCAGCAGGCCGGCGCCGTCCTTGGCCGCCGGCGTGATCGTCAGGTTGTTGAGCGTCACGATGCGCGAGAGGTTGGCCACGTCGGCGGCGAAGGCGCCGATGTCGTGGTAGCGGCCGCTGACGCGGATCGCGATCGGCAGCTCGGCGTAGTAGTCCTTCACCTGGACCTGACCGGGGCGGAACAGCTCGAACTGCAGGCCGCGGCCCAGGCCCGCCTGGTTGATGTCGGACAGCAGTGCATCCATCTCGGCCTTGCCCGGCAGCTGCTTCTCGAGCTGCGTCACGAACTCCTGCACCTGGAGCTTCTGCTTGCGCAGCTCGGCGAGGTTGACCGCCTGCGCCAGGCGGCTGCGGTAGTCGGCCTTGAGCTGCGGCTCGCGTTCACGCGCGGCATCGAACTCGTCGTGCGCACCCGAGAGCAGCCCGAACCAGCCGCCCACCACCACCGCCGCCGCGACGCCCAGCCAGGCGGCGAACTTGGGCAGCGTCGGCCACTGGCCGGGCTCGCGCGTGTTGAGGTTGCGGAACTGGCCGGCGGCCTGCTCGAACAGGCTGCTGAGTTCGAATCCGAAGGTCGAGGACTTGCTGGCCATGGCGCCCTCACGAAGACTTGGCGCCTGCCGCCGGCGCGCTGGCGGCGGCAGCCGCCGCCGGACGCTTGAGCTGCACGCGCAGCGAGAACTCGTACAGGCGCCGCTGCTCGCGATTGGGCAGCTGCTGCGTCGTGGCCTTGATCTCGACGAGCTCGGGCTTGTCGAGCCAGTTCGCGTTGTACGCGGTGTTGCGCAGGAACTCGGAAACCCGCTCGTTGCTCTGCGCCACGCCGCTCACCGCGACCACCTGGCCGTTCTGGCGGATCGCGTTCAGGTACATGCCCTCGGGCGTCTGCGCGGCCAGGTCGGACAGCAGGTGCACCGGCAGGTTGCGGTCGGTCTGCAGGTCCTCGACCGCCTTCTGGCGTGCCTTGAGCGCGTCGATTTCGGCGCGCAGGTTGGCGATGTCCTTGATCTGCGCGTCCAGGCGCACGATCTCGGCCTTGAGGAAGTCGTTGCGCGACTGCTGGGCCGCGGTCATCTGCTGGACGATCGTGTACCACAGCCCGACGATCGCCGCGCCAGCCAGCGCCGCGGCGCCCACACCGGCGAAGAAGGCGCGCTTGCGCTGGCGCCGCTTCTCCTCGCGATGGGGCAGCAGGTTGATCAGGATCACTGCATGAACCTCCGCATCGCCAGCCCGCAGGCCGTGAGGTACGACGGCGCCTCGCGCCGCAGGCGGTTCTCGCGCACGCCCGCGCCGAGCTGCATGTGGTCGAAGGGGTTGACCACGCTCGACGCGAAGCCGGTGAGGTCGGTAACGCGCTCCTTCAGTCCCGGCAGCGTGGCGGTGCCGCCGGCCAGCATCACGTAGTGCACCTTGTGGTGCGGCGTGCTGGTGAAGAAGTACTGCAGCGCACGGCCGATCTCCTGCGACAGGCCGTCGACGAAGGGGCCGAGGATCGCCGTCTCGTAGTCCTCGGGCAGATCGCCCGAGAGCTTCTTGCCTTCGGCCTCCTCGAACGAGAAGCCGTACTGGCGGCTGATGAGCTGGGTGAGCTGCGCGCCGCCGAAGGCCTGGTCGCGGTCGTACAGCAGTTCGTCGTCGCGCAGCACCTTCAGGCTGGTGCTGTCGGCGCCGATCTCGAACAGCGCGACGAGCGCATCGCGCCCTTCGTTGGGCAGTTGCGCGACGACGCGGCTCATCGCCAGGCGTGCGGCGTGCGACTCGATGTCGAGCACCACCGGCTTGAGCCCGGCCGCCTCGGCCAGCCCCTGCCGATCCTGCACGCGGTCCTTGCGGCTGGCGGCGATCAGTACCTCGACGTCGCCGGCGGAGGTGGGGCTCGGGCCGATGACGCAGAAATCGAGGCTCACCTCGTCGAGCGAGAACGGGATGTACTGGTTGGCCTCGCTTTCGACCTGCAGTTCCATCTCCTCTTCGCGCAGGCCGGCCGGCAGCATGATCTTCTTGGTGATGACGGCCGACTGCGGCATCGCCATCACGACCTGCTTGGTCTTGGTGCCGCTCTTGGCCACCGCACGCTTGACCGCTGCGGCCACCTCGTCGAACTTCTCGATCTGACCGTCGGTGATCCAGCCCTTCTCGAACGGCTCCGAGGCCAGGCGCTCGAGGACGTATTCGCCGCTGCCCGAGCGGCCGAGCTCGACCAGCTTGGCGCTGGACGAACTGATGTCCAACCCGATCATTGCGGGATGCTTGCGGCCCAGCAGGGTGTCCAGAAAGCTCAAGTCGCCACTCCTTCGACCCGCGACGGCGCGGCAGCCGCCCAACCCCGGGCTTGTTAAGAAGTTACTTCAATGCTAGCAATAAAACCCTTGTGGTCCAAAGAAAAACGGGTCCTGACCGGTAAGGGGACGTTGCCGCAGCCCGACGTCTTGTCGGCCATTGCGGGCGCCCGCCCGAGGCCCGGGCGGACGCCCGGCGTGGCAAGGTGCACCGCTGCGGGCCGCCGACGTGCAGGAATTCACGTGCGCGGGCCGTGCCCGGGCCGCGCCGCGCCGCCGCACCGGCCGGGCCGCGTGCCGCGGCGCGCGAACAACAGGTCACCAATCGGCGCGCGACCGCAGCGCCGCGCAAGCGCAGCCGGCGCGCCCGGATAATGCGCCCGTCCATGGCCCAAGACGACGAAGCCCCGCGCCCCGGCGCCGCGGCCGCCGGCCGCCCGCCCGCGGCGCGCCCGCGCTGGGCTCGCACGCTCGCGCGCATGCTGGGCTGGACGATCGGGCTGGCCGCCGGCGCGTTGGCCGCATTGCTGCTCGTGGTGGCCGTGGCGCTGGCCGTGGCCTACCCCAACCTGCCGGCGATCGACGCGCTCACCGACTACCGGCCCAAGCTGCCGCTGCGCGTGTTCTCGGCCGACGGCGTGCAGCTGGGCGAATACGGCGAGGAGCGGCGCAACTACACGCCGATCGGCGAGATCCCGCAGGTGATGAAGGACGCCGTGCTGGCCGCCGAGGACGCGCGCTTCTACCAGCACGGCGGAGTCGACTACAAGGGCGTGGCGCGCGCCGCGCTGGAGAACCTGCGCGACGCGCGCAGCCAGGGCGCGAGCACGATCACGATGCAGGTGGCGCGCAACTTCTATCTCAGTACCGAAAAGACGTTCACGCGCAAGATCTACGAAATCTTGCTCGCGCTCAAGGTCGAGCGCCTGCTCGCGAAGGACCAGATCCTCGAGCTGTACATGAACCAGATCTTCCTCGGGCAGCGCGCCCACGGCTTCGCCGCGGCGTCCGAGGTCTACTTCGGCAAGAAGCTCAAGGACATCACGGTCGCCGAGGCGGCGATGCTGGCCGGCCTGCCCAAGGCGCCTTCGGCCTACAACCCGATCGCCAATCCGCGCCGGGCGACGGCGCGCCAGCGCTACATCATCGACCGCATGTACGAGACCGGCTTCATCACCGAGGCCCAGCACGAGGAGGCGCTGGCGCAGGCCTTGCGCTATCGCGTGCCGCCGGAGAACCCGGTGCACGCAGAGTACGTCGCCGAGACGGCACGCCAGCTCGTCTTCGCGCAGTACGGCGAGGAAGCCTACACGCGCGGGCTCAACGTCTACCTGGCGCTCGACGCCGCCGACCAGGCCGCCGCCTACCGTGCGCTGCGCAAGGGGCTGATGGACTACGAGCTGCGCCAGCACTATCGCGGCCCCGAGGCCTATGTCGACCTCCCGGCCGACGCCGCGCTGCTCGACGCCCGCGTCGCCGAGGCGCTGAGCGAGCACCCCGACAACGACGACCTGCGCGCGGCCGTCGTGCTCGAGGCCTCGCCGCGCAAGGTGGTGGCGATGCTGCAGTCGGGCGACAGCATCACCGTCACCGGCGAGGGCCTCAAACCCGTCACGTCGGGCCTGGCCGACAAGGCGGCACCGAAGGTGCAGATCCGCCGCGGCGCCGTGGTGCGGGCGATGAGGGCCGCCAAGGGCGATTGGACGCTCACGCAGCTGCCCGAAGTCGAAGGTGCGCTCGTCGCGATCGACCCGCGCAGCGGCGACGTCCGCGCGCTCGTGGGCGGCTTCGACTTTGGCAAGAGCAAGTTCAACCACGCGACGCAGGCCTGGCGCCAGCCGGGTTCGAGTTTCAAGCCGTTCATCTACTCGGCCGCGCTCGAGCGCGGCTTCACGCCCAACACGGTGGTCAACGACGCGCCGCTGTTCTTCGACGCCGGCGCCACCGGCAGCCAGCCCTGGGAGCCGAAGAACTACGACGGCAAGTTCGAAGGCCCGATGCCGCTGCAGACGGCGCTGGCCAAGTCCAAGAACATGGTGTCGATCCGCGTGCTGCAGGGCACCGGCGTCGGCTTCGCGCAGGAATGGCTCGCCAACTTCGGCTTCGAGGCCGACAAGCACCCGCCGTACCTGACGATGGCGCTCGGTGCCGGCTCGGTGACGCCGCTGCAGATGGCCGTCGCCTACAGCGTGTTCGCCAACGGCGGCTATCGCGTCGAGCCGCGCCTGGTCACGCGCATCACCGACCAGCGCGGCAAGCTGCTGCTCGACGTGCCGCGCCGACCGCTCGACGCGTCGATGCACACCCTGCCCGAGCGCAACGCCTTCGTGATGTCGACGATGCTCAACGAAGTCACGCGCTCGGGCACGGCGGCGCGTGCGCAGGCCACGCTCAAGCGCACCGACCTCTACGGCAAGACGGGCACGACGAACGACTCGATGGACGCCTGGTTCGCGGGCTTCCAGCCCACGCTCACCGCCGTCGTCTGGATCGGCTACGACACGCCCCGCAAACTCGGCGACCGCGAGACCGGCGGCGGTCTCGCGCTGCCGGTGTGGATCGAGTTCATGGCGCACGAGCTGCGCGGCGTGCCGGTGGCGCCGCTCGAGCCGCCCGCGGGCGTTGTCCAGCAGGGCATCGGCTGGGTCTTCGACGAATACGCCGGCGCCGCCGGCATCCGCAGCGTGGGCCTGGACGAATCGGTGCCGCCGGTGCCGAGCAGGGAAGAACGCAGCAGCATCCTCGATCTGTTCCGGCGCTGATCGGGCGCTGATCGGGCGCTCGTCCGCGCTGCGGACTCGGATCCCGGCGGCACGCCGCGGCGGCGCCGATACCGGGCATCGGCCCGGTCGTACCCGCAGGTCGAACCATAGAATGCCCGCCATGCGCAGTCGTCGTGCGATTTCCGCGGCGCGGGCGTTTCGATGCGCGTCCGCGACGCTGCCGCTGTTGGCGGCGCTGGCCGCTTGCGGCCAGAAGGGGCCGCTGGTGCTGCCGGCCGCCAAGGCCGCATCGGCGCCGGCTTCGAGGCCGGCGTTGACAACCGCGCCGGCGTCCGTGCCCCGCCCATGACGCTGCCCGGGGCGCCTTTCCTCGAGCGCCGCGCGGGCGAGTTGCGGCTCGAAGGCCATGCGCTGGCATCGCTCGCACGCGCCTTCGGCACGCCGCTGTACGTGTACTCGCGCGGCGCGATGCGCGCGGCGCTCGCCGGCTACCAGCATGCGCTCGCCGGCCGGCGCCACCTGCTGTGCTACGCGATGAAGGCCAATTCGAGCCTGGCCGTGCTGCAGACCTTCGCCCAGGCCGGTTGCGGCTTCGACATCGTCTCCGGCGGCGAGCTCGAGCGCGTGCTGGCCGCCGGCGGCACGGCGGCCAAGGTGGTGTTCTCGGGCGTCGGCAAGACGCGCGCCGAGATGCAGCGCGCGCTCGCAGCCGGCGTGCGCTGCTTCAACGTCGAGAGCCGCGGCGAGATCGACCGCCTGGACGAGGTGGCGCGCGCGCTCGGGCGGCGCGCTCCGGTGAGCCTGCGCATCAACCCGGACATCGACGCGCGCACGCATCCGTACATCTCCACCGGGCTGAAGTCCAACAAGTTCGGCATCGCGCACGCCGAGGCGCTGGCCGCGTACCGGCACGCGGCGTCGCTGGCCGGACTCGAAGTCGTCGGCATCGACTGCCATATCGGCTCGCAGATCACCCGGGCCGAACCCTATCTCGACGCGCTCGATCGTCTGCTCGACCTCGTCGAGGCCGTGGAAGACGCCGGCGTGCCCATCCGCCATGTCGATCTCGGCGGCGGCCTGGGCATCACCTACACCGACGAGACGCCGCCCGCGGCAGGCGAACTCGTCGGCCGCATCCTCGAGCGGCTCGATGCACGCGGCCACGGAGCGCGCGAACTGCTGCTCGAGCCCGGCCGCTCGCTGGTCGGCAACGCAGGCGTGCTGCTCACCGAAGTCCAGTACCTCAAGCACGGCGATCCGGCCGAAGTCGCAGCGGGCGATGCGAAGAATTTCTGCATCGTCGACGCTGCGATGAACGACTTGCTGCGCCCGGCGCTGTACGAAGCCTGGATGCGCATCGAACCCTGCGTACGGCGCGACGCCCGAGCCGAGCGCTGGGACGTCGTCGGTCCGGTGTGCGAGTCGGGCGACTGGCTCGGCCGCGACCGGCCGCTCGCGCTTGCTCCCGGTGACGTTCTCGCCGTGCTGTCGGCCGGCGCCTACGGCATGGCGATGGCGAGCAACTACAACTCGCGTGCGCGCGCCGCCGAACTGATGGTCGAGGGCGACAGCGTGCACCTGATCCGCGCGCGCGAAGCCCTGAGCGACCTGTACGCGCACGAGCGCCTGATCGACGGTTGAGCGCGGCGGCCGCACGGCCGCGGGTTCACTGCGGCTGCAGTTGCACCTGTCCGTACCAGGCGCGTGCGCGCGAGCGCGTGTTGTCGCTGTCGGTCATGTACGCGAGCGAGACGAGCGGCCCGGGCTCTTCGCCGAAGGCAAGACGGAAGTCGGCCGCCAGATCGCGCCGGTGCTCGCGCCAGCGCCGCAACTCGCCGGGGCCGGAGTCGACGACGATCTTGCGGATGCGGTCGCTGCGCCGGCTGACGACGACGGTGCCTATCGGCAACTGCGAGTCCCAGACGTACATCAAGGTCGCGTACGGCGGCATTTCGCCGGTGAGCGCCTGCACCAGTTCGAACTGCATGCGCGTGCGCAGCGGCAGGCGGCGCCACTCGCCGCCGAAGCCGAACAGCACGCGTGCCGGCGCATCCTCGCGCTCGGGGTCGTCCACGCTCGCACCGGGCACCAGGTCCTGCACCCACCAGGAGAAGCTCACCGCCCCGAGCCGGCGCGCGTCGACCGAAAGGCGCTTGCGCAGGATGGCAGCCGAGCGCTCGGAATCGGCCTGCAGCGCCGGCCGGCCGTCCTTGGCGGACCATTCGTAGCGCGTGGGCACCTTGCCGGGCAGCGTCACGACCTGCCATTCGGTGCCGTCCGGAGGCGAAGGCGTGGTGCAGGCGACGAGCGTGGCGGCCAAGGCCGCGGCGAGCGACAGGCGGCGGATCATCAGGACCTGGGGGCGCAGCGGGCGAGACGCTGCGCCTGCGTCGAAAAAAAAGGGGCCGCCTACCGGCGGCCCCTCGAAGAGGAAGACCGGTTCGATCAGAACGCGTGACGCACGCCGACCGCAAGGGCCTGAGACTTCTCGCCGGCCACCGCGGCCAGCGGCAAGCCGCCGGCAGCGTTGAACGCCGCGCCCTTCTCGTTCTTCAGGTTCGAGTAGGTGGCATACAGCGCGGTGCGCTTGGACAGGTCGTACTGGTAGCCCAGCGCCCACTGCGAGCCCTCGAGCGTCGAGTTGCTGCCGTTGGACTTGGTGTACGAGGCCTTCAGCGTGCTGGCGCCGATGCCGTAGGTGCCGCCGATCAGCATCGTCTTCTGGTCGAGGTTGCGGTAGTCGCGCTTGCTGTACTGCGCAATGATTGTCCCGGTGCCGATGGCAAACGACGCGCCGATGTTCTTGTCGGAGTAGTCGTCGAGCATCGCGCCAGTCTTCGGGGTGCGGCCCCAGGCGCCGGCGACGTTGACCGGGCCGGCGGCATAGCCGAAGCGCACGCCCTGGTACTTGTTGCCCGTCGCGCCCTCACCGGCAGCCATCTGCAACTGGCCGTACAGGCCGCCCATCGCCGGCAGGAAGTACGCGACGGTATTGTTCGCGCGCACCAGGGTGCCGGCGCCCGAGCCGAGCGTCGAAACCAGGTTCAGCATCGAGCCCGGGCCGTTGGTGCCGAACGGATCGAAGATGGTGTAGTTCCAGAACGACGGCGTGTAGTCGCGGCCCAGGCGCACTTCACCGAAACCGCCCATCAGGCTGACTGTCGAACGGCGCTGCCAGGTCTGGCCGGCGGCCGTGCCGTTGTCAGGAGACATTGCGCCTTCGATCCAGAAGCCGGCCTTCAGACCGCCGCCCAGATCCTCGACGCCACGGAAGCCGAGGCGGTTGCTGTTCAGCTGGTCGTTACCGGTACCCTTCATCGAGTTCGGGCCGTTCTTGGCCGACACGACCGACACGTCGACGATACCGAACAGGGTCACCGACGATTGGGCCGACGCCACACCGGCAAACGCAGTCAGCGCAGCCAGGGCGAGCAGTGATTTTTTCATTGCAACGATCTCCTAGGTTGAAACGAGAGGTCCCGATCGGGGGAGGTCACCCGCTGGTCACTGGCAGTGGGCTGATCAGGCCAACCTCCTCAGCGGAAGTTGGACGTATTGCACCAGACCGCCGCAGGGATTGCCAAGGACTCGCCTCCAATTGGCCAGGATATGTTGTCTGGCAACAACGCGCAACAAGACGCGCGGGTCCTTGCGGCTCGACTATCCTTCTACGCTATGAAATTGTCGGATCGATGGCTGGTTGCGGCCGACAACGCGCTGCGCACCCTGGCCGGCGCTTCGCACGCGGCGAGGGTGCGGCCGGGTGTCGACACGCCCGAAGCCGACCTCAGCGAAACCGAGCGGCGCCAGGCCGGCGCGCTGATGCGCGTGAACCATGTCGGCGAGGTCTGCGCGCAGGCGCTCTACCAGGCGCAGGCGCTGGGCACGCGCGACGCCGCGCTGCGCACGCAGATGGCCGCGGCCGCGCGCGACGAAGTCGACCACCTGGCCTGGACCCAGCAGCGGCTGGCCGAACTGAACGATCGCCCGAGCCTGCTCAACCCGCTCTGGTACGCCGGCGCATTCGGCCTCGGCATGCTCGCCGGCCGGCTCGGCGACCGCGCCAGCCTGGGTTTCGTCGTCGAGACCGAGCGTCAGGTCGAGGAGCACCTCGCCAGCCACCTCGACCGACTGCCGGCTGCCGACCGGCGCTCGCGCGCCATCGTCGACCAGATGAAGGACGACGAGCGCCGCCACGCCGACGCGGCGCGAGCCGCCGGCGGCATCGAGTTGCCGCTGCCGGTTCGCGCCTTGATGCGCGCCGCGGCCAAGCTGATGACGACGACCGCACATCGGATCTGAAGCGTCCGCTCGCTTCGCATTGCCCTCGGGCTCCGCCGATTCAGACCTCGACGATCTCGAAGCTCGTCTCGATCGTCGCGGTCTTGCCGAGCATGATGCTGGCCGAGCAGTACTTCTCGTGCGACAGCGCGATGGCGCGCTCGACCGCGGCGGCGGCGAGCGCACGGCCGGCAACGACGAAGTGCATGCGAATGCGCGTGAACACCTTGGGGTCTTCGCCGGCACGCTCGGCGTCGAGCCGCACCTCGCAGCCGCGCACGTCGTGGCGGCCGCGCTGCAGGATCAGGACGACGTCGTAGGCGGTGCAGCCGCCGGTGCCGGCGAGAACGGTCTCCATCGGGCGCGGCGCCAGGTCGCGGCCCCCGCCGTCGGGCGCGCCGTCCATCGTGAGCAGGTGGCCGCTGCCGGTCTCGGCGACGAAGCCCATCCCGGTGCCCGGCATCCAGTGAACGGTGCATTTCATCGCGCGTCGCTCCTCTTGCGCAGCGGCATTCTGGAGTCGGCACTCCAAAGACACGCCGGATTCGATATTGCAGCGCAGCATCGAACTGCTACACTGGCTTGCATGAAGTCGGCGTGTGCGCCGCTTCGCCGATTGTCTCCTCCACCTCCAACCCTGGTGGATTGGGGCCGATGCCGCAAGGCATCGGCCCTTCTTTCGTCCTGGCGCGCGCGTTGCAGCAGCGCAAGCCGCGCGGCACGGGCGCTGGCCCTGGCCTCGGCGACGACGCGTCGGCTCGCTCGCATATCATCCGGCGCCCCGCCGAGGGCCGCGCGCGGCGCGGACCCGCCAGCCCGGCGGCAGCGCCCGCCCGACGTCGACTCCGAGATGCCCTCCGCACCCGACACGCCCGATCACACGGCGCCCGTCCCCCCGCCCGCCGCCCACCCCCGCAAGCGCGGGCAGCGCATCGCCGCCGACTACCTCAAGCGCATCCTCACAGCGCGCGTGTACGACGTGGCGCGCGAGACCGCGCTCGAGCCGGCGCGCCTGCTTTCGCGGCGCCTGGGCAACCAGGTGCTCCTCAAGCGCGAGGACCAGCAGCCGGTGTTCAGCTTCAAGCTGCGCGGCGCCTACAACAAGATGGCGCGACTCGACGCCCCGACGCTGGCGCGCGGCGTCATCTGCGCATCGGCCGGCAACCACGCGCAGGGCGTCGCGCTGGCGGCACGGCGCCTGGGCTGCCGGTCGGTCGTCGTGATGCCGGTGACCACGCCCAAGCTCAAGGTCGACGCCGTGCACGCGCTCGGCGGCGAGGTCGTGCTGCACGGCGACAGCTACTCCGACGCCTACGCGCACGCGCTCGAGCTGCAAAGCGAGCGCGGCCTCGCCTTTGTGCACCCGTTCGACGATCCCGACGTGATCGCCGGCCAGGGCACGGTCGCGATGGAGATCCTGCGCCAGCACCAGGGCCCGCTCGACGCGGTGTTCGTGCCGATCGGCGGCGGCGGTCTGGTCTGCGGCGTCGCCGCCTACGTCAAGGCGGTGCGGCCCGAGATCAGCGTCGTCGGCGTGCAGACAATCGACTCCGACGCGATGCGCCGCTCGGTCGAGAGCGGCCGGCGCCTCACGCTTGCCGACGTCGGCCTGTTCTCCGACGGCACCGCCGTCAAGCAAGTGGGCAAGGAGACCTTCCGCATCGCGCGCGAACTGGTCGACGAATTCGTGCTTGTCGACACCGACGCCGTGTGTGCGGCCGTCAAGGACATGTTCCAGGACACGCGCAGCGTCGTCGAGCCGGCGGGCGCGCTGGCGGTGGCGGCGCTCAAGCAATACGTCGAACGCCACCGCTGCAAGGGGCGCACCTTCGTCGCCGTCACCAGCGGCGCGAACATGAACTTCGACCGCCTGCGCTTCGTTGCCGAGCGGGCCGAGTTCGGCGAGCAGCGCGAGGCGCTGTTCGCCGTCACCATCCCCGAGGAGCGCGGCTCGTTCCGCCGCCTGTGCGAACTCATCGGCGCGCGCGCCGTGACCGAGTTCAACTACCGCATCAGCGACGAGCGCATCGCGCATGTCTTCGTCGGGCTGGCGATCGGCCGGCGCGACGAGGCCGAGCGCATCGCACGCCACTTCGTGCGACACGGCTTCGCCACCGTCGACCTGACCGACGACGAGCTGGCCAAGGAACATGTGCGTCACCTGGTGGGCGGGCGCAGCGAGCTGGCGCTCGACGAGCGCCTGTTCCGCTTCCAGTTCCCCGAGCGGCCCGGAGCGCTGATGCGCTTCCTGGGCGCCATGGCGCCGAGCTGGAACATCAGCCTGTTCCACTATCGCAACCAGGGCGCCGACTACGGCCGCATCCTGGTCGGTCTGCAGGTACCCCGGAGCGACGAGCCGGAGTTCGCGCACTTCCTGCGCACGCTTGCCTACCCCTGCGTGGAGGAGACCGGCAATCCCGTGTATGCGCTCTTCCTGCGCTAGCTCGGCAAGCCTGGCCGCGTCGATAATCCGCCGCCGATGATCACCGCCCGCTCGCTCGTCGCCCCGACATCCAACCCGCTGCTCGAGCGCGCGCTGGCCGACAAGCTGCAGCGCCGCAGCGAGATCGGCGGCAGCCTGGGCGAGCTCGAGCCGCTGGCGGTGCGCCTGGGCCTGATGCAGAACACGCTCAAGCCGCGCTTTCGCGATCCGCAGCTGCTCGTCTTCGCAGCCGATCACGGCCTGGCCGTCGACGGCATCGTCTCCGGCGCCGGACCCGGCAGCCACCTGGCCCGGCCCACGCGCGACACGGCGCGCGCGCTGCTCGCCAACCAGTTGCCGCTCACGGTGTTCGCGCGCGCGCAGCAGCTCGAAGTCACCGTCGTCGACTGCGGCATCGCCGACGAGATGAGCGCGCACGACCGGCTGCTGATGCGCAAGATCGCGCACGGCACGCGCAACGCGCGCGTCACGGCGGCGATGAGTCTGGAGCAGGCGCACGCGGCGATGCGCGCCGGCATGGAGATCGGCGAGCAGTTGCGCGGCAACGCCGTCGTGCTGGCCGGCATCGGCGTCGGCGCGCACGAGAGCGCGGCGCTGGTGCTGGCACGGCTCACCGACAGCCCGGTACGCGACCTCGTCGTCTCGGGCCCGGCGATGGACGCCCAGCATCTCGCACATCTGCTCGCGGTGCTGCAGGCGACCCAGCTGCGCCACCGTGATGTCACCGGGCCGATCGAGGTGCTGGCCGCGTTCGGCGGCTTCGAGCTCGCTGCGATGGTGGGCGTGATGCTGATGGCGGCGAGCAAGCGCCACTTGCTCGTCATCGACGGCCTGCCGGCGTGCGCCGCGCTGATGGTGGCCGCGCGCATCGCGCAGCCGGTCACCGACTACTGCGTGTTCTGCCGCAGCCACGGCCACCGCGGGCTCGATCAGGCGCTGAACCTGTTTCGCGCGTCGGCGCTGCTCGAGCTCGGCATGCAGGCCACCGACGGCACCGGCGCCACGCTCGCCTGGCCGATGCTGCGCAGTGCCGCGGCGCTGCTCACCGAGGTGGCCGACGGCGAGGACCCCGGCCCCTCGCAGCCGGCGCCGCTCGGCGAGACCGAGACCCAGGGTGCGCCGACGGAGTCGATGCCTTTGCCGTTCGGCAAGGGCCTTTAGGGTTTGCAGGCGCCTGATCCGCGGGCGCCACCGGGGGAACACCTGCCGCCCACGCTCCTAGCTGCGATCGAGCCGTCACCGCCCCGGCGACGCCCAGGGCCGATGACGAGTCGGCTCGAAATCATCAGCCCGGCCGGCGGAAGGCCCGGCACGCGAACCCAGGCCGGGTGACGCGGCCGGGCCGAAGCCGAACGCAGCGCGCCACGAGGGCGCAGACGCTCAGAAGGCGTGCCGCATGCCGACTTCGTAGCCGTCGTGGTTGGTGCCAGGACGGGCGCCAGCCGGGCCACCGGCGATCGAGAAGTTCGCGGCACCCTTGTTGCGCAACGTTGCCGCGTTCGCGTAGAGCGCCGAGCGCTTGGAAAGGTTGTAGACGTAGCTCAGGGCGTAGAGCTGCGCGTCGTTGTCGCCGATGCTGACGCCGGCCGCATTGGTGCCCTTCTGGTCGGCGCGCCCGTAGCTTGCCTTGAACTCATGCGGCCCCATCGGCACGCGCACGCCAAGGAACAGGGTCGTCTGCTTCGAGCTCATGTACTTGGTGTCGACCCATGCGGCACGCAGGTCGATCCCGCCGGCCGTGGCGTACAGACCGGTGACGCCCGACTGGCTCCAGTTCGAGCCGCTGGCGTCGATGCGTGTCGACGTCATATGCCCGGAGATGTCTAGGCCGCCGGTGCGATAGCCCAAGCGCGCGCCGTAAAGCTTGAAGTTGCCCGTGGCGTTGGCGCCTTCCCCGGGGGCAGCCATCACCTGCCCGTAAAAACCGCCGAGGTTCGGCGGCAGCCAGTATTCAACCGCGTTGTTCGAACGCGATAGGGTGGATGGGACGGCCCCGAAGGCGCGGCTCATCGCCGTCGTCGACGCCGGGGTCATCAGTGAGCCGACACCGCCCACTCCGACGTAGCCCATCACGTCCGCTGCCGCATACGAAAGGAACGAGGGCACCCAGTCGCGGCCCAAGCGCACTTCGCCCCAGGGCCCGCTGAGA
>JADYZZ010000101.1 GCA_020852865.1 Rubrivivax sp.
CGGGCTAGACGCCGAAGCATCTAACCCGTTGTTCTAGAACGCAATGTTCTGGTGCGGCTGGCAGGAATCGAACCCACGACCCCTTGGTTCGTAGCCAAGTACTCTATCCAACTGAGCTACAGCCGCGCAGCGCCGCGCATTCTAGCAGCGTGCGCGTGCGGCGCCCGGGCGTCGGGCGGTCGCGCGCTCGTGCACCCGCCCCGGTGGCGCCCGGCCATGAGGCGCCGGGCTGGCCGCGATCCGGCCCGGCACGCGCCGGCGCGCTCAATCGATCGCCGCGGCGGCGCGCTCGCAGTCGGCGGCGCGTGCTTCGTCCGACTCGCGCCGCGCCAAGGCGGCGAGCTCGCGCCAGGCGGCGCGGCGGGCGTGCGCCGGCAGCGCCGGATCCTGCGCCGCGGCTTCGAGCAGGGGTTGCGCCTTGCCCCACAGGCCGCACTCGACGAACACGCCGCCGGCGGCCAGCTGCACGGCGGCCTCGCGCGGCCGGTTCTGCACGGCGAGCTCGATGCGCGGCAGCCAGTCGCCGCCGATGCCGCGGCGCGCCTCGAACAGCGCCAGCGCGACGAGTTCGCGGTCTTCGCGCTCGAGCTCGTCGAGGCGCTCCCACCAGGGACGCAGCCAGCTGCGCGCCTCGTCGGCCGCGCCCAGCGCCACGGCGCGCGCCGTGGCGCGCACGAGCACGGGTGCGTCGCGCCGCTCGGCCGGGTCGAACTGCTGCCACAGGCGCTGCAGCTGCTGCAGGTCATGCGCGTCGTCGAGCACCTCGGCGGCGAGCGAACGCAGCAGCCCCTGCGCCACCACCGGCGAGAAGGCCTGGTGGTTGGCCAGCAGCCGCGCGGTGTGCAGCGCGTCGAGCGGCTGGCGCGCCAGGCGTGCCGCCTGCAGCTTCAGGCGCAGCGCCTGCGTACGCCGCGCGGCGCCGGCCGGCAGCGCCGCGAGCAGCGCCAGCGCGCGCTCGGCGTCGCGGTCGTCGAGCGCCCATTCGGCCGCCAGCAGACGCACCGCTTCTTCGACGCCGCGGTCGCCCGGCGCGCGCCGCCCGGCCGGCTCGAGCAGCTGCTGCAGCTGCGCGTCGCGGCCCCGGCGGTCCTGCAGCCGGTGCTGGCTGGCCGCGGCCAGCAGTTGCGCCAGCGCGCGAAAGCGCGCGTCGCCGGCAAGCGCGGGCGCATCGTCCTGCAGCGCCAGGGCCTTGGCGGCGGCCTTGCGCGCGCGGGCGTAGCGCGCGCCGTAGAACTCGGCCAGCGCATCGCGCAACGCCGCCTCGGCGCCGCGCTCGCGGCGCAGCGCACGCCACTCGCCGGCGCGGCGCGGCAGGCTGACGACGCGCGCGATCGCGTGCGCCGCGCTCACGCCCAGCACGCAGGCGGCGAGCAGCACCAGCACGAACAGGTTGAGCGACAGGTCGGTGCGCCAGCCGCCCCAGTAGATCGACACCAGCCCGTCGTTGCTGCCCAGCGTGGTCGCCGCGACCACGGCGGCGGCGAACAGCAGGACGATCCAGATGACGTTGCGCATCGCCGCCGGCCCGCGTTGCCGCCGCGCTCAGCGCCCGGCCGCCGCGGCGGTGATGGCGGCCAGCGTCGCGTCGGGCCGCGGCACGCTCACGCTGCGCGCCTGCGCTGCCACCTGGCGCAGCCCCTCGAGCGCGGCGGTCGTGCGGCGCGAGCTGCGGTCGAAGTAGCGTTCGAGCGCGTTGTGCGCATCGCGCAGATCGGACTGCGCGGTGTCGAACTGGCGCGACAGCATCGCCAGGCGCGCGTTCAGCAGCCGCAGCTTGAGGTTCTCGCGCAGGAACGACGCCTGGTCGGGCGCGAGCAGCATCGCGTCGGGGTGCTCGATCGCCGTCACGCGCACCAGGCCCTTCACCTCGCCCCACAGGCGTTCGCCCAAGCGCGTCCAGGCGTCGTCGAGCGCCGTGCGCCAGCTGCGCGCGGCCGCGCTGGCCGCAGCCGCGGCCGAGGCGGCGCGCGCCGGGGCCGGCGGCGCCGACCCACGCGCCGCGCGCGCGGCGGGCGTCGCGAGCAGCGGCAGCTCGTCGACCTGACGGATGATCTCGTCGAGGCGCAGCGTCGGCACCGCGATGTCGGTGACGGCAGCATTGCGCACGCGGTCGAGGTCCTGCGCGATGGCGCGGCGCACGCGTTCGAGCCGCGGCTGGTTGTAGCGCGCCAGGCGCTCGTCGCTCTGGCGCAGCGCCAGCACCAGCGCCTCGGCGCTGCCGGTGATCGCGGCCTGCTGCATCGCGACGCGGATCGCCGACTCGATGTCGGCCAGCACGTTCTCGTCGCGCGAGCGCACCAGCGACTGGATCAGGTCCTCGAACTGCGAACGCTGCATCGCCGTCTCGGCCACGCGTGCTTCGAGCAGCGCCATCTTCGCCGCCGTCTCGCGGCTCGCGCTGTCGGCCTGGCGGGCGAGCACGCGCGCCTCGTTGGCGGCGTCGGTGCTGTCGTGCTGGCGGCGCACGAGCTCGCTTTCGAGCAGCTTGACGCGCTGCTGCGTCGTCCAGGCCAGCCCCAGCGCGACCAGCGCCAGCGCGGCGGCGGCGGCCGCGGCCCAGGCCGCGCCGCGTGCAGCGGAGCGGCCGTCCGCTGCGGCCCGTGGCGGTGCCGGTGCCGGTGCCGGTGCCGGTGCCGGTGCCGGAGCATCGGCGGCGAGAGACGCGGGCAAGTCGTTCACGAGGACGCCGATTCTATCGGCGGGGTGCGCGCCGTCTGGCGCGCTGCCGCCTGCCGCCGCTTCAGGCAGCTGCCTGCAGCGCCTGCGCCACCGCCTGCGGCCGCGGCTCCACCAGATCCACCTGCCCGAAGCCGGCCGCGCGCGCCGCCTCGGCGATGCGCGGGTGCGTCGCCAGCACGCGCGCCGCCTGCCACGCCGGCGGCGGCGCCAGTGTGGCCAGATGGCGCACCGCCTCGCTGCTGCTGAACAGCCAGACGCAGGCCCGCGGCGCGGCCAGGGCGGCGGCGTACAGCGCGCGCTCGGCCGCGCCCCAGCGCGGCGCGACGCGCCGATAGGCGGCGACGAAGGCCACCTCGGCGCCCGCCGCGCGCAGCGTCTCGGCCAGCCAGTCTCGCCCCGCCTCGCCGCGCACGACGAGCGCGCTGCGGCCGCGCCAGTCGCGCGCGCACAGCAGGGCCCACAGCGCCTCGGAGTCGAAGCGCGAGCCGGCTGCGGCAGGCGCGACGATGGCCTCTTCGGGCACCCCTGCGGCCCGCAGTGCCGACTGCGTGCCGGGGCCCGTGCAGCCCGCCGTCAGGCCGGCCGGCCAGGGCCGGCCGCGCGCCGCGGCGAAGAACTTCTGCACCGCGTTCGCGCTCACGAACATCACCAGCGCGTGCCCGGTCAGGCCGGCCCAGGCGGCCTCGAGCCGCTCGGGCTGGGCCGGGGGCTCGATGCCGATCAGCGGCAGCGCCGCCGCGTCGACGCCGAGCGCACGCAGCGCATCGACCCAGGCCCCGGCCTGCGCGGCCGGCCGCGTGACGATGACGCGCGGCGGCGCGGGTGTCGCGTCCACCGTGCCTAGGCCGCGAGGTAGCCGCCGGCGCCGGCCGCACGCAGCTGCGCGGCGGCGCGCTCGCCGAGCGCGCGCGCCGCCGCCTCGTCGGCCACGGCCGCCTGCTCGCGCGTGCGCAGCAGCGGCCGTGCGTGCTCGCTGGCGTGCCCGAGCGCGGCGTCGAGCACGAGCTGCTCGCCCGCCCACACCGCGTGCGCGGCCAGCGGCATGCTGCAGCTGCCGCCGAGGGCGCGCGAGACGGCGCGCTCGGCATGCGCGGCCAGGAAGGTCGGCCGGTGGATCGTCTGCCCGAGCAGCGCGCGCAGCGCAGTCGCGTCGCTGCGCACCTCGAGACCGAGCGCGCCCTGGCCGGCGGCCGGGGTCATCTGTGCCGGGGTGAAGAGCGCACGGATGCGCGCCGCCAGCCCGAGGCGCTTGAGGCCGGCGGCGGCGAGCACGATCGCGTCGTAGGCGCCCTCGTCGAGCCGGCGCAGGCGCGTGTCGAGGTTGCCGCGCAGCGGCTCGACGCGCAGATCGGGCCGCAGCGCGAGCAGCTGCGTCACGCGGCGCAGGCTCGAGGTGCCGACCACGCTCCCGTGGGGCAGCGCCTCGAGCGAGGCGTGGCGCGGCGAGACAAAGGCGTCGCGCGGGTCCTCGCGCTCCCACACGGCGGCCAGCACGAAGCCCTCGGGCAGGTCCATCGGCACGTCCTTGAGCGAGTGCACGGCCAGCTGCGCGCGACCCTCCTCGAGCGCGGTCTCCAGCTCCTTGACGAACAGACCCTTGCCGCCCACCTTGGCCAGCGTGCGGTCGAGGATCTGGTCGCCGCGCGTCGTCATGCCGAGCAGCGCGACCTCGACGTCGAAGCGTGCGGTGAGCGCGTCGCGCACATGTTCGGCCTGCCACATGGCCAGGCGGCTCTCGCGCGTGGCGATGACGATCTTCGTGCCCATCGGGGCATTATCGCCAGCGCACCGGATCCGCCCTCGCGCGCGCGGCGCACCCGCTGACGAGCATGTGACCTGCGCGGCGCGGACGATCTGCCCCCGCGCGCGCGGCGCACCCGGCTGTGGGCCGCATCCGGGTCGTTGCCGTCGCGATCCGCCCGCGGCGCGCGCGGCGCGCCCGCAGGGGCGCAACGTGCGGCGGCGCGGCGCGCCGCGCGCAGGCAGAATGCCCGCACCACAACCGGACCCGGCGCACCCCATGCCCGCACGCACGAGCGCCCGCAGCAAGACGCCGACGCGCGCCGGCGCGGCGGCCAAGAACCAGCCGCTGGTGCAGGACATCCGGCTGCTCGGCCGCATCCTGGGCGACGTGATCCGCGAGCAGGACGGGCCGGCGGCCTTCGAGGTCGTCGAGCGCATCCGGCGCCTGTCGGTGGCCTATCGGCTCGAGGCCGACGCGCGCGCCGGCCGCGAGCTCGACCGCGTGCTCGACGGCCTGAGCGCCGACCAGACGGTGACGGTGATCCGCGCCTACAGCTACTTCAGCCACCTGGCCAACATCGCCGAGGATCGCCACCACCTGCGCCGGCGCGCGGCACACCGGCGCGCGGGCCACCTGCAGGAGGGCTCGCTCGCGCTCGCGTTCCAGCGGCTGCACCGCAGCGGCCACCATGCCGGCGAGATCGCGGCCGTGCTCGCGCACGCCTGCGTCTGCCCGGTGCTCACGGCGCACCCCACCGAAGTGCAGCGCAAGAGCGTGCTCGATGCCGAACGCGCGGTCGCCGCGCTGCTGGCCGCGCGCGATGCGCTGCCCACCGCCGACGCGCTGACCGAAAACGAGGAGGCGCTGCGCACGCGCATCACGCAGCTGTGGCAGACGCGGCTGCTGCGGCTGTACCGGCTGGCCGTGGCCGACGAGATCGACAACGCGCTCAGCTACTACCAGACGACCTTCCTGCGCGAGATCCCGCGCCTGTACCAGGAGATCGAGCGCGCGCTGCACGGGCACGAAGTGGCGCCCTTCCTGCGCATGGGCCAGTGGATCGGCGGCGACCGCGACGGCAACCCCAACGTCGGCGCCGACACGCTGCGCCTGGCCCTGGCGCGCCAGGCCGAGACGGCGCTGCGCTTTTACCTCGGCGAGGTGCACGAGCTGGGCGCCGAGCTGTCGATCTCGGGCACGCTGGCGCCGGCCACGCCCGAGCTGCTGGCGCTGGCCGAGCGTTCGCCCGACCGCAGTCCGCACCGCGCCGACGAACCCTACCGGCGCGCGCTGATCGGCATCTACGCGCGCCTGGCCGCCACGCTCGCCGCGCTCACCGGCACCGAGGCGCTGCGCCACGTGGTCGCGCCGCAGGATCCCTACGCTCACGCGGACGCGCTGCTGGAAGATCTGCGCATCATCGAGCGCTCGCTGCGCGCGCACCGCGGCGAGGCGCTCGCCGCGCCGCGCCTCGCGCCGCTCGTGCGTGCGGTGCAGGTGTTCGGGCTGCACCTGGCCACGCTCGACCTGCGCCAGAACAGCGACCGCCACGAGGCCGTCGTCGCCGAGCTGCTGCGCGTGGCGCGCCTCGAGCCCGATTACGCGGCGCTCGACGAGCCGGCGCGGCGCGCACGGCTGCTCGCGCTGCTGGCCGATGCCAGGCCGCTGCGCGTGCGCGGCGCGCGCTACAGCGAGCTCACCCGCGCCGAGCTCGACGTGTTCGAAGCGGCGCGGGTGGCGCGCGAGCGCTACGGCGCGCAGGCCATCCGCCACTACATCATCAGCCACACCGAGGAGGTGAGCGACCTGCTCGAGGTGCTGCTGCTGCAGAAGGAATGCGGCCTCTGGCAGGGCCTGCTCGGCGAGGACGCGCGGGCCGCGCTCATCACGGTGCCGCTGTTCGAAACCATCGCCGACCTGCGGCGCAGCGCGACTCTCATGCGCGAGTTCTACGCCCTGCCCGGCATCGCCGAACTGGTGACGGCCAGCGGCGCCGAGCAGGAGGTGATGCTCGGCTACAGCGACAGCAACAAGGACGGCGGCGTCTTCACCAGCAACTGGGAGCTGTACCGCGCCGAGACCGCGCTCGTCGAGCTGTTCGCCGAGCTGCGCCGCCGGCATGCCGGCGGCAGCGGCGCCGGCGCGGCGCGCGCGCTCACGCTGCGCCTCTTCCACGGCCGCGGCGGCACGGTCGGGCGCGGCGGCGGCCCGAGCTACCAGGCCATCCTGGCGCAGCCGCCGGGCACGGTGAACGGCCAGATCCGCCTCACCGAACAGGGCGAGGTCATCGGCTCCAAGTACGCCAACGCCGAGATCGGAAGGCGCAACCTCGAGACCCTGGTGGCCGCCACGCTCGAAGCCACGCTGCTCAGGCCCACGCGGAGGGCGCCGGCGGCCTTCCTCGACGCCGCCGCCGAGCTCAGCGAGGCGAGCATGCGCGCGTACCGCGCGCTCGTGTACGAGACGCCCGGCTTCGTCGACTACTTCTACGCCGCGACGCCGATCCGCGAGATCGCCGAGCTGAACATCGGTTCGCGCCCGGCCTCGCGCGGCGCTTCGCGCGGGATCGAGGATCTGCGCGCCATCCCCTGGGGATTCTCCTGGGGCCAGTCGCGCATCGCGCTGCCCGGCTGGCTGGGCTTCGGCAGCGCGATCGAGGCCTTCGTCGCCGGCGGCGCGCACGGGGCGCGCGCCGGGCGCGTCGCGCTGCTGCGGCGCATGTACCGGCAATGGCCTTTCTTCCGCACGCTGCTGTCCAACCTCGACATGGTGCTGGCCAAGACCGACCTGCGCATCGCCGCGCGCTACGCCGGACTGGCGCAAGACCGCGCGCGGGCGCGGCGCATCGACCGCCGCCTGCGCGACGAATGGCAGCGCGCCAACGACGCGCTCGCCCTCGTCACCGGCGAGAAGACGCGCCTGGCGTCGAACCCGGCGCTGGCGCGCTCGATCGAGCACCGCTTCCCGTATCTCGATCCGCTGAACCACCTGCAAGTCGAGCTGCTGCGCCGCTACCGGCGACGCCAGGAGGGCGATGCCGGGCTGGAGCGCCTGCGCACCGGCATCCATCTCTCGATCAACGGCATCGCCGCCGGGCTGCGCAACACAGGCTGATCGGCTGATCGGCTGATCGGCTGATCGGCTGATCGGCTGATCGGCTGGCGGCGCCGCGGCGCCGTCGCCTCAGGATTCGAGCGCCTGGCGCAGCGCCGCGACCTGGCGGCGCGAGACGGCCAGCCACTCGTCGAGCGGCGCCACCCGCACCGCCCAGCCCTGGGCGCCATCGTCGCCGCCGTCGGCGCTGGCGCGCAGCTCGAGGGCGCGCACGGCGTGGCGCGCGACGAGCGCGTTGCGGTGGATGCGCACGAAGCCCGCGCCGAGCCGGTGCTCGAGCTCGGCCAGCGGCTCGTCGACGACGTAGGCGCGCGCGGCGGTGCGCAGCGTGACGTACTTGTGCCCGGCACGCAGGTACAGCACTTCGGCCAGCGGCAGGCGCAGCAGACGACCGCGCTCGGTGACGAGCAGCGCCGCCGGCACGAGCGGGGCCGCGGCGGCCGTCGGCGCCGCGACGCCGGCGCGACGCACGCGCGCCAGGGCCGCCTGCAGCCGCTCACGCCGCACCGGCTTGGTCAGGTAGTCCACGGCTTCGAGCTCGAAGGCGCGCAGCGCGTGCTCGCCGTGCGCGCTGACGAACACCACCGCCGGCGCGCGCGGCAGCCGCTTCAACGCGGCGGCCAGGCGCAGGCCGTCGCGCCCCGGCATGCGGATGTCGAGCAGCACGACGTCGATGTCGCCGGCGCGCAGCCGCGCCAGCGCCGCGTCGGCGTCCTCGGCCTCGCCCGCGACATGCGCCGCGGGTTCGTCCAGGTCCTGCACCAGCGTGCGCAGGCGCAGTCGCGCCAGCGCTTCGTCGTCGACGATCAGCACCTCGAGCGCAGCGCCGGGCGCACTCATGCGGTCGCCCTCGAACCGGCGCGCGGGGCGCGCACGGGGTGCGGCCGCGCCGTCATGGCGCGGGCAGCACGATGCGCGCGTGGAACACCTCGTCGCCGCCTTCGCGATCGCGCCAGACGTCGCATTGCGTCGCCACGTCGTGCAGCAGGCGCAGGCGTTCGCGCAGGTTGTGCAGCGCCATGCCGTGGCCGGGCGCGCCGGGTTCGACCCCGACGCGGTTGGCGACCTCGACGACGACCTGGCCGCGCTGCAGCGCGGCCTGCACGCGCACCCAGCCGCCGCCGCGCAGCGGCTCGACGCCGTGGCGCACGGCGTTTTCCACCAGCGGCTGCAGCACGAGCGGCGGCACGCGCGCCGCGCCGCAGCGCGGATCGAGCCGCCACTGCACCGCCAGGCGCGGCCCGAAGCGCACCTGCTCGATCGCCAGATAGCGGCGCGCCAGTTCGATCTCCTCGTCGAGCGCGACCGAGGCCCCGACATCGGCCAGCGCCACGCGGAACAGCTGCGCCAGGTCCTCCAGCACCGCCTCGGCACGCGCCGGGTCGACGCGCACCAGCGCCAGCGCCGTGTTGAGCGCGTTGAACAGGAAATGCGGCCGGATGCGCGACTGCAGTTCGGCCAGCCGTGCGCTGGACTGCGCCGGGTGCCAGATGCGCGAGCGCAGGTCGAGCCAGGCCCACAGCAGCGCGGCGAACGCGGCGCCGCCGAGCAGCACGCCGGCGACCTGCCACGAGCTGGTGTCGCCGGCGAGCCCGGCCCAGACGACCGGCAGCCAGCCGAACGCCGCGCCCGCCGCGCCCAGCCCGAGCACGACCGCCAGGCGCGGCGCAGGCGCGGCGCGCTGCAGCACCTTGCGCAGCCGGCACAGCACGACCAGCCACACCAGCGTGCCGGCGACGCCGGCGAAGGCGAGCGCCGCCTGGCGCGCCGCCCAGTGCGACCAGGCGGTGGCGCCGGCGAGCGCCACCAGCGCGAGCACGAGCTGCACGAACATCAGCGCGCGCAGCGCCAGCGCCGGATGGCAGACGTCGAAGGCGGCGGCCGCCTGCGCCTGCAGCCGCGCACGCTCCTCGGCCAGCGGATCGAAGCGCGAGGCGGCGAAGCTGCTGCTCGGCAGCTCGGCCGAGCGCGTCGACTCGGGCCACAGGCTCTGCGGCCGGCTGGCCGTCGGCGCGAAGCCGGCCCTGTCCTGCGGCTGGGGCGCGGGCGGCGTGGCGGCGGGCGGATGCGAACGGGCCATGGCACGGGAGCAGCGCCGGGATAATACGGACTCCTCGCGCACGGCATGGACCCGCCGCCGCACCACCGCAGCCAACGCCCGCGATCCGCCGCATGTCCGAAGACCCGCTCGCCAACAAGCACCAGGCCTGGTCGGCCCTGTTCAGCGAACCGATGAGCGCGCTGGTGCAGCGCTACACCGCCAGCGTCGGCTTCGACCGGCGCCTGGCAGCGGCCGACATCGCAGGCAGCCTCGCGCACGCCGAGATGCTGCAGGCGCAGGGCATCCTCACGGCGCAGGATCTGGCCGACATCCGGCGCGGCATGGCCGGCATCGAGGACGAGATCGCGAGCGGACGCTTCGACTGGAAGCCCGAGCTCGAGGACGTGCACCTGAACATCGAGGCGCGTCTCACCGCGCTCGTGGGCGACGCCGGCAAGCGCCTGCACACCGGGCGCAGCCGCAACGACCAGGTGGCCACCGACATCCGGCTGTGGCTGCGCGGCGAGTGCGACCGCCTGGCCGCGCTGCTCGCGCAGATGCAGGGCGCGCTCGTCGAGCTGGCGGCGCAGCACAGCGAGACCGTGATGCCCGGCTTCACCCATCTGCAGGTGGCGCAGCCGGTGAGCTTCGCGCACCACCTGCTCGCCTACGTCGAGATGTTCGCGCGCGACGGCGAGCGCCTGGCCGACCTGCGCCGGCGCGTCAACCGCCTGCCGCTGGGAGCCGCCGCACTGGCCGGCACGAGCTGGCCGCTGGATCGCGAGCGCGTGGCGCGCACGCTCGGCTTCGAAGGCCTGTGCCGCAACAGCCTGGACGCCGTGAGCGACCGCGACTTCGCGCTCGAGTTCGCCGCCTTCGCGTCGATCTGCATGGTGCATGTCTCGCGCCTGGCCGAGGAGATCGTGCTGTGGATGAGCCAGAGCTTCGGCTTCGTCGACCTCGCCGACCGCTACTGCACCGGCAGCTCCATCATGCCGCAGAAGCGCAACCCCGACGTGGCCGAGCTGGCGCGCGGCAAGAGCGGCCGCGTCATCGGCCACCTGACGGGCCTGCTGGTGCTGATGAAGGGCCAGCCGCTGGCCTACAACAAGGACAACCAGGAAGACAAGGAACCGCTGTTCGACAGCGTCGACACGCTGGCCGACACCTTGCGCATCATGACCGAGATGGTGGGCGGCATGCGCGTGCGCGCCGACGCGATGGAGCGCGCCGCGCTGCGCGGCTACGCCACCGCCACCGACCTGGCCGACTACCTGGCGCGCAAGGGCGTGCCCTTTCGCGACGCCCACGAGACGGTGGCCGCGGCGGTGAAGACGGCGCTGGCGCGCGGCGTCGATCTGGCCGAGCTGACGCTGGCCGAGCTGCAGGGCTTCGACCCCCGCATCGACGCCGACGTGTTCGAGCTGCTGACGCTGCGCGGCTCGCTGAACGCACGCGCGCTGGCCGGCGGCACCGCGCCGGCGCAGGTGCGCGCGGAGATCGAGCGGCATCGCGCGCGGCTGGCCGCCGACTGAGGGACGGCCGCCTTCGCCTGCGCGCGCCGCCCGTGCTCGTCCCGCAGCGCGGCGGCACGCCTCCCGCGGCCCAACCCGACCCGGTGTGAGCGGACTGCCCTCCTCCGAGCGACCGTCCTGCGAGCCGGCCGATGGCGCGCCGGCAAGCCCGGGCGCGGCGCGCCGGCGCTGGGTCGCGCATCTCGACATGGATGCGTTCTACGCCTCGGTCGAGCTGCTGCGCTACCCGGAGCTGCAGGGCCTGCCGGTGGTCATCGGCGGCAGCGGGCGGCGCCATCAGCCGGTCGTTCAGCCCGACGGAACGCGCCGCTTCGCGCGTCTGGCCGACTACGCCGGCCGCGGCGTCATCACCACCGCCACCTACGCCGCGCGCGACTACGGCGTGGGCAGCGGCATGGGACTGATGAAGGCAGCGCAGCGCGCGCCCGACGCCTTGCTGCTGCCCGCCGACTTCGAGCGCTACCGGGACTATTCGCGCCGCTTCAAGGCCGCGGTGGCCGAGATCGCACCGGTGATCGAGGACCGCGGCATCGACGAGATCTTCATCGAGCTCACCGACGTGCCCGGCGCGCAGGACAGCGTCGGCTTCGACGCGGCCGGCGGCGTGCGCGCCCTCGCGCAGGAGATCCGCAACAACGTGCGGCGCGCCACCGGCCTCGGCTGCTCGATGGGCGTCACGCCCAACAAGCTGCTGGCCAAGATCGCCAGCGAGCTCGACAAGCCCGACGGCCTGACGGTGCTCGTCGAGGCCGACCTCGCCGCCCGGGTGTGGCCGCTGCCGGTGCGGCGCATCAACGGCATCGGACCGAAGGCGGCCGCGCGCCTGCTGGCGCTCGGCGTGCGCACGATCGGCGAGCTGGCCGCGCGCCCGCGTGCCGAGCTCGTGGCGCATTTCGGCCGCGCCTACGGCCAATGGCTGCACGAGGCGGCGCTGGGCCGCGACGACCGGCCGCTGCAGACGCACGGCGAGCCGGTGAGCATGAGCCGCGAAACCACCTTCGAGCGCGATCTGCACGCCGTGCGCGACCGCGCGCTGCTGGCGCGCATCTTCACCCGGCTGGCCGAGCAGGTGGCCACCGACCTGCAGCGCAAGGGCTACGCCGGGCGCACCATCGGCATCAAGCTGCGCTTCGAGGATTTCAAGACCGTGACGCGCGAGCTCACGCTGGCGCAGCCGGTCAGCGATGCGCAGGCGATCCGGCACGCCGCCGGCCTGTGCCTCAAGCGCGTGGACCTGAGCCGCCGGCTGCGCCTGCTGGGCGTGCGCGCCGGCTCGCTGGTGCGGCTGTAGCGGCCGCGCCGCCGCCCGCACACCGCCGCGCGCACACCGCCGCGCGCACACCGCCGCCCGCACGAAGCCGCCCGCACGCGGCCTATCATCGGCCGAGCGCCGCGGCCGGCGCGCGGCCGCTCCAACCCCCAGCGCATCGCCATGCCCATCATCACCCACATCGAAGACCTGCGCGTGCTCGCGCAGCGGCGCGTGCCGCGCATGTTCTACGACTACGCCGACAGCGGCAGCTGGACCGAAGGCACCTACCGCGCCAACGAGGCCGACTTCCGCCCGATCAAGCTGCGCCAGCGCGTGGCGGTGAACATGGAAAACCGCAGCACGGCGTGCAAGATGGTGGGCATCGAGCACCGCATGCCGGTGGCGATCGCGCCCACCGGCCTTACCGGCATGCAGCACGCCGACGGCGAGATCCTGGCGGCGCGCGCGGCCGAGCGCTTCGGCGTCCGCTTCACGCTCAGCACGATGAGCATCTGCTCGATCGAGGACGTGCGCGCCGCCACCACGCAGCCGTTCTGGTTCCAGCTCTACGTGATGCGCGACCACGACTTCATCGAGCGTCTGATCGAGCGCGCGCGCGCCGCCGGCTGCGACGCGCTGATGCTCACGCTCGACCTGCAGATCCTCGGCCAGCGCCACAAGGACCTGAAGAACGGCCTGTCGGCGCCGCCCAAGCTCACGCTGGCCAACATCGCCAACATGATGACCAAGCCGCGCTGGGGCCTGGGCATGCTCGGCACGCGGCGCCGGCAGTTCGGCAACATCGTCGGCCACGTCAAGGGCGTGACCGACATGGCCAACCTCGCGGCCTGGACCGCCGAGCAGTTCGACCCGCGCCTGAACTGGGGCGACGTCGAGTGGATCAAGAAGCGCTGGGGCGGCAAGCTCATCCTGAAGGGCATCCAGGACGTCGAGGACGCGCGCCTGGCTGCCGATTCGGGCGCCGACGCGCTCATCGTCAGCAACCACGGCGGGCGCCAGCTCGACGGCGCCGAGTCGAGCATCCGCGCGCTGCCGGCCATCGCGGCCGAAGTCGGCTCGCGCATCGAGGTGCACATGGACGGCGGCATCCGCAGCGGCCAGGACGTGTTCAAGGCCTGGGCGCTGGGCGCGCGCGGCACCTACATCGGCCGCGCCTTCCTCTACGGGCTGGGCGCGCTCGGCGAGGCCGGCGTCACCAAGTGCCTCGAGATCATCCACAAGGAGCTCGATCTGACGATGGCCTTCTGCGGCCACACCCGGATCACCGACGTCGACCGCGCGGTGCTGCTGCCGGGCAGCCTGCCGGGCTGAGCGCGCGCCGGCGGCACGCGGCGCGGCACCGCGGCGCCGGGGCAGCGCCCTGGATCGCGCCGCCGCGAGCCGGCTCGGGCCGGGCTTTCGAGCACGGCGAAAGCACGTTTCGCGAGATCCGGTTTGCCGCCGCACGCGGCGCGTGCCAGACTGCGCGACCGGCTCGACCCGAGCCTGTGCACGAGGGCCACGCATGCACCCGATGACCCACTGGCAGCGCATCGAAGCCGCGCTGCAAGGCAAGCCGACCGACCGCGCGCCGGTGGCGCTGTGGCGCCATTTCCCCGAAGACGACCTCGATCCCGCCAAGCTCGTCGCGCACACGCTGGCCTGGCAGCGCCAGTGGGACTTCGACCTCGTCAAGTTCATGCCTTCGGGCACCTACGGCGTGGAGGACTGGGGCGCGGTGAGTGCCTACCGCGGCTCGCCCAACGGCGCGCGCGAGGTCGTCCAGCCGGCCGTCACGCGCACCGAGGACTGGGCCCGCATCGGCCCCATCGACCCGCGCCAGGGCAGCTACGGGCGGCAGAACCAGGCGCTCGCCGCCGCCGCGCGCGAACTCGCGGGCGAAGTGCCGCTGCTGCAGACGGTGTTCAGCCCGCTGACCACCGCGCGCAAGCTGGCCACCGAGGGGCTGTTCGCCGACCTCAGGCGCGCGCCCGCGGCGCTGGAGCGCGCGCTCGGGGTGATCACCGAGGTGACGATCCGCTTCGCGCTCGACGCGCTCGACGCCGGCGCGCACGGCGTGTTCTTCGCCACCCAGCTGGCGAGCTGGCGGCTGCTGTCGGCAGCCGAATACGAGCGCTTCGGCAAGGCCTACGACCTGCGCGTGCTCGAGGCGCTGCGCGGCAAGGCCAGGCTCAGCATGCTGCATGCGCACGGACACGACATCATGTTCGAGCTGCTGGCCGACTACCCGGTGCAGATGCTCAACTGGCACGACCGCGCCGCCGGCCCGACGCTGGCCGAGGCGGCGCCGCGCTTCGGCGGCATGCTGGTGGGCGGTCTGAACGAGAACGCCACGCTCAGGAGCGGACCCGAGGCCGCGATCGAGGCCGAGGTGCGCGAGGCGCTGGCGCAGACCGGCGGCCGCCGGCTCCTGCTCGGCCCGGGCTGCGTGATGCCGATCGCGGTGCCCGCCGCGCACATCGCCGCCGTGGTGCGCGCGGCGCAGGCGGCCTGAAGCCGGCGCGCCGACCGCTGCCGCCGCGGCGCAAGCAACCGGCCACCGGCTCACGCGCTCCCGCGTTCGCCGACCGAGACCGCCGATGACCGCCTGGCTCGCACGCCGCATCGGCCAGGCGCTGCTCGTCATCGTGGCGATGACGCTGGTCGTCTTCGTCGGCCTGCACGCGATCGGCAACCCGGCCGACATCCTGATCGGCGAAGACCTCAACCAGCAGGAGCGCCTGGAAGCGATCGCGCGGCTCGGCCTGGACCGGCCGCTGTGGCAGCAGTACCTCGCCTTCGTCGAAGGCGCCGTGCGCGGCCAGCTGGGGCGCAGCTTCGTCTACCAGGAAGACGCGGTGCGGCTCATCTTGCAGCGGCTGCCGGCCACGCTCGAGCTGGCCGTCTCGGCGCTCGTGCTGGCCGTCGTCGTCGGCGTGCCGCTCGGCCTGTACGCGGGCATGAAGCCCGACCACTGGCTGTCCAAGCTTCTCATGGCCGGCAGCATCGTCGGCTTCTCGCTGCCCGCGTTCTGGGTCGGGCTGATGCTGATCATGGTGTTCAGCGTGCAGCTCGGCTGGCTGCCGGCGAGCGGGCGCGGCGCCACCGTCGAAGTGCTCGGCATCGGCTGGTCCTGGCTCACGCCGGACGGCCTGCAGCACCTGCTGCTGCCCGCGCTCAACCTGGCGCTGTTCAAGCTCTCGCTGGTGATGCGGCTCACGCGCGCCGGCGTGCGCGAGATCCTGCCGCAGGACTTCGTCAAGTTCGCGCGCGCCAAGGGCCTGCCGACCCTGCGCGTGATGGTCCGCCACGTGCTGCGCAACACGCTGATCCCGCTGGTCACCGTGCTCGGGCTCGAACTCGGCTCGACGATCGCCTTTGCCGTCGTCACCGAAACCATCTTCGCCTGGCCCGGCGCCGGCAAGCTGATCCTCGACAGCATCAACGCCCTCGACCGTCCGGTGGTGGTGGCCTACCTGATCGTCGTCGTGACGCTGTTCGTCACCATCAACCTGGTGGTCGACTTGCTGTACCGCGTGCTCGACCCGCGCGTGCGGCTGGAGGCGGCGAAGTGAGCACACCGGCCGCGCTTGCCCGCCGCGGCGCCGAGCGCTCGCTCTGGTGGCGCATGGGCGCCGACTTCCTCGCCTCGCGCGTGGCCACCGCGGGCCTCGTCGTGCTGGCGCTCATCGTGCTGGCCGCGCTGCTGGCGCCCTGGATCGCGCTGCAGAACCCGTACGACCTGCTGCAGATCGACGTGCTCGACGCGCGGCTGCGCCCGGGCAGCGCCAGCTCGGGCGGCGAGCGCACCTACTGGCTCGGCACCGACGGCCAGGGGCGCGATCTGAGCTCGGCCATCCTCTACGGACTGCGCATCAGCCTGCTGGTGGGCATCGGCTCGGCGGCGATCGCCAGCGTCGTCGGCACGCTGGTGGGCCTTGTCGCCGCCTACGCCGGCGGCAAGGTCGACGCCGTCCTCATGCGCCTGGTCGACCTGCTGCTGTCGTTCCCGACGATCCTGATGGCGCTGATGATCCTGGCCTGGCTCGGCAAGGGCGTGGGCAACGTCGTGCTGACGCTGGTGCTGCTGGAATGGTCGTACTACGCGCGCACCGCGCGCGGCCAGGCGCTGGTCGAGACGCGGCGCGACTACGTCGACGCCGCACGCGGCCAGGGCCTGCCGGCGCGGCGCATCGCGCTCGGCCACGTCCTGCCCAACTGCCTGCCGCCGCTGATGGTGATCGCCGCGCTGCAGGTGGCGCGCGCGATCACGCTCGAGGCCACGCTGTCGTTCCTCGGCGTCGGCGTGCCGATCACCGAGCCCTCGCTCGGGCTGCTGATCGCCAACGGCTACCAGTTCCTGCTGTCCAACGAGTACTGGATCAGCTTCTTTCCGGGCGTGGCGCTGCTGGTGACGATCGTCGCCATCAACCTCGTCGGCGACCAGTTGCGCGACGTGCTCAACCCGAGGCTGCAGCGATGAATGCCGGCGTGCCGCCGCCGGGCGACGCGGCGCGCGACGCTGCCGCGCCGCTGCTCGAAGTGCAAGGGCTGTGCACGCGCTTTCACACGCGCGAAGGCGTGCTGCCGGTGGTCGACGGCGTGTCCTTCACGCTCGGGCGCGGCCGCGTGCTGGGCCTGGTGGGCGAGTCGGGCTCGGGCAAGACGGTGACCGGCTTTTCGATCATGGGCCTGATCGATGCGCCCGGGCGCGTCGAAGCCGGCGCCGTGCTCTTCAACGGCCAGGACCTGACGCGCCTGGCGCCGAAGGCGCTGCGCCGTCTGCAGGGTAACCGCCTGGCGATGATCTTCCAGGACCCGATGGCCACGCTCAACCCGGTGCTGCGCGTGCGCGAGCAGATGACCGAGGCGGTGCACGCGCACCGCAGGACGAGCGAACGCGAGGCGCGCACGCTGGCCGCCGAGGCGCTGCGCATGGTCGGCATCGCCAGCCCCGAGGAGCGGCTGCGCGCCTATCCGCACCAGATGTCGGGCGGCATGCGCCAGCGCGTGGCGATCGCGATCGCGCTGCTGCACAAGCCCGAGCTCATCATCGCCGACGAGCCGACGACGGCGCTGGACGTGACGATCCAGGCGCAGATCCTCTCCGAGGTGCAGACGCTCGTGCGCGAGCAGGGCACCTCGCTCGTGTGGATCACGCACGACCTTTCGGTCGTCGCCGGCCTGGCCGACGAAGTGGCGGTGATGTACGCCGGACGCATCGTCGAGTGCGGCCCGGTCGACGACGTGCTCGACCGGCCGCAGCATCCCTATACCCAGGGCCTGATCGGCAGCGTGCCGAGCGCCAACCGGCGCGGGCAGCGGCTGCGGCAGATCCCGGGCCTGGCGCCCTCGCTGCTCGATCTGCCCCCCGGCTGCGCCTTCGCGCCGCGCTGCGCGCGCGCCACGGCGCAGTGCCGCGCCGGCCGGCCCGAGGAGACGCCGGTCGATGCGGCGCGCCCGGCGCACCGGATCCGCTGCTTCCATCCCGGGCCGGCGTCCGCCGCCGAGGCCGCGACGCGATGAACGAGGCGAAGACCCCGCTGGTCGAGCTGCGCGGCGTGAGCATGCGCTTCGGCGAGCGCGCGGCGCCGCGCCTGTTCGAGCGCGCGCTGCGCGGCTCGAAGCTCGCCCGGGCGCCGGTCGTCACGCATGCGCTGGACCATGTCGATCTCGTGGTGCAGCCGGGCGAGGTGGTCGGCCTCGTCGGCGAGTCGGGCTGCGGCAAGTCCACGCTCGGGCGCATCGCCGTCGGGCTGCTCGCGCCGAGCGCTGGCGAAGTGCATGTCGACGGGCAGTCGCGCGCCGCGCTCACGCCGTCCCAGCTGCTGGCCGCGCGGCTGCGCGTGCAGATGATCTTCCAGGACCCGTTCGGCAGCCTGAACCCGCGCCTGCGGGTGGCGCGCATCGTCGGCGAGGCGGCGCTCGCGCACGGGCTCACCGACCGCGCCGGCCTCGACGACTACGTGTGCACCCAGCTCGAGACCGCCGGCTTCAACCCGGCGCTGCGCCACCGCTACCCGCACCAGTTCAGCGGCGGGCAGCGCCAGCGCATCGGCATCGCGCGCGCGCTGGCGGTGCAGCCCGGCATGCTGGTGTGCGACGAAGCCGTGGCCGCGCTCGACGTGTCGATCCAGGCGCAGATCCTGAACCTGTTCATGGACCTGCGCGAGCGCCTGGGCCTGACCTACCTGTTCATCAGCCACGACCTCGGCGTGATCGAGCATGTCTGCGACCGCGTCGTCGTGATGTACCTCGGCCGCGTCGTCGAGACCGCCGCCGTCGGCGAGCTGTTCGCGCGGCCGCACCATCCGTACACGCGCGCGCTGCTGGCCGAGATCCCGCGCCTGGATCTGCGGCGCACGCGCTTCGCGGCGCTTGCCGGCGAGATCCCGAGCCCGGTGAACCCGCCCGCCGGCTGCCACTTCCATCCGCGCTGCCCGCACGCCGTCGAGCGCTGCCGCAGCGAAGTGCCGCGGCTGCGCGAAGTCGCGCCCGGACACCGCAGCGCCTGCCATCTGGACGTCGGTGCGAGCACGCCCGCCGTCCCTGTCACTGCCTCTTCCTGAAAGGAACGCCATGCCCCAGCGCCTCACCGCCCTCACCTCGCTCACCGCCGCCGCGCTGCTCGCCGCCGGCGCGGCCTGCGCCCAGAACCTCGCGATCGGCTTCGCCGACCCCGTCTCCTCGGCCGACCCCGAACTGAACAACCACGCCGGCGACCGCTCGCTGGCGCTGCACTTCTGGGACTCGATCATCGCGGCGCGCGACGGCGGCAAGCTCGACGCGACGCTGGCGGCGAGCTGGCGCGCGCTCGACGACAGGACCTGGGAGTTCAAGCTCAAGCCCGACATCAAGTGGCAGGACGGCACGCCGTTCACCGCCGAGGACATCGTCTTCTCGTTCCAGCGCGCGCGCAGCGTGCCGGGCAGCGTGGCCACCTACGCCGGCTCGCTGCGCACGGTGGAGTCGACCGTGGCCAAGGACGCGCACACGGTGATCGTCAAGACGACCACGCCCAATCCGATGCTGCCGCAGAACATCGCGTCGATCTACGTCGTGAGCAAGCACATCGGCGAGAAGTCGCGCACCGAGGACTACAACGCCGGCCGCGCGATGATCGGCACCGGCCCGTACAAGTTCGTCTCCTATGTGCCGGGCGACCGCACGCTGATGGAACGCAACCCAACCTACTGGGGCCCCAGGCCGCTGTGGGACAAGGTCACCTACCGCTACATCGGCAACGGCGCGGCGCGCACCGCGGCGCTGCTGGCCGGCGACGTCGACGTGATCGACAAGGTCGCGGTCACCGACGTCGACAAGCTGCGCAAGACGCCCTCGGTCAGCGTGTACGCCTATCCCGGGCTGCGCGTGCTCTTGCTGCAGCCCAGCTTCAGGCCCGGCCCGCACGAGTTCATCACCGACGCGGCCGGCAAGCCGCTGGCGCAGAACCCGCTCACCGACGTGCGCGTGCGCCGTGCGCTGTCGATGGCGATCAACCGCAAGGCGATCGTCGAGCGCATCATGCAGGGCACGGTGACCGAGGCCAACCAGTGGATGCCGCAGGGCTCGTTCGGCTACAACCCCGAGATCAAGAACATCGCGCACGATCCCGAGCAGGCCAGGAAGCTGCTCGCCGAGGCGGGCTACCCGCAGGGCTTCCAGATCACGATCCACGTGCCGGGCGACCGCTACCCGCAGGCGCCCGAGACGGTGCAGGCGGTGGCGCAGTTCTGGACGCGCATCGGCGTCAGGACCCAGGTGCAGGTCGTGCCCTGGTCGATGTACTCGGCGCGCGCCATCAAGAACGAGTTCGCGGTGGCGGTCATCGCCTGGGGCAACGGCACCGGCGAGGCCGGCTACGGTCTGCTGCAAACGCTCGCCACGCACGACCCCAAGGCCGGGCGCGGCGCCAACAACTGGGGGCGCTACAGCAGCGAAGCGGTGGACAAGGCGCTCGACGCGTCGACGGTGGAGTTCAACGAGCGTCGGCGCGAGGCGATCTTCCGTCACGCCGCCAACCTGGTGACGGGCGACGTGGCGCAGATCCCGCTGTTCCACTACCAGAACATCTGGGCCGCGAAGAAGGGCCTGAAGGTCGAGCCGCTGCTGAGCGACCGCACGACCGCGATGCAGGTCACGCGCGTCGGCAAGTAGCGTGGCGACGCTCACCGTCACCCCGGCCGACGCGCTCATCGACGTGCCGCGGCGCATCGCCGCCGGCGGCCTGGCGCCGGGCGAGGAGGTCATCGTCGCGACCGAGACGCGGCGCGGCCGCGGCCTGCCGTGGCAGGCCGCGGCGCGCTTTCGCGCCGATGCGCAGGGTGTGGTCGACCTCGCACGCGACGCGCCCGTGGCCGGCAGCTACGCGGGCGTCGCGGCGATGGGCCTCGTCTGGTCGCAGGCACCTTCGGCACCGGCGCTCGCCTGGGCCGACCGCGACCTGTTCGCGCAGCCGCCGGCCGCGCCCCTCGTCACCGAGGTCAGCCTGCGCCGCGGCGACGCGGTGGCGGCGACGCACACGCTCACGCAGCGGCTGGCCGCGCCCGGCGTCACGCGACACGACGTGCGCGAAGACGGGCTCGTCGGCACGCTGTTCATGCCGCCGGGCGCCGGCGCGCATCCGGCGGTGCTGGTGCTCAACGGCTCGGGCGGCGGCATCAACGAGCCGCGCGCCGCGCTCTATGCCTCGCACGGCTACGCCGCGCTGGCGCTGGGCTACTTCAAGGCGCCCGGGCTGAGCGCGTACATCAGCAACACGCGCATCGAGTACTTCGAGGCCGCGCTGGCCTGGATGCAGCGCCGGCTCGCGCCGCGCGACGGCTTCATCGCGCTCAGCGGCCAGTCGCGCGGCGGCGAACTCGCGCTGCTGCTGGCGACGCTGTTCCCCGAGGCCGTGGCGGCGGTGGTGGCCTACGTGCCCGGTGCCGTCGTGCACAGCGCGCAGAACGCCTGCGACCCGGCGCTCGGCCGCGAAGGCCCGGCCTGGCTGTACCGCGGCCAGCCGATCCCCGACGTCTGGCAGGGCAACCGCTGCGCCACCTGGGCGCCCTGGGACGACGGGCCCGAGCCGCGCCGGCACGCGCACGCCATCCTCACCGCGCTGCAGGACGAAGCAGCGGTGGCGCGCGCACGCATCCCGGTCGAGAAGATCCGCGGCCCGGTGCTGCTGCTGTCGGGCAGCGACGACGGCGCCTGGCCGTCGAGCCGATACGGGCGCATGGTGGCCGACCGGCTCGCCGCAGCCGGCCATCCGCATGCGGTCGAGCACCTCGACTTCGAAGGCGCCGGGCACTCGATCGTGTTTCCCTATGTGCCGACGACGCAGCTCGAATACGTGCACCCGGTCTCGGGTCGGCGCAGCACGAGCGGCGGCGCGCCGGCGCCCAATGCGCATGCCGACGAGGCATCGTGGCGCGCGGTCCGGCGCTTCCTGCAGCAGGCGGTGGCGCGGCATGCGGCCGGCCGGGCCGACCGGGCCGACCCGGAACGCAGCGGCAGCTAGGAGCGTGGGCGGCAGAAATCCGGCCCCGCGCCGTGGCGAGTCGCGGTGCCGGGCAAGGCGCGCGCGAGGCGCGCGGTGCGTGCCACGCAACGAGCGTGCAACAGCGCCCGGCGCCGCGCATCGCCGCGGCCCGAAGAGTCGGCCCCGGCTGAAGGCCCATGTGGCGTTGCGCCGCCAGCCCGGGCGTCCAGCCCGGGCTGCGCGCCGCGCCTTGCCTGGGCCTTCAGCCGGGGCCGACGCGGGGCTGGA
>JADYZZ010000102.1 GCA_020852865.1 Rubrivivax sp.
ATGAACGAACTCAACACCACCGCCCGCAGCAAGCTCAAGAGCGCCCAGCGCCGCCCTTCGATCATCGCCGCCTGCTGGATGCAGGCTGAGCTCTGGTAGTGTCGTCCTTTACGGAAAACTCAATAGGAGCGTGGGCGGCAGAAATCCAGCCCCGCGTCGGCCCCGGCTGAAGGCCCAGGCAAGACGCCGCGCGCAGCCCGGGCTGGACGCCCGGGCCAGCGGCGCAACGCCGCATGGGCCCTTAGCTGAGGCCGACCCTTCGGGCCGCGGCGATTCGCGGCGCCGGGCGCTGTTGCACGCTCGTTGCGCGGCACGCACCACGCGCCTCGCGCGCGCCTTGCCCGGCACCGCGACTCGCCACGGCGTGGGGCCGGATTTCTGCCGCCCACACTCCTAGTACTTTGGCGCAGGGGTTTCGGAACATGATGAAAGCGATGGATTCGGGTCGAGCGCAAGGCGCCGAGCGCAGCGATACCGGGCGCTGTCGCGAGCATCGGCAACGCCGCCATCGGCCCGAAGACGCGCTTTCATGTTTCGAAATGCCTGTGTCGGAGTACTAGGGCGGCGCGCACGCCGATCGAGAACGTCCACGGCAACGCGCTGCACGCCTGGCACCACCGCATGCACAAGCAGATGAGCAAGACCATCGGCACGCGGCTGCGCACCCGCCTTGCGCTCGGCAGCCCCCGGCGCGGGTCGATGCAGCCGCTGCCGCTGCAACGCGCGCGGCCGGACGCGGTGACCGGGCGCGAGCCTGCGCGCGCCAAGCGTGCGTGCCGCGTGCCGATCGACGGTGCGGCCGAGGGCATCGAGCAGGTGCCCGCGTCGCGCCGACGCCTGCCTTCGGTGAGCAAGCCGCCGGCACCGCTTGCAGGCAGGGCACGCGTCCATGCCGCGCCCGCACGCCGGGGTCCGGGCCGCCGGCAAGCCCGGGAGCATCTGCCGTGCGAGTCCTGATCACCGGAGGCGCAGGCTTCGTCGGCGCGCGTCTGGCGCGCGCCCTGCTCGCCCGCGGCATGCTCGCCGGGCGCCGCATCGAACGCATCGTGCTCGCCGACCAGGCTGCGGCCGCGCCCTGGCTGCTGGCCGACGCGCGTGTCGAGGCCCGCGTCGGCACGCTGCTCGCACAGATCGAGCGGCTGGCGGGTGAGCCCTTGGACGCCGTGTTCCACCTCGCGTCGGCGGTGTCGGGCGAATGCGAACTCGATTTCGACCTGGGCCTGCGCTCCAACCTCGACAGCACGCGCGCGCTGCTCGACGCGCTGCGCCGGCGCGTGCAGCAGCACGGGGCGGCGCCGGTGCGGCTCGTGTTCGCCAGCTCGATCGCGGTGTTCGGCCCCGATCCGGCCTATCCGTTCCCGGACCTCGTGGGCGACGATACGCTGCCGACGCCGCAGACGAGCTACGGCACACACAAGCTCGTCTGCGAGCAGCTCGTCGCCGACTACACGCGCAAGGGCTTCGTCGACGGGCGGGCGGCACGCCTGGTCACCGTGACCGTTCGTCCGGGGCGGCCCAACGGCGCGGCGAGCTCGTTCTTCAGCGGCATCATCCGCGAGCCGCTGGCCGGCCAAAGGGCGTCGCTGCCGGTCGACCCCGGGGTGGCGCATCCGGTGGCTTCGGTCGGGCGCATGGTCGACGGCCTGATCGCGGTCGGCGAGGCCAGCCGCGCGGCTTTCGTCGGCCGTACGGCGATGACTTTGCCAGGGCTCAACGTGACCGTGCAGCAGATGCTCGACGCGCTCGAGCGCGTGGCCGGGCCGGCGGTGCGCGCGCGCGTCGTGCGCGAGCGCGACGAACGCATCGCCGCCATCGTGGCCAACTGGCCGCGCGCTGTGACGACGCCGCGCGCGGCCGCGCTGGGCCTTCGCTGCGATGCCTCGTTCGACGACATCATCCGCAGCTACATCGCCGACTGCCGCGACCCGGTGCTGGGCGACCCGGCGGCCTTGAAGGGCATGGCGTGACCCGCGCATCGATCTCGACAGCCGCGCCGCGCCCTTTGGCGGCGCGCAGGGCGGCCGCGCGCGGCCCGCGCTCGAGGGCGTCGACGTCGCCCGGCCAGGGCTCCGGATCGAATCGACCCCTGGGCGCGCGCCGCGCTCAGCGTGCTTCGCGGAAAGCCTGCACGGCGTCGCCCAGCACGGTGGCCTGCGTGCGCAGGCAGCCGGCCGCCGCGGCGCTCTGCTCGACGAGGGCGGCGTTCTGCTGCGTCACGCGGTCGAGTTCGCCGACGGCGGCGTTCACCTGGCCGAGGCCCTGGCTCTGCTCCGACGCCGCGTGGCTGATCTCGGCGATCAGCTCGCCGACGCGCCGCACCTGCTGCACGATGCGCTCCATCGCCGCGCCGGCGCTCTCGACCTGCCGGCTGCCGGCCTGCACGCTCTGCGCCGAGGCGCCGACCAGGCCCTTGATCTCGCGCGCCGCACCGGCGGCGCGCTGCGCCAGCGCCCGCACTTCGCCGGCGACGACGGCGAAGCCGCGTCCGTGCTCGCCGGCGCGTGCCGCCTCCACCGCGGCGTTGAGCGCCAGCAGGTTGGTCTGGAAGGCGATCGCGTCGATCTGCGACGTGATGTCCGCAATGCGCTGCGAGCTGCGGCTGATCTCGTCCATCGTCGCGACGAAGCCGCCCACCACCTGTCCGCCCTCGGCCGCCGCCGTGCAGGCGCCGCTGGCGATCTCGGATGCAGCACGCGCGCTGTCGGCGCTCTGGCGCACGCTGCCGGTCATCTGCTCCATCGAGGCCGCCGTCTGCTCGAGGCTGGCGGCGGCCTGCTCGGTGCGCGAGGACAGATGGTCGCTGCCGGCGGCGATCTCGCCGCTCGCGCTGCTGAGGCCGCCGACCTGACTGCTGACGTCGTCGAGCAGCGAGCGCAGGTTGAGGCCGGCCTGGTTCACCGAGCGCAGCAGCATGCCGATGTCGTCCAGGCGGCCGAGTTCGAACTGCTGCGACGTATCGCCGCTGGCCACTTCCTGCGCCTTGCGCGCCACCAGCCGCAGCGGCGCGACGATCTGGCGCTGCAGCAGCCAGCCGCCGGCGAGCCAGCCTGCGAGCGCCGCACCGCCGAGCGCGGCGGCGGCAGGCAGCGAGGGCGCCAGCGCCAGGGCCGCGGCCGCCGCAGGCAGAGCCGCCAGCGCGCAGCCCAGCCAGGTGCGCGTCGCCACCGAGGCCGTGGCGAAGAACGAGCGCCAGGCCCACAGGCCCTTGTAGACGGCGATGCCGCGCCGCAGCCCGATGCCGCGCGCCCGACCTTCGCGCATGCGGCGATACAGCGCCTCGGCTGCGTCCGTGTCCTGCGCGCTGGGCCGCGTGCGCACCGAGATGTAGGCGACATGCTGGCCGCCGCGCACCACCGGCGTGACGTTGGCGCGGACCCAGTAGTGGTCGCCGTCCTTGCGCCGGTTCTTGACCAGAGCGGTCCAGGAATGGCCGTCCTTCAGCGTCTGCCACAGGTCGGCGTAGGCCTCGGGCGGCATGTCGGGGTGGCGCACGATGTTGTGCGCCTTGCCGAACAGCTCGTCGCGCGTGAAGCCGCTCACATCGATGAAAGCCGCGTTGGCGTACTGGATGCGGCCCTTGGGGTCGGTCTTCGACATCAGTGTCGCGTCGGCCGCGAACGCGTATTCCTTGCCGGTAACGGGCAGGTTGAGGCGCATGGGGTTCCTTTGCTTCTTGCTCTTGTGGCGGGGGTGGGCGCGACGGACGGCGCCTCGACGTGCAAGCCCAGGCCTGCCGGACTTGCACGGCCAGGATATCGGCGGGCAACGCTCTCGCCTTGAGCTGCGCTCCGCTGCGTTGTGCCAAGCGAAGCCCATTGCCCCATGCGAAGCGGCCCCGCGACGACTGTCGCGGGGCCGCTTCAGGCACGATCGGCGCCCGGCCCGCCGCCTCGGCGCGTGCGGCCGGGCGCGGCGGACGCGAGCAGCAGGCTTCAGCTCACCTGCACCTGCACGCGGCGCGGCTGGGCGTGGGCGGCCTTGGGGATGCGCACGCGCAGCACGCCCTGGCTCATCTCGGCGCCGATCTTGTCGGCGTCGAGTTCCTTGCTGAGCGTGAAGGCGCGCCGGTAGCGCGCGCGCTGCACCTCGGCGTGCGTGGGCTGCATGTCGGGCGGCAGTGCCAGCTTCATCTCGCCTTCGATGAGCAGCTGATCATCCTCGACGCGCAACGTCACGCGTTCCTTGGCGACGCCGGGCATGTCGGCATACAGCGTGATGCCGCCGGCGTCCTCGATCACGTCGACCGGCGGCAGCAATGCGGCCTCGCTGCGCGTGCCGCTCGGCTCGACCCGAGTCTCGTCGCGGGGGGTGGTCACGGTGTTCATGGTGTCGCTCCTTTGGGCTTCATTGCACGGTGATGCGGCGCGGCTCGGCGGCGGCGCGGCGCTTGATGCGCACGTGCAGCACGCCGTCCGTGTAGCTCGCGCTCACGCTCTCGGGGTCGATGTCCTCGGGCAGGCTGAGCACGCGGCGGAAGCGCCCGGCGAAGCGCTCGTCCAGATGCACGGTGGTCTTGGCGTCGCTGGGCGGGGCCTCGGCCTTGCGCTCGCCGGCCAGCGTCAGCACGCCGCGTTCGAGGTTGACCTCGATGGCCGCCGGGTCGAGCCCGGGCGCGAAGGCGAACACGTCGACGGATCCGGGTGCGCTGCCCACGTTGAGCGCCGGATAGCCGCCGCGGCCCAGGCCGCGGATGCTGGGAATGCCCTGGAACAGGCCGGACATCTCATGCTGCAGGCGATCGAATTCGGCGAACAGATCGCGCGGGAAGAAGGTTCGGTACATGGGAATCCTCCGATGAGTCAAACTCCGCTTTCGGCTGCCGCGCCAACCTTGGCGCGCGCCGACAAGAGTCCAGTTAGGGCCTGGCGCGGCAGCTTTCAAGGGTCTTGAAGTCGCGGCCGCGGCCCGCAGATGGAAGGGCAGGCGCCGCCAACGGCGCATGGGTCGTCGTGGAGTTCAAGGACTACTACCAGGTGCTCGGCGTGGCGCGTGATGCAAGCGCCGACGACATCAAGAAGGCGTACCGACGTCTGGCGCGCAAGTACCACCCGGACGTGTCGAAGGAGGCCGACGCCGCCGCGCGCATGGCCGAGGTGAACGAAGCCAACGCCGTGCTCGGCGACACCGAGCGGCGTGCCGCCTACGACGCGCTCGGCCGTGGACGCCGCGGCGGCGAGAGCTTCACGCCGCCGCCGGACTGGGACGCCGGCTTCGAGTTCAGCGGGCGCGGCTTCGAAGAGGCCGATCTGGGCGAGTTCAGCGACTTCTTCGCGCAGCTGTTCGGTCGCGGCGCCGCCCGGCGCGGCGGCCCGCGCGGACGGACGCCGGGGGCGGGTTTCGAGGCCGCCGGCGAGGCGCACCACGCCAAGATCGTGCTCGATCTCGAGGATGCGGTGCGCGGCGCGACGCGACAGATCACGCTGCGCGCGCCGCAGCTCGACGCCGGTGGACGCGTCACGCTGGCCGAACGCACGCTCGAAGTGCGCATCCCTCCCGGCGTGCGGCCCGGGCAGATGATCCGCCTGGCGGGCCAGGGCGGCGGCGGTCAGGGCGGCGCGCCGGCCGGCGACCTGTTCCTCGAGGTGCAGTTGCGGCCGCATCCACGCTTCCGGGTCGAAGGCGGCAATCTGATCGCCGAGTTGCCGGTGGCGCCCTGGGAGGCCGCGCTCGGCGCCGTGGTGCCGGTGGCGATGCCCGACGGCAGCACCTTGCAGGTGCGCGTGCCGGCCGATGCCCAGAGCGGCCGCATCCTCAGCGTGCGCGGCCGCGGCCTGCCGGGGCGCACGCCCGGCGACCTGGAACTCGTCGTGCGCGTGCTGCTGCCCAGCGCACACGACCCGCGCGCACGCCACCACTACGAGACGATGGCGCGCGAACTGCCCGACTTCGATGCGCGCAAGGTGGCCGCCGCGGCGGCCGAACGCGGAGAATGACGCGATGCCGCCCTTGGACGACCCCGAGCTGCTGACGCTGCAGGAACTGAGCCGCGCGCTGGCCCTCGCGCCCGACTGGGTGGCCGAACGCGTGCGCGCGGGCTTGATCGAGGTGTCGGGTCCGGCCGGCGACGCCGGCGCTTGGCGCTTCGACGCGCTGCTCGTGCGACGGGTGCGCTCGATGCGGCAGACGGAACGCTGCTATGGTGCCGTCCCCGAGCTCGCTGCGCTGGTGGCCGATCTCGAGGAGGAGATCTCCGCGCTGCGCCGCCGCGTTGCCAGGATGCCGCGCTGAGCGGCCGCGAGGGAGCCGACGATGCCGATGCCGCTCAAGCCCGACCCGAAGACGCAGTGGAACGTCGGCTACTGGCTGCTGGCGCTGTTCGCGCTGTTTACGCTGCAGACGCTGTGGCAGGCGCGCACGGTCGAGCCGGTGCCGTACAGCGAGTTCGAGAAGGCGCTCGCCGCCGGCCGCGTCTCCGAAGTCGTGGTCGGCGACAGCACGATCACCGGCAAGCTCAAGACGCCCGACGGCGGCAAGACCGTCATCGTCGCCACGCGCGTCGACCCCGCGCTGGCCGACCGGCTGGCCAAGTACAACGTCGAGTACTCGCGCGTCGTCGAGAGCACCTGGCTGCGCGACCTGATGTCGTGGGTGCTGCCCGCGCTCGTCTTCTTCGGCCTGTGGTTCTTCTTCATCCGGCGCTTCGCCGACAAGGCCGGAGGGCTGGGCGGCTTCATGAGCATCGGCAAGAGCCGCGCCAAGGTCTACGTCGAGAAGGACACCGGCGTCACCTTCGCCGACGTGGCCGGCGTCGACGAGGCCAAGGCCGAGCTGCAGGAGATCGTCTCGTTCCTGAAGGACCCGCAGGGCTACGGGCGGCTCGGTGCGCGCATGCCCAAGGGCATCCTGCTCGTCGGGCCGCCGGGCACCGGCAAGACGCTGCTGGCCAAGGCGGTGGCGGGCGAGGCCGGCGTGCCCTTCTTCAGCATCAGCGGCAGCGAGTTCGTCGAGATGTTCGTCGGTGTCGGCGCGGCGCGCGTGCGCGACCTGTTCGAGCAGGCGCGGGCCAAGGCGCCCGCCATCATCTTCATCGACGAGCTCGACGCGCTGGGCCGCGCGCGCGGCGTCTCGGGCGCGGTCGGCGGCCACGACGAGCGCGAACAGACGCTGCAGCAGCTGCTGGTCGAGCTCGACGGCTTCGACAGCTCCTCGGGCCTGGTGCTGCTGTCGGCGACGAACCGCCCCGAGATCCTCGACCCGGCGCTGCTGCGCGCCGGACGCTTCGACCGCCAGGTGCTGGTCGATCGCCCCGACAAGAGCGGACGCGTGCAGATCCTGCAGGTGCACATCAAGAAGATCCGGCTCGCTGCCGGCGTCGACCTGGCCCAGGTGGCGGCGCTGACGGCCGGCTTCTCGGGCGCCGACCTGGCCAACCTGTGCAACGAGGCGGCGCTGGCGGCGACGCGGCGCGGCGCGCAGGAAGTGAGCCTGCAGGACTTCACCACCGCCATCGAGCGCATCGTCGCCGGCCTCGAGAAGAAGAACCGCATCCTCAACCCGCGCGAGCGCGAGGTCGTCGCCTTTCACGAAATGGGGCACACGCTGGTGGCGCTGGCGCTGCCGGGCAGCGACCCGGTGCACAAGGTGTCGATCATCCCGCGCGGCATCGGCGCGCTCGGCTACACCATCCAGCGCCCCACCGAAGACCGCTTCCTGATGACGCGCGAGGAGCTCGAGCGCAAGATCATGGTGCTGCTCGGCGGCCGCGCCGCCGAGAAGCTCGTCTTCGGGCACCTGTCCACGGGCGCGGCCGACGACCTGGCCAAGGCCACCGACATCGCGCGCGACATGGTCATGCGCTACGGCATGGACGAGGCGCTGGGCTATGTCGCCTACGAGGCGCAGCAGCCGCGCTTCCTCGACGTGCCCGGCATCGCCCAGCCCGGCGGCTGCGGCGTGAGCCCGCAGACGCAGCAGCACATCGACAGCTCGGTGCGCGGCATCGTGATGGACGCCTTCGACGGCGCCACGCGCGTCCTCGAGCAGCACCGCGAGGTGCTCGATCGCGCCGCGCGCGAACTGTTGGCGCGCGAGACGCTGGATGAGGCGGCGCTGGCGGCGCTCACCGCCGGGGTGCGGCCGGCCGCAGCCTGAAGTCCGGCGCGTCGGCGTCCGCACACGCGCCTGCAGCGGCTGCTGCTGCCGCCGCCGAGGCTCACCCGATGCGCCCGAGCAGCAGGTATTCCATCAGCGCCTTCTGCACGTGCATCCGGTTTTCGGCTTCGTCCCAGACGACGCTCTGCGGGCCGTCGATGACCTCGGCCGTGACTTCCTCGCCGCGGTGCGCCGGCAGGCAGTGCATGAACAGCGCGTCGGGCTGCGCCACCGCCATCATGTCGTCGTCGACGCACCATTCGACGAAGGCCTTGCGGCGCTCCTCGTTCTCGGCCTCGTAACCCATGCTCGTCCACACGTCGGTGGTGACGAGGTGGGCGCCGCGACAGGCGTCCATCGGGTGGTCGAACACCCTGTAGCAGCCCGGGTCGCGCACGCCCGCGACTTCGGGCCGCACCTGGTAGCCCTCGGGCGTGCTCACGTGCACCGTGAAGCCGAGCACCTCGGCCGCCTGCAGCCAGGTGTTGGCCATGTTGTTGCCGTCACCGACCCAGGCCACGACCTTGCCGCGCAGGCACTCGAGCGCGTCGGCGCCGCGCCGGCCGCGATGCTCGATGAGGGTGAACAGGTCGGCCAGGATCTGGCAGGGGTGGTACTCGTTGGTCAGGCCGTTGATCACCGGCACGCGCGCGTTTGCGGCGAAGAGTTCGAGCTTGGCCTGCTCGTAGGTGCGGATCATCACCAGGTCGACCATGCGGCTGATGACGCGCGCCGTGTCCTCCACCGGCTCGGCGCGGCCGAGCTGGCTGCCCTCGCTGGTGAGGTGCACCACCGAGCCGCCCATCTGGTACATGCCGGCCTCGAAGCTCACGCGCGTGCGCGTGCTCGCCTTCTCGAAGATCATGGCCAGCGTGCGGTCGGCCAGCGGCTGGTACTTCTCGTAGTTCTTGAAACGCGCCTTGATGATGCGCGCGCGCTCGAACAGGTAGGCGTACTCCTCGGCGCGCAGGTCCTTGAACTGGAGGAAATGCTTCATCAGGCCGGGCCCGGGCTTGATCATGGCGCCGGTTCGGCAAGGAACTGCCTAACCAGCGGCACCAGGATGGCGGCGATCTGGCGTGCCTCGTCGGCCGACAGCACCAGTGCCGGCAGCAGCCGGATCACGCGCTCGGCGGTGATGCTGATCAGCAGCCCGGCTTCGGCCGCGCGTGCCAGCAGCACGGCACAGGGCCGGTCGAGCTCGATGCCGATCATCAGACCCTGGCCGCGGAACTCGACCACGCCCTTCGCGCCGGCCAGGCCCTCGCGCAGCGCACGGTCGAGCACTTCACCCATCGCGGCGGCGTGGGCCACGAGGCCGTCCTCCTGCATGATGCGCAGCGTCTCGACGCCCGCGCGCATGGCCAGCGGGTTGCCGCCGAAGGTGCTGCCGTGGTTGCCGGGGCCGAGCACGTTCACGGCCCGCGGGCCGCAGACGATGGCGCCCACCGGCACGCCCGAGCCCAGGCCCTTGGCCAGCGGCATCACGTCGGGGCGGATGTCGGCCCACTGGTGCGCGAACCACTTGCCGGTGCGCCCGATGCCGCATTGCACCTCGTCGAGCATCAGCAGCCAGCCCTCGTCGTCGCAGAGCTGGCGCAACCGACGCAGGTACTCGACGCGCGTGCGGTTGATGCCGCCTTCGCCCTGGATGACCTCGAGGAAGACGGCGACGACGTTGCGATTCGTGTGCGCCACTTCCTGAACGGCGGCGAAGTCGTTCAGCGGCACGCGCACGAAGCCCTCGACGAGCGGCTCGAAGCCCTTCTGCACCTTGGCGTTGCCGGTGGCGGACAAGGTGGCGATCGAGCGGCCGTGGAAGGCCTTGTCGTAGACGATGACCTCGGGCCGCGCGATGCCCCTGTCGTGTCCGTACTTGCGCGCGATCTTGAGGGCGCCCTCGTTGGCCTCGAGGCCGCTGTTGCAGAAGAAGACGCCGGACAGGCCCGAGATCTCGCAGAGCCTGGCGGCAAGTTGCTCCTGCAGCGGCACTTCGTAATAGTTGCTGCAGTGGATCAGGCGCGCCACCTGGTCCTGCAGCGCCGGCACCAGCTTGGGGTGGCCGTGGCCGAGCGTATTGACGGCGATGCCGCCCAGGGCGTCGAGATAGCGTCGGCCCGCCGTGTCCCATACCCAGCAGCCGCGGCCGTGCGTGAGTGCGATCGGCAGGCGGCCGTAGGTGTCGAGCACATGCGGCATCGGGCCGCTGGCGTGGGCGGGGTCCGGAGCATTCATCGACGGCCTCCAGATGCGCCGGGCGGAGCGGGCGCTGCAGTGAAAGAAAGAAACGCCGGCACGCGACGCTGCGGTCACGTTCCGGCCCGGGGCGATTCTACGGGTGCCCTGCGCCGTCGGCAGCGGCTCGGCGCGGCGCGGGCGGCAAGGCAACGGCCCGCATGCGACGCGGGCCCTGTCAGTAGAAAGGCCCGCACGCCGCGGGCCCTGACAGTGCCAAGGCCCGCATGCGGCGGGCCCTGTCGTGGTACGACCCGCATGCTCGGCGGGCCCTGCGCGGCGTCGACGCCGCAGGCCTCAGGCGAGCGCCAGCGCCTTGACCTTGGCCGCCAGCCGGCTCTTGGTGCGCGCGGCCTTGTTCTTGTGGAACAGACCCTTGTCGGCCACGGAGTCGATCACGCTCTGCGCCGACTTGAAGACTTCAGCCGCCTTGCCCTTGTCGCCGCCGCTGACCGCCTTGTGCACGTCCTTGACGACGCTGCGAAAACGCGAGCGCAGCGAACGGTTGTGGGCATTGAGCGCCACGTTCTGGCGCGCGCGCTTGCGCCCCGAGGCGATGCGGACGGTGCGTTTCTTGGCTTTGGCGGAAGTGGCCATACGGTGGATGTGCGACGGGATGCAAAGACGTTCAAGTATAGCAGGTCGACTGCGCATCGCGCGCCTCGCCGGACCTGCCGGTGGCGCCGCTGGCTACAATCCGCCCCGCGCGTGAATCTGCTGAAGGCCGCCTCCACCGTCTCGCTGCTGACGCTCGCCTCGCGCGTCACCGGCCTCGTGCGCGAGCAGCTCGTCGCCGCCCTCTTCGGCGCCAGTGCCGCCACCGACGCCTTCAACGTCGCTTTCCGCATTCCCAACCTGTTCCGGCGCCTGTTCGCGGAAGGGGCTTTCTCGCAGGCCTTCGTGCCGCTGCTGGGCGCCACGCGCGAGCGCGAGGGCGAGGGCGCGACGCGCGCGCTCGTCGACGCCATCGCCACCGTGCTGGCCTGGGTGCTGCTGGCCACCTGCATTGCCGGCGTCGTGCTGGCGCCGGCACTGGTATGGGTGATCGGCTCCGGGCTCGAGGCGTTCGACACCGGCGTGCTGCTCACGCGCTTCATGTTCCCCTACATCGGGCTGATGTCGCTGGTGGCGCTGTCGGCCGGCATCCTCAACACCTGGAAGCGCTTCGCGGTGCCGGCCGCGACGCCGGTGCTGCTCAATCTGGCGGTGATCGCCGCGGCTGTGGGCCTGGTGCCGTGGCTGCGTGCGCGCGGCATCGAGCCGATCCATGCGCTGGCCGCCGGCGTGATGGCGGGCGGCTTGTTGCAGGCCGCGGTGCAGGTGCCGGCGCTGGCCGCCATCGGCATGCTGCCGCGCATCGGGCTCGTGCCGGCAGCGCTCGCACGCGCCTGGCGTCACCCGGGCACGATGCGCGTGCTCAAGTTGATGGCGCCGGCTCTGCTGGGCGTGTCGGTGGCGCAACTGTCGCTCGTCATCAACACGCAGATCGCCTCGCACGTGGCGGTGGGCGCGGTGTCGTGGCTGTCGTACGCCGATCGACTGATGGAGTTCCCGACCGCGCTGCTCGGCGTCGCCCTCGGTGTGGTGCTGCTGCCGCAACTGAGCGCCGCGCAGGCGCGCGCCGACGGCGCCGCCGAGTATTCCGGCCTGCTCGACTGGGGCCTGCGCCTGGCGCTGCTGCTGGCGCTGCCGTGCGCGCTGGCGTTGCTGGTGTTTCCGGTCGGCCTCGTTGCCGTGCTGTTCCACTACGGGCACTTCGGCGGCGACGACGTCCTCATGACCGCGGCGGCGCTGCGCGGCTATGGCGTCGGGCTGCTCGGGCTGGTCGGCGTCAAGGTGCTGGCGCCGGCCTTCTTCGCGCGCGCCGACATCGCCACGCCGGTGCGCATCGCGATCTTCGTGCTGGTTGCGACGCAGGCCATGAACGTGCTGCTCGTGCCCTGGCTCGGCCATGCCGGGCTGGCGCTCGCGATCGGCCTGGCTGCGCTCGTCAATGCCGGCCTGCTCCTGTCCGGCTTGCTGCGCAGGGGCCTGTTCCGGCCGGCCCCCGGCTGGGGCCGCTTCGCGTTCAAGCTGCTGCTGGCCAACGCCGCGCTCGGCGCCGCGCTCGGCTGGGCGGCGCGCGGCGTCGACTGGATCGGGCTGCGCACCCATTGGGCCGAGCGCGCGCTCGCCGTCGCCGGCGTGCTCGGCGGCGCCGCGCTGCTGTACTTTGCGGTCCTCGCGGCCTGCGGCATGCGACCGCGCGACTTCGCGCGGCGCGGCTGACCTACACTGAACGCGATGCCTGCCCACCCCAACTTCGAGACGCCGAGCGCGCTCGAGTACTTCGCCAGCCTCGTCGCCGACGACGCGCAGTTCCCGGTCCTCGAGGCAGCACTCGCCGTGGCGCAGGACGAGGTGCCCGACCTCGACGTGCAGGGCGTGCTGGCCGAGATCGATGCGCTGGGCGAGCGGCTGCGGCGGCGCATTCCGGCCGACGCGATGCCCTTGGCGCGCGTGCGCCTGCTCAACCACTTCTACTTCCGCGAGCTCGGCTTCGCCGGCAACGTCAACGACTATTACGACCGCCGCAACAGCTATCTGCACGAGGTGCTGCGCACGCGCCGCGGCATCCCGATCACGCTGGCGCTGCTGTACGTCGAGTTCGCCGGCCAGCTCGGCCTGCACGCGAGCGGCCTGGCGTTCCCGGGGCATTTCCTGGTCAAGCTGCACCTCGAGGGCGGCAGTTGTCCGGGCGACGTCGTGATCGATCCGTTCGACGGGCGCTCGCTGTCGCGCGCCGACCTCGAAGAGCGGCTGGCGCCGTACCGCCGGCAGCAAGGCAGCGGCGCGCCGCCATGGCCGCTCGGCGTGTACCTGCAGGGTGCTGCACCGCGTGCCGTGATCGCGCGGCTGCTGCGCAACTTGAAGGAGATCCACCGCGCTGCGCGCGACTGGCCGCGCCTGCTCGCGGTGATGCACCGGCTCGTGACGCTGCTGCCGCAGGATTGGGACGAGCGGCGCGACCGCGCCCTGGTGCTGGCCGAGCTCGGTCGCGCCGATCTGGCCTGCGCCGATCTGAACGCCTACCTCGCGCACGCGCCGCGCGCGCCGGACCTCGCCGCGATGCGCGAGCTGCTGGAGCGGTGGCGCAGCCTGCCCGGCACGCTTTCGCCGTAGAGCGCCCGTGTACGACGCCGACCACGCCGCCGCGCGACCGCTTGCGATGAGGCAACTGCCGCTGCCGATCGGCTCCGGGGCGGAGCCGAGCTTCGAGAACTTCGTCGCCGGCCGCAACGCCGCTGCGCTCGCACATCTGGCGGCGCTGCGCGCGCCGGCGGCTCCGGTCTATCTCTGGGGCCCGGCCGCTTCGGGCAAGACCCACCTGCTGCGCGCGCTCGCGCGCCGCTTGGCCGCCGCCGGGCAGCAGGCGCTCTGGTTCGACGGACGGCCCGATGCGCCCGACCTGCTGCCCGCCGGCTGCGCCTTGCTGGCCGTCGACCGCTGCGAGGCGCTGGACGCGTCGGCGCAGCGCAGCGTCTTCGCGCTGTTCGAGCAGGCCAGCGCCGAGGGGGTGGCCTTCGCCGCCGCTGGTCGCCTGCCGCCGGTGGACCTGCCGCTGCGCGAGGACCTGCGCACGCGCCTGGCGTGGGGCCACGTGTTCGCGCTCGAGCCGCTGGGCGAAGCCGAGACACGCGCCGCGCTGCGCCGCGAGGCCGATCGCCGCGGCATCTTCCTCTCGGACGACGTGATGGGCCACCTGCTGACGCGCTTTCCGCGCGATCTGGCGCACCTGATGGCGCTGCTCGACCGACTCGACGAGTTCGCGCTGGCCAAGGCGCGCCCGGTCACCGTGCCGCTGTTGCGCCTGATGCTGACCGAGGAGGGCTCCGTGCCGGCCGCGCAGCGCCGCGGAGACGCTGCGCCATGAGGCTCGCGCTGTTCGACCTCGACGGCACCTTGCTGCCCGGTGACTCGGATCACGCATTCGGCGAGTTCCTGGTGGCCAGCGGCATCGCCGACGGCGAGGCCTTCCGCCGCCGCAACGACGCCTTCTATGCCGCGTACCAGATCGGTCGCCTCGACATCGCCGCCTACATCGCGTTCATCACCGCCGACTGGCGCGAGCGGCCGGCGGCCGAAGTCGACGCGCTGCGGGCGGCCTACCTCGAGCGCGTGATCCGCCCGATGCTGCGCGCGAGCGCCCAGGCGCTGGTCGAAACGCACCGCGCAGCCGGCGACATGCTGGCCATCGTCACCGCCACCAACGACTTCGTCACGCGGCCGATCGCGGCGCTGTTCGGCGTCGAGGCGCTGATCGCCACCGAGCTCGAACGCGACGCCGCGGGCCGCGTCAGCGGCGCCATCCGCGGCCTGCCGGCCTTTCGCGAGGGCAAGGTCGCGCGCGTCGACGCCTGGCTGGCGGCGCAGGGCCTGACGCTGGCCGACTTCGAGCGCAGCATCTTCTACAGCGATTCGGCCAACGACCTGCCGCTGCTCACGCACGTGAGCCACCCGGTGGCCACCAACCCCGGTCCAGCTCTCGAGCGCATCGCGCGCGAACGCGGCTGGCCCGTGCTGCACCTGTTCACATGATCAAGAGATTCATCAAGCGCCTGCTCGGCCACCCGCCGCCGGCGGTCGCAGCGGCGGCGCCGGCTGCCGCGCCTACGCCCGTCATCACGCTCGGGCGGCGCGTCGATCTGACGCCCGAGCAGCACGGCATCGACCCCAGGCTGCTCGACGCCAACGCCGTGCGCGTGGTGCGCACGCTCAAGGAGACCGGCTACGAGGCCTACATCGTGGGCGGCGCGGTGCGCGATCTCATCGTCGGCCAGCGGCCGAAGGATTTCGACGTCGCCACCGACGCCACGCCCGAGCAGGTGAAGGGCCTGTTCCGGCGTGCCTTCATCGTCGGGCGGCGCTTTCGCATCGTGCACGTGGTGTTCGGGCGCGGGCGCGAGCACGAGACGATCGAGGTCTCGACCTTCCGCGCCTACCTCGACAACGCCGCCGCCGAGCCGGTGGCGGGCAACGAGAAGACGAGCAAGGCCGAACTCGCCGACAAGCAGCACGCGGTGGACGCCAGCGGCCGCGTGCTGCGCGACAACGTCTGGGGGCCGCAGATCGAGGACGCGGCGCGGCGCGACTTCACGATCAACGCCATGTACTACGACCCGCTGACGCAGACCGTGGTCGACTACCACGGCGGCCTGGCCGACGCGCGCGCACGCGTCATCCGCATGATCGGCGACGCACCGACGCGCTACCGCGAGGACCCGGTGCGCATCGTGCGCGTGGTGCGCTTCGCGGCCAAGCTCGGCTTCACGATCGACGCGGCCACCGAGCGTCCGATCCGCGGCGCCAAGGCGCTGCTGGCCAACGTGCCCGCATCGCGCCTGTTCGACGAGACGGTCAAGCTGCTGCAGACCGGCCACGCGGTGGCCAGTGTCGCGCAGATCCGCCGCTTCGGCCTCGAGCGCGGCGTGTTCCCGATTCTCGAGCCGGTGCTGGCGCCGGCGCATCCGCACGCAGCACGCGACACCTTCGTACGGCTGGCGCTCGAGGACACCGACCGCCGCGTGGCCGAGGGCCGCACGGTGGCACCGAGCTTCATGCTGGCCTGCCTGCTGTGGCACGAGGTGCAGGAGCGCTGGAGCGCGCAGCGCCAGGCCGGTGCGGCGCCGTTCCCCGCGCTGCAGCAGGCGGTGGACGCGGTGTTCGAGGCGCGTATCGGCGACATCTCGGGCCGCGGCAAGCTGGCCGCCGACATGCGCGAGATCTGGCTGATGCAGCCGCGCTTCGAGCGCCGCACGCCGGGTGCGGCGATGGCGCTGCTGAAGCAGCCGCGCTTCCGCGCCGGCTACGACTTCCTGCGCCTGCGCGCCGATGCCGGCGAAGTGGCGGGCGAACTGGCCGACTGGTGGGAGGACTTCCACCTCGGCAGCGACGACGAGCGCGAGGCGATGCTTGCCGAGCGACGCGCGGCCTCCGTCACGCGTGTGCGCAAGGGCGGCGAGCGGGCCGCGGCGGACGCGCGCGCGCCGGGCCCGCCGGCTTCGGCCGGCGTCGATCTGGTGCTGCCCGACGCCCCAGCCGAGCCGGGCCGGCGCGCGGCGCGGTCGGCGCCGGTCGGTGCGGCGCTCGGCGAGGCCGACGCGGCCCAGGCAACCGAAGGGGACGCAGCCCAGGCAGCCGTCGGGGCCGCAGCGCAAGAGGTCGACGGCGCGGCACCGCGCCGGCGCCGCCGTCGGCGGCGACGGCCCGCGGCCGCGTCGACCGACGGGGCCGAGGGAGCTGACCGGGCCGACGCCGCGCCGTCGGACCGCTGACGCGACCGGCGCCGATACCCGAGTCGACCCGAGGCCGATCCGCATGATCCCGTCGCTGGCCGACCTTCCGCTGCCGGTGAAGACCTTCGGCCTGCTGGTGCTGTCCAACCTCTTCATGACCTGGGCCTGGTACGGGCACCTGAAGACCCTGGGCGCCAGGCCCTGGCTCGTGGCGGCGCTGGCCAGCTGGGGCGTGGCGCTGTTCGAGTACCTGCTGCAGGTGCCGGCCAACCGCATCGGCTTTGCCGGCGGCTACACGCTCGCGCAGCTGAAGATCGGGCAGGAGGTGATCACGCTCGCCGTATTCGTGCCCTTCGCGGTGCTGGTGATGAACCAGCCGTTGAAGTGGGACTACCTCTGGGCCGGGCTCTGTCTGGTGGGAGCCGTCTATTTCATCTTCCGGTCCTGACGCCGACGACACCTAGAATCTTCCGCAGATCGCCTCGCACGGGCCGAGGCGTTCGACGACGAGCACGAGGCGGGAGCATTCATGGTCTTCGGCAAGCTGCTGCCGCGCGAAGGCAATTTCTTCGAGCTGTTCAACGAGCACGGTGCCCATGTCGCCGAGGGCGCACGCTCGTTTCTCGCGCTCGTGCAGCATTACGGCGACGCCGCGCTGCGCGAGCGCCACGCCCGGGCCGTCGGCGACGCCGAGCATGCGGCCGACCGCGTCACGGCCTCGGTGCACCGGCTGCTGCACAAGAGCTTCATCACGCCGCTCGACCGCGACCAGATTCTGCGCCTGATCGACGCCATGGACGACGTGCTCGACTTGCTGCAGGACACGAGCGAGGTGATGTCGCTGTACGACCTGCAGAAGGTGTCGCCGGAGGTCCTGCGCCTGACGCAGATCTCGGTGCGCTGCTGCGAACGCGTGCAGGAGATCGTGGCGCTGCTGGCGCGTCTGCGCGACGCCGCCGTCGCCGAGCGCGTGCTCGCGGCCTGCGAGGAGATCGACCAGCTCGAGTCCGAGGCCGACGGCGTGATGCGCGCGGCCATGTCACGCCTGTTCCGCGAGGAGCCCGACACGCGTGAGCTGATCAAGCTCAAGGCGGTCTACGAACACCTCGAGTCGATCTCCGACTGCTGCGAGGACGTGGCCAACATCGTCGAAGGCATCGTGCTCGAGAATTCCTGAGGAGAGGGCTGGTGCAGTCGGTGCAGATGGCCCTGTGGGTCGTGGTGCTGCTCGTGGCGCTCGCGCTCGTCTTCGACTTCATGAACGGCTTCCACGATGCCGCGAACTCGATCGCGACCGTGGTCTCCACCGGCGTGCTCAAGCCCTATCAGGCGGTGGTGTTCGCGGCGCTGTTCAACGTCGTGGCGGTGTTCGTGTTCCACCTCAGCGTGGCCGCCACCGTGGGCAAGGGCATCGTCGCGCCCGGCGTCGTCGACCAGCATGTCGTCTTCGGCGCACTCATCGGCGCCATCGTCTGGAACGTGCTCACCTGGTGGTACGGCATCCCGAGCTCGAGCTCGCACGCGCTGATCGGCGGCATCGTCGGCGCTGCCATGGTCCGCGCCGGCACCGCACCCCTCGTGGCTTCGGGCCTGATCAAGACCGTGGCCTTCATCGTCATCTCGCCGCTGCTCGGCTTCCTGTGCGGATCGCTGCTGATGGTCGCCGTGTCGTGGATCTTCGCGCGCAGTACGCCGCGCCGCGTGGACCGCCTGTTCCGACGCGCCCAGCTGCTGTCGGCCGGGTTGTATTCGCTCGGCCACGGCGGCAACGACGCGCAGAAGACGATCGGCATCATCTGGATGCTGCTGATCGCCTCGGGCCTGGCCGGCGCGGCGGACAAGGCCCCGCCGACCTGGGTCATCTGGAGCTGTTATCTGGCGATCGGCCTGGGCACGATGTTCGGCGGCTGGCGCATCGTCAAGACGATGGGCCAGCGCATCACCAAGCTCAAGCCGGTGGGCGGCTTCTGCGCCGAGGCCGGCGGCGCGATCACGCTGTTCACCGCCACCGCGCTCGGCGTGCCGGTGTCGACGACGCACACCATCACCGGCGCCATCTACGGCGTGGGCTCGGTGCGCAACCCGTCGGCGGTGCGCTGGGGGCTGGCCGGCAACATCGTCGTCGCCTGGATCGTCACCATCCCGGCCACAGCGCTGATCGCGGCGCTGTTCTGCGCCCTCAGCAACCGGCTCTTCTAGGAGCGTGGACGGCGGAAATCCGGCCCCACGCCGTGGCGAGTCGCGGTGCCGGGCAAGGCGCGCACGAGGCGCGTGGTTCGTGGTGCGTGCCACGCAACGAGCGTGCAACAGCGCCCGGCGCCGCGAATCGCCGCGGCCCGAAGGGTCGGACCCGGCTGAAGGCCCATGCGGCGTTGCGGCGCTGGCCCGGGCGTCCGGCCCGGGCTGCGCGCCGCGCCTTGCCCGGGCCTTCAGCCGGGGCCGACGCGGGGCTGGATTTCTGCCGCCCACGATCCTGGGCGCGACGGCGCCCGGCCGGCCGGGGCACCGGGCCTTGCGGGGCGGATGCCTATAATGCGCGGTTCGCGTCGCCGGCCCGCACTGCCATTCACGGCAACCTGCGGGCGTATCTACGGCGGCGGCAAACCCAAGGCAACGGCCGGCGGCACGAGCGATGCGCTGCCGGGCGTCAGGAAAGCCGGTCCGGCGTGTCTCCCGTGGCCTGGCGTTCGATTCGATCGACAGAGGTTTCCCATGGTCGTGATCCGTCTGGCCCGTGGCGGCGCCAAGAAGCGCCCCTTCTACAACATCGTCGTCGCCGACGCGCGCGAGCGCCGCGACGGCCGCTTCATCGAGCGCGTCGGTTTCTACAACCCGATGGCCGCAGGCGCCGAGCAGGGCCTGCGTGTGGCGCTGGACCGCATCACGCACTGGCACGGCGTCGGCGCCCAGCTCTCGCCCACCGTCGCGCGGCTGGTGCAGCAGGCGAAGAAGGCGGCCTGAGCGCGAGGCGCGGCACCGGGTGGGCCGCTCCGTTCGCCCCGTGCCCGCGCGGCGCATGCCGCGCGCGCTGACCGAGTCGGCTGCGTCGGCGTCCTTTCCCGACGATGCGGTCGAGCTCGGCCGCATCGCCGGCGCCTGGGGCGTGCGCGGCGGCGTCCGCGTCAAGCCGTTCGCGGCGCGCCCGCTGGCGCTGCTGCACGCGACACAGTGGTTCCTGCGCGCGGGCGACGACCCGGGCGCGGCGCCGCCGCTGCCCGCGGTGCTGCAGGTCACGGCCGCGCGCATGCAAGCCGGCACCGTCGTCGCGGTCTGCGACACGCTGCACGACCGCGACGCCGCCGAGGCGCTGCGCGGTGCGCGCGTGTTCGTCTCGCGCGCGCAGTTCCCGAACGCCGATGCCGACGAGTACTACTGGGTCGACCTGATCGGCCTCGAGGTGCGCAACCGTCGGGGTGAGCGGCTCGGCGTCGTCGGCGGCCTGCTCGAGACCGGGCCGCAATGCGTGCTGTGCGTCACGGCGCCCGATGCGGCGGCCGAGGAACTGCTGATCCCCTTCGTGGCCGCACATGTCGACCGGGTCGACCTGGCTGCACGCCTGATCGAGGTCGACTGGCAACGCGAAGGCTGAAGCCGCGCCGGGTACCGTTCGCGCCGCCATGCGCTTCGATGTCGTCACGCTGTTCCCCGAACTCTTCGCGCCGCACCTGACGCAGGGCGTCACGCGACGCGCGTTCGGCACCGGCGGCGTCACGGTGCGCCTGTGGCAGCTGCGCGACTTCGCCGACGACGCCTGCGGCCGCGTCGACGATCGGCCTTTCGGCGGCGGCCCCGGCATGGTGCTGTGCGCCGAGCCGCTGCTGCGCGCGCTCGGCGCCGTGACGGCCGAACGCGGCGCGCCGGCCCCGGTCGTGCACTTCACGCCCACCGGCAGGCGGCTCGACCAGGCGCTCGTGCGCGCGTTCGCGGCCGGACCCGGCGCGGTGCTGATCTGCGGGCGCTACGAGGGCGTGGACGAGCGCTTCGTCGCGCGACGCGTCACGCACCAGATCAGCCTGGGCGACTTCGTGCTTTCCGGCGGCGAGTTGCCCGCGCTCGCGCTGCTCGACGCGGTGGCGCGGCTGCAACCGGGCGTGCTGAACGCGCCCTCGCACGAGCAGGACAGCTTCGCCGACGGGCTGCTCGAAGGGCCGCGCTACACGCGGCCCGAGCGCCTGGTCGTCGACGGCGAGACGCTCGCGGTGCCGGCGGTGCTGCTGTCCGGGCACCACGCGCAGATCGCGCGCTGGCAGCGCGAGCGTTCGCTCGAGGCGACGGCGCGCCGCCGCCCCGATCTGCTGGCCGCGGCGCGCGCCGCCGGGCTGCTCACCGCGGCGGACGAGCGGTTCATCGCCGGCCTGTCGCTATAATCCGCCGCTTTTCGATCCTCTGCCGGGCTCCTACAGCGCCGCGCGCCGCGGCCGCCCGCCACAACCCCGGGCACGATCGATCTGGAGCGCATCTTGGACCTCATCGCCACGCTCGAGCGCGAAGAAATCGCGCGCCTCGGCAAGACCCTGCCCGAATTCGCCCCGGGCGACACGGTGGTCGTCAACGTCAATGTCGTCGAGGGTACGCGCAAGCGCGTGCAGGCCTACGAAGGCGTCGTCATCGCCAAACGCAACCGCGGACTCAACAGCAGCTTCATCGTGCGCAAGATCTCCAGCGGCGAAGGCGTCGAGCGCACGTTCCAGCTCTACAGCCCGCTCATCGCCGGCATCGAGGTCAAGCGCCGCGGCGACGTGCGCCGCGCCAAGCTGTACTTCCTGCGCGAGCGCAGCGGCAAGTCGGCCCGCATCAAGGCCAAGCTCTGACCCGGGCGGGGAGATGCCCGCGACGCCCGACCATCCTGCATCCGGTCCGGCCGCGCGCACGCGCGGGCCGAGGATCTTCGACCCGCACCAGGTGCCGGTGGTCGGGACCGACGCGCACCTGCCTGCGCTGGGCGCCGAGCGGCTGGGTGAGGGTACCCTGCGCGCGCGCTTCGCCGCGCTGCGCGCGGGCGCCGGCTGGACGCCCGAACTGCCCGGCGATGGCCGCCTGATCGTCGACAGCGAGCCGGCGCCGGCGGCCGTGCTCGTGCCGCTGGTGCGGCGCGAAGCCGGGCTGCAGGTGCTGCTCACGCGCCGCACCCAGCATCTGCGCGACCACGCCGGCCAGATCAGCTTTCCGGGCGGCCGCAGCGAGCCCGCCGACCACGGCGCCGCCGGCACCGCGCTGCGCGAGACCGAGGAGGAGGTGGGCCTCGGGCGCCGGCACATCGAGATCGTCGGCGAACTGCCGCGCTACGTCACGATCACCGGCTACGACGTGACCCCGGTCGTGGCGCTGATTTCGACGCCGTTCGCGCTCCACCCGGACCGGCACGAGGTGGCCGAGGTGTTCGAGGTGCCGCTTGCCTTCCTGATGACGCCGGCGCACCACCGGCGCCACCAGTTCGTCTGGGAAGGCGGCCCGCGCCAGTTCCTGTCGATGCCCTGGCAGGGCCGCGGCGCCGACGGGCTCGAGCACGAGTACTTCATCTGGGGCGCCACGGCGGCGATGTTGCGCAACCTGTACCGCTTCCTGGCCGACTGACTTGCTGCGCGCCCTATGGCACCCCGGCGCGGGCACGATTCATGTCTTCACAAGCTGCGGGCCGGCCCTCGGGCGCCGGCGCGGAGCCCGGCGCGCGCCGCCTATCATCGGGCTCGATGAGCTTCTTCGCGGTTCTCCTCGCCCTCGTCATCGAGCAGCTCAAGCCGCTGCCGCGCGACAACCGCGTGCACGAACGGGTGGTCGGCTGGGTCGGCTGGTGCGGACGCAACTTCGACGCCGGCCGCCCGCACCACGCCTGGGTGGTGTGGTGCGTGTCGGTGCTGCTGCCGGGCCTGGCGGTGGCGGCGGTGTATCTGTCGATCCGGCACTGGAGCCTGCTGCTCGCGCTCGCCTTCGACGTGCTGCTGCTGTATCTCACGCTGGGCTTTCGCCAGTTCAGCCACTACTTCACCGACATCCGCGACGCGCTCGAGCGCGGCGACGAGAACGAGGCGCGCCGCCTGCTCGCCGAGTGGCGCCACCTCGACACGAGCGAGCTGCCGCGCACCGAAGTGCTGCGCCATGTCATCGAACACGCTCTGCTGGCGGCGCATCGGCATGTGTTCGGCGTCTTCTTCTGGTTCGTCGCGCTGTCCGCACTCGGCCTCGGGCCGATGGGCGCGGTGGTCTACCGCCTGGCCGAGTTCTCGAGCCGCTACTGGGGCTTCCGCCACCGCACGCTCGACGCGCCGGTGAACGACGCGCTGCGCCTGCTGTCGCAACGCCTGTTCAAGGCGATCGAGCATTTGCCGGCGCGTCTGACGGCATTCGGCTTCGCGGTGGTGGGCAACTTCGAGGAGGCGGTGGCCGGCTGGCGCCGCGACGCGCCGCTGTGGCAGCACGCCAACGAGGGCATCATCCTGGCCGCCGCCGCCGGCGCCGTGGGCGTGCAGCTGGGCGGGGCCGCGCCGCCGGGCGTCACGCCCGATCGCTCCAAGACCCTGAGCGCAGGTGTCGAGCCCGGCACGGCCGACGCCGCCGGCTCCACCGCCGGCGTGCCGCCGCAGCTCGGTCACCTGCACAGCGTGGTCGGCCTCGTCTGGCGCTCGGTGGTGCTTTGGATGCTGCTGCTGGCGCTGCTGACGCTGGCCAACATCGTCGGCTGAGCCTGCGGCGGCATGAGGCGCGGGCACGATGCAGGTGTTCACAGGTCCCGTGTCGCGTCTTCGCGCGCGCTGAGCACCCCACGGGCCCGCGTGGCGCCCGGCTCGCAGCCGCACGGGATCAAGCCAGGCGGCGCAGCCGCCTGGGCCTGAGCCGGCGCGTCACCAACTGGCCTGAGCGAGTTCCGCGTACAGATCGTCGTAGATCCGCAGCCGCGCGGCACTGATCGCGCCGCGCGCGGCTGCGGCGCGCACGCCGCAGCCGGGCTCCTGCCGGTGCGTGCAGTTGTAGAAGCGGCACTGGCCGAGCGCGGCTTCGATGTCGGGCATGAGGTGCGCGAGTTCGGCCGCGTCGATCTGGCGCAGGCCGAACTCCTGGAAGCCCGGCGAGTCGATCAGCGCCGTGCTGCGCGCCGCGTCGAGCCAGTACCAGGTGGTGGCGCTCGTCGTGTGGCGCCCGGCGTTGAGCGCGCGCGAGATCGCGCCCACCTGCGCTGCTGCCGTCGGCACGAAGCAGTTGACGAGCGTGCTCTTGCCCATGCCGCTCGGGCCCAGCACGAGCGTCGCGCGGCCGGCCAGGCGCGGCCCGAGCAGCGCGCGCGCGCCCGGCGCATCGACGGCGAGCGCGAGCTCGAGCAGTTCCACGCCCATGGCGCGATAGGGCGCGAGCCGCGCGCGCGCCTGTGCGGCGCCCGGCAGGTCGATCTTGTTCAGCACGACGAAGGCGGGGATCTGCGCCGCGCGCGCGGCGATGAGCGCGCGCGCGAGCTGTGTCTCGGCGAACGGCGGCGCGACGGCCACCAGCACGAGCAGTTGGTCGAGGTTGGCGGCGAAGGACTTGCTGCGCCAGGCGTCGCGGCGCAGCAGCAGGTTGCGCCGCGGCTCGACGCGCTCGATCACGCCCTCGTCGCCGCTGGCCTGCCAGAGCACGCGATCGCCGACCACGACCTCGCTCCTCTTGCCGCGCGCGTGGCCATGCACGCGCCTGCCCTCGGGCGTTTCGACGACGGCGTGGCGCCCGTGTGCGGCCACCACGAGCCCGGCCTCCAGGCCGACCTCGGGCTCGGCGGCGGCCAGTGCGGCCAGATCGGCCCGGCGGCTCACGTCGGCGCGGCCGGCTGCAAGGTCGCTGCCGGCTCGGGCAGGGCGGCCAGGCGCTCGCCCGTGGGCGGATGCGAGTAGTGGAAGCGCGCGTACAGCGGATCGGGCGTCAGCGTGCTCGCGTTGTCCTCGTGCAGCTTGAGCAGCGCGCTGGCCAGATCGCGTCCGTCGGCCTGCCGGCAGGCGTAGGCGTCGGCCTCGAACTCGTGGCGCCGCGACGTCAGTGCGAGCAGCGGCGAGACGAAGAAGCCGAAGGGCGGCAGCGCCAGCGCGAACAGCAGCAGCGCCAGCGCGTCGTTGGGCGCGCCCAGGTTGGGCTCGACGCCCAGGCCGCGGTAGAAGCCCGGCTGCGCCGCCAGCCAGCCGAGCAGGGCCAGCGCGCCCAGGCTGAGCGCGAACAGCGCCGCCATGCGCTGGTGCACATGGCGGCGCTTGTAGTGGCCGAGCTCGTGCGCGAGCACCGCCTCCACCTCGCCCGGCGTCAGGCGCGCCAGCAGGGTGTCGAAGAAGACAACGCGCCTGGCCGCGCCCAGGCCGGTGAAATAGGCGTTGGCGTGCGCCGAGCGCCGGCTGCCGTCCATCACGAACAGGCCGCGTGCGGCGAAGCCGGTGCGGCGCATCAGTTCCGTGATGCGCGCGCGCAGCGCTTCGTCGTCGAGGGGGCGGAACTCGTTGAACAGCGGCGCGATGAGGGTGGGGTAGACGACCAGCAGCAGCAGGTTGAAGCCGACCCAGGCGGCCCAGGCCCAGAGCCACCACAGGCCGCCCGAAGCGCCCATGATCCACAGCACGAGCACGGCGAGGGGTCCGCCGACGATCGCGGCGACCAGCGCGCCCTTGAGCAGGTCGGCGAGCCACAGGCCGAGGCTCATGCGGTTGAAGCCGTACCGCTGCTCGATGCGGAAGGTCTCGTACCAGGCGAGCGGCAGCTCGAGCAGTGCGCCGACCAGGGCGAACGCGCCCAGCAGCGCGAGCTGGTAGGCCAGCGCGCCCCAGCGCGGCGCGATGGCGTCGCGCAGCGCGCTGTTGAGCGCATCCAGGCCGCCCAGCAGCGTCCAGCCGAGCAGCAGCGCGGCGGCGAAGGCCGTGGCGACGATGCCGAGCCGGACCTGCGCGAGCGTGTATGCGGCCGCCTTGCGGTGAGCATCGAGCGTGACGGTGCGCGCGAACGCCGCCGGCACGCGCTCGCGGTGCGCCGCCACGTGCCGCATCTGGCGCAGCGCGAGCCACAGCCTTACGGCGTAGGCGGCGAGCAGCGCCGCGACGAAGATCCAGGTCACCACCGAAGCCGGCATGGCGCGAGTTTAGGCGGCCGCCGCCGCAGCCTGCCGTGTCGCGTTCGCGGGGCAAGCCGGCCCCGATGCGCGCGATCGTCGCCGGCAACGGCTGCCCGAGCGCGGCGCCGGCTGGCGCGGGTGCCGGCAAGCGCGATGCCGGCAAACGCCGCCCCGGCTCACGGCCGAGCGCCGGGCATCCGCGACAATCGCGCGCCATGGACACGCCGACCCTCGCCGCGAGCGAGCACAACCTGATCTGGATCGACCTCGAGATGACGGGCCTGTCGCCCGAACGCGACCGCATCATCGAGATCGCCGTCGTCGTGACCGACCCGCAGGTCACGCTGCGGGTCGAAGGTCCGGTGCTGGCGGTGCACCAGAGCGACGGCGTGCTCGACGGCATGGACGCCTGGAACAAGGGCACGCATGGCCGCAGCGGCCTCACGGAGCGCGTGCGCGCCTCCGCGGTCGACGAGGCCGAGGCGGCGCGGCGCGTGATCGCCTTCCTCGAGCGCCATGTCCCGCGCGGCAAGAGCCCGATGTGCGGCAACAGCATCTGCCAGGACCGGCGCTTCCTCGCCATCCACATGCCCGTGCTGGAGGCCTACTTCCACTACCGCAACATCGACGTCAGCACGCTCAAGGAGCTGGCCCGGCGCTGGAAGCCGGCGGCACTGGCCGGCTTCGCAAAGGCCCAGGCGCACACGGCGCTGGCCGACGTGCACGAGTCGATCGACGAGTTGCTGCACTACCGGCGCACGCTGCTCGCCGCCTGAGCGCCCGTGACGATGCGAATCGCGCTCGTGATTCACATCGTCACAGGCTCCGAGCCCGCGCAGGCACGAGCCGCGCCCGCGTCGGGTGGCCGCCAAGGGCCCGAGCCGCAGACCGAGCACGCCGCATGGACCTGATCCTGTGGCGCCACGCCGAGGCCGCCCGCGCGGAGGCCGGGGGCGACGACCTCGCGCGTGCGCTCACGCCCGAGGGCGAGCGGCAGGCGGCGCGGATGGCGGTCTGGCTCGGGGCGCGGCTGCCCGCCCGCGCGCGCGTGTTGGCGAGCCCGGCGCGGCGCGCGCAGCAGACCGCCGTCGCGCTCGGGCGGCGCTTCGCGACGGCGGACGCGCTCGCGCCGGGCGGCACGGTCGAGGCGCTGCTGGCCGCGGCCGGCTGGCCCGACGCGCCGCACCCGGTGCTGGTGGTCGGCCACCAGCCGACCCTCGGCCTGGCGCTGGCCGGTCTGATGGCGCAGCAGGCGCGCTCCTGGGCGTTGCGCAAGGGCAGCCTGTGCTGGCTGCGCTGCCGGGCGCGCGACGCCACGCGCGAGACCGTGCTGCGCGCGCTGATCGGCCTTGATCTACTCTGAGCGCAGCGGCACTCCCGGCGCGGCGCCAGGCAAGGCGCGCGCGCCCGCCGCGAGGCGTGCGTGCAGTTCGGCGATGACGCCGTGGCGCAGCGCCCCGCGCGCCGGCAGCAGCGTCTCGATACCCAGGCGCGTGACGAGCGTGAGCAGGATCGCTAGCCCGCCGGGGAGCACGGCGCGGCGTTCGGGCGGCAGGCCGCCGAGCGCGAGGGCATCGACCCGGCCCGCGTCGAGACAGCGCGCGACGCACCAGCGCAGCCCCGACGCCGTGACGCGGCCATCGCTCACGCCGTTGGCGGCGAGCACGGCCGACAGCGCGCCGATCGTGCCCGAGGCGCCCAGCGCCTCGTCCCAGCGCTGGAGCCTGAAGACTCCGAGCACCGGCTCGAGCGCGGCCTCGGCGGCGGCCTGCGCGTCGCCCAGCGCCCGCTCGGTGATGCGGCCATCGGCGAAGAAGCGTCGACTCAGGTCGACGCAGCCCAGCGCACAGGATTCGGCGCGCTGCAGGCGCCGGCCGCGACCGACGACGAGCTCGGTGCTGCGCCCGCCGATGTCGACGACGAGCCGGCGCGCGCGTGTGGGTTGCAGCCAGCCCACGCCGGCGTAGATCAGCCGTGCCTCCTCGCGCCCGGAGATGATCTCGACGGGCAGGCCCAGCGCCTGCTGCGCGCGCTGCACGAAGGCGTCGCGGTTGGCTGCCTCGCGCAGGGTCTGCGTTGCGACGGCGCGCACGCGCCGCGCGTCGAAGCCGGCCAGGCGCTGCGCGAAGCGCTGCAGGCAGGCCAGGCCCTGCTCGGCCGCCTGCTCGCCGAGCAGGTCTGCGGCGTCGAGGCCCGCGCCGAGCCGCACCGTCTCCCTGAGGTAGGCGATGCGCCGGTAGCGTCCGCGCTCGACCCGTCCGATCTCCAGCCGCATGCTGTTGGAGCCGATGTCGACCGCGGCCAGGGGTGCGTCGGACTCTCGTGCCGCTGCCATCGGGCAATCGTAGCGAAGGGGTACGGCACCGTTCCTACAATCGCCACGGTCATCGTCCCCGGAGTCCACGCATGATGCAGGAGCAGTTCGACGCCCTCACGCCGCCGGCCAAGGCCGGCCCGTACTCGCGGCGCGACTTCGTGCACACGACGGTCGGCACCGGGTTCGCTGCGGCCGTGCTGCCGGCACTCGCCGACACCACGATCAGGACCGACAGCCAGGGCCTGGTCGTGGGCGAGGTGACGATCCCGGTCGGGGCGTTCAGGATGCCGGCCTACCGCGCCGTGCCGCAGGGGGCGACCCGACCGCCGCTGGTGCTGCTGGTCAGCGAGATCTTCGGCGTGCACGAATACATCGCCGACGTCGCGCGCCGCCTGGCCAAGAAGGGCTGCATGGCGATCGCGCCCGAACTCTTCGTGCGCCAGGGCGACGCGCAGCGCTACGGCGAGATCGGAAAGCTGCTCGCCGAAGTCATCGCCAAGGTGCCCGACCGCCAGGTGATGGGCGACCTCGACGCCTGCGTCGCCTGGGCCCAGGGCGAGGGCGCCGACACCGCGCGGCTGGGCATCACGGGCTTTTGCTGGGGCGGGCGCATCGTGTGGCTTTACTGCGCGCACAACCCGGCGGTCAAGGCCGGCGTCGCCTGGTACGGGCAGCTCGCGGGGCAGACCGACGCGCTGCGGCCGCAGCACCCGATCGATGTCGTCGGCTCGCTGCACGGCGCGGTGCTGGGCCTCTACGGCGAGGCCGACAACGGCATCCCGCCCGCGCAGGTGCGACGCATGGAACAGGCGCTCGCGCAAGGCAGCACCGCGGCCCGGGCCAGCCGCATCGTCGTCTACCCCGGCGCGCCGCACGCCTTCCACGCCGACTACAGGCCAAGCTACCGCAAGGAGGCGGCCGAAGACGGCTGGAAGCGCTGCCTCGAGTGGCTCGAGGGGCACGGCGTGGCCTGAAGGCCCGCCCGCGCGCCCGGACCGATCCGCGCGCCGCAGCGCGCCTGCGCTGCCGCGGCGCCGGCAACCCGACATGGTTCTGCTCTACATCGTGCTGGCCACCGCCGCCGGCGGCATCCTCTCGGTGCTGCTGGCGGCGACGCTCACGCTCGCGCTGCTCGGACGCGTCGTCAAGAGCCTGGTCAGCCTGTCGGCCGGCGTGCTGCTCGGCACGTCGCTGCTGCACGCCTTGCCCGAGGCCTTCGAGAGCGGGGTCGCACCGGGCGCGCTGTTCGCCACCTTGCTCGGCGGGCTGTTGTTCTTCTGGCTGCTCGAGAAAGCCGACCTGTACCGGCACATGCACCATCACGAGGGCGACGGGCATGTGCACGGGCACGACTTCGACGCCCGCCAGGCCGGGCGCGGCGGCGTCGCGGTGCTGGTCGGCGACGGCGTGCACAACTTCTGCGACGGCGTCATCATCGCTGCCGCCTTCCTCGTGCAGCCGGCGCTGGGCGTCGCCACCGCGCTCGCGGTGGCCGCCCACGAGATCCCGCAGGAGGCGGGCGACTACATCGTGCTGCTCAACGCCGGCTTCACGCGCCGGCGCGCGCTCGCGTTCAACATGCTGTCGGGCGCGGCGGCGGTGGCCGGCGGCGTGGCCGGCTACTTCCTGGTGCGGCCCTGGCAGGCCGCGCTGCCCTATCTGCTCGTGGTGGCGTCGAGCAGCTTCATCTACGTTGCGGTGGCCGACCTGCTGCCGCAGCTGCAGCAGCGCCTGAACTGGCGTGCCACCGTGGCCCAGCTCACCTGGCTGGCTGCGGGCCTGCTGCTCGTGACCGGCGCCCGGGCCCTGCTGCACGCGCACTGAAGGCGCCGCGCGCCGGGCGCCCGGCGCACCACACTAGCGCACCACCAGCACCGGCAGCTTGGCGTGCAGCAGCACGCGCTGCGTCTCGCTGCCCAGCAGCAACGCCGCCACGCCGCGCCGGCCGTGCGAAGCCATGACGATGAGGTCGCAATTCTGCGCGGCAGCGTGGTCGACGATCGCCTCCCAGGGGTGCAGCGCTTCGACGGTGTGGCCGTGGCAGGCGACGCCGGCGGCGCTCGCCAGATCGACCGCGCTCTTGACGCGCTGCGCCGCGATGCGCTCCTGCGCGTCGTAGAACTCCTGCGGCGGCACCGGCTGCATCTCGCTGATCGCGCTGTACGGGAAGGGCTCCTTCACCGACAGGACGAACAACTCGCCGCCGCTCAGCTTGGCCAGGTCGACCGCCTGCTGCACGGCCTTGACGGTGATTTCGGAGCCGTCGGTCGGAATCAGGATTCGCTTGTACATGATGCCTCCGCTCGGTTGGCGCGCAACGCCTGTGCTGCGCCTCGTTCCCCCAGTGTCGGCCGACACTGCAGGCGGATCTTGAGCCCGGTCAAGCGCGTGCCACGGGCCGGGTGGGGTCGCTGCACCACTCGCTCCACGAGCCGGGATACAGGCGCGAGCCGGGCAACCCCGCATGTTCCATTGCCAGCAGATTGTGGCAGGCGGTGACGCCCGAGCCGCATTGATGCACCACGGCCCCGGGCGCCGCCGCGCAGGCCGCGAACTCGCGCCGCAGCTGCGCTGCGGGCTTGAAGCAGCCGTCGGCCTGCAGGTTCTCCTGGAAGAAGCGGTGCCGCGCGCCGGGAATGTGGCCGGCCACCGGGTCCAGCGGCTCGACGTCGCCGCGAAAGCGTTCGCCGGCGCGCGCGTCGAGCAGCGTCGTCGCGGCCAGTTGGGCCAGCAGTTCGGTGCTGCCGATGGTCGGCATGGCCGGCGCAAACACGGGATAAGGCGGCTCGGGCCGTACCCGCGGCGGCTGCGTGACGAGCTGCCCGCCCGCCGCCACGAAGGCGGCGACGCCGCCGTCGAGCACGGCTGCCGCCTCGTGCCCGAGCCAGCGCAGCAGCCACCAGGCGCGCGCCGCATAGGGCCCGCCCTGCCGGTCGTAGGCCACCACCTGAACGCCGGGCGCGATACCCCATTCGCCCGCGCGTCGGGCGAAGGCGGCGCGTTCGGGCAGCGGATGGCGGCCGTTGTGTCCGTTCCTGGTGCCGGCCAGGTCGCGATCGAGGTGCGCGTACTGCGCGTCCGGCAGATGGCCCGCGTGGTAGGTGCGCTCGCCGGCCGCCGTGTCGGTGAGGTCGAAGCTGCACTCCAGCAGCACCAAGGGCTCGCCTGCCGTGCGGGCGGCCAGCAGCGTCGCGGCGTCGATCAGCGTGCGGTGGGTCATGGGGTCCTGGCAGATGGACGGGCGCGGGTCAGCGGGTCACGCCGCCGGCAGACGGCGCGGCGCCGCCGCCCAGCAGCGTGGCGCTCAGGCCGGCACCGGCAATGAGGACGAGGCCGGCAAGCGCGCTCCAGGTGAACGGATCGCCCAGCCAGCCGACGCCGAGCGCGAACGAAAAGGCGATGCCCAGATACTGCAGCGCCGCGTTGCCCAGCGTGGCGCCGCGACCGAAGGCGCGCGTCATCGCCCACTGCCCGCCCGCGGCGAGCAGGCCGATGGCCAGCAGCAACACGGCACCGGTGGCCGTGTGCGCGGCGAAGCCGCTTGCGGCCAGGGCGACGGCGGCACCGGCGACGATGCCGCCGAGCGAGAAGTACAGGACGACGCGCTCCTCGGGCTCGCCGGCGCGTCCGAGCGTGGCCAGCTGCAGGTAGGCGACGGCGGCGAGCAGCCCCGACAGCAGCGCCGCGAAACCATGCCAGGCCTGCCGCTGCTCGAAGGTCGGTTGCAGCACGAGCACTCCACCGGCAAAGCCCGCCAGCACGGCCGCCACGAGTCGCCGGTCCACGGCCGCGGGCGCGGCCGAAGCCAACGCCGCGCCGCCGAGCAGCGCCAGCGCGATCCACACCGAGGACATCGCGTTCAACGCCGTCGCCGCAGCCAGCGGCAGCCCGCCGAGGGCGTAGAACCACAGCACGAGCGCCACGACGCCGCTGCCGCTGCGCCACAGGTGCATCGCCGGCACCGGCGTCGCCAGGCTCTGGCCGCGCCGACGCAGCAGTGCCGCCATCGCCGCCGCGCCGACGACCGAGCGGTACATGACGATCTCGCCGGCGCCGTAGCGCGCCGACGCGAGCTTGACGCAGGCGCCCATCAGCGAGAACAGCAGCGCGGCAACGACCATCAGCACCGGCGCGGACAGCGCGGCCGAGCGCACCGCCCGGCGCAGCGCGCGCAGCGGCTGCACCGTCGGGCCGCAGGCGGGCATCAATCGATCGCGCCCTGCGGCGGCAGGCCCATCTCGCGCCGGTACCACTCGTGGAAGTGCAGCATGCCGTCCTCCAACGGGCTCTGGTAGGGGCCGACCTCGTTGTCGCCGCGTTCCATCAGCGCGCGTCGGCCGCCGTCCTCGCGCAGCGCGATCTCGTCGTCCTCGACGCAAGTCTCCATGTAGGCGGCCTGTTGCGCTTCGACGAACTCGCGCTCGAAGGCCGCGATCTCCTCCGGGTAGAAGAACTCGACCAGGTTGAGCGTCTTCTGCGGGCTCTTGGGGAACAGCGTGGAGACGACGAGCACATGCGGATACCACTCGACCATCGTCGTCGGGTAGTAGGTGAGCCAGATCGCGCCATGTTCGGGCGGCCGTCCCTCGCGGTAGGCCAGCAGCGCACGGTGCCAGCGCTCGTAGACCGGCGAGCCGGACCGGGCGAGCCGATCGAGCACGCCCACGGTCTGCACCGACCAGTGCGGCCCGAACTGCCAGCGCAGATCGTCGCAGGTGACGAAATGTCCGAGGCCGGGGTGGAAGGGCCCGACGTGGTAGTCCTCGAGATAGACCTCGATGAAGGTCTTCCAGTTGTAGTCGCACTCGTGCATGACGGCGCGGTCGAAGACGTAGCCGTCGAAAGCGAGTTCGGGCGCGGCCGCCATGCCCGCCAGATCGGCGTCGAGCCGGCGCCCGGTGGCGTCGAACAGCAGTCCGTTCCAGTTCTGCAGCGCGTCGTTGCGCAGGTGCAGGCAGGGGTCGTCGGCGAAATGCGGCGCACCCACGAGCCGGCCGTCCAGGCCGTAGGTCCAGCGGTGCACGGGGCAGACGATAGGGCCGTCGGTGCGGCCGCGTCCTTTCAGGATGAGGGCCTGGCGATGCCGGCAGACGTTGGAGATGAGCTCGATGCCGCGCTCGCTGCGCACGAGCGCTCGGCCGTCGCCTTCCTGGGCCAGCACGTGGTAGCTGCCGACCTCGGGCAGCAGCAGCTCGTGCCCGACGTAGCGCGGCGAGCGCTGGAAGATGCGTTCGACTTCGCGGCGGAACAGGCCCGCGTCGAAGTAGGCGTGAACCGGAAGCTGCGCGCGGCTGCGCGCGTCGAGCGCGATGCTGAGGTCCGACATGATCCGAACCCGTCCTCCATGGCTGCGGGAAACCCGCCGACCTCTTCTCGCGCACGGGCGCCCGGCGGGGGCGGCGCCTGCGCTCGGACCATTCTATGGGCGACCCGGCGCACCGGCCGCACGCCGCGCGGGCCGGCCGGCGGCGCGCGTGCCGCGTGGGGATCGCGCGAGGCGACGGCCCCATTGTCTAGAATTCGTCCTTCGATCTCATGTTCCGCAATGGCCAAGAGCTCCGCGACCTCCGCGCCCCGACCTGCCGCGTCGGAACCCGCCAGCTTCGAGCAGGCTCTGTCCGAGCTGGACCGCCTCGTCGAGCGGATGGAGGGCGGACAGATGCCGCTCGACCAGCTGCTCGACGGCTACCGGCGCGGCGCCGAGTTGCTGGCCTTTTGCCGCGTGCGTCTGCAAAGCGTGGAGGACCAGGTCAAGCTGCTCGAAGGCGGCCAGCTCGAGCCGTTCAGCGGCAGCGCCGACGCATGACGGAGCGGGATTTCGACGCCTGGGCCGGAGTCGAGTTGGCCGCCGTGGAGACGGCGCTCGACACCTGGGTGCCGGCCGACGCCCCCGCCGGCCTGGGCGAGGCAATGCGTTACGGCGTGCTCGACGGCGGCAAGAGGCTGCGCGCGCTGCTCGTGCTGGCCGCGGCGCAGGCCGTCGGCGGCGTGCGCGAAGGCGCCCTGCGCGCCGCGGTCGCGGTCGAACTGATCCACGCCTACTCCCTGGTGCACGACGACATGCCCTGCATGGACAACGACGTGCTGCGCCGCGGCAAGCCGACGGTGCACGTGCAGTACGGCGAGGCGCAGGCGATGCTTGCCGGCGACGCGATGCAGGCGCTGGCCTTCGACGTGCTGACGCCCGACACCGGCGTCGACATCGCGCTGCAGGCGCGCCTGGTGGCGCTGCTGGCGCGCTCGGCCGGACACGCCGGCATGGCCGGCGGCCAGGCGATCGACCTGGCCAGCATCGGCCGCACGCTCGACGAGCCGGCGCTGCGCGACATGCACCGGCGCAAGACCGGCGCGCTGCTGCAGGCCAGCGTGCTGATGGGCGCAGCCTGCGGCCGCGTCGATGCCGCAGCACAGGCGGCGCTCGAGGAATACGGCGCGGCCGTTGGCCTGGCGTTCCAGGTCGTCGACGACATCCTCGACGTCACGCAGCTCTCGGCGCAGCTGGGCAAGACCGCCGGCAAGGACATCGACGACAACAAGCCGACCTACGTCTCGGTGCTGGGGCTGGACGCCGCGCGCGCGCATGCGCAGCAGCTGCGCGCACAGGCCCACGCGGCGCTGGCGCGCAGCGGCCTGGCCGAGCGCGGATGGGCGCTGGCGGCGCTGGCCGACCGGGTGGTGGAGCGCGAACACTGATGGATTCACTTCTGAACAAGATCGACAGCCCGGCGGACTTGCGGCGCCTGTCGCGCGCCGAGCTGGGCGCGCTGGCCGCCGAGTTGCGCCAGTTCGTGCTGCACACCGTGAGCCAGACCGGCGGCCATCTGGGCAGCAACCTCGGCACGGTCGAGCTCACGATCGCGCTGCACTACGTCTTCGACACGCCACGCGACCGCATCGTCTGGGACGTCGGCCACCAGACGTATCCGCACAAGATCCTCACCGGGCGGCGCGCACGCATGCACACGCTGCGCCAGCTCGGCGGCGTAGCGGGCTTTCCCAAGCGCGACGAGAGCGAGTACGACGCCTTCGGCACCGCGCACAGCAGCACCTCGATCTCGGCGGCCTTCGGCATGGCGGTGGCCGCGCGCCTCAAGGGCGAGCCGCGGCGCGCGGTCGCCGTGATCGGCGACGGCGCGATGACCGCCGGCATGGCCTTCGAGGCGCTCAACAACGCCGGCTTCGGCCACAGCGGCCAGCCCGTCGACATGCTGGTGGTACTCAACGACAACGACATGTCGATCAGCCCGCCGGTGGGCGCGCTCAACCGCTACCTGGCGCGGCTGATGAGCGGGCAGTTCTATGCCGCGGCGCGCGAAGGCGTCAAAGGCATGCTCAAGGCCGCACCGCCTTTGCTCGAGCTGGCGCGCCGGCTCGAGGAACACGCCAAGGGCATGGTCGCGCCGGGCACGATCTTCGAGGAGTTCGGCTTCAACTACGTCGGCCCGATCGACGGCCACGACCTCGATTCGCTGATCCCCACGCTCGAGAACCTGCGCGACAAGAAGGGCCCGCAGTTCCTGCACGTGGTCACGCGCAAGGGCTACGGCTACAAGCTCGCCGAGGCCGACCCGGTGAAGTATCACGCGGCGAGCGGCCGCTTCGACCCGGCCGAGGGCTTCCCCAAGCCGAGCGGCAACGCCAAGCCGAGCTTCACGCAGGTGTTCGGCCAGTGGCTGTGCGACATGGCCGAGGCCGACGACAAGCTGGTCGGCATCACGCCGGCGATGCGCGAGGGCTCGGGCATGGTCGAGTTCCACAAGCGCTTCCCGCGCCGCTACTTCGACGTCGGCATCGCCGAGCAGCACGCCGTCACCTTTGCCGCGGCGCTGGCCTGCGAGGGCCTGCGGCCGGTGCTGGCGATCTACTCCACGTTCCTGCAGCGCGGCTACGACCAGCTCATCCACGACGTGGCGCTGCAGAACCTGCCGGTCGTCTTCGCGCTCGACCGCGCCGGCGTCGTCGGCGGCGACGGGCCCACGCATGCCGGCGCCTACGACATCGCCTTCCTGCGCTGCGTGCCCAATTGCAGCGTGCTCGTGCCCAGCGACGAGAACGAGTGCCGCCAGGCACTCACCACCGCCTATCGCCACGACCAGGCGGCAGCGGTGCGCTATCCGCGCGGCAGCGGTATCGGCGCCGCCGTCGACCGCACGTTCTCGACCTGGGAATGGGGCAGGGGCGTGCTGCGCCGCGAGTCGCGCCCGGCCGAGGCGCGGCCCGGCACGCTGCGCCTGGCGATCCTCGCCTTCGGCACCTTGCTGCACGCGGCGCTGCCCGCCGCCGAGCGGCTCGACGCCACGCTGGCCGACATGCGTTTCGTCAAGCCGCTGGACGAAGCGCTGGTGCTCGAGCTGGCGCGCACGCACGACGGCCTGGTGACGATCGAGGAAGGCTGCATCGCCGGCGGGGCCGGCGCCGCCGTGGCCGAATGCCTGGCCGCCGCCGGCGTGCGCGCGCCGCTGCTGATGCTGGGTCTGCCGGACGAGTTCACCGGCCACGGCGATCCGGTCAAGCTGCTCGCGGGCCTCGGGCTGGACGCCGCGGGCATCGAGCAGAGCATCCGGCAGCGTTTCGGCCTGCGGCCGGCGCTTGCAGCCGTTGCGTCCTGAGCACGCCGGGGCGCCGCGCCGGCGCCGCGCCCGACCCGGCGCCGATCGGCTGGTCCGCGCTGCGGCCCCGGTCTTGCGAAAGCTGTCATCCTCGTGCCGCGCATGAACCACCTCACCGACGTCCTGCACATCCCCGACACGCAGAGCGCGCGCGACGATCGCCGCCTCGCGATCCAGCGCGTGGGAATCAAGGGCCTGCGCTACCCGCTGCGGCTGCTGGTGGCCGGCGCCGAACAGGGCACGAGCGCCGAGTGGACGCTCGACGTCGCGCTGCCCGCCGAGCGCAAGGGCACGCACATGTCGCGCTTCGTCGCCTGGCTGAACGAGGGCGCGGCGCTGCCGCCGTGGACGGCGGCCACGTTGCGCGAGCGCCACGCGCAGATGCTGCAGCGTCTGGGCGCCGACGAGGGCCGCTGCGAGGCGGCGTTCACGTTCTTCCTGAGCAAGCGCGCGCCGGTCTCCGGCCTGGCCAGCCTGCTCGACTACGCCGGACGCTGGATCGCCGAGACGCGCGCGGGCACCACGGCGCTGTGGGCCGAAGTCGCAGTGCCGGTCAAGAGCCTTTGCCCCTGCTCCAAGGAAATCAGCGACTACGGCGCGCACAACCAGCGCGCGCGCGTCACGCTGCGTGTCGAGCTGCTCGGCGCGCTCGACTGGCACGAACTGGTGCGCTGCGCCGAGGACGAGGCGTCCAGCGAGATCTGGCCGATGCTCAAGCGCGCCGACGAGAAGTGGGTCACCGAGCGCGCCTACGAGAACCCGAAGTTCGTCGAGGACCTGGTGCGCGACGTCGCGCTGCGCCTCGGTGCCGACGCGCGCATCGGCCGCTACGTCGCCGAGGTCGAGAACTTCGAATCGATCCACAACCACAGCGCTTACGCGCGCATCGAGCGCGCGTGAGCCCGCGCCCGAGGGCGCTGCCGGCACGCCGGCATGGCCGCCCCGGCGCGCGCGCCGCCGGGGCGCCGGCTGCCGCGGCGTGTAGGAATTTCTCCGACACGGCGGCTGGAAGAAACTGGACTCGAGCCACCGACGCAGGCCGATCGCAGGAGGCCGTGCCGCTGCCTACAGTGCAGCGCATCGACTCACCTTCCTTACGCATCGGAACACTGCATGACTCCCGACCAGATCCTCGCCGAGATCCGCGAAGCCAATCTGTCGTACCTGATGCTCGCGCAGAGCCTGGTGCGCCAGGACAAGGAGCAGGCGCTGTTCCGTCTGGGCATCAACGAGGACACGGCCGGTCTGATCGGCGCCCTGACGCCGGCGCAGATGATGAAGATCGCCACCGGCAATCAGCTGCTGTGCCGCTTTCGCATGGACGACGACATCGTCTGGAACCTGCTCACCGGGCACGGCAAGGGTGCCGCCAACGACGGCATGAGCCGTCTGCACGCGTCGATCCTGCTGGCCGGGCGCCACCGCGAGGCCGCCTGAGGCGGCGCGGGCGGCGGCTGGAGGAGCAAGACCATGGCCCGGACCAAGAGCATCCTGAGCGAGGCCAGGCAGATCGAACGTGCGGTGGCGCTGATCCATCTCGGCGCGCGCCTGCAGGTCCTCGAGAGCGAGACCGACCTCAGCTACGAGCGGCTGCTGCGCCTGTACAAGGAGGTTGCCGGCAAGAGCCCGAGCAAGGGCCAGCTGCCGTTCTCGACCGACTGGTTCATGACCTGGCAGCCCAACATCCACGCCAGCCTGTTCCTCAACGTCCACGAATACCTGAACAAGGTGGCCGCGCTCGACGAGATCGATACCGTCATCAAGGCCTACCGGCTCTACATCGAGCAGATGAAGGCGCAGGGCCTCGAGCCCTTGCTGTCGGTGACGCGCGCCTGGCGCCTCGTGAAGTTCGTCGACAACGGCATGCTGACGCTGACGCCGTGCAGCCAGTGCGGCGGGCACTTCGTCACGCACCCGCACGAGATCGCGCGTCACTACGTCTGCGGCATGTGCAACCCGCCGGCGCGCGCCGGCAAGGGCCGGCTCGCGGGCAGCCTGGGCGGCGGAAATCGTGAAATCCACACGCTGGCGCCGTCCTGAGCGCCAGCGGCCGCGCAAGCCGCGCGCGCGGCGGTCGATATTCGTTTCGTCCTTCGGTTCATTGCTTGTCTCCTCCTGGCACAGTCCTCTGTGCTTTGCGGCGGGTCCCTCGGGACCCGCCTTTTTTTTCGCCGTCCGCTGCCGATATCCCGGCCGGCCCAGCCCGATCGGGCCGGATCGCGAAGAACCGCCGTGAGACTCGTACCCTTCGATCACGCCGAACTGCGCCCCGGCGAGCCGCTGCCCGTGCCGCTGCACGACGGCACCGGCCGGCTGCTGGCCGCGGCCGGAGCCGTGCTGCGCGACGGCGAGCAGTTCGCGCTGCTGGCCGGGCGCGCGCTGTACACCGATCCGCGCGCGGCGTCCGAGTGGAAGCGGCGCATCGCGGCGGCGATGGACGCCAAGCTGCGCCAGAACGCGCTGCTCAAGGACGTCGTCGCGGCACGCCCCGACGCGGTCGCCGGTGCGCGCAGCCTCGACACGCTGCCGCTGGCGCTGGCCTGGGACGAGGCGGTGACCGAACTGCACGGCCTGCTGCGTGCGGCGGCGCAGTCGCCCGGTGCCGACTGGCCGCGACGCCTGCTCGCGCACGGCCGCCAGGCGCGCGCGCTGCTCGCGCGGCGGGCGGATGCCTCGCTGTACCTGCTCGTGCACCGCGCGGGCGAGCTCGCGGCGCAGCATTGCGCGCACCACGCCATGCTGGCGATGGCGGTGTGCGAACTCGCCGCCCCGCTCTTCGGCTGGCCCGACGAGGCCGTGTCCGGCCTGACCTGCGCCGCGCTGGCGATGAACGTCGCCGTGCCGCACCTGCACGACCAGCTGGCCGCGAACGACCGCGAGCCGGGCGCAGCCATGCTGGCGCAGCTGGCGACCCACGCCGAGGACGGCGCGGCGCTGCTCGGGCGCCTCGGTCTGGACGACCGCCTGGCCCTGGCGATCGTGGCGGCGCACCACCAGGTGCCCGCAGCGGGTCAGGCCCTTGCCGACCTTCCCTGCGCGCGGCAGATGGCTGCGCTGCTCGCACGCGTGGACCTGCTGTGCACGGCGATCACGCGCAGTGCGCGCCACGATCCGGCGGCGCCGGCGCAGGCCATGCGCGAGGTCTGCCTGGGCGCGGCCGGGGCGCCCGACGAGATCGGCAGCGCTCTGCTCAGGGCCGTCGGGGTGTTTCCGCCCGGCAGCTTCGTCGAACTCGCCGGCGGCGAGATCGGCGTCGTCGTCGCACGCGGTCGGCGCGCCAACCTGCCCTATGTGGCCACGCTGATCGGCGCCGGCGGGATGCCGCTGGGCGTGCCGGCGCTGCGCGACACCACGGAGCGCCGCTACGCCGTGAAGACGGCCGTCGCGGCGGCCCGCGTGCGCATCCGCCCACCGCACGAACGCCTGATCGCGATGCGTTGAGTTGCGGCGCGACCCGGCTTTTCCGCGTTTCGGCGGGCGACGCGGTGCCGCACAGTCCGCTGCCATGGATTTCCGAGACTCGGCTGCGCTGCGGGCCGCGGCGCCGGCACATTGGCCCTGGCCGCTGCCGGCGCTGGCCGGCTGGGGCGCGGCCTGGGCCGTGCTCGCCGCGCTGCGCGCGGCCCAGGCGCCGGCGTTGCCGGCGCTCGCGGCGGCTACGGCGGCGAGTCTGGCGATCGCATGGCCGCAGGCGAACCGGCGCCGGCGCGCGCTCGTCGCAGCCGGGTTCCCTCTGTCGGCGCTGGCGGTCGGCTGGGCTGCTGCCTTGCCCGCATGGAGCTGGCTGCTGGCGCTGGTGCCGTTGCTGGCGCTGTACCCGCCGCGCGCCTGGCGCGACGCGCCCTGGTTTCCGACGCCCGCGCGCGCGCTCGCCGGCCTCGAGCACGTGATCGTGCCGGCGCCGGCGCGGCTGCTCGACGCCGGCTGCGGCCTGGGCCACGGCCTGGCGGCGCTGCGTGCGGTCTGGCCTGGAGCGCGCATCGACGGCATCGAATGGAGCCGCCCGCTGGCCTGGTGGGCGGCGCGGCGCTGCCGCTGGGCACGGGTGCGGCGCGGCGACCTGTGGGCCGACTCCTGGGCACGCTACGAACTCGTGTACCTGTTCCAGCGTCCCGAGACGATGGCGCGCGCCTGGGCCAAGGCGCAGGCCGAGATGCGCCCCGGCAGCTGGCTCGTCACCCTCGAGTTCGAAGTGCCGGGCGTCGCGCCGCGGGCCTGCCTGGACGCCGGCGGCCGGCGCCGGGTCTGGATCTACCGCCTGACGGCGCCGAAACGACCCTCAACCGTGAGCCCGGCAGGCCGATAACTCCGCAGCACCCGCCGAGCCCCCGGCGCGCGCGGGCTGCTCCAGGAAAACGCAGCGTCCATGTTCGTCCTCATCGGTTGGGCCCTCGCACTCGGCTGCGTGTTCGGCGTGTTCGTCGTGCACGGCGGCAACATGGGCGTCATCCTGAGCGCGCTGCCCTTCGAGATGATCACGATCGGCGGCGCCGCGGTGGGCGCCTTCGTCGCCAACAACCAGCCCAAGGTGCTCAAGGCGGCCGCGGCCGGCCTGGGCAAGTGCTTCAAGGGCAGCAAGTACACCAAGGCGCGCTACATGGAGCTGCTGGCGCTGCTCTACGACATCTTGCAAAAGGCGCGCAAGGAAGGCCTGATGGCGATCGAGCAGGACGTCGAGGAGCCGGCCAGTTCGCCGCTGTTCCAGAAATACCCGGCCGTCGGCAGCGACCACCATGTCCAGGAGTTCGTCACCGACTATCTGCGCATGATGGTCTCGGGCAATCTCAACGCGCACGAGATCGAGTCGCTGATGGACAGCGAGATCGAGACCCACCACCACGAGGAGCACGCGGCGGTGGCCGCGATCCAGCGCCTGGCCGGCGCGCTGCCGGCCTTCGGCATCGTCGCGGCCGTGCTCGGCGTGGTCAACACCATGGGCTCGGTCGGTCAGCCGCCGGCCGTGCTGGGCGGCATGATCGGCTCGGCGCTCGTCGGCACCTTCCTCGGCATCTTGCTGTCGTATGCCTTCGCCGAGCCGCTGGCCGGCCTGCTCGAGCAAAAGGTCGACGAGGCGACCAAGGAGCTGCAGTGCATCAAGAGCACGCTGCTGGCGAGCATGCAGGGCTACGCCCCGCAGGTGGCGATCGAGTTCGGGCGCAAGGTGCTGTACTCGACCGAGCGGCCGAGCTTCGCCGAGCTCGAGGGCCACGTGAAGGGCAAGAAGTGAAGCGGCCCGCGGCGACGCCTCGGGCGCCCTTGCCCCGGGAGTAGGGCATGGCCGGCGACGCCAAGAAGCTGCAGCCGATCATCGTCAAGCGCGTCAAGAAGGGCGGGCACGGCGCGCACGGCGGCGCCTGGAAGATCGCCTACGCCGACTTCGTGACGGCGATGATGGCCTTCTTCCTGCTGATGTGGCTGCTCGGCAGCACGACCGAGGGCGACAAGAAGGGCATCGCCGACTACTTCAGCGCGCCGTTGAAGATCGCGCTGCTGGGCGCCGGCTCGGGCTCGGGCGACAGCTCGCATGTGCTCAAGGGCGGCGGCCAGGATCTCACGCGCACCACCGGCCAGGTCAAGCGCGGCGAGACGGCCGCGCAACGCAGCACGATCAACCTGCGCGCGCTCAAGGCCGAGCAGCTGCGTGCCGAGGTCGCGCGCCTGGAGGACCTCAGGCGCAAGGTCGAGCAGAAGATCGAGTCCGACCCGCGCCTGACCGCGCTGCGCAGCCAGATCAAGCTCGAGCTCACGCCCGAGGGCCTGCGCATCCAGATCGTCGACGACGCCGGCCGTGCCATGTTCGCCAGCGGCAGCGCCGACGTGCAGCCGCACATGCGCGAGCTGCTGCACGAACTCGGCACCTTGCTCGCCGAAGTGCCCAACCGCCTGACGCTCGAGGGTCACACCGACGCCCAGGCCTTCGCCGGCGGCGAGCGCGGCTACAGCAACTGGGAGCTGTCGGCCGACCGCGCCAACGCCTCGCGTCGCGAGCTGCTCGCCGGCGGCCTGCCCGATGACCATGTGCTGCGCGTGCAGGGGCTGGCGTCGAGCGTGCTGTTCGAGGCGGCAGACCCGCGCGCGCCGCGCAACCGCCGCATCAGCATCGTCGTGATGAACCGCGAGGCCGAGGAGCGCGCGCTGCGCGGCGGGATGCCCGAATCCGATGTCCAGGCGCCGCCGGGCGGCTCAAGTCCGACCGGGCCCCTCCGATAAGTCCCCCAGCCCGCCCAGCCGAGGATTGCGCCATGAGTTCGACCACCGATCTGAAGTTCCTCGTCGTCGACGACTTCTCCACGATGCGCCGCATCATCCGCGGCCTGCTCAAGGAGATGGGCTGCAACAACGTCGACGAGGCCGAGGACGGCGCCGTGGCCCTGGCCATGTTGAAGAACAGCCGCTACGACTTCGTCGTGAGCGACATCAACATGCCCAACATGAACGGCTTCGAGCTGCTCAAGGCGGTGAAGGCCGACGAGGGCCTCAAGCATCTGCCGGTGCTGATGGTGACGGCCGAGGCGCGCAAGGAAGACATCGTGCTGGCCGCCCAGACAGGGGCAGCGGGCTACATCGTCAAGCCCTTCACCAAAGCCACGCTGGAAGAAAAAGTCCAGAAGATCCTGCAAAAGCTGGCCACCACGGCTTGAGGGAGCGCCACGTGCAGACCATTGACTTGCCCGACAACATGACGATGCCCGCGGCATCGCCCGAAATCTTCCAGCAACTGGGGACCCTGACCCGGCAACTGCATGACACCCTGAACATGCTGGGTGTGCTGCCGAATCTGCAGCAAACGGTGGACAACCTGCCCGATGCGCGCAGCCGCCTGAACTACATCGCCACCAAGACCGCTGACGCCGCCGAGAAGGTGCTGAACCTGGTGGACACGGCCAAGGCCGATCAGGAGCACATTGCCCAGGAAACGCGCAAGCTGGCCCAATTGATCACGGCCGATCCGGTCAAGGCGGTGGCCAGTGGGGCCGTGTTCAACTTCGTTCAGGATGTCGAGGCCACGACCCGGCGGGTCGACGCCCACCTCACCGACATCATGATGGCGCAGGATTTTCACGACCTGACTGGCCAGGTGGTGGCCAAGGTGGTGAACCTGGCCAATGACCTCGAAGCACAGTTGGTCAAGCTGCTGATGCAGGCCGCCCCTCCGGAACAGGCGCACAAGGTGGAGGCGGCCCTGACCCACAGCCATGAGGCTGCCCCGATCGAGCCGAAACTCGATGGCCCGGTGGTCAACGCGAGCGGTCGCACCGACGTGGTGGCCAACCAGAGCGAGGTCG